>JAJYRD010000067.1 GCA_021794275.1 Pseudomonadota bacterium | reverse complement strand
AGGGGCAGCATTTCCGGTTCGCGGATATCGCGGTGCGTCCGCGCTCCCTCCAGAGACCCCACCCGCCCCTGTGGATGGCGGCAGTGAGCCCGGAGAGCTTCGAACTTGCGGCGCGTCTGGGCCTCGGGGTACTCGCAGGCCCCTTCAAACCCTGGTTCATGGTGAAGGAGGACATCCGGCGTTATCGCGCCGCCTACGCCGAACACCACGGTCCGAACCCCTTGCGGCCACCGCGAGTCGGGATGACGCTCGGGATCTTTTGTCTTGCTGACGGCCGGCGGGCGCGCGATATCGCCCGTACCAACATCACCTGGTTTTATCGCGAGCTCTTGCGGCTTACCGCACCCCTTCTCTCACGACTACAGGACGGCTACGAGTATTACCGGAGATTCGGGGCGCTCGCGCCCTTATTGAAGGGCGGCGTGAACCTCCCCATCCTCGAGCGGCTCGGCATGGTGGTGGCGGGCGACCCGGACCATTGTCGCGAGCGCCTGCGCGCCTACGCGGACGCCGGGGTCGATCACCTGCTCTGCGCGGTGGGCGCGGGCGCGAGCCCTACTGCGCAGAACCGTGAGGCCCTCACCCTCTTGAGCGAGGAGGTCCTGCCGGCCTTTCGATCTTGCGCGTCCTGATCACGGGCGCGGCCGGCTGTCTCGGGCAGGTCCTGGTCCCGCGACTGCTTGGCGACGTGCGCGTGACCGAAGTGATCGCCCACGATCAAAAGCCTTTACGCATCGATCACCCGAAGCTTCGGGTTCTGCGCGGTGACATACGGGATACGGCCGTGGGACAAACCGCGCGGGGGGTCGATGCCGTAGTCCACATGGCCTTCGTCGTCATGGAAGGCCATCTCGGCCGCGAGCGGCGCAACCGCGCCCTTGTGCAGAGTATCAATCTGGGGGGAACCAAGGCCTTGATCGACGCCCTGGATCCCAGGACACGCCTTGTCCATCTCTCGAGCGCCTCGGTCTATGGGACGAGCGGCGAGCCCCTGACCGAAGTGGCCGAGATGAGGCCCCTGGCGGGCTTTCGTTATGCGGAGGACAAGGTGCTTGCCGAAGAGGCGGTGATGGCGGCCGAGAAGGGCGGGCTTTCCGCCTTGCGGCTGCGCCCCCACATTATCCTTGGGGCCCACGCCCAGCCCTTCCTGCGGGGGGCCTTGCGCCTGCCCTTCTATGCCCGGCTGCCGCCCCCGGCCCCGCCGCTCCAGGTCGTCCATGAACAGGATGTCGCGGCGGCGATCATGCTCGCGCTCTTCTCTGAGGCTACGGGCCCCATCAATCTCGCCTGCGAGGACCAGATGTCCTTCGAGGCCATGCAGCGGCACCTGCACCGCCACACCTTCGCCGTACGACCCCAGATTGCGCAGACGGCCGCGCGGCTCGCATTTCATTACCTCGGTATCGGTCCTGACCCGGCGTGGAGCACCGGACTCGACCGCCCGCTCGTCCTCGACTGCAGCCGCGCACGTACGTTGCTCGGCTGGCGCCCACGGTTCCCGAAGATCAGAGACATCCTGAACGACACATTCGGGCATGCCGCCCCCAAGCGCGGCCCTTCGGACATGTAGACTCGGAAGATGGGGACTGTTCGCTATTCGCCAAGATTCAGCAGGCGCCCATGGACGCGGGCGTCGCGGAAGGTGCGCAGGAAGACTGCGATGCCAAGGGCAAGATACAAGGCGTTCAACGCGGCGGCCTCCCAGAGCGGCCGAACCATGACCACGTGATGAAAGAGCAGCCCGCGCATCGCCTCGAAGGCATAGCTTGCGGGCAGGGCCTGGGCCACGACCTGCAGGGGGTGCGGGAGCACCGAGATCGGGTAATAGATGCCGCTCAAGGGTGCGATCGCGAAGATCGCGGCCCAAGCGAGATTCTCGGCGCCAAGGCCGTAGCGCAGCACAAGACCCGCGACCACAAGCCCGATCGCCCAGCCCATGACGATGAGGTTCATGAAGAGTGCCACGAGCACGAAACCCATCTGCCAGATCGGAAAATGGTAGAACCAATAGGCGAAGAGCGCTGCCATGCCGCTACCGATCAGGGTGCGTAAGAGGCTTATGATGAAAAGCGCGCCCGCGAGTTCGTGGGCGCGTAAGGGGCTTGCGAACAGGTGACCCAGGTTGCGCGAATAGAGTTCCTCGAAGAACACGACCGAGACCCCAAGCTGGCCGCGGAACATGACGTCCCACAACAAGGCCGCGGCCAGAAGCACGCCCGAGGCCTGCGCCAGATAGCTGCTATGGCGCACAAGGTATTCACTCAGGAAACCCCAGAGGATGATCTGCATGGTCGGCCAATAGGCGAGCTCGATGATCCTGGGCCACGACCCCTTCAGGAGATAGACGTAACGCTCGATCATGGCGCCCATGCGCCTCAGGCTTCCGCCGTGGATCCCCGTCACAGCTGCGACCGTCCCCGCGCCATATCCAAGAACACCTCCTCGAGGGTGTCGCGACCGTATTTACCGACGAGATCGACGGGTGCCCCACGATCGAAGATGCGCCCGTGCCGCAGCATGATCACCTCGTCGCAGAGCCGCTCGACCTCCAGCATGTTATGCGAGGCCAGCACCACCCCGGCCCCGCTCGCCTGCTGGTAATCGCGTAGATAGGTCCTAAGCCTGTCCGCCGTGTCCGGGTCGAGCGAGGCCGTGGGCTCGTCCAGGAGCAGCAGTTGCGGGCGGTTGATGAGCGCCTTGGCGAACGACGCGCGGGTCTTCTGCCCCGCCGAAAGCCTGCCGTAAGGGCGGTCCAGCAGACCCTCAAGGTCCAAGTCATGGGCGAGCTCGCGGATGCGGGAAGCGGCCTTGCGCACGCCATAGAGGCCGGCATAGACCCGCAGATTCTGATGGACCGTCAGGCGATGCGGCAGGTCCACGTAGGGAGAGGAGAAATTGATGCGCGGCAGGACGCGATAGCGGTGACGCAGAAGATCCTCGCCCAAGACCCGAATCGAACCCGTGGTCGGCAAAAGCAGTCCCATCAGCATCGCAAGCGTGGTTGTCTTACCGGCGCCGTTGCCGCCCAGGAGACCGAGCACCCGACCGCTTTCGAGATCGAAGCTCAAGGACGCGACGGCGGTAACTGTCCCGTAGCGCTTGCCGAGATCCGTCACCGAGATGGCGGGGACTTCGCTCAACGGTCCTCGCTCAGGGCTTCGGCCAAGGCGAGCAGACGCTGGCCCGCGCCCGTGTCCGCCTTATGAGCGGCCGCCACCGCGGTATGGTATCCGGCCAGAAACTCCGGCAAGGCGCGCGCGAGAATGGGTTTCCTAAGCCGCGAGACGCGGTCGAGCTCCCAGTGGGCGGCAAGGCCGCGATGGGGGTCGGCGCTGCATACTCGCGCCCCCCATACCGTGGTGCCCGCCGCCTCCTCGTGGGCACGCACGGCGAGACAGAAGGCCTCGCGCCCGGCACCGATCCCGACGAACGGTCCCCGGTACTCGACCTCGAGGGCCGCGGCGATCTGCCCCAGGATGCGGCCAAGCCGTGCCAGGGCATCGTCCAGGGCCTTGTCCGGCCGTCGCTCGGGATCTCGGGCGCAATCCCGCAATACCATAAGAAATGATTCCACGACACCCCCCACGATAAGCGGGCCATTATAGTCTTTTTGCGGGACCGTGGGCGTTGGGGCTGTCATTTTTCGCTATAATGCGCGCAATGACCCGCCACCACCCCTTACGCCCCGACCCGGAACCGGACGCCCTGATCACGCTCGGCCGGCGGGTCCTCGCGCTCGAGGCCGAGACCCTCTCGGTCCTTGCCCGCGGCCTCGACGCCTCCTTCGCCGACGCCTGCCGGCTATTGTTTTCCTGTCGTGGCCGGGTAGTCGTGGTCGGGATGGGCAAATCCGGACATATCGGTGGCAAGATCGCGGCAACCCTCGCAAGCACCGGTACGCCGGCCTTCTTCGTGCACCCGGGCGAGGCGAGCCATGGCGACCTCGGCATGATCACCCCCGAGGACGTGGTGCTCGCCATCTCCCACTCCGGGGAGACCGCGGAGATTCTCACGATATTACCGATCATAAAGCGCATGGGCGTCCGGCTTCTGGCGATGACAGGCGCGCCCGATTCGAGCCTCGCGCGCCAGGCCGACGTCCACCTCCCGGTGGCAGTGGCAAAGGAGGCCTGCCCGCTCGACCTCGCGCCGACTGCGAGCACGACCGCGGCGCTCGCCATGGGCGACGCGCTCGCCATCGCCCTCTATGAGACGCACGGCTTCACACAGGAAGACTTCGCGCGATCACACCCGGGCGGGCGTCTCGGACGGCGCCTGCTCGTGTACATAGCCGACATCATGCATACTGGCGAGCGGATACCGCAGGTCCCGGCGACCGCCTCCCTGCAGGAGGCCCTCCTGGAAATGAGCGGCAAGGGGCTTGGCATGACAGCAGTGGTCGATGCCGACGAGAGACTTTGCGGCATCTTCACTGACGGCGATCTGCGCCGGGCCTTGAATCGTGGCGTAGACGTCTATAAGGCACGGATCGACGAGGTCATGACGCGAGATCCGAAGACCACCCAAGCCGATCACCTGGCGGCGGAGCTCGTTCCTACGATGCGCGCCCACAACATCAGCGGCCTTTTCGTCGTGGACGGCGACCACAAGATCGTAGGGGCGCTCAACATGCATGACCTTTTACGGGCGGGCGTCGTATGACGGACGCGACCACGGAACGGGCAGGGCGTACTGCGGAGGCCATCGCGCGGGCGAAGGCGGTCCGCCTGCTTCTGCTCGATGTCGATGGCGTACTCACCGATGGTCGACTCTTCCTGAGCGACTCCGGCGAGGAATTCAAGGCCTTCCACAGCCGCGACGGTCACGGCATCAAGATGCTGATCGCAAGCGGGGTGCGCGTGGGCCTGGTCACGGGCCGGACCTCCCAAGTCGTCGTGCGACGCGCGAATGATCTCGGTATCACCATCCTGGTCCAAGGATGTCGCGACAAACGCACGGCGGTAAGCCGCCTGCTGGAGGACGAGGCGGTGACAGCATCCGAGGTCGCGTTCATGGGGGATGACGTCATAGATCTTCCAGCCATGGAGTCCGTGGGCCTTGCGGTCGCCGTCGCCGACGCCCACCCGCTCGTGCGCTCCCACGCGCATTGGGTCACGGAACAAAAGGGGGGGCTTGGAGCGGTGCGCGAGCTCTGCGAACTCATCATGCGCGCTCACGGGACGCTGGACGCACAACTGGGGCGCGCCTATCAGGGCGAATGTTCATGGGCCGGTGGCTGAGCCGCTTTCTGTTGCTGGCCGGCTTGTTGTTGTTCTCCGGCCTCTTCTGGTGGCTCCCGGAGGCGCTCGTGCGCCCGGCCCTGAGTCTGACCAACATCGCCCCGGCGCGCCCCGACTACTACATAAACCACGCCGAACTCACCGCGATGAACCGCCATGGCCGGCCGCGCTTCATCCTGACCGCCGAACGGCTGGTGCACTTCTCCCGCGGCAAACGCACCGTGCTCATAAGGCCGCGCCTCACGCAATTTGGCAAACACACGGTGACCACAACCATCGCCCGCAAGGGCTTCGTGTCCCCGCATGGCCATACCTTGATCATGCGCGGGGGCGTACGGGTCTTCCGCGGGGCCACGAAGGGGATGGGGCCGGCCGACGTCCGCACACACACCCTCACAGTCCACCTGACACGTTCATGAAGACACTCCTCGCGGCCCTCTTGGTGATGGACGCCCTGAGCGGCGTGGTCTACGCCCGCATGCGCCAGCTCGCGCAGCCCGTGAGCGTGCGCGCCGACAGCATCCAGGTCGATGAGCGCACCGGGCTTAGCACCTATCGCGGCCATGTACGTATCGTGCAAAACGGCATAACGGTCCGTGCCGACGTGGTCCGCGTGCATTCGGTGCACGGTCAAGTCATCTGGATACGCGCCCACGGGGCGCCCTTGCACATGGAGGACCAGGAGACGCGCGGCCTGCCGCTCTTTGGCACCGCCCGCACCATGGATTTCGAGGCCGGCCCGGACGAGGTCACGCTGACGGGTGGCGTGATATTTCGGCAGGGCGTCAACGTCCTGCACGGCCACATCGTGCATTACTACGTGCGGTCGCAACGCATAACGGCGGCGCGCGGCCGCCAACGGGTGCGGGCACGCATCGTCCCGCGCACGCACAAGCCCCCGGCGAGACCGAGACCATGAGCACGCTCGCTGCGACCCATCTGTCCAAGGCCTACAAGGGCCGGCGCGTCGTCAAAGACGTGAGTCTCGCCGTGAACGCGGGCGAGGTGGTGGGCCTGCTTGGGCCCAATGGCGCCGGAAAGACCACCTGCTTTTACATGATGATCGGACTTGTCCGCAAAGATCAGGGGCAAATACTCCTGGACGACGCCGACATCGGGGACGCCCCCATGCACAAGCGGGCCAAGCTCGGCGTGGGCTATCTCCCACAAGAGGCCTCGGTCTTCCGCAAACTTACAGTCGAGGAGAATATCCTCGCCATCCTCGAGACCGTGGAGGGACTGGACGAGGCTGCCCGCAAGGCGCGATTGGAGGAACTGCTCCAGGACCTGCACATCGCGGATCGGCGCAAGACCCTTGGCATGAGCCTGTCGGGGGGCGAGCGACGGCGCGTCGAGATCGCCCGGGCGCTCGCCACCAAGCCGCGCTTCATGCTGCTCGACGAACCCTTTGCCGGCGTCGACCCGATCTCGGTCATCGACATCCAGGCGCACATATCACACCTCCGAAAGCTCGGCATCGGGGTCCTCATCACCGACCACAACGTGCGCGAGACGCTGAAGATCTGCGACCGCGCCTACATCATCAATGACGGGCACGTCCTGGC
>JAJYRD010000038.1 GCA_021794275.1 Pseudomonadota bacterium | reverse complement strand
AAGGACCCGCTCATCGCCGTGAAGCTCACGCACACGAAGAAAGGCGATCTCGTCACCGTCGACTGGATCGACAACGAGGGCATGACCGGGCACGCCCAAACCCATGTGAGCTAGGAGGGATCAGGGGATCGCGGTCACTCAATCCCCGATCGAAGAGGACAATTATGAAAAAAACTACTATCCTGGTATTAGCCGCGGCCCTGTGCGCACCCCTTATGGCCCAGGCTTCACCGAGGTCGGACATGGAGAAGTTTCAGGCGTATTTCCATAAACGCTTCCCCAATGTTCCCTTCAAGGATTACGCAAACGCCGTCTACGCGATGCCCGCCGCCAAAAATCTTAGGGCGCAATGGAAACAGATCATGGAGTTTCCGTCCTACACGTTCGCCCTGGATCGCGGGAAGCGTCTTTGGAACACACCCTTCAAGGACGGCAACACCTACGCGAGCTGCTTCAAGAAAGGCGGCGTAGGTATTGCGACGCATTACCCCTACTGGGACCCTGCGACCAAGGAGGTCCGCACCCTGGTCATGGACATCAACACTTGCAGGGTCCGTAACGGCGCAGCGCCCTACAAGAACGTAACGACGGGCCCCATGGCCGACATCGACGCCTACGTCAAACACCTGTCGTACGGCATGCCGGTTCATGTCGACGTAAACTCACCCGGCGCCGTAAAGGCCTTTCGGGCCGGCGAACACTTCTTCTGGGCACGACGCGGGCAGCTCAACTTCTCCTGTGCGACCTGCCATGTCTGGAATGCAGGCAAGCGACTCCGGGGCAACATCATAAGTGCGGCACTCGGCCAAGGCGTGGACTTCCCCGCCTACCGTTCGGCGTGGGGCACACTCGGCACGCTCGCCAAGCGCTATCAGGGATGCAACAAGAAGGTGGGGGCCGCCCCCTTCAAACCGGAAAGCGTCCAATATCGGGATCTCGAGTTCTATCAGATGTACATGAACACGGGCCTACCCGAAAGTGCGCCAAGTCAACGTCCCTAGATCCATCAACCCTTCCATGGGCCGCCTCCGGGCGGCCTTGCTTCATAGTCCCTCCGCAAGGATATCCGCGACCCCGGTCGCAAGGGGAATTGCGCCAAACTGTCCAGGGCGCCCGTATCCCCCACGGGGCATGGCGACTTGGCCGAGGAACGAGGGATGGCCTGCGCTGGTCGGAGATCTTGGGACAGACGCACAGCGTGCGGGTCTTCCGGCACGATTCGGCCACCGATGTAGCCCGACAGGGAAATCCGCTGGGCCGGAAGTGCAGGCTTCCGTGGTAGCCTCCGGAATGTTTGGTGAATGCGGTATCGCTGCATTCTCCAGAATAAGGCCTGCGACTTCGGTTGCGGGTCGGTCTACGGGGAATAGAACGGGCACGGCCAGCGTCTCTTAGCAGACCGCGTCGCTCCACAAGACGGCGTTTAAGGTCTGTTGCGGTAGTCTCCCACAAGGCACTGCCCGCCCATCCGACATTTGAGCAAGCGCGAGGAGTAGACGCTTATGAGCTTGTCCCGACGAGAATTCTTGCAGATGCTGGCGGTCGCAGGGGCGGCCGGCGCTGGACTTTCAGGCTGCAGCACGAATCGCCTGCAGGGCGGCGAGAGCGCTACGGCTGCGGCAAGCCACCTATACGACATGCCGGTCTATGGCAACGTAAGCCTCCTACACATGACGGACTGCCACGCGCAGCTCCTTCCGGTCTACTTCCGTGAACCCAACATCAACATCGGCGTCGGCCGCGCCTGGGGCCGCCCGCCCCATCTCGTCGGCGAACACTACCTCCATTACTTCAAGGTGCCGTATGGCGGCCGGCGTGCAAACGCGTTTACTTACCTGAATTTCACAGAGGCGTCCCGGCACTTCGGTAAGATCGGCGGCTTCGCCCATCTCGCGACGCTCGTGAAAAAGGTGCGCGGAGAGCGCGCCGGACGCAGCCTCCTGCTGGACGGCGGCGATACCTGGCAGGGATCAGCGACGTCACTTTGGACCGAGGGGCGCGACATGATCGGGGCGCAGAAGCTCCTGGGCGTCGACGCCATGACCGCGCATTGGGAATTCACCTATGGCGCAAAACGCGTCAAAGAAGCCGTCGACACAGAGCTCAAGGGCCATATCGAGTTCCTCGCCCAGAACGTCAATGATTCCACTTGGGGATCGCTCGTCTTCAAGCCCTATATGATGCGCGACGTCAATGGCGTGAAGGTCGCGGTCATAGGCCAGGCCTTCCCATACACCCCCATTGCCAATCCAGCCTACATGGTCCCGGACTGGCAGTTCGGCATTGATCAGGCACACATGCAGAAGACCGTGGACGAGGTGCGCGCCAAGGGGGCGCACGTGGTCGCCGTCCTCTCCCACAACGGCATGGATGTGGACCTGAAGATGGCGCGGCAAGTCCACGGGATCGACGTCATCCTCGGTGGCCACACGCACGACGCCGAGGCCGAACCCGTGCCCGTGCGCAATAGCGGCGGTACGACATTGGTGTTCAATTCCGGGTCTAACACGAAGTTCCTGTTGGTCCTGGATCTCGACGTGCGTGGCGGCCGGATGCGGGGTTACAAATCCCGCCTCATGCCGGTATTCGCCGACCTGCTGCCGGCCGATCCGGAAATGGCGGCCTACATCGAGAAGGTGCGCGCCCCCTACAAGGACAAGCTCGCCGAGAAGCTTGCCATAAGCGAAGGCTTGCTGTTTCGCCGCGGAAACTTCAACGGTACGTTCGATCAGCTGATCATCGATGCGCAGCTCGCCGTATCCGGCGCCCAACTGGCGCTTTCGCCCGGCTTCCGCTGGGGTACGAGCCTTCTGCCCGGCGAGCCGATCACGATGGAAGACGTCATGAATCAGACGGCCATCACCTACCCGGCGACGACCCTCAACACCTATACCGGCAAGCAGTTGAAGAACATGCTGGAACAAATCGCCGACAACCTCTTCAACAAAGACCCCTACTATCAGCAGGGTGGCGACATGGTACGCGTTGGTGGCTTCACCTATACAATGGCCCCGACCCGCAACATCGGCCATAGAATCTCCGATCTACGGCTCCTGAACGGCAAACCCATAGAGCCCAACAAGCGCTACACGGTGTCCGGCTGGGCCGATGTGTACCGACCCAAGCATCCGGGCAAGAAGATCTGGGACATAGTCTCGGAATATCTGCGCGACCAAAAGACCGTACGTGCAGAGACCGCCTATACGCCGCGACTCCTCGGCGTCGCAAACAACCCCGGCTATGCGCCGTGGCCTGCCCCGAAGAAGATCCTTACAGGGACTTAAGGCGCGGCCGATCCCGTTGCATCCGAAGGACCGCTTCCCGCGGTCCTTTTTTTGTCCGCTCGCGGGCCCACTCGAAGACGGCACGGTCCCCGGAAGGCCTTCATTCGCGTACCCGCCGCCCATAGTCCCCGCTTGTCCCAACGAATCGAGATAACGTCGACGCAAATCGCGGGGATCGCCCGGGACCTCAAGCCCAGGGTGCCCGAGATCAGTTTCCACGGGACGGCGTGCGGCCGCAAGCTCGACGACCTGCCGCTGTCCGGTCGGTATGTGAGTGGGCATGCCCATCCTGTGGCCTTGTCCACGACCGTGACGTGAACGCGGCGGTCAATCGGAAGAACATAGCCGTGAGTGCCACGATCGCAGCCTGTGGAGAGAAAGGCTCTGCCCTATATCGCAAGACGAAGGCAAAACTCACCTCAAAGCAGGAGGTCAGGTTTGTTCCTGTTTAGGCAGGAATGAGCAAGTTTTATGGAACGGTAAGGTAACGAAAGACCGCGGAGCTATCAATTGGGACCCAGGAGCGGTGGAAGCCAGCGCACATTGAGATGGCCCCTGCCGGGAAAACGGAAAGCTCTGTCCTTTAGGATGGGGAGCAGTCACGCGAGTTTCTGTCGATTTCCATAGACGTCATCGACAGCAACGATCTAGATTTTTGCAGGAAATACATCGTGACACTCACACTGTGGAGGCATGTACCGTTACCCGACGCACTCCTAGACCGACCGGCTCGTCACCTGGAGCGGGCTGGGTGGCATGGACTGCTCGTCGACCAGGGCAAGAACCCCGCGGATCACACGGTATACCCACCACACACTAACTACGATCAACGCTATATAGCTCACAAGCGCAAACAAGAGGAGCAGGGAGGCGGCCGCCCACAGGAGGCCCCACCAAAACGTCCGTATCATCCAGCGGTGGTGGCTTCCGTAACAGCTGCCACTCCGATCGCGTCGCCAGTAATTCAAACCCAGAGCCAGGACGCTCGGGGCCAGCATGCCAAAGAAACCCACGACATATAGGGCATAGGCCACCACCACCAACTCACGCTCGCGGTTCCCGTCAAAGGGCTGGACGTCCAACGAAATCTCTTTCATATCAAGGGCCTTGCAGGAGCCCTGCGCGTATGCCGGTCAGCACATACTGAACCGCAAGGGACGTCAACAACACGCCGAGTAAGCGCGTGACCACGTTGGCCCCGGTCTCGCCCATCAGCGCCAAGATCCGCACCGAAGAGAGGAGCACGACAAGCGTAATGGCCAACACAAGGCTCAGTATACCAAGGAGAAGGCCGATGGCGGCAAGACGGCCGTGAGCGGCCGAGAGCATGAGGAGTAGGCTCGTGAGGGCCCCGGGGCCCGCCAACAGCGGGATGGCGAGCGGGAAGACCGAGATATCGTCCCGGCCCCGCGCCTCTTCAGTTTCACGCCGAGTGGTCGACCGCAGACCCGAGTGGCGCGCAAACACCATGTCGATCGCAAGCAAAAACAGGAGCACGCCACCTGCGATCCGAAACGCCGCAAGGCCGATGCCGAGGACCCGCAGCAAGGCAAAACCACTAAAGGCGAAGAAAAGCAGCACGAGCGCGGCGATCAGGACGCCTTTCACTGCCATTCGTCGGCGATACTCTGGGCTGGCGCCTGCGGTGAGGGCCCCAAACAGCGGCACGAGGCCGATGGGGTCGACCACAACAAAGAATGTCAGAAAGACATCATAGATCCTCATACAGCGGCCACCGCTCCAAGATGTCGTAGGACCCCGGCCTGGTCCTCCGTGATCGGCACAACACATACTCTCGCGCTGCCCACACGACCGGCAAAGAAGGCCTTAGCGACCGCGCATCGTCCACGCGGCGCGCCAATGTAACGTGAGGATAGTACGGACGGCGGTCGGCCGCTCCTGCGACATGGGTCACGAGACGCCGCAGGTCCCCAGCAAGCGCGAGGAGCGGAGCGGCCGGAGCCGAGGGGGCAAGGGCCTCGACGCCGGACCCCAAGGCGCCCATCCTATCCAACACGCATACGAAACACCCTGCTCTTACAGCCGCGGCTCCCTGCTCCAGGGCGCGTCGAGCGGAGACACTCACTTCGCCCGCAAACGCAAGCGTGATATGGTACCCGTCCGGCGGGACCGGTTCACCACTCGAGCCGCGCGCCTCCTCCATTAGACGGGCACGCACCTCTTCGTCGGGCCAGAGCGCGAAAAAAAGCCTCTCGTCCCTAGAAGAAGAACCGCATGCCTCCTTCATAGCTCGCAATCACCGTATCGCTCTGGGGCTCCATGATAACAAGACCACCCGAAGGCTGCGTCACACTCTGCCCATACGAAAACCGGGTGTAGCGCACGGCGCCATACACGCCGAAGTGTCGCGATACCTGAAAATCCAAAGACGCGCCGGCCTTCACGAGCGCGGAGGACCCGAGCCCCTGAGAGAAGTTATATGCAGGCACGCTGATCGCAGGATTCATGGTTTGTCCCGCCGAAGCATAGACGCTGCCCACCAGTGCCCCAGTTAGCGCGATCTGGACTAGAACGCCGAGCGCTACATAATCGTGCCTGTAATCCTCCTCGTAGGTCTGCGCCGTACCTGCCCCCACCATTCGCCGCCACGCATGGTGCCCATACTCGAGAAACGGCACCGCCATGACCGCTCGCTCCGGAAACGGCATCCCCAAGCGCACCCCGTAATCCGAAATGACCGCGCCCGATACCGCATTCGGCACCGGCCTCCCGCTCTGCGTATAACCCTGGTAACGCACGTAACCGCTCGCCCAGTCGTAGCTCACCCGCGCATATACCCGGTCGCGCCAAAGGAGTCCGGACGCGCTAGCCTGGAAACCATCAATAAAACCCGATTCGCGATCAAAGTAATTCGTTTGCGGAGCATTTGTACATACTGCAAGCGCACAGGTATCGCTTGGCTCAGCGTAATGAAAATCGGTCAATCGGTAAGAGGCCGACACGTTATTGTCGACCCTCCAGACGGACCGGTCGTGCGCAGCCGCCGCCCCTTGGAGGGCGCCCACTGCCAGCGCCGCCAGCAACAAAGTCTTCAAGAACCGGATCCTCGGAGCGAAATGCTCCACGGAAAACTACCAATGGCTAGGACGCGCCATACATCGATAAACGATCCGGCAAATGTTCCATGGTTATGCGTCCAGAGCCCGCCAATATCACGCACCGTTCGATAACGTTCTGAAGCTCACGAACGTTGCCTGGCCAATTGTAACGGGCAAGACGCGCCTTTACCTCATCCTCCATAGCTGGAATCGACGAAAGGCCGTTGCGGGCCGCCGCCTGCGCCACAAACCGCTCCACGAGGATCGGAATATCCTCCGGGCGCGACCGGAGGGGCGGCATAAGTATCTCGGCCACGTTAAGTCTGTAATAAAGGTCTTCCCGAAACCCCTCTCCGGCGACAAGATCCCGCAGATCGCGGTTAGTTGCCGCGATGACGCGCGCGTCTACACCGCGCGTCTTCAACTCACCCACTCGCTCAAAAACCTTATCCTGCAGGAAACGAAGCAGCTTCGCCTGCCCTTCGGCCGGCAACTCGCTCACTTCGTCCAAAAATAACGTCCCACCGTCCGCCGCTTCGAGCCGGCCAACCTTATCCTTGATCGCCCCCGTAAACGCGCCCTTACAGTGGCCGAAGAGTTCGCTCTCAAGCAAGCTCGGCGAGAGGCTCGCGCAGTTCACTTCGACGAAAGGGCCCTTGCTCCGACCGCTTGCTGCGTGGATTCGGCGGGCAATCAGACTCTTGCCTGTGCCGCTCTCCCCCAGCACAAGCACCGTCGCTTCACTTCGCGCGAAGCGTTCGGCCATCGCCAGTGTCCGGCGGAACGACTCCGCGCGGGTCAGCATCCCCTCCTGATCCAAAGCTGCCCGAAGATTATGGTTTTCCGCCTCAAGGCCCCGTATATGGATTGCCCGGCTCAGAATCTGTTCTATCTCAGCCGGAGCAAAGGGCTTTACGACGAAATCGGCTGCGCCGCGCTTTATGGCCTCGACCGCCTTTTCCACGCTCGCATATGCCGTCATGATAATGACCGGCAGCGATGGGTGATCCGCCTTGACGGCTGCCAGAAGCTCAATACCGTCCTCGCCCTCCATCTTCAAGTCCGACAGCACGATATCGGCCCGGAACTCCTTAAGGGCAGTTAATGCCGCCTTCACCGACGCAACGTCTCGTACGCGGTGCCCGCGCCGCTCAAGAAATATCCCAAGCGTCAATCGAATCTTTCGATCATCATCGACTATGAGAACGGATGACATCCCTTCACCCTGGCGTCGGCGGCGACACAACCGGCTGCAGTGGTAGGTCGGCGGCCGTTATATTTCTTGGAAGAGTGATACGGAACATGGTCCCTTCGTTCACCTTGGATGCCACCGTTATGCGCCCGCCGTGCGCCTCCACCATTTCGCGGACGATGGCAAGCCCCATGCCCGCCGACCCCTGGCGATCTCCCGAGCCTTGCGTAAACCATTCGAATATCCGCGGTAACTCCTCGGATGGAATTCCACGCCCGGTGTCGGCAACCTCCATGACGACCTCATCGTCGCTCGGCGTCGAGACCGTCACCGTGATCTGTCCATGCAGCGGCGTATGACGCAGCGCATTAGAGAGCAAGTTGTTAAAAACCCAACCGAGTTTAACCGGATCGGCGTTCACGGATATTTCCGGAAGGCACT
Organism: Pseudomonadota bacterium; assembly: GCA_021794275.1. Classification (GTDB taxonomy): domain Bacteria; phylum Pseudomonadota; class Gammaproteobacteria; order Acidiferrobacterales; family Acidiferrobacteraceae; genus Acidiferrobacter. The sequence continues at coordinate 21,749 of JAJYRD010000038.1, read as the reverse complement.
GCACTACCATGTCAACGTCCTGGAGATCGGCCTGAAGCCGGAAGGAGTGAACCTGGCGGCGCAGGAATTCACACAGCTCTAACGGCCTCAAGTCAATGCTCGTGCGGATGGCGTCCGGCCTGGAGACATCAAGGAGATCCTCCACCAACATCGTCAACCGGCTCACCTCTTCCTTGGCGACTTCCAGCAGCTGGCGGACCTGGGAGGAAAATTTATCCTGGTGCGCGGTCTCGTAGAGAGTCCCGACGCTAAGACTGAGACTCGTAAGCGGCGTCTTCAGTTCGTGCGACAGCGTAGCCAATAGCTGCGTCCTCTGGTGTTCGGCGTGCCGCAACTCCGTGACGTCCTGCAATACCACAATCAGGCCGATTATACTGCGGCCCTTATCACGGAACGGAACCGTCTTCAGAATATAGTAATGGAGCCGGCCGCGGATGGTCAGGGAGAACTCATTCCGGCTGTACTGCGGCTCGTCTTGATTTTCTCGGCGCAATGACATAAGAGCGTTGCGAAGGTTCATATAGAACCGTGTGGCTATATTCAGATCGTTTATGTTGCGGCCGAGCAGCTCGCCAGGCTCCGTCTGTAGCAACATTCCGGCCATGAAGTTCACATGGAGGATCTTCCCCTGGCGATCCAAGAGAACGAGCCCATCGTCGATTGAGTTTATGAGCGCGTCGATCTTGGCGTTCTCATAGACGAGCTTTTCCGTGTTCCCACGCTCGTGCTTATCGAGCCGCCGCAGGAGTCCGTTGAACTCCCGCGTCAGGTCATCGAACTCCGAGAGCCCGTAGCGCTCGAGCTCACGGTGCGTGCCGGAGGGGCTCAAGTCATGGATGCTGCGCGCGAGCTGGCGCATGGGCCGCAAAATGCGCCGCACCATCCATACCGACAGCATCAAGATTGCAAGCAGCGATGCGCCAAGCCCGAGCGAGGCGAAGATCGTAAGTTCATTTATGGCGCTGATCGCGCGGCGCTCCTGCGCACGTATAGCCCCGCGCGTAACAACCCGCAGCCGTCCTAGCGCGCGCTCGAGCGGCTGGAGGCGGGCGGCATCGGGGTGGGCTCGGTAGGCCTTCCAGGCCACCTCGACACGCAGGCGCTCACGACCTACATGCAGTCCTTCGGTATCGTCGGCGAAAGCCCGGGAAGAGGCGGTGAACCGTGTCGCTAGGCGCGCCTGCGCCCGCGCGGAGCCCGCGAGCCGGTAGCCTTGGGCGGCTTCGCGCATCGTGCTCATCATGACGGTGGCGTGGGCGTTGGTCCTCAATATCCTCTGGGTCACACCACCGAGGGCGCTTACGCGGGCGACAAGGAGGGCTCCCAGGACCCCAAGAAACAAGACGACGGCCGATATGGCGATTATAAGACGGTTGCTAAGTGATCGCGGCATGTATTTTCCTAGTTACGCGCCTGAACCTCGCGCTCGCTGGTATCTACGATCTGGACGTCGACCCCATCCGTATGGCTCAGGAACTCGAGCGTCAGCCACTTGAATAGGCGCAGGCGCCAGCCCACGTGGCGGTTCTTGCCGAATATCGCCATCGTGATGCCATGCCCCTCGACGAAACTAACAAGGGCGTCGAGAACACTGTGCGCTTCGAGTACCTCGAACCGCGCCCCCAGATCCTCCGCCAGCCGTTCAAGCTTCAAAAACTCCTTCCGGACCGGACTCAAAGCCTTTCCTGGCGCAAGCTCGGGCCTTACCACCGTGACCGCGAACCAGTCAGCGTTCAAACGGCCCGCGACCCGCGCACCGCGACGCAGCAGGGCCACGTTCGCGGCATGATCGGGCCCAAGGCAAACGATCACACGGTCGGGGCGACGTAAGGGCCCCGCCTCCCGCAAAAGCCTTTGCTCCTCGGTCTGGTATTCGACCTTGCTTGCCACCTCGCGAAGCGCCATCTCGCGCATGGCAGCCAGGTTCTCTGGGGTAAAGAAGCCGCGAAGCGCGCTCTCCACCTTCTGGGAAGGGTATATCTTGCCGCGACGCAGGCGCTCCCTGTGGTCTTCAACGGAGAGATCGATATTTATAATCTCGCTTGCTATGGCGAGCACGCGATCCGGGACCGTCTCGCGCACCTTGACGCCGGTCAGGCGCTCAACATAGGGGTTCAAGCTCTCGATATGCTGTATGTTGACGGCGGAGATGACATTGATGCCGGCCTTCAGGATATCCTCGACGTCCTGATAGCGTTTTGGATGCTCTGTCCCCGGAATGTTCGAATGCGCGAGCTCGTCTACGATGACGATCTGCGGGCGGCGCTCGAGGATCGCCGGCAAATTCATTTCGTCGAAGAATCTGTCCTGGTAACGGATGCTCCGCAACGGGATCTTTTCAAGGTCGCCCACGAGCGCGGCGGTCTCGGTGCGGCCGTGGGTCTCAATGTAGCCCAATACCACGTCGACGCCTTCGCTGCGCAGCCTCTGCGCCTCGAGCAGCATCTGGTAGGTCTTCCCGACACCGGCCGCCGACCCAATATATATCTTGAGGCGCCCTGCCGTGCGCTCCTTCAGCGTACTTAGGATATCCTGTTCGGGCGAGGACAGCGTGCTCTGCGATTCGTTCATGGCATCCACCAAGGCCCCGGTCGAAACGCACTGGCCCTTCAGTGTCCCATCCTACCATAGCGACCTCGACCCGCGAGGCGCTGGAGTCCCAAATTCAGCGAGAGGACATTGACGCGCGCCTGCCCAAACAACCCAAGCCAGGGCTTACGCGTGTTGCGCGCCACCAAGCGGCGCACCGAGGCCGTCGGCAGGCCGCGGGCGCGAGCCACCCACGGCGCCTGTAGATAAGCATTGGCGGGCGTGATGTCCGGGTCGAGGCCGGAGCCGGAGCTCGTGATCATATCCGCGGGCAAGTGGCGGGTGGCAAGTCGCGGGTGATGTGCCAGGAGACGCTTGCGACGCGCCGCTAGATGGCGCGCGAGCTTGGCGCTCGAGGGGCCAAGGTTGGAAGCACCGGATGAACGCGGGTCCATATGGACAGCCGACGGCCTGCCGTGAAACCACCGAGATCCCCGGAATCTCTGCTCTATCAGACGCGAACCCACGACCTGCCCATGCAGCCGCACGAGGCTACCATTGGCGGCGCGCGGGAAGGCCAGCTGATTGATGCCAACCTCAACCAAAGGATAGCCGAGCCCGAACATCACCCAGGTCAAGAGTGAAAGGCGTAAGGCAGTCCCAAAAGTACGCGACACGGCGGCTCCTTGGGGTTACCGCAGAAACGGGCTCAAAATAAGATCAATGGCCTTGATGCCGATGAAAGGCACGATGAGGCCCCCAAAACCATAGAGCAATACGTTGCGCGCCAGCATGTGATTGGCGGTCGTCGGTTGGAAACGCACCCCGCGCAGTGCCAAGGGAATCAAGATCGGAATGATCACGGCATTGAAGATGAGCGCCGACAAAACCGCGCTCTCAGGCGTCGCGAGATGCATGATATTGAGCGCCGATACCCCCGGCAACGCCAACATAAACATGGCCGGCAACATCGCGAAATACTTGGCTACGTCGTTGGCTATGGAGAAGGTGGTAAGCGCGCCGCGTGTGATCAGAAGCTGTTTGCCGATCGCGACGACGTCTATGAGCTTGGTCGGATCGGAGTCAAGATCGATCATGTTGGCGGCTTCCTTCGCAGGTACCGTCCCCGAGTGCATGGCGAGGCCGACGTCCGCCTGGGCGAGCGCTGGCGCGTCATTCGTGCCGTCCCCGGTCATCGCCACGAGTCGCCCCTGCGCCTGCTCCGATCGAATGACCCGGATTTTGTCCTCGGGCTTGGCCTCGGCCACGAAATCGTCGACCCCAGCCTGCTCGGCGATGACGCGCGCCGTGATCGGGTTATCCCCCGTGACCATCACTGTCTTTATGCCAAGACTGCGCATATGAGCAAAACGTTCGCGCATGCCCGGTTTCAAGACATCGGACAGACCGATCACACCGACCAGATCGCCGTCGATGGCGAGCGCGAGCGGTGTCGCGCCCTTGCGCGCCACGAGATCGGCGGCATCCCTAAGCTCCGCTGGCGCCGTGGTCTTGAACCCCTCCTGGACATAGCGCGCCACCGCCGCAACCGCCCCTTTGCGCGCCTTGCGGCCGTCCGGCAGGTCGGTGCCACTCATGCGCGTCTCGGCCGTGAACTCGACACCCTGCCCTCGCTCCCAGACGGGGTCATGCTTGACGCCGCGCGCCACGGCTAACGCGACGATGGAGCGCCCCTCGGGGGTGGTGTCATACCAGGAAGCGGCAAGCGCGATGGCCGCCATATCGCCCTCACTATGGCCAGGCAGGGGCACAAACTCGGTCGCCTGGCGATTGCCCATGGTGATCGTGCCGGTCTTATCCAAGATCAGCGTCTGCACGTCGCCTGCGGCCTCTACGGCGCGCCCGGACATGGCTAGAACATTGAATCGCGTTGCTCGATCGATGCCGGCGATGCCGATGGCCGAAAGTAGCGCCCCGATGGTGGTCGGCATCAGCGCCACCAATAGCGCGATCAAGGTGGCGACATCGAGATTGATGTGGAGAAACCCGGCAAGCGGCTTCAGCGTGGCTACCACGATCACGAAGATGAGGCTCAGTACCGCAAGCAATACCGTGAGCGCGATCTCATTGGGGGTCTTTTGGCGACGGGCGCCCTCCACGAGATGGATCATGCGGTCAAGAAAGGTGTGGCCGGGATCGGCCGAGACCCTGAAGACCAACCAGTCGGACAGGATGCGTGTGCCCCCCGTCACGGTCGAGAACATATCCGTCCCCGGCTCCTTCAGCACCGGTGCGGACTCTCCGGTAATCGCCGATTCATCCACCGACGCGATGCCTTCAAGGATCTCACCGTCGGTCGGTATGATCTCCCCGCGTTCGACGCGCACGCGGTCACCCTTGCGTAGGGCGCCGGCCATAACCACGTCGAAGGTGTCGTCATCGACGATGCGCCGCGCCGTCACATCCGTCTTCGTCTGACGGAGCGCATCGGCCTGCGCCTTACCCCGACCCTCCGCAAGGGCCTCGGCGAAATTCGCGAACCATACGGTAAAGAACAGGATCGCGGTCACGAAGCCGTTATAGGCGGCGGTGACCTGCGTCTTGCCAAAAAGGCCTGGATCGAACGTCAACGCCAAAGTCACGAACATCGATAACCAGACGATGAACATTACAGGATTTCGCACCTGCACCCGCGGACTGAATTTTTTGAAAGAATCGATGACCGCCTGCCCGACGAGTTCGCGCGTTCCCTTGCGCCCGACCTCGATGTGCCCGCCCACCTCCGCCGCAGTCTCGATCATCGTATCGCCCCGACCGACGCATGGTGCGCATAGAGCGCAAAGAACTCCGCGATCGGCCCGAGCACGAGGCCCGGGAAGAAGGTAAGGGCGCCCACCACGATGATCGTTGCGAACCAGAATCCCCCGAACAGCGCGGTATCGGTTTTCAAGGTCCCGATGGTCTCGTGTACGCGCGGCTTGGCCGCCAATGACCCGCCGAGCGCGAGCATGAAAATGATCGAGGCATAGCGTCCGAACAGGATCACGAGGCCGAGCGAGACGTTATACCAGGGGGTGTTGCCATTCAAACCGGCGAACGCCGAACCGTTGTTGGCGGCTGCCGAAGTAAAAGCGTAGAGGACCTCCGATAAACCGTGGGAGCCGCTGTTACCGAGTGAGCTCACCCCATACGGGGCCACCAGCGACCACGCGGTCGGAACCAGAATGATGAGCGGGTGAACCAAGAGCGCGAGCGACGCCAGTACGATCTCGCGCTTCTCAATCTTCCGGCCAAGGAATTCCGGCGTCCTGCCAACCATGAGACCCGCGATGAATACCGCGAACAAACCATACATCAAAAAATTGAGAACCCCCACGCCCTTGCCACCAAATACGCAGTTCAGCATCATCTGTACGAGCGATACCATGCCGCCTATCGGGGTATAGCTGTCGAGCATGGAATTCACAGTCCCGGTCGTAAACGCGGTACTGACGGTATCGAAAATCGCGCTCTGGGTGATACCAAAACGCACCTCCTTGCCGACCATGTTGCCGCCCATCTGGCCGCCACCTGTATGCCGCATGAGGCCGGCGTGAGCCAGAAGCGGCGTGCCGTGCTGCTCCGCGATCACCGCAACGAACACCGCCACCGTCAGCATGGACGCCATGACGCCGTACATGACCCGCGCGAGCTTCGGATTCCCAACCATGCGCCCGAAGGCGATGACGAGCGCCATCGGCGTCACCATCATAAGCAGGGTCTCGATAATATTCGACAAGGGCGTCGGGTTCTCGAAGGGATGCGCCGAATTGGCGTTGAAAAACCCCCCGCCGTTGGTGCCGAGATGCTTGATGACCTCGAGATCGGCCACCGGCCCCATCGGTATGTGTTGGGTGCCCCCTTGAACGAGGTGCGCCGTGACCATGCCGGTGAGCGTCTCAGGCGACCCTTGCCAGACCAGGATCGGGGTGATGAGAAGGCAGGGTAGGAGGAAAACGCGCGTCAGCACGCGCACGAAATCGCGGTAGAAGTTGCCGAGGTTGCCGCCCTTGTCACGGGGCGGCCCGAGGGCTCGGAAAAACGCGATGGCCACGACAAAGCCCGTCGCCGCCGAGGTAAACATTGGAAAAGTGATGGCGGTCATCTGGCTGAAAAGCGACAGCGTGGACTCCCCGCCATAGTTCTGCCAGTTAGTGTTAGTGATAAAACTGGCCGCGGTATTGAAAGCCAGAAACGGGTCGACGTCAGGAAAATGTAGGGGATTCCACGGCAGATGGCCCTGCCATGACAGGATCATGTAGATCAAGAGCCCCATCAGGAGATTGGTGAGCAGCATGTTGACCGCGTAGCCCTTCCAATCCATCGCCTGACTCACGACATCCTTTCCGATGAGGCGATAGATCAGGCGATCGACCGGATCCAGGATCGGATCGAGCACGGTCTTCTGGTCTTGAAAGACGCGCGCCAGATAGTGACCGAAAGGCACGCTGATGGCGGCCGCCACCAGAAGTTCGAGCGCGATCTGCCAGAAGGCCGCGGGGCTCATCGCTTAAAACCGCTCCGGGTAGAGAATGGCATAAACCAGATAGGCCGCGACCGCGACGACAAGCGCGAGCAGTACATCCATCATCGGTGGGTTCCTTCGCGGACCCGGATGACCGATTCGGAGAAACGAATGAGGCCCGCAAGGAGCCCATACACAGCCACGAACAACGCTCCCATGATCCAAAACAACACCGTACCCCCTCGCCCCCGCACTGACCTCGCCCCCGCACTGAGAACCCCATATGGTCCGGGCCCAGGGGGCTGAATGAAGGACCCGCATGCCCTTGAGGGACGGTGTTTGGGGTCCGATGAACGGCAAAATCTACCACGAACCAGCGAGCGGTCCTAGGGCCCGGCCCTCCGGCCCATGGAGCGCCCCACCAGCGGGCCTGGGCAACGAATGGCCAGGCGGCATCGTCACAGATGCCGCCTGGCCCTTGCCGCCCTGGACATTTACGGCCGCGCGTGGCGAACCCGCAGCTTCCACACGGCGAGATTAAGCCGCACCACGTTCACTACGGGCTCACCCAGAAAACCGAGCGAGCGAGGTGTGGTGTAACGCTTTATGAGCGCGTCGAGCCGCACCTTCGGGATCTTGGTGGCATCTGCCACGCGCGCCACCTGATAGCGGGCAGCGGCGACACTGATGTCGGGATCAAGCCCCGAGGCCGATGATGTCACAAGATCGACCGGCACCGGACCCTTCTCTTGGGGGTTGGCCTTGCGCACCGCCGCCACTCGCGCGGCTACATGCTTGCGTAAAGCGGGGTTATCGGGACCCATGTTTGACGCACTCGAGGCCTCGGCGTCATAGGGTGTAGGGGAGGTCGCCGAGGGGCGACTCCAGAAGAAACCCGGCCCTCGAAAGTACTGCCCGATGAGGGCCGATCCCACTACCCGCCCATGGACACGTATCAATGATCCGTTGGCCTCGCGCGGAAACAACACCTGACCGACACCGGTCATGGCAAGCGGGTACATAAGCCCGGTCGCGACCGCAAGAACCAAAAACAACACGACTGCCACCCTCATGTCGCGCGCCGCCATGATCCCTCCTATATCCATGTCAAAAGCATATCGATGAGTTTTATACCGACAAATGGTGCGATGATACCGCCTACCCCGTATATCCAGAGATTGCGACGCAACAGATCCTTGGCCGCGGCCGCCCGGTAGCGAACACCGCGCAAGGCGAGCGGTATCAGCAGCGGGATGATCACGGCGTTGAATATCACGGCGGCGAGAATCGCGTGCGTGGGCGAACTTAGGTGCATAATGTTCAGTGCGCCAAGCGCCGGGTAGGTGCTGACAAATGCCGCCGGGATGATCGCGAAGTACTTGGCAATGTCATTTGCGACACTGAAGGTCGTAAGCGAGCCACGGGTGATCAGGAGTTGCTTCCCGATCCCGACTATTTCCAGGAGCTTGGTTGGGTTAGAGTCGAGGTCCACCATGTTCGCGGCCTCTCGCGCGGCCTGCGTCCCGCTCGCCATGCACAGCGCGACATCGGCCTGCGCAAGCGCCGGGGCATCGTTCGTCCCGTCGCCGGTCATGGCGACCATGTGCCCCTCTTTGTGGTATTCCTGGATGCGTGCGAGCTTGGCTTCAGGCTTGGCCTCGGCGATGAAGTCGTCGACCCCGGCCTCGGTCGCAATCGCGCGCGCGGTGAGCGGGTTGTCACCGGTCACCATGACCGTGCGGATACCCATCGTGCGGAGCGTCGCGAACCGCTCACGGATGCCGCTCTTGACGATATCCTTGAGTTCGACGACCCCAAGCGTCTCGTTGTTTTCGCAGACCACAAGCGGTGTCGCCCCACCCGAGGCAACCTTGCTGATTATGCGGTCGAGGTCATCGGGCCAGGACCCATCCCCCTTCGCCACCCATTCACGCATGGTATCGGGCGCCCCCTTGCGGATCCGCCGTCCGGGCAGATCGACGCCGCTCATGCGCGTGTCGGCACTGAAGGGCACCAATACCCCGTCACGCATATCGCCCGATGCGGCGTCTTTCGGGAATCGACTGCCGGCGAGCGCGACGATGCTCTTGCCTTCGGGGGTGTCATCAGCGAGCGAAGCCTCGCGGGCACACGCTGCGAGCCGCGCCTCGGCGACCCCGGCTGTGGCGTGAAATGCCGCCGCCTGCCGGTTGCCATAGGTGATCGTCCCGGTCTTGTCGAGGAACAAGACGTCAACATCTCCCGCGGCCTCAATCGCGCGGCCGGAGGTAGCCACGACGTTGGCGCGCAAGAGTCGCATGATGCCGGCAATGCCGATCGCGGGAAGCAAGGCTCCTATAGTCGTCGGAATGAGACACACGAGCAACGCCACGAGAACCGTAATGCCGATCACATGGCCGGCGTGCGCGGCGTAATGAACGCTGTACCAGGAGAACGGGAACAACGTGATCGTAACGACCAGAAACACGAGCGTCAGCACCACAAGCAGGATGCTGAGAGCAATCTCGTTGGGCGTCTTGCGGCGCGCCGCGCCCTCGACCATCTTAATCATGCGGTCGAGGAAGGTTTCGCCCGGCTGCGCGGTGATGCGGACCACCAACCAGTCCGACAACACCTTGGTGCCACCAGTAACAGCGCTGCGGTCCCCGGCGCCCTCGCGGATCACGGGCGCGCTCTCGCCTGTGATTGCGCTTTCATCAACCGAGGCGATGCCAAGGACCGCCTCGCCATCGGAAGGGATGATGTCGCCGGCCTGCACGAGGACATGATCGCCCTCGCGCAGGGCTGTACCCGCCACCATTTCGAAGGGGCTGTCTTGGCGCGGCTCCTTCAAGCGCCTGGCCTCCACGTCCTGCCGGGCCTGCCGCAGGCTCGCGGCCTGCGCCTTACCCTGACCTTCTGCCAGCGACTCGGAGAAGTTGGCAAAGAGCAGGGTCAGCCACAGCCAGACATCGACTACGCCCGTGAATGCCGCGAGTGCCGGCCTCGGGATGACAAGGTCGCGCAGGAAGAGCGCCAGCACTAGCCATGATCCAACATAGACGACGAACATGACAGGGTTGCGCACTTGATGACGGACATTGAGCTTGCGGATGCTGTCGGTCATGGCCTCTCGGGCCAGACGGTCCCAGGCGACAGCGGGAGCTGCGCTTGCAGCTTTTGCGTTCATGCTCTCTCCTTATTTCGACGCGACAAGCGCGTGCGCGTGGGTGAGTTGCTCGGCAATGGGTCCAAGACCCAGAGCCGGGAAGAAGTTCAAGGCACCGACGAGCAGAATCACGCCCACGACCAGGCCCACGAACAAAGGGCCATGGGCGCCGAGGGTACCGGCGGAGGCCGAGAGTCTTTGCTTGGCAGCCAGCGAGCCGCCGAGGGCAAGCAAGGGCAGATAGCTCCAATACCGCCCAAACAGAATGCACAGACCGGTCGCGACATTGTAAAAGGAGGTGTCGGCGCTCAAGCCCCCAAACGCGCTCCCGTTATTGTTCGAGGCACTCGTGAAGGCATAGAGGATCTCGCTAAAACCGTGCGCTCCGGGATTGAAGGAACCAGCGCGCCCGACGGCGAATGCCACCGCGACTGACGTCCCGATCAAGACCAGCAAGGGCATCACAAGGATGGACAGAGAGACCATCTTGATCTCGAAGGACTCGATCTTCTTGCCTAAGTACTCGGGCGTGCGCCCGATCATGAGGCCGCCCAGGAATACGGCGAAGATAACGAACGCCAGAGTGGTCGCGAGGCCTGACCCCACGCCCCCAAAGGCGGTCTCTCCGAGCTGCATAAAAAACAGGTTCACAAGACCGGAAAGAGGCATGAAGGAATCGTAGGCGCTGTTGGCGGCGCCCGTCGAGGTCGCGGTGGCGAGGCTGCCAAAGAGCGCCGAACTCCCGGCCCCGAAACGGTCCTCGACGCCAACCATGTTGCCGCCTCCGGCGTTAGCCGCCGTCGTCGCCTGGCTTACCGATAGACCATGGAACAGGGGATTGCTGGCGAGATCATAATGCATGCTCGCAAGCGCCAAGGGTACGAACAGGACCAACATGACAGACAGGACCATGGTGCTCTGACGGCGGTCCTTGACCATGTGACCGAACATAAAAACGAGTGCGACCGGGATCAGGATCATCGCCACCATTTGGAGGTAGTTGGTAAACGCGGTCGGACTCTCGAAGGGGTGCGCGGAGTTGGCGTTAAAAAAGCCCCCTCCGTTATTGCCAAGCTGTTTTATCGCCTCCTGCGAGGCCACCGGGCCCAGGGCGATGGTCTGGTGGGTGACATGGGCCTTGCCGCTTACAAAGGGCGCAATGAGATGCGCCTGGACGTAAGCGCCCAGGGTCTCGGGTGCACCTTGCTCAAGGAGTGCGAGCCCGAGAATGACCGACAAGGGCAACAGGACATAGAGCACTGTACGCGTCATGTCCACCCAGAAGTTGCCGAGATGGCGACTCTTCGCGCGAACGAGGCCGCGGATGATGGCGAGTACGATGACAATACCAGTGGCAGCCGACAGAAAGTTTTGGACGGTCAGACCCAGCATCTGTGAGAGATAGCTCATCGTCGACTCGCCGCCATAGGCCTGCCAGTTGGTGTTGGTGGTAAAACTCGCAGCGGTATTGAATGCCAGCGCGCGCGTCACGGCGGCGAAATGCTCAGGATTGAGCGGGAGCCCGTGTTGCCAAAGCAAGAGGCCGTAAAGAAAGACCATGCCCACGAGATTGAAGACGAGCAGCGTCACCGCGTATCGTTTCCAGTCCATCTCGTCTTGCTGATGAATTCCCGCGACCCGATATAGCAGGCGTTCGATTGGGCCCAGGGCGCGTGTCGCCCAAAAAGTCTCGCCGGCATAGACGCGGGCCATGTAGGCCCCAAGCGGCATGCCCAACACGATGGCGGCCGCCAGCACGGCGACCAGGGTTTCGACGGATGACGTCATAGAAAGCGCTCCGGGTTCAACAAAAACACGAGAAGGTAGACAAACAGACCAACACCTAGGGCCAAGCCCACCCAGACGAAGACGCTCATGACCCCCTCCGTAGGCGCTCCAGTAATTGCGTAAACCCGATCGAGGCGGCAAAGAACACGACTATCACGCCGAAATACACCCATGCCATCAGCACGTCTCCCCCAAGATGAGCGGGACAATCCCGCGCTGACTCTTAAGCAAACCCCGTGCCGTAATAATTTCTTCTTTATTATCAATTAGGTATAAGGGCCAATACGGTCTGAGGGCTTCACTGTGATATCGGATGGATCATCGAGCGCGAGATGCAGGACGGGCCGTACCCTTGGCGCCAACCGCGCGCCGCGGACCGTTGAGGTGATGACGATGCTGGCGCCGCGAGCGGCGCACACCGGAGCCTTGGAGTATTGCCGGACTTGTCCCCTGGATCGCGTACCGCCGACGCAACCGCCAGCGGAGCAGGCCGGGCCGGCCACGGTAGCCGGCCCGGCCTTGCCCCTAAGACGCGCCGCTGTCGAGCGCCGCCTTCGGAAACAACTCCACGAGATCGAATCCCGTTTCCCGCGCGTTCTCTACGCTTCTTTGAAACACGGATCGCGTGACGCGGGCGCCGAAACTCTCGAGACACCACTCCCACACCATATGTAGCACGGTCTGTCCTGCATGAAGTTCCACGGGGGCAGAGATCGGCGGCCGGCTGGTCTTTACTAGGTAGGCTCGGAGCTCATCGACGGCCGCGCTGCCGAGAGGAATGCCATGCAGGCGGGTGGCAAGAAACATACGCAGACTTATGGCCTTACCACGATCCAATGCCTCGAACCGATCAAGAACTTGGCCCAAAGCGAAAGCGAACGACGTGGTCAGGGACATCCCTCCAGGGTTTGCCGGATCTCCGCTGCGGCGCTCCCGATAAGCCTGCACGGCCGGCAAGGGATCAATGTCGTCTTTTTGTAGTGGGCGCCCAAACTGCTTCAAGATCTCGGCGTGCAGGCTCTCGCGCAGGTTGGGGACGTCCGCGGCCTTCGTGACGTCACGCACAAAATCTGTGAGCGGAATATGAAGATAGGGGTTGTAGCGATCCTCGAAGTGCCCCAAAGCCATCATGATGGTATCGGCCGTGAGCCCGCGATCACGGAAGCGGCCCAGGGCGTGATGCACAGCGACACGTCGGCGCAGGCGCTCGGGCTCGGTGGCTTTCGGCGTATCCTTGTTCAGAAGCGCCTCGTAGCGATCCTTGATGCGCCTAACTTCCCTTTCCTTTTCCGCCACCAAATTCTCAAGGCTCCGCTCATAGACGGTGAGCGCCTGATCGCGCACCTCCAGCTGGCGCAGGAAATGGAACAGGATCAGGAGGAAATTCGCAAACGCAAGCATGATCGCGATCACTTGTATGAGTCGCAGCCGGTCGGCCTTGGCTGCCGCCACATGCTGCATGGCGGTGGTGAGCTTGTTCATGAGAGCAAGAAGACGCAGGTTGTGACGGTCCCCGAAATGAATCGCCCGCTTCAGATCGTAATGAGGGACACGCCCGGCGGCATTGACTTGCACGTGATCCAGAAGTCGGCGGTAGGGTCCCCACAGGGCATAGGCCTCACGCAAGACCTTCGGGCCCGCGCCCTTTGTGACCGCCGCTAGGGGGGTAGGCCGTCCCGTGCCGCCTGGGACCACCCCGCCATGAGCGAAGGCATTGAGGGTTTGGTTGAAGAGCTTCACGGTGCCTTGCAGTTCAGCAAGCGGTCGCGCGGCGCTACGACCATGATTTTGCGCGTAATCAATCCTGTAAAGTGCCTTCATCATGCGCTGCGACAACATCCGCTGGCGCCCGGCGAGATTCACGGCCACGGCATTCCTCTGGATCTGCGAGGCCAGATAGAAGTTCAGTACCAGCACGCACAGGTCGAGTACGAGAAAAACCGCGATGGCGGCAATGAGCGTGCGATATTTCGTGGCGACGCGCGCCAGTCCCCTGTATTCGGCCATGGTTTAAAGGTCCTCCCGGATTGTCATTTCCCCCAAGCCGGATGGCAAAAACGATGCCAGCCCCAAAAAAACGCATCAGTACCTTGATTACATTGGGTTATTCTGTCCAAAGGCCGTACCGGACTATCAGCAGCCTGGTCCATTGTGGCGCACCATTCATCCGCTCGCCCCAGCTCGGCGCGGCACACCTTGCGAGAAGACCGGCCTCGACTATGCTTCACCGAAAGGGGATCAATCATGCCGGACCACAAACAATGAACGATGCCGCAGCCGGCAACGGCATCGATCACGACGATGCGCCACGACGCAGGATACTGGTGGTGGACGACGATGACGGCCTACGGGCCGGGCTCGCGATTGGCTTAAAGCGCGACGGCTACTCGGTGCAGCTCGCACGAGACGCAGGCGAAGCGATGGAGAAGCTCGCGTGCATGGATTTCGACCTCATACTGCTCGATCTCCGTCTGCCGGGGACTGTCGATGGCCTGGGTCTGCTAAATAGCATCCGAGCCGAGCGCTCGCCCCTGAACCTGCCGATCATCATCATCTCCGGGTCGTCTGATACAGCGAACATCGTCACGGCCTTACGCGATGGCGCCAACGACTATGTCGTGAAGCCCTTCGATGCCAGCACCGTGCGCGCTCGCGTCCGCACGCAGATCACCTTGAAGGCCCTAAAGGACGTGAACGACCACTTCTTGCGGACCGCAAGTCATGACCTCAAAAAACCGATCATGCTCATGCTTGATGTGGCAAGCCAGATTCGGCTGACGGCCACAACGGGCCAGCCGATGTCGGCAGACGATCAATCGGCCCTCGATCTTCTCATTGACACGGGCAAATACATGCAGCAGATCATAGGCGAGCTGCTCGACATGGGTGCCATCCGCGCCGGCCGTGTTCACCTCCAAAAGCAGCCGACCGATTTCGGCGCCATCGTGCGACAGGCGGTGGCCCACAACCTAGGCTACGCGCACGGCAAGGGTATAGAGCTCGGCCTCAAGTTCTCGCCCGGCATCCCCCACATCCTCGCAGATGAACTCCGACTCCTGCAGGTACTGGACAATCTGATAGGGAACGCCATCAAGTTCAGCCCCGCCAAGACGCATGTCGTGATTTCCACCTCCGCCGATAACGAGCAAATCCTATGCGAGGTCGCAGACGAGGGCCCCGGACTATCTCTCCAGGATCAGGCCCACCTCTTCCAGCCCTATCAATCACTCAGCAACAAACCTACAGGAAACGAGCAGAGCACGGGCCTTGGCCTTGCCATCTGCAAAGAGCTGATAGCGCTCCATCAAGGCGATATCGGGGCGCGTAACAACCCGGAGGGGGGCGCGACATTCTGGATACGCGTGCCGATCAGACCTGGCCCCGCCCAGGATGCCGCGGCCCTCGAGTCACGCGAGGTCGCGGGCCAAGTGACTTAGGAACGCCTGTCGCTGAACGCAGTCACGGTTGGCGTCGCCTGGGCCGGGACCCGCTCCCCGACCCCCTCGATCGAAGGCAGGGTGGGGGCGGTCTGCCCTCCCGGATCGGGGAACCCTGGGCCCACCCTGAAGAGCGTGATTTCGGGCGGTGCGAGCAAGCGAAACGGTGGCCCCCAAGCCCCGGTGCCACGACTTACGTAGAGATAAGAGGCGCGCGCCAAGCGAAACAGCCCGGCATGTGCGGGATAGTACAGGCGGGTGAGAAAACCGAAGGGGAAGATCTGCCCCTTGTGCGTATGCCCCGAAAGCTGCAGGTCGAAGCGGGCCTCAGAACCGGGCAGCACATCGGGACGGTGCTTGAGCAGGACCGTGAACATGTCATCGGAGAGGCCGCGCAGGACCCGCGCCTCGGAGCGCGTAGCGTCGCCCGGCTTGCCTGCCACCGGATCATCCACGCCGACGAGCCGCAGACCCGGAAGAACGACCGCGGTGTTGCGCAGCACGACGAAGCCACAGCGCTCCATGAAGGGCAGCGCCGACGCAAGGCCCGCGTAACACTCGTGATTACCCACCACCGCGAACTTGCCGAGGCGCGGCTTGAAGGCCGACAAAGCCTCGGTCACCGGCACCGCAAGTCCCGCGGGCGAATCAATCAGATCACCGGTCGACACCAAGACGTCCGGGTCATGCTCCTTCAGCCTCTTCAAGAGGGTCTGGATACGACGACGCCCATTCATCGTGCCGATATGCACGTCGGATATCTGGGCAATACAAAGTGCGGTGGAGGCACCGATATCCTTCGCGGTCGGTATGTCGATCGTTTCGACCCGAATACGCGATCTCTCGAAAAAGGCGTAAATCGCCAATAGCCCGGTCAAACTGAGGCTCAATGTCAAGGACAAGACACGGGCCTCAGCATGAGAAGGTACGCCCGCAAGAACAAACGAGACCCCAAGCAGGAGATCACTCGCAAGCCGTGCCATGGTGAACAGAAGTACGAGGCCGGCCCAGGTATAACCGACCCACGAAAAGACCCGGCCGACACGCTTAAGCCCGCGTCGGTCCATACGGCGCGCGAAAAAAGGGGTGAGCCCGAGCCCGAGAAGCGCCCCGCCAAGATAGGCGGATCCGGACGGCGAAAGCGCAAGGCCGACCGCCAAGGCGTGCCAAATGAACACATGGGCCACGCCGTAAAGCGCTAGGAAGACACGAAAAATCATCAACGATACCTCAAAGGCCAGACGCCATTGTGCCGCACGGGCACGACTGGTCCCATGCACCTTTAGACACCCGCGCTAGAATCCCCGGCAAGCGGCCCCCGTGAGCGACCGCAGGAGCTCAGTCAGCGGGCCTGGGCAGTGAGTGCGCGTTCGACGATGTCGGCAAAAATACGATCGAGCTCGAGCCCGAGGGTGACGAGATCCAAATGGTCGTATCGTGCGAAGACCTGCGAGGGGCGGCGATAGGCAGTCATCGTGCGGCCGCCCGAGGCGTAGATATGAAGCCGCAAAGGGATGTCGAGCCCGGCCTCCTTGCGGGCCGCCCATACCCGCACGGCAAAGTCGGGTCGGAAAATCTCCAATATCTGGTCGCAGTCGACCGTAAGCCCTTTCTTGGCCGCGTTCGCCTGACCGTTGATGTGCGCCACAAGCCCCATAGGCACCTGGGCGACCGCCACCTTCAGGCGCTCCACCGTCTCGTCGCACCCGTAAGGTGATGGGATTTGAACAAGATCATCTTGCATCCGCTGGACCTCCCCACGCATGAAGCCGCGGGCGCCGGCTTCGGTCGCAGAACTCTATCTCGTTCTCACCGGCGCGCCGCTCACCGCCGAAGGCGCGCGCACCGGAATCTGAGGCGCAAAAAAAACTTTGGGCGCACACCAGCCCCCGGGCCGCCACTAATGAAAAGTCGGCAGCCATCCTCTATCATCCTTAAGCTTCGAGCCTCACACAAAATCCGCCCAGAGACAAGACGACATGCGCCTGACACCAACCCTCGCCGCAACCTGGTTTATGCTCGCTACAGTAACCGCGCACGCCTCGATCGCGTCCTCGGTCCCCAACCCCTGCGGAGGTCCTTCAGGCCTGCTCGCCGAGCTCGACCGACCGACAGTGGGCGACAGCGCGTGCGTGGCGGCCCCAGGGCGGGCCATCGTGGAGATGGGCTATGCCCACCTCAACACGAACGCAGGCATCCGACAAACGCTGCCGCAAACAGAGCTTCGGTTCGGTCTGCCGCGGCGCAACGAATTCGTGGTCCTTCCCCCGAACGCGATCTATGCCGCAAATGAAAAAGGTGGCGAGGTAGATTACAGCGCCGCGGTCATGGGGCTCAAACACGAATGGGGTTACACCCGCCGCTGGATCTATACCAGCGAGATCCTATTCACGGCCCCCGGAACATACAACGCAAATGGCACCAGCGATGGCTGGGGGTCTGCCGTAAACGGGATCGTGGGCTACAACCTGACGAACGACGTAGCCCTTGGGCTCATGCTCGGCGTGACGAGTCTTTACGATCAGCAAGGGCGCCGCTACACGAGCGTGAACCCGGACTTCACCGCCACCTGGCTCATCGATCCGCGCTGGCAACTCTACGGCGAGATCTATGGGCAGACCCACACGGCCGCGGGCCAAGGCAGCGGCTGGGACTCGGACGGCGGCATACAATATCTCGCGACACGACACATCGAGGTCGACGCGGAGGTCGGGCAACGGCTGTCGGGGGCCCTGGGCGGCTACCGTAACTACTGGGGGTTCGGAGCGGGATGGGAGTTCTAAGAGAAAATGACGCCGATGCAGCCGGCAACGAACGGGAAGGGGTCACAAAGTTCCATCTTTGCTACACGCGAGGCGCGCCCCTTCGCGCCGCGCGCCTCGCCACCTTGCAGGGGTGGCGTCGCATCCTCTTCGATCTTGGGCTCATAGGGCAAGAGGCCACGGAAGGCGGCCCCATAGGCTTCGGGAATGTCAGCGAACGCTTCGATGCTGAGCAAGACGGACACGAACGTTTCCTGATCACGGCCACTCAGACCGGCCACAAGCCCGTGCTCACCCCCAAGGACTACAGCCTTGTCACGGGCTGGGATCTTGCCGCCAATCGCATCGACGCCGAAGGCCCCTCGCCACCCTCCTCCGAATCCCTGACGCATGCCATCTTTTATGCGTCGCTCGCCGACGTCCGTTACGTCTTCCATGGCCACTCACCGGAGATCTGGTCCTGCGCCGAGGCCCTCGGGCTCCCGTCGACGGCTCGCGATGCGCCCTACGGCACACCTGCAATCGCCCGCGAGGTCCAAAGCCTCCTCGCCCTGCCCGACTGCCGCGCAACAGGCCTCCTGGTCATGGGCGGCCACAGAAACGGGGTCATAAGCTTCGCCGCGAGCGCCGATGCCGCCGGCGAGATCCTCATCCAGACCTTGGCGCGCGCCCGCGGGCTCGCATCAAGACCTAGCCCCTGGTGACATTTGCCCCCACAATAGGCGTGGGATGGGAGTGCATGGATAATGGCGGAAGCGCGGGCCGCGGAGGTGGACACCCGTCTACACATCCGGTCGCCCGCGGTTTTTGGTCCGTTCGGGGATGCATTCGGATGCGCACATCCGCGCTGAAAAAAAACGGTATAGGCAAGGGGCCCCTGCCCCAATAGGAGAGCAGCGCCATGTCCGAGGCATACCAAACCGAGACGGGGCCGACGGATACGGGCCAAACCGCCGGATGGCTGCATTTTCTGGCGGGCTTCTTCCCGATACCGCCCGACACGTTTACCGATCTTGCCAAGGCCGGCCGGCATTCCGTGATATTCAGCCATCACCGCGCCCGCTTGATCCTGTCGCGGGCGCAGCTTATGGCGATGCTGTTCGCCGCGCTCACCCCGCTCTGGATACCATTGGACGTTCTGGTGTTTCCACAGCCGGTCTGGAGATCCTTGATCCTAAAAACGGCAGTTGACCGCTCTCATTCCTCCCTCTCCAGCGACCAATAAGGCGACCGGAGAGGTTCGTCCTCGAAGGAATTTCGCAAACGCGCGTCGCAAGATGAGGGTCAGCCGCTCAGTATCCGTGAACTCCGCAGTGGATTTGAGTGAACTGAGGAAGGCCGCAAGACGGGTCAGCACGGCTTGAATGGTGGCCTGTTTCGCGTGTTGGCTGGTAATCGTGAGCGTGGTCTGTCCGCCGTGCTGGGTCTTGGTGGCGACCCCATGGAGTAAGAGCGGTCGAATGGTCATCGCTTCGTGATGTTTATGCGGATTCGCAAGGCGCACGAAGAGGTTCCACCAGTTGTAGACAAGGGCCACCATGCCGGCCATGAGGCGGCAGCGCTTCAAGTCGTGGGTGGTGAAGCCACCCCAGTCGGGTAGCAGCAGCGCATTACTGCGCCGCCGCCCCCTAAGAACCGGACATGAGAGTCGCCCACTCATCCGGCGCAAGCCCTTCATCAGCGCCATGATTTGGCACCGGGTCGCTCAGCAGAATCTTTCGGGGCTTGCCGGTGGGTAAAGTAAGAGAACCACGCGGGATCAAACGGGTTAGCAAGACCGCGTATCTTGATGTGTCTGACGATAGGAATCGTCCCGGCACAAAAGAGCCGAAGCCGCTGTCTGGTACCCGCGACTTGGGTTTCGGCGGCAAACACCCAGTTCTGATCCCCTCGTGCGTGGAAGTATCTCTGTCTGACCCAACCCGCACCTTTCTGGGGATGCCGACGCATGGCCCATGTCCATAAGAGACGCCAAATGTGCGCATCTATCGAGGTGAACCGATCCTTAGAGACCACATGGCGGTGATACATGGCCCACCCCCGAATGACGGGATTGAGCTGTAGGATCACATTCGCCTGGGTCGCACTTGCGTTTCGTTTCACGATATCCCGCACCTTCTCCATGAGCGCTTTCACGCTCTTGTGAGCCGGTTTAATCAGCAGCTTACCTGCGTACTTGCGTACGTTCTGCCCCAGGAAATCGAACCCCTCCGATATGTGGGTGATTCGGGTCTTCTCTTCCGAGAGTTCCAGTCCCCGGACGGCCATGAATTGCCGGATGGCCGGGAGAACTTTGTGTTCCAGAACCTCTTTCGATATTCCGGTCACAACGAAGTCGTCCGCATATCTGACGACGTTGATCTTGAACTGTCGGCGCGCGTGGATCGTCGGACCCACGCTGGCAAACGCTGCCGCTTCCAGTCCATCCAACGCCATGTTAGCGATGACGGGGGAAATAACGCCCCCTTGCGGGGTTCCCGCCTGGGTCGCAAACAGGGTCCCTTTCTCGATATATCCGGCTTGAAGCCACCGTTGCAAGAGGGCCTTATCCATCGGTATGTTCTGGACGAGCCAGTCATGGCTAAAGTTATCGAAACAGCCACGAATGTCGCCTTCCAGAACCCACTCTGGCGAACTGCGTTTGGCCAGGGTGTTGAAACAATAACCGATAGCGTCAGCCGTCGAGCGTTGGGGTCGAAACCCATAGGAGTTGGGGTCCGCCAGGGTCTCCGCCACGGGTTCCAGAGCGAGCTTCCAAAGAGCTTGCATCGCTCGGCACAAGAGTCGGGGAATCCCTAACGGACGCTTCTTGCCGTTGCTTTTGGGGATGTAAATACGCCGAAGCGGCCACGCGCGATAGCCACGATGTCGCATCGACTCCATCCCGGTCCACTTGGCCGCCGGGGTCGACCAGATTTGACCATCGACGCCCGGCGTTCTCTTACCGCGATTTTCTGTCACTTGCTTCACGGCGAGCATCTTGCCGCTATGCGAGCGGGTCAGGAGGTGTTGCAGGGCTTTCACCTTGCCCCATCTCCCGGCCTGAGTGGCCTGAGCGATACGCACCTGGAGTCGGGTCACCTCTGTCTGGATGTGGCGCCAGTCGGCCTGGAGCCACCTCTGTTCAGGGTGCGAAGGCGCACCAGCCCCGATAACCCTCGCTTGCGCGGTGCCACCGATGGCCGTCATCTGCTTTCCTTCGTTGTCCGATCCATCATGTTCTCTCGCCCGGAATGACCGCACGGAAGTCAGCGCGCTTTCGCGCCCGGCCAGAGAACAGCCGGTATCCACTCGATTACCGAGAGGCGTTCGCTTTTTCCGTATTCCCATACCCGCAACGCCCACAGCGTTCCTTACGGTTCGCCTGCCGTTTCCGGCGGCCTTACGGGCTTACCCTGTTCCCCTTGGCTGTCAGAGCGGGGCGGACCCCTCCTTTTCGCCGGCAGCGCACTGTCCACGATGGCCCATGGGGTAAGGACCATACCTCGCTGCATACCCTTTTGGTTCAAGCCTATCAGCACTTTTGGCTTGTCAAACCTAACGGCGTTTATTAGAGGTTCACCTCTGTTGGTCGTACCCGCTCGCCCCTAGCCCCTCTCCGCCTAGCGCTGGCAGATTCC
>JAJYRD010000073.1 GCA_021794275.1 Pseudomonadota bacterium | reverse complement strand
CGCCGATTTGCATATTACTATCGTACCATAAGGCTTGGACCCCAGACAGAGCGAGGGGCCTGAAACCCTCCGCTCGACCCCCTCCTGGTCTGCGTCCTAGGAAGGGGAATGCGCGGAGCAGTGTTCATCGCAGGGGAGACCAGGACCCCGCCCGCTGGGGGCCACCGGTCCGGGCGGGGGCCGGCCGCCCGATGCGTCCTTCAACCTTATCATCCAGCAAGCGCTTCAAGCCTTTCTTGTGATAGTTCATGCCTGAACCCAGATCGGCGATGACCTCGAACGTCCAACCCTGGCGGGCGCAGTGCAACGCCAAGACCTGCTTCTGCCGCTCCAGATCGTCCTTCTGGTCGTAGCTGGACACGCGGGCGTAGGCCACGGTACGCCGCCCGGCTTCCCTCTCGGCGCGGAACATCTCCGGCTTGAGTTTCGCGAGATCATAACGGCGATGGCCGCCCGCGGTGTGTTCGGCGGCCAGCTTGCCCGATGCCTCCCAGCGGCGCAGGGTCGTGATCGACGCACCCAGCGCCTGCGCGGCTTCACTGATGCTCACCAATTTCTCCATTTTGGAAAGCATAAGATTAGGATTGATTAGATTTCAAGCAAACTGTTTGAACCCCCGGACTTCGCGTCAGCGTGGCGCTTGCGCATCTCTCAGCTCAGTTGCGCGATACGCCAGATGGACGTGGCTTGGTCCGCCATCCAGGCCTGCCGGGCCCCGATCCTCTCCGGCGTCCACTCGGCGCTTTCCCGCGCCAGCGCTCTCGTGATGGCAAACACGCTTTTCTGATAGGCCACCCTTTTTTCGGCGTACGGGGCTACACCCAGATCGCGGTTCGCGCCCGCCTCCAATAGCGTCATGTTGCCGAGGCGATAGCAAAGCGCGGCCGCGTCGTCATTGCTAAGACCACCCCAACCGTCAGCGGCGTTCTGGGGCAGTACGTGCTCTATCGTGAATGCGTCGCTGGTGAAGCTCAGGTCCTGTCCCGAAAGGTGCTTTTCCAGTGCGCACAAAATGAAGCGGACGACGCGGTTGTTCCGTGCATCCGTGGTGCGGATCGTCTTATCGGCAAACGCAGTACGGAATGTCGCATCGTCAGGATAAATACTGCGCATCGCAAGTAGAACAGGCTCCAGCAGGACAAGCTCGCTTCTTGCCAGGCGTTCTGCCACCTCGTTGTACGTGCGCTCCTGCTCGGCGGTGCTGTATGAACCTATGACGTTGAATCGCATGGATATGGCGACCGTGGCCCGCAGCAGTCCGGTAAAGTCCGCTGCGCTGAATACGCGCTTGGCGGCCAACAACAAAGGGAAGGGCTGGCGCACGCGAAAGGTCTTCAGGGATCCCGCGAGTCGTTTGTCATCCTGCGGCCAATCCGAGGGTTCGGGTGAGGAGAGCGCCAGATAGGTGTCCAGATCTTCCTCCATCTCGCGCAATAGCCGGAAAACCGCCTCCGGCGTTTGAAGCTGCGCGCGGATCGTCTTGAACAGGTCCGCCTGTCGCGCGAAGGATCGGCGACTGTTCCAGTGAACGCGCAGGAAGTCCGGAAAGTTTTCCGATTGCAGGCGACCCACGATCGCCTCCCACCGCTCCTCGAGGGTCCGCAATTCGTGGTCGGTTTCGCTCCCGCGGTCGAGTACGGAAAACAGATAATTCTTCAAGAGGTCGGTGGCGGAAAGCCGTACGCCACGCGCATTGAGCGTTTCGAACACCTTGTAGGCGTTCAGCTCATCCGTGACGGTGATGACCGTAAAAAACAGGCGGTCGCTCAAATCTTCCACCAGTTTGGCGAGACGCCTGCCTTCATCTCCGGTGGCGCTCCTCAGATAGGCCGCGACTTGTCTGTCGAACCATTCGAAGGCCTTGCGCAACAAGTGTTCGGATGCCCGGAATCCCCGCTGGGGGAGATGTCCAAGCGGGATGAGATAGGTCTGGTAATAACTGTTGTTGTTGCGATTGAGGCTGAGCTTCGGGCGCGCGACAAGCGTGACCGGGTCGAGATAACCGACATAGGTTTGCTGAATTTGCTGCTTGCGCCGCTCGTTTGCCTCCGGATCGTTTTTCGCGTCGATCAGCCGTTGGAGGTTCTTCAGAACGGCAAGAACGATGATGCTGATGGTCGTAAGCCGCTGCTGGCCATCGATGACGTCGAATGTCTTGTCGTCCATGGATTGCAGCACCAGGTAGCCCATATAGTGGGCATGTTCATCGCCATCGTCGAGGACGGCGATGAGATCCGTCCATAGGTCTTCCCATTCCTCGTTCGTCCAGCTGTAGTCGCGCTGAAAGCGCGGGATCCGGTAAGTCAGGCCGTTACCGATCAGCTTCCGGAACGTGTTGTTTTCAGTCTTGAAATTCGTTGCGGCCATGGTGCCTCGTATCCCGTCGTGCGCATGTCGGCCGTCCGCTTCCCTTCCGGTCATCGACCGGGGGTCGGAACGATGGCGCCTCTCATGTCGGCCCGCGGCGGTGCGCGATGCGTGTCTTGCCCGACGGCCGAGGATTTGGGCCGAGGGGTGAGATCTCCGCCAGCATGGCGTGCCTGGCGGCCCGACCCCCGTGACGCCTGCGCACTCCCCTCATTCAGGCGCCCGGGGATGAGCGACGGCCTGATGCCGGTCATTACGGGAAGCGCGGACACGACACCCCGTTTGCCTGACCGAGCCCCCGGCCAGCATGCCTCCTGGTATCTAGCATATGCTGGAAGCGACACCACGTCGACTCGCCGCCCGGAGCGCCATCCAGACCGGCGGAGGGGTGCCATGGGGATCCGGGAACAGGCGAGAGGGTCCCGGCGGCGTGTCGTTCACGCCCCGGTTCCGGGGTTCGTGTCCGGACAGGCGCCGACGCTCAGTGGAGATGTGGGGCCCGACCTCCGCGCTCCGAGAAATTCGCGTAGGCGAAATACCCGAGTGGTATCACAAAGAGCGTGAGCACGGTCGAGGCGAGGGTCCCGAAGATGAGCGAGATGGCAAGGCCCCCGAACACCGGATCCATGACCATGATCGCGGTGCCAAGTATGATCGCGAGCGCAGTCAGCATGATGGGTCGCAGGCGCACCGCCCCCGCCTGCACCACAGCCTCGGCGAGCGCGTGTCCGGCACGCCGATAGTCAAGGATGAAGTCGATCAAAAGGAGCGAGTTGCGCACCACGACGCCGGCGAGGGCGATGACCCCGATCATGGAGGTGGCGGTGAAGTACTGCCCCAGGGCCGCATGCCCCGGGAACACGCCTATGATCGTGAGCGGGATCGAGCCCATGACGATGATCGGGATCGCGAACGATCGGTAATAGCCGACCAGGATCACATAGATCAAAAGGATGGCCACCCCGAAGGCCGAGCCCAGATCGCGGAACACGTTCAGGGTGAGGCGCATCTCGCCACTCCAGCGCAGGCCATAATGGAGACTGCTTGGATCCTCCATGAAGTTCTGTTTCAGGCGCACGCCATCCACTTTGTGGTGCTTCAGGTACTGCCACATGTGCAACACGGGATACACGGGGCTTCCCTGACTCATTCCGGCGGTGACGTATTCGACGTCGCGGCCGTCCTTCTGATAGATGGGGTCCGGCGCCGGGCGCTTGATCACGCGCACGATGGCCGACAGCGGGATCTCGCGCCCCTCGGGGTTCGTGACGAAGATCTTGCCGAGATCATAGGGGCCTATGTGGTCTGCGATCGGTACGCGGAAGCGGATCGGGACCGGCTCCTTGGCGCGCGGGATATGCACCGTTCCGTCGCTTATGCCCGACAGGAAGCCCTTCAAAGTCTGCGCGGCCTGGGCTGCGCTCACGCCGCGCAGGGCCGCCTCCCGGCGGTCGACCTTGATGATGTACTGGGTCGAGCGGTGGGGAACGGTGCTGTCGACGCCCGCGAGGTGCGGCATATGCGCGAACAGGCCGTAGCGGAGGTCGTTTGCGATCACCTGCACCCTGTGATAGTTCGGGCCGAAGACCTCCGCCATGATCGTCGCTCGTACTGGCGGCCCCGGCGGGTGTTGGACGATTTTGATCATGGCCCCGGTGCGTGCGGCGAGTTTGTCGACTGCAGGCCTCAGGGAGCGCACGATAACGATCGACGATAGCGGCCGCTCGCTCTTGCGTACGAGGTGCACCTGGACCTCCCCCACGGCGGGTCCTCTCTTCAGGGTCTCGCCACGTAAGAGTCCACTAAAATTGATGGCGCCCATCGCGCCCGCGGACAGATCGTAGCTCGTGACATAGCGATTCCGGCGCACGATGTTGCCGAGCGCCGTGATGACGCGGTCGGTGTCCTCCAGCGTGCTCCCGGCGCGGGTCCGCACCGTGATGTCGAAGCTATTGTTATTGTTGCGCGGGAGCATCTTGAAGCTGACGATGCGCAAGGCGGGTAGGGCGAGCACACCCGCGAATACGAGGATGATGGCAAGCAGGAAGCCGCGCCGCGCAAAGGGGCGCGAGAGCAGCACACGCATGATGCGTGCATACCCTCTCTGCAATATGCCAGGCCGGTCGTGCCCGGGGCCGACGTGGCCCTTGAGCCACATCCGCGCTGCCCATGGGGCGACCGTATACGCAATGAACAGCGAGGTGATCATGGCGATCGGCACGTTCTTTGGGATCGGCGCCATGTACGGGCCCATCATGCCGCTCACATAGAGCATGGGCAGGAAGGCCACGATCACGGCTAGGGTTGCGAGATTGGTGGGACGGCCGATCTCGTTGACCGCGCTCACGGCCTCGCGCACCCTATCGACGCCGGCCTTCGCGTAATGCCGGAAGATGTTTTCGATGACGACGATGGAATCGTCCACCAAAAGACCGAGCGATAGGATGAGGGCGAACAGGGTGATACGGTTGATGGTCTGGCCCTCGAGGTCGTCCACGGCGAGTGTCACGAACAGGATAAGCGGGATCGTGACCGTGACGATGGCAGCTGCGCGCCAGCCGAGAAACAAGACGAGTAGAACCACGACCGTCGCTACCGCGATGAAGAGGTGCTCGATGAGCGTATTGACGGCACTGTCGGCGCGCTGTCCGTCGTCGCGGGTGACATTGACATGCACGGTGGCGGGGATGATGTGGCCTTGCAGCGCGCTCAACTTGTGGAGCACGGCGTTTGCAACGGTCACCGCATTGGTGCCGGCACGCTTGGCGATCGCGATCGTGACCTCGGGCACGTCGATATTGGGCGGCCGGGCGCGGGTGTAGGCTGGCCCGAATCCGACCTCGTGCACGGTCTTGATGCGTCCGGCGCCATCCGTGACCGTCGCCACATCGCGCAGATACACCGGGCGATGATTATAGAGGCTCACCACTACCCGGCCGACGTCCTTGGCGGAGCGCAGCATCGTGCCCGCATGGATGGTCGCGCGTCGGTTATGGTTGGTGAAGTGCCCCGAGGGGATCTCGACGTTTGTGGCCTCCACGACCTTGCGGATGTCGTCCAATGTCACGTCGTAGCGACGCATGAGGCGGGGGTGCAGGACAATATTGATCTTGCGGCGTTGGCCGCCGATCAGATAGGCGCGCGAGGTGCCTGGCACGCGCCGCAGGTGGTGCAGGACCTCCGTCGCGATCGCCCGCAGGTGCACGCCGCTCATGGCGGCGCTCGCAAGGGAGATCGTAACGATGGGGACCTGGTTTACGTCGAGCGGCTGGATGACCGGTTGTTGCGTCCCCGGCGGCATGCGGCTCATGTTGCTCATAATCTTGTTGTAGAGTCGCACGAGCGACGTGACGCGGTTTGCGCCTACTTGGAATTTCACCGTGACTACGCCCATGGAGTCGAGCGCGAGCCCATAGGTGTGGTGAATTCCGCGCATGCCTCGCAGTATCGCCTGCAGGGGGTCAACGACGAGATTTTTCACCTCGCGCGGACTCGCTCCCGGTTTTGCGACGATGATATTGGCGGCGGGCACCACGATCTGGGGATTTTCCGTCCGTGGCGTGGTGCGCAATGCCAGGACTCCGGCCAGTATGGCCACGACGACCACCAGGATCGTGATCTTGCTGTCGATGAAATAGCGGGTCAGGCGTCCCGATATGTTGAGCGGTCCTTGCGGCTTCGGGTCAACGTCTGCCATGCGGTCCTCTTGTCGTGATGGCCTGCGGATGGATGGGTGTCCCGTCATGGACGCCCCGGAAAGGTGGGAGGACCAGCGTCTCGGTCCCGCTCAAGCCGCTCAATATCTGCGCCACGCGGGCCGTGGTCGCACCGATCTTCACTAGGCGAAAGCGCGCACGCCCCCGATCGCTTAGCACGAAGACCCCGGGCAGGCTGCCCTGGTGGACGATGGCGTCTCTTGGGATCACGATGTCACCGTGCGGATCGAGGTCAGCAGGTATCTGCAGTCGCAGAACGGCGCGCGTGGCCGCCGGCCGCACGGCCGGCGGGGAGGGTGGCGGCGCTTTGTGGGCGCACGCCGCAAGCGTGAGCATCATGGCTAAGGGCCGAAGCTTTGCGCGGCTCATGATGCGACCCCGAGGGTCGAGAGCATCCGGCGCTTAAGCGTTCCGCAAGCCTCCGCCAGCGCGGCGCGGTTGGCTACCAGACTGTAGAGCGCCGCAAGCCGCGCCTCGCGGGCCTGCACGAGGCCGTGTTCGGCGTTCAGGAGATCGAGGAGGATGGTGCGGCCTTCCCCATAGCGCACCTGTGTCACCGCCACGGCCTGCCTTGCGCGAGCCACATTGGCGTTCGCTATGCGATAACGCCTCATCGCGATGCGCATGGTTTCATAGGCACGCAGCACTTCGTCATGGATGCGCGCGCGCAGACCCGCGAGTTGGGCGTCCAGTTCGGCCGCGCGTTCCTCGAGAACGTCGGCCTGGTCTCGATTGCGGTGCCCGTCATAGAGGGATTTGCTGATCACGGCGCCGACTGTCCAGGCATTATGGCGCAGCCCCGGGGTTTCGCTGAACCACTGTGTCTGGGCCATGAGGTGGACCTGAAACGACGATCGGTCGCGGGCCGCTTGGGCTTGGGCGCGCGCGGCAGCGGCCTCGGCACGCAAGGCCGCGAGGTCGGGCCGATGCGCGAGGGCTCGCTGATAAAAACGCGCGACGTCTTGATCCGGTACCGGGACGACCTTGAGGGTCGCATCCGGCACCTCGATTGCGAGAGCAGCCGGCGCCCCCATGGCCGCCGACAGGTTGTCCAGGGCGATGCGGACGTTGCCGCGTGCCTGCGCGAGCATGTCCTCGCTCGCCCCCAGATTGACAGACGCCGTGAGCGCATCCGAGCGCACGATGCGTCCCCTGGAATAGAGATAGCGGGCGGTGCGCGCGTGGCGGCGTGCCGCGGTCACCGCTTTCTGGGCCACTGCGAGGCCCTGGCGCGCGACAAGGACGCCCTCGTATGACTGTATCACCTGCGCCATGATGGCTTGACGGGCACGCAGTGCGGCACTGCGTGCTGCTTGGCGCGCATAGCGCCCGGCGCGCAGGTCGGCGTCGATTGCGCCCCCGCTGTAGACGGGCCACGAAAGGGACAGGGTCGTCGTGCCCAGTTTGGTGACGCCCGGATGGTTCAGTGTGCTCGGGGTGAAGGCCGCGGCACTCACCTGCCGGCGTTCCAACTCTGCCGACAGGGCCTCAAGGGGGTTGTTGCTGAAGAGATAGCCGTAGCTCACGCTCGCCTGGGGGACGTCCTGGTCGCCCGCGAGCTTGAACTCGGCGCGCGCCGCACCGCGCTTCGCTTGCGCCATCCGCGCCATACTATTATGGACGATCGCGAAGTCGACCGCCTGCGACAGGGTGAAGGAGCGGGCGATCGCTTGGCCCCCGGTCAGTCCAAGCACGATCCCCAAAGCCATCCCCAACGGTTTCATAAACACTCCTTTACCGGACCTCGTCCTTGGTATATATTAGCATTCACTTAACTGCTAACGGAAGCTTTGCCGCCGGTTCCCGAACGCGACTCAGTGTAGCCGATCGTCGGGCTTTTTCATGTCAGCCGATCACGGACCTCTCGCGCGGATATAACGCCCTCGTGTGCGTATAGAGCCTGTCGTCCCGTAAATGGAATCGCCGACGCGTCGTCTGGACGCGTGACGTTTAAGGGGGATGAGGGCGGCGCGTCTTTGCGGTATTCTTACATCCTTAGGATATGACCGTGGCAAGGGATCCGTATGCCAGATCGGCTGACACGGAGCGATACCCATGGGAAAGCGCATTCATGTCCAGGACCTAAAGAGGGGGATGTACGTCATCGACCTCGATCGCCCCTGGACCGAAACCTCGTTTCTGTTTCAAGGCCTCGAGGTGCGTACCGACACCGAACTGCGCGAACTGCGGCGTGTCTGCGAGTATGTTTATGTTTATGACCAGACCCATGCCACAAGTGTCCCTGGAGCCCGCTCGCACGCGACCGTGAAACGAGCCGTGCCTGCTGGCGAGGACAGGCGGGCAGAGGTGCTCGCTGCGTCGCAGGCGGCCCGTCGAGCCCCCTCGATCCATGGTGAACCGGCCGCCTTGGAGGCGGAGATACAGGTCGCGCGGGCGATCGAGGCCGATGCGCGCGGACTCGTCTACACCATGCTGGATGATGTCCGCCTCGGCCGGCGGGTCGACGTGTCAGGGCTGCGGCGGGTGATCAGCGGCATGGTCGATAGCGTGGGGCGCAACCCAGACGCATTGGTCTGGTTTACCCATCTGCGCAACAAGGATGAATACACGGCCCTGCACTGCATTCGTGTGGCCATCCTGGCCTTGGCCTTCGGCCGCCATCTCGACCTGACCGTTCCGGAACTCAATATCCTCGGGATCGGCGCGCTCCTCCATGACATCGGCAAGGTCAAGATCCCGAACGATATCCTGAATAAGCCCGAGCGCCTCACGGACCATGAATTCGAGATCGTGAAGGGTCACGTCCCCGAGGGTGTGAAGATCCTCGAGTCGGCGCGGGACATTCCCATGGCGGCAATCGAGGTGGCGGCCTGTCACCACGAGCGTTACCACGGCGGCGGCTACGCGCGGGGCCTAAGCGGGGAGCGTATTGGTCTCTTCGGCCTCATGGCGGCCATCGTCGATAGCTACGACGCCATCACGAGCGACCGCGCCTATCACGCCGGCATCTCGCCCTATGAGGCTTTGGGCCGGTTCTACGCGATGCGCAACAAGGAGTATCACGGGGGCCTCGTCGACCAGTTCATCCAATGTCTCGGCACCTATCCCATAGGCAGCATCGTGGAATTGAGCACAGGGGACATAGGTGTCGTGGTGGCCGTTGACCGCAAGCGATATTTGCGACCCAGCGTGGCACTTGCACGGCGTGCCGATGGCGTGCGGGTAGCACCCGGGACCGTCCTCGACTTGGGCGCAGGGTCGGATCACGTGGCGCGGGCCGCGGAGATTCGGCGCGTCCTGCCGGCTGCCGCCCACGGTATCGATCCGGCGGCGTACATCCCAGGCGGCCCGCGGACCGAGCCCGGCATCGCGCGCGAGCGCGCGTGATCAGAACGAAGGTTTGACGACCACCAGGATCACGATCGCGATCAGGATGAGGACCGGGACCTCATTGATCACGCGATAGAAGGTTGGAGTGCGTTTACTACCGCGGGCGAGCTCCTGGCTTAGCACCCCAAGATAGAAGTGGTAGAGGACGAGCAGCGCCACGAGCGAGACCTTGAGGTCAAGCCAGAGGCCGCTAAAGCCGAACCCCTGCCAGAGCCATAGGCCCAGGCTTACGGCGAGGACCGCGCTTGGCGTGGTGAAGCGGTAGAGCCGCCGCTCCATGACCACGAAGCGCGCCTGCCCTGCCTCGTCGTCGGTCAGGCTGTGATACACGAATAATCGCGGGAGATAGAAAAGGCCCGCGAACCAAGTGATGACGAACACGATGTGGAAGGCCTTGATCCACAGCATCACGAGACCTTGGCCGGCATGGCGCCGGTGTTCGCAAGGAATTCCGCAAGCAGCGAATCGAGGAAACGGCGCCCCAGGCGGGTCGTGCGTATCCGATCCTGCTCGCGCTCGAGAAGTCCCTGCTTCACGGGTTGCGCCCAGAGGGCCCCGAGGCTTGCGAAGTCGTGGCCTGTGCGCGAGCGCAGGAGATCCTCTGAGAAGCCCTCGGTCAGACGCAGGGCGTTCAGGAGGAATTCGAAGAGGATGTCGCTCTCCGAAAGCAGGCGGCGCGTGGCGACGCGGTCCGAGTCGGCGATGTAGTGTCCCGGGTCGGCAACCCGGATCTGGCGACTTACGCCTGCCGCGTCCGTAAGCTTGCCGTGGGCGCCCGCCCCGAGCCCAAGATAATCGCCGAATCGCCAGTAATTCAGGTTGTGGGCGCAACGGTGCCCGGGGCGCGCGTAGGCGGAGACCTCGTAGCGTTCGTAGCCCGCGGCGCAGGCGGCCTCTGTCACGGCGTCCTCTATGGCGAGGCGCTCGTCCTCCGGCGGCAGCGTCGGCGGATCGTGGGCAAAGGCGGTGTGCGCCTCTATGGTGAGCTCGTATAAGGATAGGTGCGGCGGGCGCACGGAAAGCGCCCCGTGGACGCAGGCCAGCGCCTGCGCCACCGTCTGTCCCGGGAGACCGTACATGAGGTCGACATTGAAGGATCGGAAGCCCGCCCCGGCTGCCGCTTCCATGGCGGCGACGGCGGTCTTGGCATCATGGATGCGCCCCAGGGCGCGCAGCGCGGGATCGTAGAGGCTCTGGACTCCGAGCGACAGACGCGTCACTCCGGCCTCCCGGAAGGTGCGAAAGCGCTTGGTTTCCAGCGTGCCGGGGTTGGCCTCGAGCGTGATCTCGCAGTCGGTGGAGAGCATCGCGGACCGCCCCACGCCCTCGAGAATCTCGGCGATCGCGGCCCCAGAAAAGAGACTCGGTGTGCCGCCGCCGAAGAATATCGACTCGACCGTTCGCCCCCCCAAGGTTTCCTGGTTCTGGGAAAGGTCGTCGAGCAGCGCCCGGACGTAAGTGGTCTCGGGGAGTGGCCCCGGACGGGGGAGCGAATGAAAATCGCAGTATGGGCATTTTGCCACGCACCACGGGATGTGGATGTAGAGGCTAAGAGGTGGCGTTGGGCGTGCGTTCGTCATGGGCCCCCGCCCAAGCGTCGGGCCATGGCATGCAAGGCCTGTCCGCGGTGGCTCAAGGCCCGTTTCGTCTCGGCGTCCAATTCCGCCGCCGAGCGGCCATGGGTTGGGACGTAAAAGATCGGGTCGTAACCAAACCCTCCGCTACCGCGTTCGGCCGCGAGGATGCGGCCTTCCCAAAGGCCGTCGGCTATGAGCGGGCGGGGATCGTGGGCGTGGCGGACGTAGACGAGGACGCAGTAAAACCGCGCCCCGCGCTCGTGTTCCGGTACGCCCTCGAGCGCCCCAAGCAGCGCCGCACGGTTTTGGGCGTCGCTCGCATGGTCGCCCGCAAAGCGCGCCGTGTGCAGACCGGGACGCCCGTCCAGGGCGTCGACTTCAAGCCCCGAGTCATCGGCGAGCGCGGGAAGCCCGCTCGCAGCCGCCGCGTGGCGGGCCTTGATGAGCGCGTTCTCTATGAAGGTGAGACCGTCTTCCACGGCGGGCTCGATGCCCAGGGTGTCTTGGGCGACCAGGCTCATGCCATGCAGGGTCAAGCCCTCCGACAACTCTCGGATCTTGCCCGGATTGTGCGTGGCGCAGACGATTTTCACGGTGTGTCGGCGAGCGCCCGTGTCTGAGCCAAGATCAGCTCCTTGATGCCGTTACGGGCGAGCTCGGTCATGGCCAGCATCTCCTCGAAACGAAAGCTTGCGCGCTCGGCGGTGCCTTGAATCTCTATGAAACCGCCGACATCGTCCATGACGAAGTTCATGTCGGTCGAGGCGCTCGAGTCCTCCGCGTAATCGAGGTCGAGCACCGGGGTCCCGTTACATATCCCGACCGAGACCGAGGCGATCTGACGACGTAGCGGGTCTTCCTTCAGAAGCTTGTGGGATTTGAGGAAGCGGATAGCATCGGCGAGCGCAACATAACCGCCCGTGATCGCGGCCGTGCGCGTGCCCCCATCGGCCTGCAGGACATCGCAGTCGATTGTGATGGTCCGTTCTCCGAGCGCCTTCATGTCGAGCGCGCCACGTAGCGAGCGGCCGATGAGGCGCTGGATCTCGACTGTGCGGCCATCCTGCTTGCCGCGTGCCGCCTCGCGTTGGGTCCGTTGTCCGGTCGCGCGCGGGAGCATGCCGTATTCGGCCGTGAGCCAGCCCTGGCCACGGCCCTTCAGGAAGGGCGGGATCTTTTCGTCCACGCTCGCTGTGCAGAGGACGCGAGTATTGCCGAACTCGATGAGCACCGACCCTTCCGCGTAGCGCGTGAATTGCCGGGTGATCTTGATCGCGCGCAAAGCATCCGCCGCGCGTCCGCTTGGTCTCATGCGAATTTCCTTAGGAAGTGGGGGCCGACCGCCAGTCTAACAAAAACGGCGCCGCCGCTCACCGCGCCTCTGGTTTTCGCGCGCCAAAGCTTAGTCGCTCGAGGGAATTTTCTTCGGCGCGCCCCTCATCTCATCCAATTTACGATCGACCAGGAGCTTGCGTCCTTCTTCCCACAAGGCGCGCGCCGTCAGTTGTCGCGCCTGGGGCGCGAGGCCCGCCGGGCGGCCGATGGAGTCCTGCCAACGCAAGGAGGCGGCGCTGATATTGTCGGCGGCCTTTTGGCGGCGGTTTTCGGCGGCCAGCAAGAGGTCGGTCAGACCATTTTCCAGTACCGGGTGGTGGAGGGCCCGAGCGATCTCGGACTCCGCCATCGCCTCCCATACCCCGTCACTGCAGAGCAGGAGGGTGTCGCCCGTGCGCAACGGGGTCTCGGCACTCATATGTATGGTCGGATCCTCGCGCCCCCCGAGGCACGCGAGCAGACGGCTCTTGTCGGGGTGTGCCAGGGACTCGGTCTCATCGAGGATGCCGCGCTCGCGAAAGGTCTCGACCGTGGTATCGTCGTGGGTGCGGACGACGATCCGGTCGTTACGCAAATGGTAGAGCCGGCTGTCTCCGATATGCGCCCAGTAGGCGCAACCCTCCTGAACGAGACATAGGACACCAGTGGTACGCGGTTCTATCGGCGGGTCCAGGCGCTTTCCGAGGCCCTTCAACGCCTGGTGGGCCTGGAACATGACGAGCGCCAGGAAATTCGAGGGGTCTGCGATGCGCGGGGAGCGTACGGCGCGGAATGCCCGTACGGCCAGCTGACAGAGCGTGGCCGAGGCGAGCGCCCCACCTTTGTGGCCGCCTAGGCCGTCGCCCAGAACCATGAGGACCGCGGTTTCGCGTTCACCAATGGCGACCCTGTCTTCGTTATGGGCGCGCCCCCCCTGACGCGAGCCTTGCGCGCACGTATACTTCATTATCCCCCCTTCGGCGTGCCCGTCACCGTGCCCTACGATCGCCGAAGACGCAGCCATGGCCATTTGTCGAACCAGCGGCCGATCTCGCTCTTGTTGTCAGCTTCGCAACGGGGCGTCTCATTCAGAAAGGCCAGCAGCTGCCCCACGTTCTGCGGCCTTTGCAGCTGGTCCATCTGCATGCACCAGTCTATGGCATCGAGGATCTGCGCGGAGTAATGCCGCCCAAAGCGTCCGCGCGCCCCTTTGAACGTATCTTTGGTGGCCCGCGCCGTAGCCGGCGGTGGTGCGCGACCGCTCAGGCAGGCCCACATGGATGCGCCGATCGCGTATAGGTCGGTCCACGGCCCGATGTGACCTTTCGTGTGCTGTTCCAGGGGCGCGAAACCCGCAGTCAACGTGCGCATACCCGCAGGTCGCTCCTGGGTCCTCTGCGCCGCGCCAAAGTCCAGCAAAAGAGGGTTACCTCCCGGACGTAGCAGGATGTTCGCGGGTTTTATGTCCAGATGGAGCAGGCCGCGGGTATGAAGCTCGTCCAGCCCCACGAGCAGTGGCGGAAACACGGTCCGCAGAAACTTCTCGCTTAAACCCCCCGGATGACGCTTGACGTACCAGCGCAGATCCCGGCCGACCTCATAATGCATGACCATGTAGGCGGTGTTGTGGGCGCGGAAGAAGTTGGTGACCTGGACGATGTTGGGGTGATGCAGTTTGGCGAGCGCGGCGGCCTCGTCGAAGAAGCGCTTGATGCCTGAGGCAAAGAGCGGCGCTGTCTCCTCGGAAAGCGGTTCGACGCGGCCATCGGGCGTACGGAAGGCCTGGGTCACCGGAAGGAACTCTTTGATGACGACCTCCGCGCCGCTGGCAAGCTCGGTCGCGAGGTAGACCGAGCTGAAGCCTCCTCCGCCAAGGGTTTTCTCGATTCGGTAGCCCTTCAGGACGTAGCCGTGGGCCAGGGGGGTCGGCTGTTTGCGCATGTGTTTCCAACAATAGCCGAAAACCTTCCAAAATGCAGTCGCGCGCAAAGGCGTTGCGGACGCGCCCTTGACGGCCCGGACCGCCCGTCGCGGTACCGACCCACTCCGGTTTCGGTTAGTATGCACTCATGATGGCCTCGATCAAGAGCATGACCGCGTTTGCGCGCGCCCAGGTGCGCATCGGGGCGGGCGAGGTGGTGTGCGAGCTGCGCTCGGTCAATCACCGTTACCTGGAAGTGTCGATGCGGCTCCCGGAGGGCCTGAACGGCCTCGAGGGGCCGCTGCGTGAACGCTTCCAGGCCGTGCTCTCCCGTGGCAAGGTCGACTGCCAGGTCGTGTGGCGCAAGGCCCCCGCGGAGGCGGGGGTGGTCGTGGACGAACGTCTGGCGGCCGAGGTCGTGCGCGCGGCCGAGGTCGTGCGGGCGGCCCACGGCAGCCTTGCGCCGCTTTCGGTCGCCGATGTGTTGCGCTGGCCGGGGGTGGTCTCCGCGCGTCCCGGTCCGGTCCTCGATGAACCCGTGACGCAGGCCTGCGAGCGGGCACTTACCGCCCTAGTGAACCATAGGCGACGGGAGGGGGAGCGCCTCGCGCAAGGCCTGCGCGAGAAACTCGACCTCATGGACGCCGAGGCGGCCGCCCTGCGCGGGCTGGTCGCCGAAGGCCTCGAGTTCTTCCGCGAACGATTGCGCGCGCGCGTACGAATGTTCGAGCAGCCATTGGATCCGGGGCGCCTGGAACAGGAGGTACTGCTTTTGACCCAGCGCAGCGACATAGAGGAGGAGGTCGAGCGTCTTGCAGTTCATGTTGCCGAGGCCCGCGCCGCCCTGGCGGAGGCTGGACCCGTCGGCCGGCGCCTCGATTTTTTGATGCAGGAACTCAATCGAGAGGCCAATACCATAGCCTCGAAGTCCTTCTCGGCGCGCGTGTCGAGCGGTGCCGTCGCCCTCAAGGTCGTGATAGAACAGATGCGTGAGCAGGTGCAGAACATCGAATAACAGGCACAGGCAGCCGAAAGTCTCCGGCAGCATCGTCCCAACCCTTTGAGCTGCCCGCGGTTGTTGTCGGATTCGTTCGCCGCCCCCCCAGGCCATGGACCTCGCCCTCGCGCGCGAACCAAGGGCGTAGCGGCGTTGCCCGGCTACAGGTGAGTGTGGCGCCCCGCCATGCCCCTGCGTCCGCGGGCGGCAGGGCCATGTCCTGCGTAATGCGCGGCCTCACTTGTCATGATCCGCGCGCGCTGCCGCGAGCCATGCGCAGCACGTTCTCGCGGTGAAAGTCGAGGTAATGCCGCTGGCCCTGCGAGAATTTTCCGACGTTCGCTCGGGCATCGCGATCGATGCCCATGCGCAAGAGCGACACGGGATCGGCCACGGGTGAAACGATCAGCTCTCCGGAGTCCTCGAACGAAATGAAGCCCTTGTCGAACAGGTGATCCATGGTTGGCGTCAACAGGAGCCCATTCTCGCCGTCGAGCCTTTGGCCGTTATCGCTGTCTCGCCAGGGCCGTATGTGGCTTGCGATGAGATGCTCCATGCGCTCGACCTTGGTGATCCGGCAGGCGCGTTCGATCAGGTGCACATTGTCCCTGAAGAGGCCTTGACCACGCCGGGCCTTGACGAGGGCGGCCCTCTCGGTCTCCGGGATGCTTGCGTCGGCGGCAATGGCGACCTCGACCCGCTGTTCCCATTCTTCGATGTCTCGTTCCGGCGCCGGCGCGTCACGCTCGGTCCTCTGGATGTCATCGGCGACCTCGGCCACGCCGAGCGCGTCCGAGCCGATCAACGCGAAGAGTGTCGCGGCAAGTCGCGCGCTTACTGCCGTGAGGTAGACGCCCTGTAGACCGTTGCCGGCCAGCGTCAGCGGGGCGTATTTGTTTCCCAGCTCGGGACGCAGTGCGGCGATGTGATCCTTGGGGCGGATCGGGTTGGCAAGCGTCTTCCAGTGGACACCGACCCGCCAGCCGATCTGGCTCCAGTTCGCGCCGGCGTTGCCGAATTCGTCTGGCTTTGGGCTCTCGCGGCAGTAGCCGGTAACGATCCCCAGCGCGGCAATGCGCGTATCCCGGAAGGAAAAAACGATGTCTCCCGGGGCGGCCTCGCGCATAAATTCGTAGAAAGGGTTGCGGTGCCCGTTCTTGCTGCGCTTGGGCGACCATAGGTAGCCGCCTTCGATCTCCTGGCGGAAGGTCTGATTCTGGTTGACCCACCAATAGCGCATTCCCTAGCCCGCCTTGCACGCCAAACCCGCGCCCCTGGCCCCCGTGTGACGCCCGTCCGCTCCGGCGATAGGCGCCTCGCGTGTCTCGTTTGTTTGGTGGGCGTCCGGCGCTTGCGCAGGGCCCAGGGCGACGGCGAGCCTCGGCCCGGCTCTATGGCTCTCTTGCGGGATCCGACTGATCATGACGTCTTTCCCAACCGCAAGGGCGATTTCACGGGCCCAGGGCCCGTCCGGCATCACGATCGCGTTGCCGCCGATCCCGGGTGCGCCTTGGGGGTGGCGGGAGCCGGTCTTTATTTTGCTCACGATATTGAGTATTTTTACTCGCCACCATGAGAGCAAGCAAATCGCGCGGCCGGCTTCGGCTGCGCAACCCCGTGACCGCGGGCCGTGGGTCAAGGATTGCGGTTGGACGAGATTGAGGTCGAGAGAACAGCGCCCATGATGCAGAATGAGACGCCTGCGCCGCACGAGAAGGCGCCGAACATTGAATAGCGACCCCCGTCTTGTGATCCTTTCGGCCCCGAGCGGGGCCGGCAAGAGTAGCCTCGCCAAGGCCTTGGCCGCCGATCCCCGTTTCGGTATCTCCATCTCCCATACGACACGTCCGGCGCGGCCAGGCGAGCAGAACGGCGTGCATTACCATTTCGTGGATCATGCTTCGTTCGAGCGCTTGGTCGCCGAGGAGGCCTTTCTTGAGCACGCACAGGTCTTCGGTAACCGCTATGGGACGACGCGCGAGGCGGTCGAATCGCTGCTTCGCGCAGGGCGGCACGTGATCCTCGACATCGACTGGCAGGGGGCGCGACGAATCAAGGCCTTGTGGCCCGAGGCCCTGTCGATCTTCATCCTGCCCCCGTCTCTCGCCGCCCTCGAGATGCGGTTGCGAGGCCGGGGCCAGGACGACGAGACCGTGATCGCGGGGCGCATGGCCAAGGCCCGCGCCGAGATCGCTCATGCCGGCGAATTCGACCATATCATCGTGAACGACGAGTTCGCGGAGGCGCTCGCGGATTTGAAGGCGCTGATCGCCGAAGGCCGGGTGCGGCGGCCTTTGCGTTGCGACCCCGGCGTCTACGCGCCTACCGGCGCATAAGGCGATTTGCTAGACTCGTCATCTTGACTTAAGAGGAGTGCGTTATGGCCCGCATCACCGTTGAGGATTGTCTGGAGCACGTCGAGAACCGCTTTCAGTTGGTTCTGGTGGCGGCCCGCCGGGCGCGGCAGTTGGCCGCGGGCGCGGAGCCGTGTGTGCCACGCGAGAACGACAAGCCGACCGTTTTGGCTCTGCGCGAGATTGCTGGTGGTTACGTGACCAACGCCATCTTGGACGACAATCCGGAGGCCGGTCTGGAGGTCGAAGATGACGCCGTCTTATCTCTCGGGACAGGTGGCGACGCCGGCGCAAGTCCCGCCCCCTGACGGGGCGGGTCCCGGCGCGGTTTCGTTTCACATAAGCGACCTGCTCGTCTTGCTCGAGGGTTACCTTGGGCGCGAGGAGGTTGCCGTGGTTTATCGCGCCTATTTGTTCGGCGCGGAGGCTCACGAAGGCCAGAAGCGCCGTAGCGGCGAGCCCTACATCTACCATCCCCTGGAAGTCGCGCGCCTGCTCGCCGGTTTGCGCCTCGACGCCACTTGCCTTGCGGCGGCAATCCTGCATGACGTCATAGAAGACACGGGCCGACGCAAGGACGAGATCATCGCCCAGTTCGGCCAGGAGGCAGCCGAACTCGTCGACGGCGTGAGCAAGATCGGCCAGATCGAGTTTGAGAATAAGGAAGAGGAACAGGCCGAGAATTTCCGCAAGATGTTGCTGGCCATGGCCCGCGACATTCGCGTTGTACTCATAAAGCTCGCCGACCGCCTTCATAATATGCGCACGATCCGTGTCCTGTCGCTTGTGCGGCAGAAAGCGATCGCGCGCGAGACGCTCGACATCTACGCGCCCATCGCCAATCGGCTGGGCCTTCATGCTTGGTCCGTGGAGCTTGAGGATCTGTCGTTCGCGATCCTCTATCCCTTGCGCTATCGCATCCTGCAAGAGGCGGTGCGCAAGCGCCACGGCAATCGCAAGGCCCTGGTCGACAAGGCGCGCGCGGCGATCATGGAGCAGCTGCGGCGTGAGGGTCTGCCGGGGGATGTCTCCGGCCGCGAGAAGAACCTCTATGGCATCTATAGCAAGATGCGCCAGAAGGGCCTGTCCTTCGAGCAGGTCTATGACCTGCTCGCGTTTCGCATCGTGGTCGACAAGGTCGACACCTGCTATCGGGCGCTCGGCGTGATCCACAACCTGTATAAGCCCATTCCGGGCCGGTTCAAGGACTATATCGCCATCCCCAAGACCAACGGCTATCAATCCCTTCATACCGTCGTGTTCGGGCCGTTCGGCGTCTTGATCGAGGTGCAGATCCGCACCGAGGATATGCATAGGGTCGCGGAGAACGGGGTCGCGGCCCACTGGCTTTACAAGACCGGTGACGTGGGTATGCAAAAACGCGCCCTGCAATGGCTGCAGGGCCTGATGGAGACCCAGCAGCAGGCCGGCAACCCGCAGGAGTTCCTGGAACACCTGAAAATCGACCTGTTTCCCGACGAGGTCTATGTGTTCACGCCCAACGGCGACATCAAGAAGCTGCCGCGCGGCGCGACCGTCATAGATTTTGCCTACGAAGTGCACACCGATATCGGCAAGCGTTGCGCGGGCGCGCGCGTCAACCATCAGCTCGTTCCCATGCGCACGGTGCTCCGCAACGGCGATCATGTCGAGGTCATCACTTCGGCTTATAGCGCCCCGCACCCCTCGTGGCTGAACTCGGTGGTGACAGGCAAGGCCCGGGCCCATATCCGCAACTATCTGAAGAATCTGCGCCACGACGAGGCGATCCGCTTGGGTGAGCGTTTCCTCGCCAAGGCCTTGCAGTCGCTCGGTTTCACGGGCGAAGTGGACGAGGGGGCCAGGAGCGCGCTGCTCGCCACGCTGCGCGTGAAGACATGGGAGGACGTGCTGGCCGACATCGGGCTTGGGACGCGCATAGCGGCGGTGGTGGCGCGCCAGCTCCTCCCTGATGTGCCAGCCCCGTCGTTGGTCCCGTCGCGCGCCCCCGGCACCATCGCGATTCGCGGCACGGAGGGCGCCGTGGTGAATTACGCGAAGTGCTGTCGGCCGATTCCGGGTGATCCGGTGCTGGGCTTTCTCACCGCCGGCCGCGGGATCACGGTGCACACCGAGGACTGCCCGAATGTCGCGGAATACCGGAAGCATCCCGAGAAATGGATCGATATCCAGTGGGAGAGCGGCGTAGACGGCTCGTGGCCAGTCGCCATACGCGTCGAGGTGAAGAATCGCCGCGGGGTCCTGGCGACGGTGGCCGCCGCCATGTCCGAACTCGACGCCAATATCGACACCGTGTCGATCGATGAGCGTGACGGTCAGGACACCGCCATGGACTTCGTGATCGAGGTCCACAACCGCGCCCATCTCGCGCGTATCATACGCCGCATCCGCTCCCAGGAGGCGGTGGTCCGCATCAACCGAAAACGAGGATAATCATGTCTTTTCGCGTCATCGAGACCGACGCGGCGCCGCGCGCCATCGGCACCTATTCACAAGCCCTGAAGTCGGGATCGCTCGTGTTCCTGTCGGGCCAGATACCGCTCGATCCGGCGACCATGGTCTTGGTGTCGGAGGATCCGCGTGCCCAGATCGTACAGGTGTTCGAGAACCTCGCGGCGGTCGTCGCGGCGGCCGGGGCCGAGTTCCGTCACATCGTCAAGCTCTCGGTGTTCCTTACTGATCTTGCGCATTTCCCGCTCGTGAACGAGGTCATGGCGGAGCGCTTCAAGCCCCCATACCCGGCGCGCTCGGCGATCGGTGTCGCCGCCTTGCCACGCGGCGCAAAAGTGGAGATGGATGCCATCCTCGACCTCGGCTAGCGATCTCACCCAAGCGCCCTGGGAGCGTCCGGTCACCGCGCTCCCGGGTATAGGACCCGCGCTTGCCGAGCGGCTGGCGCGCCTCGAGATCCAGACCGTGGGCGATCTCCTGTTCCACCTGCCCTCGCGCTATGAGGATCGGACGTGCATCGTGCCGATCCGTGGGCTGCGGGTCGGGCAAAGCGCCCTCGTCGAGGGCGAAATCCTGGCCCAGGCCACCGTCGGGCGTGCGCGCCCGTCTTTGCTGGTCGAGCTCGCGGACGATAGCGGCCTTCTGCGCCTGCGCTTTTTCCACTTCAATGCCGCGCTGCGACGCAAGTTTTTCGTAGGCGCGCGCATGAGCGTGTATGGCGAGCTGCGGCTTGGCCCCCAGGGCCCGGAGATGGTCCACCCGGAATACCGCTGCGCGGGCGAGGCGTCCTTGCGGGAGACGACGCTCACGCCGGTTTACCCCACCACGGAGGGCCTCGGTATGAACGCCCTGCGGCGCACGGTCCGCGCGGCACTCGCGCTTGCGCTACCGGGCCTCGCGGAGTATCTGCCCGAGGCGCTGCGACCGTCCGGGCTTACGCTTGCCGCGGCCCTGCGGCTCTTGCATGGGCCGCCCCCGGGTGCTGATCTCGCGCCTGCGCGCGCGGTACTGGCCTTCGAGGAGCTCGTCACCCATCATGCGCACCTCCTGACGCTCCGGCATGCGCAGGGACGGTCCTTGGGCCGCAAGTGCCGGGTGCCGGGGCGCCTGCTCACGCAGTTCCTCGAGACCCTGCCGTTCACGCCCACGAAGGCGCAAACGACCGTCATCGGGGAGATCCGCCGAGACCTCGAGGGCGGCCGGCCGATGCGCCGCGTGCTCCAAGGTGACGTGGGCTCCGGCAAGACCCTGGTGGCCGCCGCGGCCGCCCTCCTTGTCATCGAAGCAGGCTACCAGGTCGCGGTCATGGCCCCGACCGAACTCCTTGCGCGCCAACATATGGAGACCCTCGGCCACTGGTTGCGACCCCTCGGTATCGAACCGCTTGGCCTCATGCGCCTGGGGGCCGGCGCCGAGGCCCAGCGCGCGAAGGCGCTTGATCGCGAGACCCGGCTCGTGGTCGGGACCCAGGCGATGTTTCAGGAGGCGGTGGGTTTCCTGCGCCTGGGTCTCGTCGTCATTGACGAGCAGCATCGCTTCGGTGTGCAGGAGCGTCAGGCCCTGACCGCGAAGGGTAGGGCCGGCGCGCATCGCGCGCACCTGCTCGCTATGAGTGCCACCCCCATCCCGCGCACGCTCGCGCAGAGCGCCTATGCCGACCTCGATCTTTCGATCCTGGACGAGCGACCGCCGGGGCGTGCCCCGGTCACGACCGTGGCGCTTGCGGAGAATCGTCGCGAGGAGGTGGTGGCGCGCATGCGCGCCGCCTGCCTTGGGGGCGCCAAGGCCTACTGGGTCTGCCCCCTCATCGAGGAGGGCGAGCAGGACCTGAAGGCCGCCGCGGCACTTCATGCGGAACTGGCGGAGGCCCTCGCCGGCGTTCGCATCGGTCTCATCCATGGGCGCATGAAGGCCGCCGACAAGGATCGGGCCATGGAGGACTTCGCGCGCGGCCCGGTACAGGTCCTGGTGGCGACCACCGTGATCGAGGTGGGTGTGGATGTCCCGGCCGCGAGCCTGCTCGTCATCGAGAACGCCGAGCGCCTAGGGCTCGC
Organism: Pseudomonadota bacterium; assembly: GCA_021794275.1. GTDB lineage: Bacteria > Pseudomonadota > Gammaproteobacteria > Acidiferrobacterales > Acidiferrobacteraceae > Acidiferrobacter. The sequence continues at coordinate 59,077 of JAJYRD010000073.1, read as the reverse complement.
CCAGCTCCACCAGCTGCGCGGCCGTATAGGCCGCGGTGGCCTACCCGGGCACTGCGTGCTGCTCTATAAGCCGCCCCTGGGTGATATGGCGCGCGAGCGCATCGCCTGCCTGCGCGAAACGGATGATGGCTTTCTCATCGCCCGGCGCGATCTCGAGTTGCGCGGCGCGGGCGAGGTCTTCGGGGTCCGCCAGACCGGCCTCCCGGGCTTTCGCGTGGCGGATTTCATGCGCGACGAGGCCATGCTGCCGGCGGTCGCCCGGGCCGCGGCCACCTTGGTTCGGGGCGACTCCGCCCCCTTGCTGGGCCTGCGTAGGCGCTGGCTGCGCGAACGCCATGAACTCGGGTCGGCGTAATCGATTACATGTTTCGCCCTATCGCCCGCCGCAGCACGTCATTATTTCGCGCCAGGGCGCTTTACACGGCTTCTCAGCAGAATGGGCGTGCGCTGCGGTTCTGGTATGAGCAATCTCTAAACCTTCCAACGATGCCGGAGTGGAGCGCCAGACACAGAGCCTGGCACGATACCCAGGGTCCGTGCTGGCCAAGTATGGTGACGATGCGCTGCCGAGAGGGCGCCAATCCGTTCTGGTTGGATCCGCATACGGGGGGCGCGAGGGCGCCAGCTTTCCACTGTCAGGATGCAAGCCTGGCTTTGCAGATTTTGCGGCTTGCGCCTGGGGACCGCGACCGGCCCCAGAGGCTGACCGGGCGAGCCGCGCCAAATAGGGCAACAGATATCCGTTTGCCCCACTTATACCAACCAGGCCCCGGCGGCAAAGTACATTTTTGTAGAAACGGAGTTACTTTCTATTGGCATGCGAAATCTGGGTGCCTAAGACTGGGCTCATTATGATTGTCGTAACGTCGTTTTTGCATATATGAACCTTGGCGGGCACAAGGAGGGCGCATGGGCGCCAGAAGACCCTCGACGACCGCCACCGGACTTTCTGCTCCGGGTTCAATCGCGAACGCGCTATTACAAATCGCCACGAAACCCGACCGCCAGTCTCAGCAGTATGCCGCGTGGATTGAGCAGCAGGACCTTCTTGAGTTTCTTCGCGCCGGTCGCCAACGTGAGGATGTTGTCCTTGTCCTGTATGCAGGACCGACGCATTACTTCCTATATGGCATCGTGGTGTCGTCCCTGGCCGTGACGGCGGTCGGTGTGGGTGGCCTGCCAGACCGGAGCGGCAATCCATTTTCCACCTGGGGGCTATGTCATGGCTACCGGGAGGGCCCATCCGAAGGGGAGATTGGATCGAGCCGGCCTGAATCGCCCGAGATGCCGCCACGTTCTAGTGACGTAACTCGGGTCCTGTATATACGCAGACGTTCCGACGGCCTGTTGGGTGTTCGATTGTTTGTTGGCCAAGAGGCTCGGGAGATCCAAGCGGCGAGATGGGGGTTTGGGGCATCACAGGCCGGCAGGGCCGTTCAGCCGAATCGTAATGACAACGTCGATGATTCCGCCGTGGATAAGCTTATGGGGCGTCTGGCAAGAATCACATATATTGGTCCATTCCGGAGCGCAATTAACGATGGATCAGGGACATACTTCGATCTTTCTATAGGGAGAGCCGTCTTTTCGGTATGGCGCTTTTGGAAGACCGACCCCTTAAGGGCTTGCTCGGACTCATGAAATATCGAAGCGGTGGGGCGCTTAGGCGCTCCAAAATGGCCCATGGCCGCCGCCTTGTTTCCCGAGATGCGGCCAACCCGAGGAAGACGAGGATCGTGCGATTGAGTCGCAGAATATCCGCGTTATCCAAGCGATCGATATGTGAGCCGATCTTGGATTTCGGCATGGCGGTGATCTTGTCCACCATTAGGCGACACGCAGAACGCAGGCCATTGTATGGGTTCGGCTCCACCAGCAGGCGGAACAGAGGGGCTTCGGTCTCGTCGGCCGTGAAGGCCCATATGGTAATCGAGTCGGTAGCGTCGAAACTGTCATCCTGCACAACGACGACGGAGCGCGGTTTGCCTGCGTATGTTCTGCTGCCCGCAACGGTCCAGATGTCGCCGCGCCTCATTCATCGTCCCAGCCCGACACGGCATCGATAAACGCCTGATCTTCGCGGGCCTAGCCGCTTGCCGCCACGGCGAACGACTGCCGGTGCATCTCTGATCGAAAGGAGGGCGCGCGCACATCGGGGATCCAAATCGGGATGGGCCGCAGGCCTTGTGATCGCAGGCGCTCGCGATGCTTCCGCACCTTCATCTGCGAGGGCCTGGACTTCGGTGTCGAGGCCATAACGAACCTCCATGGGGTTACATGTCACCTATCACAGTTGGCATGCTTTGACCATTCGGGCGAATGGAGGGTGGCGCTCAGGCGTGCCGGTTCGGCAAGTTCTTCTTGCGTCGACACCCGACATCGGTAACGTTGGCTTTCACGACCGGGGTCACGCGCGGGTTCCTGAAAATTTGTCCGCAGTTGTCGTACATGAGGTGCGGCGCCCCGGCCCTTAACCTTCTCCCTGGAGCCGTCAGGAGGCCGGGTAAGTGACGGTGGCCCATCCGTGCCGTGGTCTTCCTGATCGCGAGCAAACTCGACCTCTCGGATGTCACCAGCCTATGGCCGGCCGACTCACATGCAGCTCGACCAAGGCCAAAAAGGCATTTGTGCAACCGGACCGTCATGACTGTGTCGAGGGCTCCGGGGCGCTCCAAGACGAGGCTCGTGACATGGCCGTTTCGGGAAGGCCCAGCACGGCGGGGGCCGGCGAGTCTTTAGCGACCTAAATCGGCGGGAGCGTCAAGTCGCCAAAACCGGAGAGAATGAAGTCTCCCACCGCTAAACCCTTGTTGGGCTTGTAGCGAGGGTTTCCCAGGTCAACGACCATTGCGAAAGCATGTTGCCATGATTGCGTCTTATGCGGTCTCACTGGGCGTAAATTCGGAGCCTTCCGCCCCTATATTAAAAGTGATCGCTCTTGGTTTTTGCCAAGTGCTCCCTGTGCGATATGTCCGCTGTAGCACAAAACCAAACCGTCCGCTTGACCCCCTCTTGGCGCAAGGCTGGCATGGAACTCGCCTAAGAAGGGGAATGCGCGGACAAGTGTTCAAGGGGCGATCAACGTGAGTTTCGGGAAATAGGTCTTGTACCGATGGGCGTCACGGGTCAGGAGCGCCATCTGGTGGATGGCTGCGTGCGCGCCAATGTAAAAATCCGGGAGGGGCGAGCGTCGTTCGCCTCCGGAGTGGCGATATCGGATAAAGCATTTCCCAGCGAGAAATCCCGCCTCCCAGGGCAGGGGGTCGCGACGGAAAAACTCCTGCGGTACGGCCTGATCCAGGTCTTCGATCCGATCAAACCCGATAGAGACTTCGCTGTAGATGATGGGGTTGATGGCGAGTATGTGTCGCTCGGCCAGGTGCCCCAATTGGGCAGCCGACCATTCGTACCACCGGGGATCCTCGGTCACAACATCCAGAATGACGTTGCTATCGACCAAGATGGCACCCATGAGCGGTTCGTCCTCAGGCGCCCCGCGTCAAGGCCATGATTTCGTCGGTGCTAAGACGTGTGGTTGCCTTGCCACGCATGACCGCAAGCAACTGTCGCCCGCGACGCGGGACCTTCTCGGCCTTCCTTACAATGACGGTCTGACCCCGCACAACGAACTCCACCTCGGTGTTGGGCAGCAGACCGGCCTTGAGTCGGATGTCGACGGGGATGGTGACTTGGCCTTTGCTTGTAATCCGCATGACGACCTCCTCACAAGGGTGTATCCAGCGTATTACTTCTTAGAGTAATACGTACCAGGGTGCCGGTCAAACCCCGCCCTACTGAAGGCCATTTCCGCCGTCGGATGATCGTAAGGGAGCGGTTGCCGCGACGCGGGACCTTCTCGGCCTTGCTTGCGATGACCGTAGGGTTTCGGGCGGGGATATCTTCTCGGTTTCAGGCAGCAGGCCGACCTGGGGCGCCCATATTGACGGCGCTGGTCGCCCGATCTTGCTTTTTTGCTAATAATGCGCATGGAAATCTCGCGAGAAAGGGCCTGTTGCCGGTCCGTGTCATGGGCCACGAGCGAGGCCGAGGTGTCCTCTTCGATGACCCGCTTGAGGGCGACGCTCGCGCCGATGACGCAACCCGTCACCGCTCGTCGCGACCTTCGCGCAGCAGGATCTCGGACGGGGTATGGGGCCGGTGCTTCGTGAGTTTTCGCAGTTCACAGGCAAGCGTCTCGAAGGACGTCTCCGCTTCGCTCCCGAGGGCTTGGCGAAGTATCTCGCGATGCTCGGCCTCGGCCGATCGCCCGTGACGCGCGGCCCGTCGCTTTAGGCGCGCTATCAGCTCGTCATCGAGACCGTGGACATGCAGGCTACCGGCCATGAGGCACCCTCTCATGTGAGATCAGTGGCCTCAACGATCGCGTTTTGGGCCCATCTCGTCAAGTCTGGGGCGCGTGCGCAAATCGGCCAACCATCAAGGCCATTCCCTCGGACCCGCGCAGCCGGCCTCGACGGATTCAAGGCCCCCTGTTTCACGGGCGAGGCCCCAAATGGCAGCGTGGGTCGCGGCGGTGGCCACGGACTGCGTTACAATGCGATGCTTTACGACCCGATCACGGGCGCGGGCGTTGGGGCGGATGATGGCGGCAAGGGGCGAGGGGACGGTTCGAGCGAGCGGGTGGGCGCGCGTGGGGACGTATATGCGCCTCATGCGGCTGCACCGGCCGATCGGCAGCCTGCTTTTGATGTGGCCGACGCTCTGGGCCCTGTGGATCGCGGGCCAGGGACATCCGAGGCCTGCCCTGGTCGCCGTATTTATCGCGGGCGTGCTCATCATGCGTTCGGCGGGTTGCGTCATCAACGACTATGCAGACCGTGACTTCGACCCGCACGTCTGGCGCACGCGGGACCGGCCGATCGCCGCGGGCGAGGTGAGCCCGAGGGCGGCGCTCACCCTGTTCTTTGGGCTCTGTCTCCTGGCGGCCATGCTTGCCTTCTGGCTCAACACCTACACGATCGAGCTCTCGGTCGTGGCGGTGGCGCTCGCCGCCACGTATCCCTTCCTGAAGCGATTCACTCATCTTCCGCAGGTCTATCTGGGGCTTGCTTTCGGCTGGGGCATCCCCATGGCCTTCGCCGCCGAGACCGGGCACATACCGCGTCTTGCGTGGGTGCTCTTCGCTGCCAACATCGCATGGACCGTGGCCTACGATACCGCCTACGCCATGGCCGACCGCGACGATGACCTGAAGATCGGCGTCAAATCGAGCGCCATCCTGTTCGGGCGCTGGGATCGGGCCATGGTGGCCCTGAATCACGCCATCACCCTGGGTCTCTTGTATGTCGTCGGAGTGATGGCGCATCTCGGTCCCGTGTACGATGGCGGTTTGGGGGCGGCCCTGGGGTTCGCGGTCTACGAGCAGGGGCTGTTGCGCGAGCGCAGGCCCCTCGACTGCTTTCATGCCTTTCTGAATAACAACTGGTTCGGCGGCAGCGTCTTCGTGGGTCTGGTCGCCGCCTATCTTGGGAGGTCTTTGTGAAGCTCTACGGTCATGCCACGTCGCCTTATGTACGCAAGGTCCGCATCGCCTTGCGCGAGAAGAACATCCGCTTCGAATGGGTTCAGGAGAGTCCACACGAGGCCGGCAATCACATTGCGGCCTTGAATCCGCTCGGCAAGGTCCCGGTCCTGGAGACCGACGATGGCCGGGTCCTGTTCGATTCGGCCCTGCTCATCGAGTATATCGATACCCTGACGCCCGAGCGCCTGATCCCGCAGGCAGACGCGGAGCGCCTGCGGGCGCAGCTCTGGAACACCCTGGGTACCGGCATTGTCGATGCCACCGTCGCCCGTCTCCTGGAGGATCGGCGCCCCCAGGCCGAGAAGTCGCAGTCATTCATCGCGCGCCAGGAAGACAGGATTGCGCGCGCGCTCGCGTGGGCCGACAAGACCGAGAAGGGCCCGGCCTATCTCGTGGGCGAGGGTTTTACGATCGGCGATCTGGGGCTCGCGTCAGCCCTCGAATACGTCGATTTCCGCTATCCGCACGACTGGCGCAGCAAGCACCCGCGGCTTGCGCGCTGGCTTGCCGGCATCAGCACGCGCGGCTCCTTCGCCGAGACCGTGCCTCCGGGAATGGAGAAGGTCCTCGACTCGCCACACTGACGGCAGGTGCGCGTGACCGCCTTCCTCATCCTGCTTGCCGCCTTGCCCGTGATCCTCGCGGGCGCCGAGCTTTTCACGAACGCGATCGAGCACGTGGGCGCGGCGTTCGGGGTCTCCGAGGGCGTAACGGGTTCATTGCTCGCGGCGGTCGGCACCGCGCTCCCTGAGACCGCGGTGCCTCTGCTTGCCTCGCTGCGCCAGGGCGCGGGCGAGCGGCTGGCGGTGGGGGCCGTGCTCGGCGCCCCGCTCATGCTGTCGACCCTGGCGCTCGGTGTCATGGGGGTCGCGGCTTGGCAGAGCCGGGGGCTGCGCGGCGCGCTCACCCCCGAGCGCGGGGGCTTGCGGCGCGATCTCGACTGGTTTCTCGTGCTCTTCGTCCTGGCCTTGGCGGGGCTCTATCTGCCGGAGGGCGCGCCCCGGCGGCTGCTCGCCGCCGTGCTGGTTGCGGGCTACGCCGCCTATGCGCTCGCCACCGTGCGCGCCTCGAAGGCGCTCGTGGCCGCCGGTCATGAGACCAGCGCGGCGAATCGCCTGCATCTGGCGCGGCATGTGTTGGAGCGTATCCCTGGGTTGCGCTACTTCCAACTCGTCCTGGGGCTTGCCTTCATTGTGGCGGGCGCCCAGGGATTCGTGGTGGGCATCGAAGAGCTCGGGCACCTGCTTCATGTGCCGGTGCTCATACTCGCCCTCGTCATAGTCCCGATCGCGACCGAGTTGCCGGAGAAGGTCAATAGCGTGCTTTGGATAAGACGCCGGCAGGATACTCTGGCATTCGGCAACATCACGGGCGCGCTCGTGTTTCAAGGGAGCCTCTTGCCCGCCCTCGGCATGACGCTCACGCCCTGGCGTCCGACCCCGCTCTTGCTCGCCACCATGCTGATCACGATCGCAGGTGTCGCCGTCCTGCGGCTGCGCATTATGCGCGCAACGGCCCTGCGCCCTTACCACATGATGGCAAGCGGCCTTCTCTACGCCGCCTTTCTCGGCTATCTTCTGGGGCCATGAGCCTCTACGCCGTCATGGGCCACCCCGTGGACCACAGCCTGTCCCCACAGATCCACGAGGCCTTCGGCCGCCTCACGGGCCGCGACGTCCACTATGAGCGCCGGGAGGTGCGCGCGGAGGGTCTCGCGGAGGCCCTGTCGGCATTCCGCGCACAAGATGGCCGGGGGGCGAACATCACCGTCCCCTTGAAGGGTGAGGCCTATACGCTCGCAACGCGGATTTCGGATCGGGCGGAGCGCGCCCACGCGGTCAATACGCTCGCCCAGGAAGGCGGCGGTTGGTTTGGCGACAACACGGATGGTGCAGGCCTCATCCGCGACTTTACCGTGAATCACGGCTGGTCCTTGGGGGGCTGCCGGGTCTTGCTGGTGGGGGCGGGGGGCGCGGCCCAGGGGATCGTGGGGCCCTTGCTGGACGAAGGCATCGCTCATCTCGCCATCTTCAATCGTAGCCCAGAGCGGGCCCGGGATTTAGCCACCTCATGCCATGACGCCCGCGTGGGCGTTGCAGTGATCGGGGGTGCAAGCGAAGCGCCCTTTGATTTCGTGATCAACGCCACGGCCGCCGGGCTTTCCGGGAGGCTCCCCGCGCTCCCTGATTCCCTTTTCGAGGGGGCGATCGTCTACGACCTGATGTACGGTCCCAAGGCCGAGTTGTTTTTGTCCCATGCCCGGGCCCGCGGCGCCCGCCAGGTCGCCGACGGGCTCGGCATGCTGGTCGAGCAGGCGGCCGAGTCCTTTCTCCTCTGGCATGGCGTGCGGCCGGCCACGGGGCCCGTGCTGGAAAACCTGCGCGGCTTGGTCGGCGCCGGATAAGCAGGACCCATTTGGTTGCGGCGCGAGACGGAAGGATTCGGGGGTGTCGCGGCCCATGATAAAGTAGGCCCGATATCATTCAGGGAACACCGATGGCGACCGACAATCCCCTGCTGGACCTCGACGGCCTTCCGAGGTTCGCCCACATAGACCCACGTCAGGTGACGCCAGCTCTTGACGCCATGCTCGACGAGACGCACGCGACGGTCGAGGCGCGTCTGGCAGGCGACCCAGGGCCCGGGTGGGACGATGCGGTAGGGCCACTTGAGACTACGGAGACGCGCCTCAAGCGCTTCTGGTCCCCGGTTGCGCACTTGAACGCCGTGGCCGACAGCGCGCCGTTGCGCGAGGCCTACAACGCCGGGCTAGGCCGCCTCACGAGCTACCAGACAAGCTACGCCCAGGACGAGCGCGTCTATCGCGCCTATCGGGCGGTTGCCGAGGGCCCCGCCTTCGCTTCTTTAAGCGAGGCCCGTAAAAAGGTCATCATGAATGCCCTCCGTGACATGCGTTTGTCGGGGGTGGCCCTGGAGGCCGGCCCCAAGGCCCGCTTCAAGGCCGTTCAGGAGAAGCTCTCCGAGCTTACGAGCCGCTTCGAGCAAAACGTCCTGGATGCGACTGATGCCTTCAGTCTCACCGTGGAAGACGAGGCGCGGCTTCAGGGCATACCAGCCTCGGTGCTCGCGCAGGCGCGTTCCGAGGCCCAGAAACGAGGGTGCAAGGGTTTTCTCCTGACCCTGCAGGCCCCCTGCTATGTGCCGATCATGACCTATGCCCGGGATCGGGCCTTGCGCCGGCAGCTCTATGAGGCCTATGTGACGCGCGCCTCGGAGGCGGGTGACGGGCGTTACGACAACACCGCCCTGGCCCACGAGATATTGGCGCTGCGCCGCGAGACGGCCTCGCTCCTCGGCTTTCCCCATTACGCCGACTACTCGCTCGCGACCAAGATGGCGCGCGATGCGGTCGAGGTGGAGGCCTTCCTCACCGACCTCGCCCGACGCGCGCGCCCCGCGGCGTTACGGGAACTCGCTGATCTCAAGGCCTTGGCGGGGGCCGACGGGGTATTCCTCGAGGCCTGGGATACGGCTTATTACAGTGAACGCCTGAAGGAGCAGCGCTATCAGTTCTCGGAGGAGGACCTGCGACCCTATTTCCCGCTACCGCGGGTTCTCGAAGGGCTTTTCACGCTCACCGAGCGCCTCTACGGTGTGCGTATCCGGCAGCGGCACGGCATTGAGGTCTGGCACCCCGATGTGCTTTTCTACGAGATCACGGACCCAGACGGACAGGCGCGCGCGCAGTTTTATCTGGACCTGTATGCCCGCGAACGCAAGCGCGGGGGCGCGTGGATGGATGAATGTTGTGTGCGGCAGGCGGGGCCCCCTCCAAGCCTGCCGGTCGCCTATCTCACGTGCAACTTTTCGGCGCCGGCCGCCGATCACCCTTCGCTCCTGCGCCACGATGAGGTGGAGACCCTTTTCCATGAGTTTGGTCATGGCCTCCATCATATGCTCACCCAGGTCGATGAACCGGCTGTCTCGGGCATCAACGGCGTGCCCTGGGACGCCGTGGAACTCCCGAGCCAATTCATGGAGAATTTTTGTTGGGAGCGGGAGGTCGTCGACCTCATAGGCGCACACTATCGCAGCGGGGAGCCTGTGCCGGCCGACCTTTTTGCCCGGCTGCGATCCGCCCGGACCTTCCAAGCCGCTCTGCAGATGCTGCGTCAAGTGGAGTTCGCGCTCTTCGACATCCGCCTGCATGCGGGCTTCGATCCAGCCGCGGGGCCGGTGCATGCGCTGCTCGACGCCGTGCGCGACGAGGTGGCGGTCATGAAGCCTCCGGCCTTCAACCGTTTCGAGAACAGCTTCACCCATATCTTTGCTGGCGGTTACGCGGCGGGCTACTATAGTTATAAGTGGGCCGAGGTCTTGTCGGCCGACGCCTTCGGTCCTTTCGAGGAGCGCGGTGTCTTCGACCGGGCCACCGGTTTATCCTTTCTCCACAACATCCTGGAGCGGGGAGGGGAGGCTGATCCGCGCGAACTGTTTGCACGGTTCCGCGGCCGCGCGCCGCGTATTGATGCGTTGTTGAAGCAGAGCGGGCTTTATGAAACGGAGGGGAACTGATGACGCGCCGAATGGCTTGGGCCGGTGTCCTGATCTGCGTGGGGGCGGCGCATGCCGCGACCTTGTATCGCTGGGTCGGCCCCAACGGGGTTGTCACCTACCAGAATACCCCGCCCCCCTCGTCGGCCCACCATGTGCACGTCATGCATGTGCATGGCCGTACCTCGCCTTCCGCGGTACGTAAGGCCCTGAGCGCCCTGCACCCCGTGGTTTTGTACCGGGCTCCGCATTGCGCGCCCTGCCGGGAGGTGAGCGCCTATCTGCACCGCCGCGGAGTCCCGTTTCGCAGCATCGACGTCTCGCGCGGGCGGTCGGTACTGCAGGGCATGAAGCAGAAGACTGGAGCGACGACCGTGCCGACCGTGACCGTGGGGCGTGACGTCCTCGTGGGCTATATCCACTCAGCCTTGAAAAACGAGCTGGCGGCCGCCGGCTACCTCAAGGCCCCCAAGAGTTAGCGGCGCCCCGTGATTCGTCCGGCAAGGCCTGCGCGCCGCGGCGCCGCCGTGCATACATGAAGGTCGCAACCTGGAACGTAAATTCCCTACGAGTGCGCCTTGCGCAACTCGAGGAGTGGCTCGGCCGCCTCGAGCCCGACGTCTTGTGCCTACAGGAGACCAAGGTGCGGGATGCGGATTTTCCGGTGCAGGCCTTTGCCGATCGTGGTTACGAGGTGGTTTTCCACGGTCAGCCTAGCTACAACGGCGTCGCGATCGCGGCACGTGGACCACTCACCGACGTCACCCAGGGGCTCGGTGGTTTTCCGGACGAGCAGTGCCGGGCGCTTGCCGCGACCTTCCGGGGTCTTCGCGTCGCGAGCCTCTATGTTCCCAATGGGACCGCCCTCGACTCCCCCCGCTATCCCTATAAACTCGCCTGGCTAGAGGCCCTGACGGAGCAGAGTCGCCGCTGGCTCGCCGACAACCCGGCGCTGGTTTTGGCCGGTGACTTCAATATTGCGCCCGAGGACCGTGACGTCTACGATCCGGTGGCCTGGGAGGGCTCTGTACTCGTGAGCGCGGCCGAGCGGGCGGCTTTCCAGGCGCTGATAGCCGCCGGATTTACGGACGGGCTTGGCGTGCTCGCGGGCGAGGGCCGCGGCTATAGCTGGTGGGATTATCGGGCCGCAGCCTTCCGCCGTGATCTGGGGCTGCGCATCGACCACATACTCCTTAGCGCGCCGCTCGCCGCGCGCTTCGTGCAAGGCTTCGTGGACCGCGAGGCGCGGGCCCATGCGCGTCCCTCCGATCACGCCCCCGTCATCATCGAGATTAACTGGCCTCCTGCTTAAGGGGCCCGCAATGCCCCGCTGTATCGTGTTAGATACAGTTCATCCTTACTTTAAACAGCATGAAATTGGGAGTATTCCGAGGGACTACATCGGGGGCCACCAGGCCCTATGTATCCTTATTGGTACGCTCGGACCCTGATACCCCGCCGACCCCGCATATTCCCGCCCCGCGCCTTACAGTCGCGCCCGCCCGCACTGCTGGGGGGTTGGCGCACCTATACGATAACTCCTTACGCATCAGCCTGTTAAAGGGCGGCCCAGGCTGCTGGCACGGTTCTTGTTAATGGCGCTCCCATCTTTGGCGCGGGTTCCTCTTCGAACCTTCGCCATCAGTTTCACGAATGGGTGGGATGATGAATCGGACTGTACTCATTGTCGTCGGGCTTTCGGTCCCGCTCCTCGCGGTGACCAGGATTTGCGGCGCCGACCCGCTTGCCATATCCAATGCGGCAGTGCTCGCCGGGTCGGCGCTCGCCGACGGCAAGGGCGTCGCCACGATCAATGAGGCGGCAGGCGACGGCAACGTTCAGGCCAATAGCGATGCGGTTACTAATGGGTCCCACGCCGAGATCGGGATCAGTCAGCGACTATCGGGAAGGGTTGGTGGCGGCGCGACCAGTTCGGCGCGCATAGCGGGCGACGCCTTTGCGCGTTTCTCGGGCATCTTGAATGTGAATCAGGCGGCTGGCAGCGACAACCTCGAGGCCAATAGCGTCACGATCACGCGCTCGGTCCATCGCCTAAGCCTCGACCAGCTGATGCGCATCGCATCACCCATCGATCAGGTCAATGGGGCCCACGTGACCACATCGCCGAAGGGTGCGCGCCACGTCACGGTCGCTGACAACGCTTTGACGGGGGTTACCGGGATCGCTCAGGTGAGCCAGACCGCGGGGTCCGGCAACAGCTTGAGCAACAGTGTCACATTGAACATATCTGCGGGCATACGCCCGTAGGGGTGCAGGGCCGGCTCGACAGAAGGCCGTTTTCTATTAACACGAAAAGGAGAGGTATATGGCAACACAGTGGAAATTTCGTACCATAGCGGCGGCCGTCGGCATGGCGTTGGCGGCCCCCGTGGTCATGGCCAACCCAACCGGTGTGGCCCATGCGACCGCGACCAATTCCCAGATAGCGGGAGCGTCTTTCAATTTCGCTGCTGGCTCGACCAATGGCGCCACGGCCTCCAATCACGTCCTACAGAACGCCTCCGGCAATGTCGGCCTGAACGCCGCCGCCGGTAACGGCAACATGCAGGTCAACAACACCGACATCGCGCTTGCGAACGGCTCGTTGCTCACGAATACGACCGCCTCCTCAGTCGTGAATAATCTGCAGTGGAGCAACATCTTCTCCGCGAGCGGCTCGAAAAGCGTCGTCAATACCGCGGCGGCCTCCAACCATGTCCTGCAGAACGCTTCGGGCAAGATCGGCCTGAACCTTGCCGCAGGCGGTGCCAATATGCAGGGCAACAGTGCTGCGGTGAGCTCAGGCCTAGGTGTGAGCCCGAGCGGACAGGCGTCGGCGGCCATCAACAGTGCACAGTTCTCGGGACCTTTCGCGTTGGCCGGCGCCTCCGACAACAACGACACCGCGACCCTCTCGAACCGCGTACTGCAGAACGCTTCGGGCGACATCGGCGTAAATGCCGCCGCGGGCGACGAGAACCTGCAGGGCAATAACCTGGCGGTTTCCTACAACCGTAGCGGCGTCGATGCCAACGCGGCCGCCGCGAGCTTCCAAGCCGCGGGTCTCATAGGCGCCATGACATCGGGTGCTGACAACGACGCGACCCTTGCCAATCACGTCTTGCAGAACGCCACCGGCAACATAGGCGCGAACCTGGCTGCCGGTCAGCAGAACATGCAGGCCAACAGCCTCTCGCTTGCGACCACCGGCGTCACGAGTGCCGCAGGATCGGCCAGCGCCAGCACGTCTAACAGCCAAAATGGCCCCGCCGCCGCCGGCAGCGAGAACATCGGGTCCGACAACGACGCCTCGCTCTCAAATGTCGTACTGCAGAATGCCTCGGGCCATATCGGCGTGAACGCTGCGGCCGGCACGCAGAACATGCAGGCCAACAATGCGTCGATCGCCATGGATCAGGTGACGGCGACGGGCGGCGCAGCCACTTCCAGCGTCGCGAACGGTCAGAACGCTGGCCCGCTCGGCGGTTCGTACAGCTACTTCGGCGACGATGACGCCTTCATGACCAACCGCGTTCTCCAAAACGCGCGCGGCGACGTGAATGCGAACCTTGCCTCCGGCGCCGACAACATGCAGGCCAACAATATGGGCCTGGCCTACAACGAGGCTGGCGCGAGCGCGAGTTCGGCAATCGACAACGACCAGGGTACCGAGAGCATGTTTAGTAACAGCGCTCGCAAGTCGGTCAGCCTCTATGCCGCCGACAACGCCTACCTGAACGATCGTGTCCTTCAGAACGCGACGGGCAACGTGGGGGCGAATCTCGCCGCGGGCCAGTGGAACGAGCAGGGCAACAATCTCGCCATCTCGGATGCCGCGGGTGCTGCTGGCAGCAGCACCGCCACCACGGCCGCCATCGCCGACAACCAGGCGAGCAACCAGGCGATCAGTTACTACTGGTACGCGCCGTCGACCACCCGCAACACCTTGGGCGCCATGACTGCCTCGCTCTCGAACCGTGTCCTGGAGAACGCCTCTGGCAGCATCGGCGTGAACGTGGCTTCGGGCGTGCAGAATACCCAGGCCAATAACACCGCCATGGCGCTCGGTTGGGGCGTGGTGCTCGGTGGGCCGGCCACGGCCTCGATCGTGGGCGCCCAGACCTCCGGGCCCTACTCCTTCGCGACCGAGACCGGCGCCCATAACGGTGCGAGCGTCGCCAATAACGTCCTGCGCCACGCGACGGGCAACATCGGCGCCAACGTCTCTGCGGGTGTGCAGAACATGCAGAGCAACGACCTGGCCTACGCGTTCGATCGCGGCGGCAGCAACGCGACCGCGTTGACCCAGGTGTCGCAGGTGTCTATAGGCGCCATCGTCGCGGACAAGCCGGCGAGCTTCCTGCCATATACGCCGGTCACCAACAGCGCGACCGTATCAAACCACGTCCTCCAAGACGCGTCGGGCGATATCGGCCTGAACGTTTCGGCGGGCGCGGTCAACATGCAGCGCAACACCTTGAGCATAGCGGACGCGGACTAAGGCTCGCACTGTGGGCGGGGGTGTGAACCCCCGCCCCTTTTTTAAAGAAGGGAAAAAAGATGCCGTATCGTCTTCGACTGTGGATCATGGGGCTTGCCATGATGCCGGCTCTGGCGCAGGCGGGCACGATCGTCGTCAACGGATTCGGGGGCGTGCCGCTCATTACGCACGTTGCCAGCATGCAGGCCCGGAAGTTCCGGGCGGTGGTACGCCAGCACACCGACTATAGCTGCGGGGCCGCGGCGCTTGCCACCCTCGTCGATTTTGCCTATGGCCGGCATCTGTCGGAGGACCAGGTGATCGTCGGGATGCTTAAGGTAAGCAACCGCCAGGTGGTACAGCAGAAGGGATTTTCGATGCTGGATATGGCTCGCTACCTCTCCCAGCTTGGACTGCATGGCGCCGGCTACAAGGTGCCGCCGGTTTTGCTGACAAAGCTTCGGGTGCCGGTGGTGGTGTTGCTCAATATCGAGGGTTACGAGCATTTCGTGGTGTTGCGGGGGGTGGTGCGGGGCCGGGCCTATCTAGCCGATCCCGCGTTGGGCGACCGCAGCCTTCCGGTCGCCCGCTTCGTGAAGGATTGGGACGATGTCGTTTTTATCGTCATGGGTCCTCACTACGACAAGGCCACACCTCTGCGTCAGGGCATGAAGGCGGTACGAGTGCATGGTCTGATGGCGGCTATGGAAAGGAACGAGGCGCGAAATCTGCGGGACTTTGGTTTCATCCCCGCCACCGATTTTTGATGAAGGACTTCCTGATCAGATGCGAAGGAGCGGTATGGACAAGAGGAAGAGCGAGTGGAGTCTACGGGCTGTAGTCCGGATGGTAATAGGGGGCGCCTTTTGCGCCATGGCAGTCTCAGTCCAGGCGGCCACGCTCTTTGCCCCCGATCTAGGCCTCATCACGGATCGGATACCGCTTTCGGCCCACGCGCTTTCCGCGTTGCGCGGTCGCTACGTGGCGTCGGGGGGCGTGGTCTATTTTGGCCTCCAGATGGTGAGTCGCTGGACGCAGGCGAACGGGTCGAGCCTTGCCGTGGGCACGACGCTTGGCTTAGGCATCGATGGCGGCGGGCGACCACACCTTACCCTGCACAGTTTTTCGACCAAGGCCGCGGGAACGGGCAGTCCGGCCTTACAAGGCACGGGGGCCATCAAAGGGGATCCGGTCGCCGGCGTCTCCGGTATCGGTCAGGGCATACAGACCACAGGCAATGACAACGTCATAAAGAACACGGCCGTGATCAGTGTGGGGGCGGCTGGATCTGGGTTCGACGCGGGCAGTCCGGGCGGGGGGCCGGCGAATCTCGCCGTGGCCAACGCCGATGCGCAAGGCCAGGTGGTGTTCAATGGTGATTCCGTGATCGTGGCAGTGAACGTGCCGGGGCAGGGGATCATCCAGCAGACCTTGGGCGCGCAAGGTTTGGCGCAAACCGCACAGGTCTTGTCGAGCGCCAACAATGTCATGAACCAGATGAGCTTGAGCGTAGGGCTTGCGCGCTCGGGGGGGTTCTCCGCCGCGCAGATCGGCGCGATCCTTGGGACCATGAAGGGGCTTTGACATCCGCCGATCGTGGATAGCCGCGCACCCATAGAGGTGGCCGGCCACGGTGGCGGGGCATTTCGGGGTAGACGTATGCGTTGTGGATCAGCGGAGGAGGGGGTCGTGGGGATGTGCGGCGATGTGTGGCCACGATCCTCCAACGACGGGGAGCTGATGCGGATTTTGATATTGACAGGGACGCGGCCGGAGATCATCAAGACGGCCAGCGTTGTTCATGCCCTCGAGGCGTTGGGCTGCGAGGTCTTTCTTGTCCATAGCGGACAACATGTGGCGGCGATATCGGAGCTCTGTCGGTTTTTGGAGGTGCGGCCGTTTGCGACCGTGAGTCTCGGCCGGCGCGGATCTGGGCTTGCCGAGCTGAGTGCGCGACTCTTGGCCCGGCTCGATCCGATTGTGATGGAGGTGGCCCCCGATGTCGTGGTGGTCCAGGGGGATACCACCACCGCCTTCGTCGGCGCGTTGCTCGGTTTTTACCACAAGGTGCCGGTCGCGCATGTGGAGGCGGGTCTGCGCTCCGGCGACGCGGACGAGCCCTTTCCGGAGGAGATGAACCGCCGACTCATCACGCGCATGGCCACCTGGCATTTCGCACCCACACCGCTTGCCCAGGCTTACCTGCGTAAGGAGGGCGTCCCCTTAAAGGCCATCACGTTGACTGGCAATACCGTCGTCGACGCGGCCCTCTTCGGTTACGCCCGGCTGGAGGCGCGACCTGGCAGGTGGAGGTCTGCGTCCGAGCGCCTCATCGTCGTGACCGCCCATCGCCGGGAGAATTGGGGGGCGGGGATCAACGAGATCGGGCGCGCCATGAGGCGTGTCGTGGAGCGCTTCGCTGACGTGACCGTGCTCTGGCCGCTCCACCCGAACCCTGAAGTCGCGGCGGCCGTCAAGGCGACCTGGCTGGGCCTGCCGGCGGACGCCCGCAAACGCGTGTCTCTGTCCAACGCGCTGACTTATCCTGACATGTTGCGGGCGCTCAGGGACGCGTGGCTGGTTGTAACCGACTCCGGAGGCCTGCAGGAAGAAGCGGCGAGCGTGCGTGTGCCGGTTCTGATCGCGCGCCGACAGACCGAGCGGCCCGAGGTCGTGAGCTGTGGCGCAGGGCGCTTGGTGGGAGCCGATGCACGCCGCATAGAGGCGGAGATCGGCCGTCTCCATCGTTCCCCGGAAAGGTGGGAGGCGATGCGCCCCACCCATTCCCCCTTCGGGGACGGCACCGCGGGGCGCCGGATTGCATCGGTCCTTACCAAGACCTGGCGGGGGCGCGCCCTGTCCTCGTCGGCGCGCGGCGGCACGGGTCGCGCCCGACCGGTCGCCGCGTCATGAAAAGGAGGCGATATCGCGTCGGGGCGTTCGTGGCGGCGCTTGCCGTTGTTTTCCCGTCCGTCGCCTTCGGTCATGGATGGGTGGGGGCAGGCGGCTCGTACTATCAATTGACCCATGGCTATGGCCGTTTCGAGGGCCTCTATGTGAAGGGGGTGTTCGGTGAGGGATCACACACCATATGGGATTGGGAGGTCGACCATGCCCGCATCTTCGGCTACGAGGAGAGCTACGGCGTATTTGGCGTCACGCGGACCTTCGCCCCGCGCTGGTACGGTTATCTAAGTATGGCCGCGAGTACGACCTCGAACGTTGTGCCTAAGGATCGCATCGACACGAGCCTTTCCTACAAGGCTCTGGCTGACAAGCGCTTGGTGGCGACGGCCGGTTACACCGGCATTCGTTTTCGGGACGGTCACGATGACCGCAGCGGCTGGGCCAATCTCACGGCCTATTTTCCCGCGCATTGGGTCGCGATGGCCGGACACTCCTGGGTGACCAGCAACCCGGGCGCAGTCCGGGCACAAAGGAGTTTCGTGGCGGTTTCTTACGACCACGGCGGATGGAGTGAGGTGACGCTTCGTTACGGTTGGGGCACGGAGGCCTATCTCCCAATTGGTGCGCTTGCCGCGCTTGTGGGTTTCCGTAGCCACACGCTGTCCGTCGCCTGGCGGCAATGGCTCGGCCTCCACTGGGGCACCGACCTATCCGCGGAGCGTTTCGCAAGCCCCTACTACCGGCAGACCGGAGGATCCATAGGTGTCTTCTACCATTTCTGACCAGGACCCCGGCGTGCGTCGGGTGATCCCCATCGAGGGTTGGCGCGGCGGCCTGATTCCCGCCCACCGGGGCTTGCGCATTATGCCGCGCGAGCAGGGCTGGCGGCGCCCTTCCCTGCTCATGGGCCCACTATTCGCTCTGGCTGTCGGGCTCCTGGCACGGCCGATCATTCTGCCCTTGTGGGGCGCCATCGAGGCCTTTTGGTGCGGCCAGGCGGCGCCTGTCGTAAAGGTCATACTGGTCCCGTACGCCCTACCTTGGCGCGCGAACCTTGCGATCCCGGTCCCCGACCTCGCCGCCACATCCCCCACGCGTGAGGCCTGGATGATATGCGCCGCGCTGCTTGTGGTCGATCTGCTCATGGCCCTGTTTCTGCGCCGCCGCCATCTCCCTCTTGCGCTCGCGCTCTTTACCTTGGCCGTGGTGTTTGTCGTGGGCGCCGCGGCCTTCACGCCTTTGCTCACGCCGTTCCCCTACGTCCTCGTGGGCTACATCCAATCCATGCTGCTCATGGGGCTTGCGCTCATGGTCGTGACCCCGCTTATGTTCATGGCCATCTATTACCCGCTGGATTTCAGCGTGACCAAAAAGATCGCCCTCACGCTCGTTGCGCTTACATGGCTTGCCGTGGCCCTTCCATGCCAGTTTTGTCTACAGGCCTTCGCAGTCAGAAGCTTAGGCCTCGTAGCCCTACCGACCTTATTTTTGCTTGCGGGTATTCTGCTGGACGTGATGGGTCTTGTGGCGGTCTATTCCTGGGGTATGAGTTGGAGGTCGCGTTATGAGTAGGGGCGCGGCCGCTCTATCTCTGGCCGCCCGCGCCTGGCAGGCGCATGCGGGCCTGATCGCGCTCCTGCAGCCGATCGCGCTTGTCATCGTGTCAGTGGTCCTCTTTTATACGGTCCGCCATCTTTTCTTCACCGTGAACCGTCTCTTTGGTCGCCAACGCCATCTCTATCTCGATATCACCCAGGCTGATTGGCCTCCGGTGACGGTCATCATTCCCGCCCACAACGAGGAGCAGGTCATAGAGCAGATCCTCGAGCGGGTGGTGGCGGTGGACTATCCGGCCGAACGCCTGAAGATCCTCTGCGTCGACGATCGTTCCGTGGACCGGACGGCGGAGATCCTTGATGCCTTCGCCCGCGTCCATCCGGGTCGCATCGAGGTGCTGCACAGGGCCAAGGATGCAATGCCGGGCAAGGCCGCAGCCCTGGTCGATGCCACGGCGCTGGTAGCGGGCGATATCGCGCTGGTCTTCGACGCCGACTACCTGCCGGGCCCAGGCCTCGTAAAGCAGCTCGTGGCACCCTTCTTCGATCCCGAGGTAGGCGGGGTCATGGGGCGCGTGGTCCCCTACAACAGCGACACTAATCTCCTTACGCATCTGCTCGAATTGGAGCGCTCCGGCGGCTACCAGGTGGACCAACAGGCGCGCGCGAACCTGCGTCTGATTCCCCAGTTTGGCGGGACAGTGGGGGGCGTACGCGTCTCGGCCCTGCAGGCTGTTGGAGGTTGGAATCCCTACGCTTTGGCCGAGGACACTGATATAACCTATCGGCTTGCCATTGCCGGCTGGAGGGTTGCCTACCAAAACCGCTCGGAGTGTTACGAAGAGGTCGTGGAGTCATGGCATGCCCGCTATCGCCAGCTGCGCCGATGGTCACAGGGGCACAATCAGGCATTGTTTCGCCATCTGCTGCCGCTTCTGCGGTCGCCGTATGCGACACGGCGAGAGCGCTTCGACGGGGCGCTCCTGCTCGGGATCTACGCCATGGCCCCCATCCTCTTGCTCGGCTGGCTCGTGCTGTATGTCCTCTGGCTCTGCGGTGACAACGGCAGCGGCCTTTTGCTCATGCTGGCGGTCGTGAGCTACGGCACCTTCGGCAATGCCGCGGCCTTCTATGAGATCGCTGCGGCCTTGCGTCTGGACGGCGAGCGCGACAAGGTCAAGGGCGTGCCACTGATCCTTATCGGCTTCTTCGTCTCCACCTACGCTGCAACGGCCGGCTTTTTCAGGGCGCTCGGCGACGTCGTGCGTCCAGGGCGGGTCCGCTGGCACAAGACGCCCCGCTACCGGGACCGCAAGAGCGCGACGGATCCAGTCGCGCCCGTAGGACCCTGAGGATATACCATGCTAGCCCTATTGATTGCAGCGACATTTATGGTATTTGCCCTTCCTTTCATACCGACTGCGGGGCTTTTCCTGCGTCGCAGGGATGCCCTCGGGCCCCCGCCGCTATCGGAGGCCGCCTATGCGCCGGATCATTTCGCCCGGAGCCTGATCGCGAAGTTGCGCGCGCATCTTATGCTGGTCGCGCAACCCGTAACCGCGGTCGCCGAATATCGAGTGGACGGCGAGCCACTTTTGGTGTTGCCTGCGTCCATGCGGCAGGCGCCGGCGGGGTGCGCGAACAAGATGAGTTACTCCTTCGGCGATCTGGCCTTGCCGGCGTCGCTCGCCTGCCACAAAGAGGTAGCGTGCGAAGGGTCTTTGCGTACCGGCGAAGACGGCATCTATCGCGCCCTCTATGCGGCAGACACCTTGCATCTGAACTGGAATTCCACGATCATTCGTTGGTGTCACGCCGACGCCGACCTCGAGGTGGAAGGCAATTGCCGCATCCTCGGCCGCGCCTCGGCCAATAAAACGATAAAGATCGACGCGCCATGCGAGTTCGCATCGATGACGGCGCCGACCATTCTGTTGGGCCATGCACAACGCGGGGTACGCAGAACGCTGCCGCGGGGGGTGGCGGACGCGGACACGGTGGCTCGCGAAGCGGTAACGCTCGTTCCAGGAACGAAACGGCGTGGATCCATCAAGGCGCGTCGGCTCCTCGAGGTGGGGGCCGGCAGCGTCATAGAGGGCGCGCTCGTATGCGAAGGCGGCATCGTTATAGGCCCGCGTTGCGCGATCTGGGGACCAATCGTCGCCGAAGGCGGCATCCGGATCGGGGAAGGGTGCGAGATCGGGCGCCCCGAGGCGCCTGCGTCCGTGGTCGGGGAGGACGTCGAGATACTGGCTCCCGCGGTGATCCACGGCGCATTACACGCATCTCGGCGCGGAGTTGTTAGATATAAGTGAAAGAATAACAAAACTATAAATAGGGGGCGGGCACCGGTCCGGGTGTCGATCCCCGCCACGCCAGCTTAAGGAGAATGACCGTGCGCGCACGGAAGAGTGGTTCCGTTTCGTGGGGGCTTGTCGTGGCGTTCGTCGTGGCACAGCCCGTGTGGGCCTCCTCGTCGCCCCAGGGCGCGCTCGGCGTCCAGCATAAACCGAAGGCCCAGGAAAGTGTTCAGGCGGTCTACCGCCAACAAAACGCCTTGTTCAAGGCCGGGCAGCTCATCCTCCAGCCGGGCATAAGCTACGCCTATTCGGATAGCAATTCCCTGACCTTGAACGGGTTTCTCGCCCTGGGGGCGATCTTTCTGGGCCAAATCAACGTGAGCAAGGTGCAGAGTAATATCGAGACCTTGTCGCTCCAGGCAAGCTACGCGCCGACCAACGACTTTGAGCTGTCCCTCACGGTCCCCTATCTTGCCCGGCAGAGTACCTATGAATCGGTCGGCGCGGGTAGCTCGAGCCTGCAGGCGAGTCAGCAGGATGTACAAAACAAAGGGGAGATCGGCGATGCGAGCGCATCGCTTTACTACCAGCTTTCGGGGAGTCAGGGTGGGTCTGCCACCGTATGGAACCTGACTGCCAAGGCGCCGACCGGCCGCAGTCCCTACGGCATCCCGGTCGTCACGCAACCCCAAAATAACAACTTGAGCTATCCCCAGTCCTTACCGACGGGCAACGGCCTGTGGTCGGTCTCCACGGGTTTGTCGTTCATAAAGCCGGCGAGCCCCGCGATCCTGTTCGGAAGTCTGAGCTACACCTACAACCTGCCGCGGGGTTTCAGCAACATCGCAAGCACGAACATTCCCCAGCCAGGGCAGGTGGCGGGCGGGAATTCCTTCAGTCTTGGGGGCGGGACCGCTTTCGCCCTGAACCGGCGCGTGAGTTTGACCCTGTCCGTGGACGAGACCTTTATTGCGGCGACCCGGATCAAGCCCCAAGGGGGGGCTTGGCAGTCGGTCGTCGGAAGCAGCGGCAATGCCGCCGTCCTGAACGTTGGTATGTCTTATGCGGACAGTCGTAGGGTGACGGTGGTCACGAACCTGGGGGTGGGGCTTACGAAGGACGCGCCCAATATCGATCTCAGCCTGACCGTACCGACGATGTTCTAGCGTGGCGAGACAGGAAGAAAAACGGAGGAGGTAGGCGGGGTGTCGGGGGACCAGCTGGATCGTAAGACGGAAAGTTTTGGATTTCGCGCTGGTCTCGGCGGCGAATCACGTTCGCTGCTCGTGTACTGCCCTGCGAAGACCCTCCCGTTCCGGGAGGGCGACATCACGGGTCACGGGTGGAATCTGACGCGCGCGGGTGCGTGGGGTGCCGCGCGGACCTACATGGATCGTCTGGGGGCGGGAGTGGGGATTGTGTGCCTTCAGGACGCCAGCGAGAAGGAGATAGCGGAGGCTGAGACGCTGCTTGGCTATGGAAACAGTCGGTTTCGGTGGATCGCGATCCTTGACCTCGCGTTCCTGAAGAGCGCTGTGGCGAATCACCTCATAAGCGAATGTTGTCTCGATTTCCATGTCGTCCCCGTCGATGTGCCGCGTCTTTTGCATAGCCTAGGCCACGCGCTTGGCATGGCAAACCTGAGCCGCGTGCGTCCGCAGCAATCGGCCGAGAACCGTTTTGAAAAGAACATCATAGGCACAAGCCAGGCGATGAAGGCCACGTTCCGGCGGATCGCAAAGATCAGCCAGTCCGACGCCCCGGTCCTGATCCAGGGAGAGACGGGCACGGGCAAGGAACTGTGCGCGCTCGCCATTCACGCCCATTCATCGCGCGCTTCGCGTCCGTTCGTGGCCGTGAACTGCGGGGCGCTGCCCGACAAGCTGATTCAGTCGGAGTTGTTCGGTCACGAGAAGGGGGCCTTCACGGGCGCTCATCAACGCAAGATCGGGCGCATCGAGGCGGCTGAGGGGGGCACGCTCTTTCTCGACGAGATCGGAGACCTTTCCCTGGATCTTCAGGTGAACCTCTTGCGGGTCTTGCAAGGCGGAACCTATGAGCGCGTGGGCGGCACGGAGACCATGCATGCGGATATCCGCGTCATTGCCGCAACCCACGTGAATATCGAAAAGGCGGTTGGCGAAAAGCGGTTCCGGGAGGATCTCTACTATCGCCTGAACGTCTTGAATCTCGACGTCCCGCCTTTGCGCGCCCGCGAGGGCGACGTCACGCTCCTCGCGCGCCACTGGTTCGATATGTTCGCCGCGGAAAAGAACCCGCAGGTGCGCGGCTTCAGCCGGGACGCGTTCGTCGCCCTGAGCCAGCACAACTGGCCAGGAAACGTCCGCGAACTCATCAATCGGGTGCGTCGCGCCATGGTGATGTGCGAGCGGCAGTTGATAGGACCCGAGGATCTGGGCCTGGACTATACCGGCTCCTACCGCGACGTGCCCGTCGAGGAGACCCTGGCCGAGGCGCGCGAGCGCGCCGAGCGCGAGGCGATTTGCGATGCGATCGAGAAGAGCGGCGGCAACCTGTCGCGCTCGGCGCGCTCGCTCGGTGTCTCGCGCGTGACCCTCTACCGTTTACTCGACAAATATCAGATCCCGCACCGCGTGCCACGCGATTAGGAGAGGCCCCGGCGAGGTTGGGCCGTGGTGGGGTGGGGCCCAGCGACCGCGGAACCTTTCACGGAACGTCGGCGGTGAAATCCCGAGCAGGGCCTTGAAATGTTGGCGTAGCGACGCGGTCGCGCCGAAACCGGCATGACGGGCGGACCACCCCCGACGGACTGATCGGTCGTCATGTGGAATTACTGCGCCAAGGCGAGGCGCTCGATGTATGGGGTCTCGCCGCCCGCACGGTGAAGGGGACCACGAGGCGCCGGGTGACATAGGTCGCCGCCTGCGCGCCGCGCCAAGCGTAGACAGCAATCGACCCCTGTGGCGGCGCCGGCCGACGTCAACATACCCCCATCATCGATGTACAGGACGCGGATATACAGGGCGTGCGGATCGACATGTATCGGGGGGTAGCGGCGGGCGAAGGCCGCGCCCGAGAGCCAAAGAGTGGTCGCGGGGCGGTCGTCCAGGAGGCCTGCGGCCGCCAACGCACAGGATCCGAAACGAGTATTTGGAGGGTGCCCTGCCCATCGAGTACCCGGATCCGCATGATTCCCGCGCGCGGTCGGGATAGCGCTGGTCGTGGTTCAACATGCGGCACGGCCGATGCGCCGGTCTTCGGGCACAGCGGTTTCGGCTCAACGCAGCAGGGGTTGTGGCGTTGCGCCCTCGGGATCGTTACGTCGAAGAATCTCCGGCAAGTACCTTGCGGGGACCGACCTCTGGGCGTGGCTTCGGGGACGACGGATCGATCGGTTCACGGTCGCGGGCTATACGACGCAAAATTGTGTAGCGGCGACCATCGCGCGCACGGTCCACGAGAGGGTCGCGGTTGAGTTCCTGGCTGATGCTGCGAGCTGCGTGCCCTATGAAAATCGTGCGCGTCATGCCGGAAGACATTCGACGGCCAGACGGCCGAATTTTCGTGATGGATCGGGTCGTGGGCGACAAGATCTGGGGCGGCTCGGGGCATGCCACGGCCAGCCGCCTGGGTCGGGGCGTGCGCGCCCCTCAAGTTATCGCGGCAGGCGGCTTTCCGTTCATCCGATCCGGTCGGTCCCCGGGGAGGCGCGCCGTCCCGCGCCTCCCGCCCGGGGGTGCCTAGAAACCCGCCACGGCCTTGAGCAGCTTACGATAGGGCAGGTAGGCGGCGTCGTGTACGCGCACGAGCTGCTTGTGTCCGAACATGTCCCGCAACGGTTTCGTTGCCGCGCCCCCCGCCGGGCTCAGGAGCGCCGTTATGATCTTGTGGCGCAATGCCGGCGGAATTCTATTGCTCAGCGAGAATGCCTGGTTGGGTAGCCCTGGGATCTCGTCGGCCACTTGCAACTTACCCGGGAATTGCGCGTTCTGGTGTTTGTATACAGGGAGTGGCTCCAGGGCGGCAACGCAGTTCCCGTCGATGATGTTGCGCGCCATCTCCGGGAAGCTGTGGGTCACGACGATGTAGGGCTGGCGTTCGGGATTGGTGAACGCGTTGTCGAGGGTCAAGGTCGCGAGATTGGGCGGGGAGAAGGCGCAGACGCTGCGACCGATCAGGTCGCTCATCTTGGAGGGCGCGCGCGCTCCCTTTTTTGCCACCAGCACGAATTTCAGGTGCCCGCTCAGAGCCGCGGCCGCATGGTCGTGCCAGCGCGCGATGCGCCATCCGATGAAGGACGGCCCGTCAAAGTAGATGGCGGCTTTGTTGCGGCGGACCTCCTCCATGTAGGTGAGCCAGTTGCTCGTATAGCGAAACTTGATGGGCGTGCCGGTCGCCTGCGCCAGGAATTGCGCGATCCTGCCGTAGATCGCCTGCTCCTGGGTCTGCGATTGCCGTGGCGGTGCAATCATGATGTAGGCCTTCGACGGGCCCGCGGCCCAGGCCGCGGTGCAGGAAAGGCAGAGGGCCAACGCGATGAAGCGACGCATAGTGTCTCCTTAAAATGTCTTCCAAAGGCGCTTTGGCGGAAGTCGGCGCGGCCCTGACAGCCTTTTCCCGCCCGGATGTAGTCTTATTTTGTTTTTTGTTCTTAGAGCCTAGACGTTGTGCCGGGGCTTGCAAGGGCGGCCTTGCGCGTAGCGGTTCGGTCGAGGGGCGCATCCGTTCGGCTTGGCGTCCACCAGGGAGGCTGATATAGTCAGCGGGCGACAGACGGCTCGCGGGAGAGACCCGCCCTTCGGGGCATGGGCGCCGACGACGCAACCGCCCGGAAACGTACCGGCAAAGGGACCGCGAGGCCATTTTCGTCGACTCTGGAGAGAGACTGCGCGGCAGTCCACCGAAGGGGCTCAAGCTCTCAGGTCGTGGGACAGAGGGGTGGCTTTGGAAGCGCTCGCAGCCCTTGGGCGCGAGTTCGTGTGTATCGAACGCGAGATCTCTCTCATGGGTCACCGAACCCCCCTGTATGAAGAGCATGTCAAGGCGGGCGCCCGTATCGTGGATTTCGGGGGCTGGGATATGCCCCTTCACTATGGCTCCCAGATCGCCGAGCATCACGCGGTCCGCCGCCGGGCTGGTATCTTCGATGTGTCCCATATGCGCGCCGTGGAGGTTCGCGGCGCGGATGCGCGCGCCTTCCTGCGGCACGTGCTTGCCAACGACGTGGACCGACTCGCGGTCCCCGGAAAGGCCCTCTATGGTTGCCTATTGAACGAGCAGGGGGGCGTTCTCGACGACCTCATAACCTACTTTATTGCCCCCGACCGATTTCGCCTGATCGTCAACGCGGGTCCCGCCTCGGGCGATATCGCATGGCTTCGTCGGCATGCTGAGCCGTTCGCAGTCGAGATCACCCCGCGCCCCGATCTGGCCATGCTCGCCGTACAGGGGCCGCAGGCCGACGAGGCGGCATCGCGGGTGCTGGACGCCGTCGCGTTCGCCGCCCTCGGCCGCTTGAAGCCTTTCCATGCCACTTTCGCAGGTGACACCTTCGTGGCGCGCACGGGCTACACGGGCGAGCGGGGTTTCGAGATGTTGGTCGACGCGCATGAGGCCGTGGCGCTCTGGAGGCGCTTCGTGGCCCATGGGGTCGTGCCCGCGGGGCTCGGCGCCCGCGACACCCTGCGGCTTGAAGCCGGGATGAATCTTTATGGGCATGAGATGGACGAACACGTCTCGCCGCTCGAATCAGGCCTCGCCTGGACTGTAAGTCTCGCGACCGATCGGGAGTTTATCGGTCGTTCCGCCCTTTTGCGGCAGCGCGCGCAGGGTCTTGCGCGTAGGCTTACGGGCCTCGTTCTGCAGGGGGCCGGGGTAGTACGCGCCGGCCAGGAGGTGCGCGGGCCCTTTGGTGTCGGCACGGTGACGAGCGGGAGCTTTTCACCGACCCTGTCGCGTGGCATCGGCCTTGTCCGGGTACCGATCGCGGCTTTGGACGGCGAGGCCTGCGAGCTTGTCGGGCGTTCTGGGCAGGTGCTGGGCGCGCGGCTCGTCGCGCCCCCTTTCGTGCGCGACGGACGAGCGCTGATCGATCTATAGAGGGGAGGAAAGATGAGTAAAGTACCGGGGGATTTGCGCTATACGAAGAGCCACGAGTGGGTCCGCGCGGCGGGTCTGGATCTCGTGGTCGGCATCACTGATCACGCCCAGGACCTTATGGGCGACATGGTATTCGTCGAGCTCCCGAAGCCCGGGACAGAGCTTGCGGTCGGCAAAGAATGCGCGGTCGTCGAATCCGTGAAGGCGGCGTCGGATGTCTACGCCCCGCTTGCGGGCCAGGTCGTAGAGGTGAACGAGGCGCTCGCCGGCGCGCCCGAGACCCTCAATGCCGATCCTTACGGGGAGGGCTGGCTCTTCAAGTTGCGACCCCGCGATCCTGAGGCGGTCCATGCGCTCCTCGACGCCGCCGCCTACGAATCCTTGCTGGCCTCCGAAGCCTAAATCATGCCCTTCATACCCCATACGGCGGCCGATGTGACGGCGATGCTCGAGGTCATAGGCGCGGCCTCCGTCGAGGATCTCTTCGACGAGATTCCAGCGCGGTTGCGTTCAGCGCCGCTTGCTGGCGTCCCCCAGGCGATGACGGAACAAGAGATCGGTCGGCTCATGCGTGAACGGGCCGCGGCCGACGGGGAGTTCCTGACCTTCTTGGGCGCTGGGGCCTATGAGCACCACATCCCCGCGGCCGTCTGGGAGATCGCGAGCCGCGGCGAGTTCTACACCGCCTACACGCCCTATCAGGCCGAGGCGAGCCAAGGCACGCTGCAGGTGCTTTACGAATTCCAGACCATGATCACAAGCCTCGTGGGCCTCGATGTCGCCAATGCGAGCCTCTACGACGGCTCATCGGCGCTGGCCGAGGCGGTGTTGATGGCCGTGCGCTTGCACGGCCGATCACGGCGCGTCCTGGTTCCGGAGACGGTCCATCCCCTGTATCGCAAGGTCGTGGAGACGGTCGTATCGGCTCAGTCGATCGCGCTTGAGGTCGTGCCCATGGGCGCGGATGGGACGACGGACCTGAAGGCCTTGAAAATGCGTCTCGACGGAGCTGCGGCGCTCGTCATCCCTCAGCCGAACTTTCTCGGTTGTCTGGAGGACGTTCATGCCCTGAGCACCTTGGCCCGGGATAACGGCCTCATAGCCATAGGGCTTGTGAATCCTGTCGCCTGCGCCTTGCTCGCACCGCCTGGGGAGTGGGGCCCTGGCTGCGATATCGCAGTCGGCGAGGGCCAGCCGCTCGGCGCGCCCGTGTCGTCCGGCGGGCCTTACTTCGGCTTCATGGCCTGCCGGCGCGAGCACGTCCGTCAGATGCCCGGGCGCATCGTCGGGCGCACGGTCGATGTCGCCGGGCACGAGGCCTTCACACTCACTTTGCAGGCGCGCGAGCAACACATCCGACGCTCCAAGGCGACCTCCAATATCTGTACGAACCAGGGTCTGCTCGTGACCGCCGCCACGGTACACATGGCACTCTTGGGACCCGAGGGCCTCCGTCGCGTGGCGCAGGCCTCGCATGCCAACACAGCGGACTTGCGCGCGCGCTTGACCGCCATACCAGGGGTCCATACGGCCTTTCCCGACACGCCGTTTTTCCACGAAGTGGCGCTCAGGCTCCCGGTGCCCGTGCCCGAGGTCCTGCGCGCCCTCGAGGCGCAGGGCATTCTCGGCGGCTATGCGCTCAGCGAATGGTTCCCGGGGCTGGGCGATGGGCTGCTCGTGTGCGCCACAGAGACCAAAACCCCGGACGATCTGGCGCGCTACGCCGAGCATTTGGAACGGATCGTGACGAAGCGCCGGCTCGATCCTCCCTGCGCATACAAGGACCACAACCAAAGGAGCTCCTAGACATGGCGAAAATCACCCTGAAAGGCACCCCCTGCACCACCTCCGGCGATCTTCCCAAAGTCGGCGCGAAGGCGCCCGATTTCAAGCTCGTCAATGGTTCACTCGCGAACGTAAGCCTTGGAGACTTCAAGGGCAAGAAAAAGATCATCAGCATCGTCCCGAGTCTCGACACCCCAGTGTGCGCCACGAGCACGAAACGCTTCGATGAGTATGCGGCCAAGGACAAGAACACGGCGGTGCTGGTGGTGTCTTCCGACCTGCCGTTCGCGCAAGGCCGTTTTTGTTCGGCCGAAGGTACCTCGCATGTCGTGCCCCTGTCCATGATGCGCGACCGCCATTTCGCGCGCGATTACGGCGTTCTTATCCAGGACGGTCCGCTCGCGGGCATAACGGCCCGCGCGGTCGTCGTCCTCGATGCCGAGGACAAGGTCGTGCATGCCCAGCTGGTTTCGGAGATCGGTCAAGAACCGGACTACGCAGCCGCCATCGCCGCCATAAAGTAGTTGCCCGTGCTGATATTCGAGAGGGGCGAGAGCGGGCGGGTGAACGGCGCCCAGATGCCGCGTCCGATGGCCGAGCCCGGCGATATCCCGCCGGCGCTCCTTAGGCGCGCGCCACCCATCCTGCCGGAGGTCTCGGAGCTTCAAGCGGTCCGGCATTACACGCGCTTGAGCCAGCGGAATTTCTCCATCGATACCCACTTCTATCCGCTCGGCTCGTGCACCATGAAGTACAACCCGCGCGCCGCACACGCAGCAGCGAGCCTTCCAGGCTTCGCGAACCGTCATCCACTGGCGCCCGAATCGACCGGCCAAGGTTTTCTGGCCTGTCTTTTTGAGCTCCAGGAGATATTGAAGGATGTGACGGGGATGCGCGCCGTTTCGCTCACGCCCATGGCCGGGGCCCAGGGCGAGTTCGCGGGTGTGGCCATGATCCGCGCCTACCACCGGGCCCGCAACGATTCCGCGCGCGACGAGATACTGATCCCGAAGGCGGCCCACGGGACCAATCCGGCGACGGCGGCCATGTGTGGCTACCGGGTGCGGGAGATCGATGTGCGCCCCGACGGCGATATAGATCTCGCGGCGCTCGACGCCGCCATCGGACCCAGGACCGCGGGCCTCATGTTGACCAACCCCTCGACTCTGGGTGTCTTCGATCGCCACATCGAGGAGATTGCGCGGCGCGTCCATGCCGCGGGTGGACTCCTCTATTACGACGGCGCGAACCTGAATGCCATTCTGGGCCGGGTCAAGCCCGGGGACATGGGCTTCGATGTCGTGCACCTGAATCTCCACAAGACTTTTTCGACCCCCCACGGTGGCGGCGGCCCAGGCGCGGGGCCAGTTGGTGTAAGTGAACGGCTTATGCCGTTTTTGCCGGTGCCCATGGTCGCCGAGAGCGGTGGGCGCTACAGCTGGATCACGGAAAAGACGCGCCCGCAGACGATAGGGCGGTTGTCGGCATTTATGGGTAACGCCGGCGTGCTTTTGCGCGCCTACGTATATGCGCGGCTGGTCGGGCGTGAGGGCATGGTGCGGATCAGCGACCATGCCACCTTGAATGCGAACTACCTCCTTACGCGGCTGAGCGGTCTCGGGCTCGAGCCCGCCTATAGGCGTCGGCGTGCCACCCATGAGTTTTTACTGACGCTGAAAGGCTTGAAGGAAAAGACCGGGGTGACCGCGCTTGACGTCGCCAAGCGCCTGCTCGACAAGGGCTACCACGCGCCGACCATCTATTTCCCTTTGATGGTTCCGGAGTGTCTGTTGATCGAGCCTACCGAGACCGAAAGCCGCGACGAACTCGACGGTTTCGTGGCGGCCATGGCGGAGATCCTCGCCGAAGCCCACTCCGCGCCCGATCTCTTGCACGCTGCGCCCCATACCTTGCCCGTGCGTCGCGTGGATGAGGCGCGTGCCGCGCGCGAGCTCGACTTGGTCTGGAGGCCTCCGGCGCCCAAGGCCTGAGGCTGTCGTAAGCCATCTATCGGGCCTTTTCTTCCATTCGGACCTGCCACGATATCGGGAGCTCTCGGCGGCGGTTATGCTGTGCGCCATTGAGTTGCCTGTATTGAGCGGACGGTCCGTTCACGAGGGTTTTAGAGAAATGACCACGCTGATTTGCGGATCTTTTGCGTTTGATACGATCATGGTGTTTCCGGATCAGTTCGGGCGGCACATCCTTCCGGACCGACTGCACATACTGAACGTGTCCTTTATGGTGCCGACCATGCGACGGGAGTTCGGGGGCTGCGCCGGCAATATCGCCTATAACCTGAACGCCCTGGGCGGTAATGCCGTCCCCATGGGTACGGTCGGCGAGGATTTTCTCCCTTATGCCCAATGGATGGACCGGCATGGCATCGAGCGCGGCCATGTGACCGAGGTTGCGGGGGCCTATACGGCGCAGGCCTTCATCACGACCGATCTGGACGACAATCAGATAACGGCCTTCCATCCAGGCGCCATGGGCGAGTCGCATCGCAATCGCGTTGCCGATGCCGCCGACGTTACGCTCGGCATCGTTTCGCCGGATGGGCGGCAGGGCATGATCGATCACGCGCGTCAGTTCGCAGAGGCCGGCATCCCGTTTATTTTCGACCCGGGCCAGGGCCTGCCCATGTTTGATGGCGCGGAATTGCTCGCGTTCGTCGACCAGGCCGATTATGTGTGCGTGAACGACTACGAGGCGCAGATGCTCGCGGCCCGCACCGATGTCGCTATCGCGAAGCTTGCCGCGCGTACCCGCGCGTTCATTGTGACGAAGGGTGCCGAGGGCTCGGAGATTCATACCGGCGGGCGGATCCATCGTATTCCCCCGGTGCCCGCGGAAAAGGTCTGTGATCCCACGGGGTGCGGAGATGCTTACCGCGCGGGCCTGCTGTTCGGGTTGGAGAAGGGCTTCGATTGGGAGACCAGCGGGCGCGTGGCATCGCTCCTCGGTTCCCTGAAGATCGAGCACAACGGAACACAGAATCATATCATTGATGCCGAGGCCTTCGGCGAACGTTTCGCAAAGGTCTTCGGGTATCGTCTGAACTGACTGAGGACATCCCCCCATGTTGCTGGAATCGGTGTTTGCCTTGCTGAAGTCCGTGCCGGCCATTTTTTATGCGATCACGACCGGCTCGACCATCACGCTAAGCGGGCTCTATATGCAAAATCGCAGTGAGTCCGAACGCAACACCGAGCGGCTGCGTCATGATGCCCTTATGCGTGATCGCGAGCGTGACATGGCGCTGCGCCGTGAGGTCTATCTCAAGTCGGCGGAGGCCTTGGCTCACGCCCAGGAGTATCTGGCGGCCTTTGCGCGCGATGACCTCGATGCGGATCAGCATGAGGCGCTCATCCGTGGCATAGGCGGCGACTTGAACAAGGTGCATATCGTGGGGTCCATGCCGACTGTACAGGCGATCGTCGCGGCCAACGAGTTCTTCGTGCGCAGCGTTGCCGATCTCGGAGTCGAGCAATTGCCGGTGAAGCGGCTGAAGGAGGAGGTCAAGGCCCAGGAACTCTTGATCGAGGCGGCCGGTGGGCGCCGCGATGAGGCGCTCGCGCGGATGCGCGAGATGGACCAGGCGCAGGCCACCCAGTCGGCCTTCTGGGACGTACAGAACCAGATATTGACCGAGGCCCAGACCGCCATCGAGGGCGCCATCGAGCGCATGCGTTCCTTGAAAGAGGCGCTGTTGGCCGCCGAGGCCAAATTACTGCGCGACGCGGCCCATGCCGGCATCGCCTTCGGGGCGTTGGTCGTGCGTGCCAATGTCGCCATCCGCCGGGAATTGGAGATGCCCTTGGACGCCGACGCCTATCTCGGGCTCATGGAGCGCTCCCAGGAGGCCTTGGCGCGCAACGTCGGCAATTTCCACGAGCACACGATGGAAGACCGGCGGACTCTCGCCGAGGCCCATGCGGCCCCGCCGCGCGCCGCCTTCGTCCAATGGTTCGGGCGAAGCAAGGAGACTGCGGCCCGGCCCGCCGCCGAGGCGCCGGTCGCTCAACGGGGCTGAGGCGGGCGGCGCGCGCTCACATCCCCTCCTTGATGCCATGGCGGACAAGCCAGCGGTTCGCAGGATAGGTGGTGAGGAAGCCCGCGCACATGCCGAGTTGCATCATGAACCAAAACACCGGCTCATCCGCCCTCAGACCCGATGTGAACCAGACCCTTTGTACGAGGGCCATCCACGCGAAAAGCCCGGCCTCGAAGGCGCACAGCGAGAGGGTGTCGGCCTTTATGGCGGCCACGACCGCGTCCTGGCGTGTGATACGCCGGGCGGCGCGTATCGGCAGGTACTGAAACCAGACGCCAAGGACATAGGCCACGCTGAAGTCGCCCACATAGGATGTGAGCAGCGCGCTTCCCGCGATGCGACCGCCCACGAAATACAGCGTCCCCTCCGAGATGATATCCCCGAGCGTACAGCCGCCTCCGCAGTGGCTTGCGGACAAGAAGACGCTTTGCCAGAAGGGTTTGGGCGGCCCTGCCCCGCCATCGCGCCTTGCGCGTCCGAACCATAGATAGAAGAGCAGGCCGAGCGGCCCCATATACAGGCCGGTCACGGGCCATACGATCTCCATGATCTTCATGGGCTGGCGGCGACCCATCGCAATGTCGATGGCGATGAAAGCCGCAGATGCCAACGCGAGGGCGAGCGATGCCCAAGCGAGGCTGGAAAGGATGCGATGGTAGGGCATGGGGTGTCTGCTCCTCGTGCCCCACTCTACGCAGTGGAGTAAGGAGGCGGATCGGGCTATCGTTCGCCGCACATGCGGACGAAGCCGCGCCTAGGCCCCGACCAACACCAATCCCTCCGCCTCCCACAGCACGCAGCCACCGGCCAGACTCGAGACATTGGCAAAACCCATCTGTTGCAGGGTGTCGGCGGCAAGCGCGCTGCGGGCGCCCGACTCGCAATAAAGGACCACGGTCCGCTCCTGGGCTGAGCACAAGGGCTCCACCCTGTGCGGGCTCCTGGGATCCGCCGCCCCCTCAAGGGTCCCGCGCGGGATCAGGATCGCGCCTGGGATGTGGCCGGCCTCGAACTCGGCGGGCTCGCGGATATCGACTATGAGAATTGCCTCATTGTCCTCGATGAGGTTGTCGAGTTCGTCGGGCGCAATTTCCTGGATACGGCTGCGGGCCTGCGCTATGAAGTCGCCGAGACTCATGGGCATGACGGGTTCCTCCACGGTGTCGTTATTCTTTAAGCCGCGGTGCGCGCGAGCAAGGCCTCGAATTCATCCTCGTCGGTCACCGGCGCCTCGCAATGCAGGCCCTGGCAGGCGTAGGCCACCACGGGGCCTGCCGGGGCGCGAGCCGCGAGCCCCTCCGGCAGATCGCGCGCGTCCTCGGGGATGGCGAACACCAGGCGGCGTGGCGCGAAGTCTTTCTGGGCACGTTCGTGCCACCGGGCGAGAGGGCCCGGCGCCCCGCGCAGGACAATAAGGGCCGGCGGGTCGGTTGCGTCCTCCCAGGACTCTATCAGCGCAGCGTGCATCGAGGGGTATTGCGCAAGTGCTCCCATGCCGGCCTCTACGGCCCGCCGCGCGGGGGCCTCGAGCACGGGGCAGGCGAGCAGGTGGGCAAGGCGCAGGAGCGCAGAGGCGGCCACTGCATTACCGGAGGGCAGCGCATCGTCGGAGAAGGTTTTGGGCCGATAGAGGGGCGTGTCATGGTCGCGGGCCGTGAAGTAGAACCCGCCTTCTTCGCCATCGACAAAATCCGCGATCATGCGTCCAGCCAAGGTCTGCGCGAAGGCCAGATCGCCGTCGCGCCAGCGCGTCATCATGAGTTCGAGCACGCCATCGAGTAGAAAGGCGTAGTCGTCCAGGTAGCCGTAGGGGCTCTTACATCCGTCTTTCGTCACGGCGGAGAGACGCGTGCCGTCCCAGAGATCCCGGCGTATCCGGTCGCAGGCCCGTTGCGCCGAGTCCACGAAGCGCGGGACGCCCAACAGGCGCCCGGCGCGCGCCAGCGCCTTGATCGTAAGCCCGTTCCACGCCGTCAAAATCTTGTCGTCGAGGCCAGGTTTTGGGCGTGTCGCGCGGACACCGGCGAGCTTGACGCGTGCCTGCGCCAGACGCTTGCTGGCGTCGTCTTCCGAAAGGCCTAGGCGCACGGCGATGTCCGCGAGGGAGCTTGCGATCATGAGGTGATGGGCGCGCCCTTCGAAGTTCGGGGCCTGGTCGAGCCCGAAATACGGGACCACCACCGCGGCGTCGTCCTTATCGAGCTCTGCCTCGATCTGTGATCTTTGCCAGAGATAAAAGGCCCCTTCCTCGCCGTCGCTGTCGGCATCCAGGGTGGCGTAATAGCCGCCCTCGGGGGCCTGCATGGCATCGAGCACCCAGTCGCCCGCAGCGACCGCAACCTCGCGGAAGCGATCGTCGCCCGTGGCCATGAAGGCTTCGGCATAGAGCGGAATCAATTGGGCGTTGTCGTAGAGCATCTTCTCGAAGTGCGGGATGTGCCATTCTGCGTCGACGCTATACCGGAAAAAGCCCCCTTCGAGGTGATCGTGGAGCCCGCGGTCGGCCATGGCACGTAGGGTCACGCGCGCCATCGACAGCGCCTCGGGATCGGGCTTGCCGGGGGAGGCGAGCAGCAGCCGACGCACGCCACCTGGGTGCGGGAACTTGGGGGCGCCCCCGAACCCGCCGTTCGCGGTGTCGAATTGCCCTTTGAGTTCAGTGAGCGCGCGCAAGGCCTGCGACGCGCCCGATCGTTCAGCGCCGCCACCGGCATCTACGCGTCCTTCAGTCCTCAGGACCTCGCGCAATTGCGGTCCCTGCGCGGCAAGTTCGGCACGATGTTCCCGGAAGTAGCGCTCCACCTGGACCAGCAGGTCGGGGAACGCCGGCAGCCCGAAGCGCGATTCTTTCGGGAAGTAGGTCCCCCCGAAAAACGGCGCTAGGTCGTCGGGCGCCAGGAACATGGTGAGCGGCCAGCCGCCGGCCCGGCGCGCGAGCAGATTGTGGGCCGCCTGATAGACCCGGTCCAGATCCGGCCGCTCTTCGCGGTCGACCTTGATGCATACGAACAGGCGGTTCATGACCGCGGCCACGCGGTCGTCCTCGAAGGATTCATGGGCCATGACGTGGCACCAGTGGCACGCCGAGTAGCCGACCGATAGCAGGATCGGCTTGTCGGCCTCGCGTGCCTCCCGCAGGGCCTGATCGTCCCATGGTTGCCAAGCTACCGGGTTATCGGCGTGTTGCCTGAGGTAGGGGCTCGTTTCGCTTGCGAGTCGGTTTCTAGGTCCGGTCGTGTCCATGGCGCATCCCAAAATCCCGATTGTACGCCGCTTACCGTGCTGCGCGCCCTTCCTTGGGTATAATGACGCCATGTCTCTCCCTGTCATCCGTCTGCGACCGCGCGAAGACCGGCGCCTGCTTGCCGGTCACCTCTGGGTGTTCAGCAATGAGATCGATTGCGACGCGACCGTGCTCACCGCCTTCGCGCCGGGCGATCTCGTGCGTGTCGAGAGCGCCCGCGGGCGTCCCTTGGGGGTGGGCTACGTGAACCCGAAATCCCTCATAAGCGTGCGGCTCATGAGCGCTGATCCGCGCGCAATCATCGGGCGGGATCTGCTCGTCGCGCGATTACAGGATGCGCTCGCCTGGCGCGAGCGCGCCTTTGGTCAACCCTTCTATCGGCTCGTTTTCGGGGAGGCCGACGGCCTCCCGGGTCTGATCGTCGATCGCTATGGCGACACGCTGGTCGCGCAGTTCACCACCGCCGGTATGGAGCGCCTGAAGCCGCTCGTGATCGAGGCCCTGGAGCGGGTTGCCCGTCCGGCCAATATCCTTCTGCGTAACGATACGGCAAGTCGCGCCCTCGAGGGTCTTCCCGCCTATGTCGAGGCGGCGCTCGGCGAGCCGCCGGCCGAGACTACGGTCGTCGAGGGCAGCTGCCGCTTTCAGGTGGCGCTCAGCGCGGGTCAGAAGACCGGGTGGTTCTATGACCAGCGGCCGAACCGTGCGCGGCTCCTGCCGTACGTCACGCACACCCGCGTCCTGGACCTCTTCACCTACGTGGGCGGCTTCGGGATCCAGGCCGCCGCTCACGGGGCCGATCATGTGACCCTGGTGGATGCCTCCGAGCGCGCGCTGTCGTATGCGCGCGGCAACGCCGCCGATAATGGGGTGGCGGGACACGTTCACACGATTCAGGGCGATGTCTTCGATGTCTTGCGAGAAATGCGCGGCGCGGGGGAGCGCTTCGATGTGGTCATCGTTGATCCTCCGGCCCTCATCAAGCGCCGCAAGGACTACGAGGCGGGGTTGGCGGCCTATCAGCGACTCAACGAGGCCGCGCTCGCGGTCTTGGGCGTGGGCGGGGTCCTGCTTTCGGCGTCGTGTTCGCATCACCTCGAGCGTCATGCCCTCTCGCGGGCGGTGGCACAGGCGGCCTCGCGCATGAAGCGCGGGCTCCAGTTCGTGGACGAGGGCGGGCAGGGGCCCGACCATCCGGTCCATCCGGCGATCCCGGAGACCGCCTACCTGAAGGCCTTCGTCGCGCGTTCCTTGTCGGCCTCCTAGCGCCGGTCGTCACTCGGCTGCGCACCCCCCTGGCAGAAATTCTGCAAGCTGAACCGCCTCTTAAGGCGGATACGCGCTCCGAGCCGCGCCCCTAGAATGGCGGTTTCTGAAAATGGGCAGGAGATTTTCTTGTCCAACCGTAGGAAGTCAAAAACGGAGGACGGCTATGATCAGAAAAGGAGCGTTTTTTAAGACAGGGATAGCGGCGGCGTTGACTCTCGCGCCGGTGATCGCGTTGGCCTACAACGGCGGTTTCTCGCAAACCGGGCTCTACATCGGGGCAGGTGGCGGTGCCGCGCGCAATCGCGGGCTCAGCAATGGCGGTATTCCAAAACCCTTCGTCAACCTTCATCGCACACAGGGGGCGTGGAAGGCCTTCGTCGGTCTCGCCTTCAATCGCTTCTTTGCAATCCAGGCGGGTTACCAGGATTTTGGCACCGACACCATATCGACCGCAGTGGGGTCGGAGAAGGTGCGCAACCGGGGCTACGACCTAAACGCGTTGCTCGCCTTTCCGTTTACGCCGCGCTTCTCGGTCTTCATCGAAGGCGGTGCCTCGCGGTTTCACACACGCACGATGACGCCGGTATCCACCACCGTCAAGCGCGATGGGACGCACCCTGATTACGGGGCTGGCGTCCAGTATTACTTTACCCGGCATGTGGCGCTACGCGGACAATGGCAGGAGTTCCGCATCCCAAACAACAACACACAGCTCTATAGCGGCAGCCTCGTGCTGCGGTTCTAACCCGCGCCTTCCCCGCGGCCGGAGCCGGGCGAGGCCGACCGCGGGGGCCTCAGCGGGCGATCCATAAGGTTTTGATGTTCATGAATTCGCGGACGCCGTAGAGGGCGAGTTCGCGTCCGTAACCCGAGGCCTTCACGCCGCCGAAGGGAACCCTGGGATCGCTTTTCACCATCGCATTCACGAAACTGGACCCCGACTCCAGGCGCCTCGCGAGTGCCGCCCCCTGGACCATGTCTTGCGTCCAGAGACTCGCCCCTAGGCCATAGCGGTTGTCGTTGGCCTGCGCGAGCGCGTGTTCCGTGTCGCGCGCGCGCAAGACGATGGCCACAGGCCCAAAGAGCTCCTCGCCATAGGCCCGCATCCCTGGGCGCACGTGGTCGAGAATTGAGGGCGGATAGTAGCTGCCGGGGCCTGCGGGGATCCGGCATCCGAGCCGCGCGACTGCTCCCTGGCTTAATGCTTCTGTCACTTGTTCATGGAGGGCGGCGCGCAGATCGCGGCGGGCGAGCGGCCCCATGAGCACGGTCTCGTCGCGCGGGTCGCCCACCTTCAAGGCCCGGACCCGCGCCTCGAATCGCTCAAGAAAGGGCTCAGCGATCGCATCCACGAGGATGAGGCGCTTCGCCGCAATGCAGCTCTGCCCGGCATTCTGATAGCGGGACCGCACGGCCGATTCGGCAGCCCGGTCGAGGTCGGCGTCGGCGAGTACTATGAAGGCGTCCGACCCGCCGAGTTCGAGCACTGTCTTCTTTAGCGCCCGCCCGGCAGCCGCCGCCACCGCGCGTCCCGCCGCTTCGCTGCCGGTGAGGGTCACGGCGTGCACGCGCGGGTCCTCTATCAGGGTCGTGACCGCCTGGGCGCGGATCAGCAGGGATTGGAAAAGCCCTTCGGGGGCGCAGGCCCGGCCGAAGACCTCGGCGATTGCCAAGGCGCACTGCGGGACGTTGGCGGCATGCTTCAGGAGTGCCGCATTGCCGGCCGTGAGCGCGGCGGTCGCGAAGCGGAATACCTGCCAGAAGGGGAAGTTCCACGGCATGACGGCAAGAACGACGCCAAGCGGCAGGAAGGCGACGGAGGCGCGCGCCTCCGGGATGTCGACTTCCTCGTCTTGCAGCATGCGCTCGCCGTATTCGGCGTAATAATCGCAGGCCCACGCGCATTTCTCGATCTCGGCGCGGGCCTCCACTATGGGTTTTCCGACCTCGAGGGTGATGATCTTTGCGTAGCGCTCCAAGTCGGTGCGCAGTACGGCGGCGGTTGCCTGCAGGAGCGCGCCGCGTTCCCTTGCGCTGCGTCTTCGCCACTCCGACGCCGCGCGTGTGGCCCGTCCCAGTGCCGTCTCCAGTTCCTCAGCGCTTGTTTCGGGAAAGCTTGCGACCCTTTCGTCGGTCGCCGGATTGATGCTGTCGAATGGCATGATGCGATCCTTTGCACGGTTCGTGGGCTCAAGTATAGTAGTTTCATCTCGTCACCACAGTCAGGCCCGTGCGCGTCGTCCGAATCTTCGTTCTCGCCCTGGCGTTGTCCAGCATGGCTCACGCCGGTACCACCTCCGTGGGGCTTGACCGGGCCCGTTACCTACATGCCCTCACGGCGCTGAACGAGGAGCGCTACGACCGCTTCCGGGAGCTGTACCGTGAGATGGACGGTTATATCGCGCGCCCTTATCTCCGCTACCATTACCTTATGGACCGTATGCGCCATGACCGGCCGCAAGCGGTCGCCGCCTTTCTCGCGCGGCACGGCCAGCTCCCGGTCGCCGCGAAACTCAGGCGCACATGGCTGAAGTTCCTGGCCCACCGACACGAAGACAAGCGCTTTCTCGCCTTCTATGTGCCGGCTTTGAACTCCGATGTCGCCCTGCACTGCGACGATCTCGCCGCCCGCGCGCGCGGCGGGCAGGACGTGGCGGCATCCGTGAAGGCAGTATGGCTCACCGGACAGTCGCTGCCGCGCAGCTGCCAAGGGGTTACCACGCGCTGGCTGCGCGCGGGCGGCGCCGACGAGGCTCATCTGTGGGCGCGCGCCTTACTTGCCATGCGCGCGGGCAACGCGAAGCTCTTGAGGCGCCTGCGACCGGCGCTGTCCCCCATCCATGCGTTATGGGTTGAGCGGTGGCTCGCGCTTTCGGCGCATCCCGCCCATACCCTGGCGCACCTCGATTATCCGCTCACGCGCAAGCGCGCCCGCCACATCGTGCGCCAGGCGGTGGTGTCGCTCGGTTATCGCAGTCCCACCCTCGCCATGGCGCTCTGGCAGCGACTGCGGGCAAAGCAGCCGGTATTGGGCGAGGACAATAACTACGTCCTGCGTGGGCTTGGACTGATCGGCGCGGCCGATCATCTCCCCGAGGCCTTGTCTTGGCTGTCGGCGGCGGTGCCCGACGGCCAGGGCAAGGGTCAGCTCGAGCGCTGGCGAGTGCGCGCGGCCCTGCGCGAGCGGGCGTGGAGCGACGTCCTGATGTTCATAGACGCCATGCCGCACGCGACGCAAAAGGCGCACGAATGGCAGTATTGGCGGGCGCGGGCGCTGGCGGCCATGGGCCATAAGGGCCAGGCGCACGCGATCTTCGTGAAGCTTGCCGGGCATTTTGGCTATTACGGGTTCCTGGCCGCCGACAGGCTTGGTCTGCCTTATCATATTCCCAACATCCCCCTGACCGAGCCGGATGGCGTGATCCAGTCCGTCGACCGCCTCCCGGGCATCCGCCTAGCCCACGAACTCTTCCGGCTGCATCAACATCGCGAGGCACGCGCTCTGTGGTTTCAGACCCTGCGCGGTCTCTCCGAGCATCGGATCGAGGCTGCGGGCCTGCTCGCCTCGCGTTGGGGTTGGGGCGACTGCGCTATCCTCACGGTCGCCGGCACCGAGGCCAAGCACGCGCTCGCCATCCGCTTCCCACTGCTTTACCGCTCCCTCATAGAGGCCGATGCCGGGCGCAACAAGATCGACCCGGCCTGGGTGTACGGCATCATCCGCCAGGAGAGCGCGTTTATTTTTGATGCACGGTCCGACGTGGGGGCCCTCGGCCTCATGCAGCTCATGCCCGAAACCGGATTCATCACCGCCCGCGAAATTCATCTGCCGATCACGGGCGATCGCGACCTCATCGACGTCGCCAATAACGTGGATGTGGGGACACGCTACCTGGCGGACGTCCTTCTTCGAGCGCGCGGGGAGGAGCCGGTGGCGACGGCCGCCTACAACGCCGGTCCTACCGCCGCGATCTCGTGGTTGCCGGTCAGGCACCCCCTCCCGGCGGACATCTGGATCGAGACCATCCCTTACCGCCAGACTCGCGGCTATGTGAAGAACGTCCTTGCCTTTACGGCCATCTATGATTATCTCCTAAAGGGGCGCCAGGACGCCCTCAAGACGCGGATGGCGCCCATCCCTCCGGCGGTGGAGGTGGCGGTGAATGGGAGTTAGGCCCGGCGCGTGCGTGGTCATGCTCGGCGGCTGCGGGTTTGTCGGCCGTGCGCTCGCGAGGGAGCTCCATGCGCGCGGTTACAGGCTGCGTCTCCTCACCCGCAGGCCGGATCGTAACCGTGACCTCCTTGTCCTGCCGCGCCTGGAGTTATGGGAGGGGGATGTCCATGACGAGGGTTTCCTGCGTGAGGCAGCCAGAGGGGCCCAGGCCCTTGTCAATCTCGTCGGTATTCTGAAGGAGCGGGCGCCTGGGGATTTCGCGCGGGTGCATGAGGAGCTGCCCGCGCGCATGGCCCGGTCCGGGCGCGGGTTGCGCTTGTTGCAGGTGAGCGCAGCGGGCGCCGACGCCGCCTCTGACAGCGCCTATCTGCGCAGCAAGGCGCGCGGCGAGGCGCGCCTGCGGGAACTCGCGCCCGACGCCATTATCGTGCGGCCGAGCGTGATCTACGGGCCTGGCGATCATTTCGTTGACCGTTTCCGCAGGCTCCTGCCCTGGGCGCCATGGGGCCTGCCGGTACCGCTCGCCGAGAGCCCGATCGCGCCCGTGTATGTGGACGACGTCGCCTCCGGGATCGCCACCGCGCTTGCGCGCACGGGGGCGGCCGGGCAGGGCTATGGATTTTGTGGGCCCGAGATCTTGTCTCTTGGGGATACCGTGGCTGCTATCGCCACACTCTGTGGTCGGGCCCGCCCGCGGGGGCTGTCGGCACCCACGAGCCTCCTTCTTGCGCGTCTCCTCGAGTATTGGCCGGGCACGCCATTTTCGGTGGACCAGTGGCGCACGCTCCGGGCAGGTTCGGTTTGCCCGGAGGGCGCGCCGGGCCTGCCCGATCTGGGTGTGCGCCCCCGACCCTTTCGCGAGGCCTTGGAGGCGCTCGTTCGCGGTCACGCCTGACGTGCGGTCGAGCCCTTTGGACGGAAGGACGAAGGGGACATGTCGGTCGCTTCTCTCGTCTGCTAACGTCTATCAAAGGACAAAAGGACGGCACGGGCCTACGAGAGGGCGCTCAAGTCATGAATCTTTACATCGGGAATTTGTCGCGGACGGTCACCGAGGCCGATCTCGAGATTATCTTCGAGGGCCTCGGGCACATCGTCTTCACGCATCTCGTGCCGCGCACGGACGATCATGATGCGCGTGGCTACGCCTTCGTGGCCGTGGCCGATGAGCGCCAGGCCGCACTTGCCGTCAGCGCCATGAATGGCAAGTACCTCAAAGGCCTACGTCTGATCGTGCGGCCGGTGTTGGATCGGGCGCGGCAGGCGCGGGCTCTGCGCGCCCATAATACGCTCCCGGCGTCTCTGGAGAGTGTCGCGCGCCTGCGTCTGTTGAAGGGTGGGCAGGCGCTCGACTAGGCCTCGCCGGCTTCTCAGTTCCCGGTCCCGCAAGGGCGCGGGGATACGCGCATACCAGCGCACGGCTCGGAAGAACGCCGGAAGGTCGCCGTTTTCCAAGGCCAGCAAGCGCCGGAACGCGGGCACGAGGGTTTCGTAACTCATATACGCCCCAAGCAAGGCATTGTTGAGGGGTCCCCGAAAGAACGCCCCATAGCCATGATTACCACCCCAGCTTCGCGCAAGCCCGAGGAAGCCGCGCCGCAGGGCTTGGAAGGCGGCCCGTTTCGCCCCCGCGCGTTCGGCAAGGCTCAGGGTCGGGTCGGCATAGATGCGCGCAAGCCGCGCCCGGCAGGCCCGCATGAGTGCAAGCACCTGGTCGTGGCGGGCGCGTCGTTTCCTGTAGGCTACGCGCTCGCTCTCGGTCCCCCTGTATCTCAGGTAGCGCCTCACCCCCACGGCGGCAACGGTGTCGGCGAACGATTCATCGAAGGTGGTCGCATCAGGCACATAGATGAGATCGTGTCCTAGCTCATGGAAAATGATGTGCGCGATCGTAGTCCGCCTGTAGCCTATGAATGTGCTCAAGACCGGGTCGCGCAGATAACCGAGTGTGGCAAAGGCGGGCACGCCTCCCACGAACACGTCATAACCTTTCCGCTCGAGGTGGCTCGCGTAGCGTAAGGCCGCCTTCTGCGAGAAATAGCCGCGGTAGGCGACGCAGCCGGCGAAAGGGAAGCACCAGCGTTTCAGTGCCAGACTGAAGGGGTGGGCGGCAAAGACATTCCAGACAACATAGGGGCGATGAAGATCCGCGTAGGCGCGATAGTCGCCATGGAGCGCAAGTCCGAGCCGGGTGTGCGCGAATCGCCGGAGGGCGAGGACGTAGCGCAGGCGTTCTTTGAGTGCGGGCGAAGCGGCGGGGTCGGCCAGGACGCGGGCGATGGGGCGCTCAGCGCGCATGATAGCCGCCTCGCCGCTAACGGCTTGGGCATAGTAGGGGAGAGCGCAACCGGACAAGGCGCAGGCGCCGAGCAGGACGGGCAGGAAGCCGATACAATGCGAAACCAAGCCGATTCGCGGGCGAGGCACATGGAAACTTATCTGGTAGGCGGCGCGGTCCGCGACGAGCTCCTCGGAAGACCGGTCATTGATCGGGATTATGTCGTGGTCGGCAGTACCCCGCAAGAGATGGAGGCCTTGGGCTTCCGCCGTGTCGGCGCGGATTTTCCAGTGTTCCTGCACCCCGAGACCCACTGCGAGTACGCGCTCGCCCGGACCGAGCGCAAGACCGCCCCCGGCTACCACGGTTTCGTGGTCCACGCCGATCCCGACGTGACTCTGGAGGAGGACCTGCGGCGGCGGGATCTCACCATCAACGCCATGGCGCGTGCGCTGGATGGCGCGCTCATCGATCCCTACAAGGGACTTGCCGATCTCCGCGCCGGCATCTTGCGTCACGTAAGTGCGGCGTTCGCCGAGGATCCCGTGCGGATTCTGCGGGTCGCGCGTTTCGCCGCCCGTTTCGGGTTTGCCGTGGCGCCCGAGACCCTGGCGCTCATGCGCTCCATGGTCGTAGCTGGCGA
This sequence comes from Pseudomonadota bacterium, assembly GCA_021794275.1. Classification (GTDB taxonomy): domain Bacteria; phylum Pseudomonadota; class Gammaproteobacteria; order Acidiferrobacterales; family Acidiferrobacteraceae; genus Acidiferrobacter. The sequence goes on along the minus strand of JAJYRD010000073.1, from coordinate 14,243 downwards.
GGTGGCGGCCCTCGTGCCTGAGCGCGTCTTTACCGAGCTCGACCGGGCGCTCGCCGAGCCCTATCCGTGGCTTTTCATAGAGACCCTGCGCGCCTGCGGGGCCTTGGCGGTGCAATTCCCGGAGATCGACCGGCTCTTTGGGATACCTCAACCCCTTAAATACCATCCGGAGGGGGATACGGGCGCCCATGTCTTGCTCGCGCTGCGTCAGGCGGTGGCCCTCGGGCTCACAGCCCGCGCGCGCTTCGCGGTGCTCCTGCACGACCTCGGGAAGGGGCTCACGCCACGGGAGGAATGGCCTTCGCATAGAGGCCATGAGATCCGCGGCGTGCCGCTTGTGGATGCGGTGTGCGCGCGCCTGAAGGCGCCCGTCGAATACCGGGCCCTGGCACGCGCGGTGGCGGCCCATCATCTCCAGGCGCATGCCGCCCTTACGCTTCGGCCCGCGACCGTCCTGCGCCTTATCGAGGCGGTCGATGGTTTCCGAAGACCTGAGCGCTTCGAGGAGTTTCTTGGGGCGTGCGAGGCGGACGCCCGCGGGCGCGCGGGCCTCGAAGGCGTGGAGTACCCGCAGGCATGCTGGTTGCGGACGGTGCGCGATGCCACCGCCCGTCTATCCGGGCGGGAATGGGCTGCGCAGGGCTTGGTCGGACAGCAGATCCAGGAGCGCATCCGCGCCGCGCGCACGCGCCTCATAGCGGAGTTGAAGGCCGCCCGCTGATGCCGAGGGCATCCCGGCGCCCTCCACGGAAGCGGGACGCTTGCGCCGCGCCCCCCGGCTTGTCCTGCGCCCGCCCGTGGCATTTCGCGTCCCCGCATGTATCATGAGTCGCTAATGGATGAGGGATAGGCATGCGTGGCTTGATAGAACGATTGCGGGGGGTGGAGCGCGACATCGTGCAGGCCCCGGAGGCCGGCAACGGCCCCTACTATGAGCCCCAGGGCGCCGAGATCGCGGTGTTCGAGGCGGCGTGGCGGAGGCGGCTGCCGGTGATGCTGAAGGGGCCGACGGGCTGTGGCAAGACTCGTTTCCTGGAGCACATGGCCCACCGTCTCGGGCGGCCGCTCGTGTCCGTGGCGTGTCACGAGGACCTGACGAGCGCTGATCTCGTCGGTCGTTTCCTGCTGGAGGGCGAATCGACGGTCTGGCAGGACGGGCCGTTGACCCGCGCGGTGAAGGTCGGCGCTATCTGTTATCTCGACGAGATCGTCGAGGCCCGCACTGACTCCACGGTGGTCATCCATCCGTTGACCGACCATAGGCGCCGCTTGCCGCTCGAGAAGCGCGGCGTCGAGATCGAGGCCCACGAGGACTTCCTGCTTGTGATTTCCTACAACCCGGGTTATCAGACGGTCTTGAAGGATTTGAAGCCATCGACCAAGCAGCGTTTCGTGGCCATCGACTTTGGGTATCCAAATGCCGAGATCGAGACGCGCATCGTGCAAAACGAGGTGGGCGGTCTGGACGCCGATCTTGCCGCGCGGCTCGTGGCGATCGCGCACAAGGCCCGCGCCCTCAAGGACCACGGTCTGGATGAAGCGAGTTCGACGCGCTCACTGGTCTACGCGGGCTCGCTCATCGCAGCCGGCCTTCCGCCGCTGGATGCGGGCGAGGCGGCGCTCGTGAGCCCCTTGACCGACGATATCGAACTCGCCATGGCCTTGCGCGAAATCGTGAAGGCGCATCTCTCCGCGGTATGACGACGGGTCCCGAGACGCGCCTCGCGCTCGTCTTGGACGAGCTCAAGGAGCTGAGTTTTGTGGCGCACCGCGACCTCTGTGCGGCGTTGCCGGCCGTGGAGCCTCACGGGGCCGCGACGGTTGCCCTGTGGGCCGAAACCGGCCGGGACCTTTTCTTCTATGACCGGGAGGCTGGCAAGGCCTTCCTGCGCGCAAGCCCCGGGCTCGCCCGGGAATTGGACGCGGTCGACGTCTGGGTTGATCAGGCGCGCGATTTTCTTGCGATCCGAGGAGCATGGAAGGCCCTGATAGCCTATCTCGACGGCCTCCCGGCGGCGGTGCGGGAGTTGGGCGTCGAGGGTGGCCGCCGGTGGGGGAGCTGCGGAATCGCGTGGGGGCGCAAGCACCCGGACAACGCCGAGGCCTTTTTTCGGACGCCCGTTTCCGAACTCGCCGCCGGCCGCGGCTTTGCCGGCATCTCCGAGATCCTGGAGCCGCTCGATGAGCTTGCGGTCGATCGCGGCCTTTCGCCGGCGCTCGCGCTTGCAGGCGCGGTCAAGGTGCGCGCCTTCCTGGGACCAGCAGCGCTCGATGGCTGGCTCAAGCGCGGTGCCGACATCTTGCGATCTGGGCGCCTGCGGGGCGAGGCCTACTTCCGTCTGGAGGGCCCGGACAGTGATGAGGCCCTGATGGCCGTCCTGCCCGGATTCCGCACCGCCGAACATGAGCGCTTTCTTACGCTCGTCGCGCGCGCCGCGCTCTCATTTACGCCGTCTCTTGCGTCTCGTGGCCTTGCTCTCGATGGGCGCGCCTTCGTCGAGACCGATGGCCGCACCCTTTTCGTGCCCCCGGCGTTTCCGACGCGCGAGCACGCGCTCGCGGCGCTCCTGCATCATGTCGGGCATCTACGTTTCGGTACCTACGACGCTCGAGCTTTGGAGCGGCTCTTCGCGGAGGCGGGGATGAGGCACCCGCCCCTCGATGCCGACCAACGCGTGACATGGCGTCCGCTCTTCGCCCGCTTCGGCGAGGATCTTCCGCGTTTCCAGGTCCTGTTCGATCTGTGTGAGGATTTTCGCGTGGACGCGAGGGTCCAGGCCATAATGCCGAATCATGTCGAGCGCCTCATGACCCTTGCCACGACGCGTCCCGAGGGGCCCGCGGCGGCATACTTCGATCTCGGTCGGGAGGGGCTTCAGGTGCTGGCGGGGCGGGATGCGGCCGCGGCCCCCTGGGCGGCCTTGCTCGCACCGGACGCTGATCTCGTGACGTCCTTCGCGGTGGCGCAATCACTCTATCGCGAGTGCCGCCTCCCCGCGCTCAGTCTCGTCGACCGCGACGCCGCCTATCTCCCCGGTCGCTCTCCCAACCAAGGGCGGCCCGTCTACCCGCGGCCCGCCGCGCGTCCCGAGACGCCGGAGCCGGATACCGGCGCCGTGACGGATATTCCCGAGCCCACGCCCGCGCGCCCGGCGCCTCTGAGCCCTGGTCACGATCCGGATACGCCCATACCCCCCGAGGACACGAGCGGGTCGGGCGGACGCGTGGGGGTGGGGCGGCCCCAGCCGTTCGCAGTGTCGGCGCGCGCCCGCAGGTTGCGGCCGGCGGGCGAGGGCCTCCCCTATCCGGAGTGGGATTATCGCGAGAAGACCTATCGGCGCGATTGGACGCGCGTGGTCGAGCGTGCCCTGGTCGAGCGTGACGGGGCCTGCGCCGAGGACCTTCTGGCCCGCCATGCGCGGGTCTTGCAGAGGCTGCGGCGCGCCATCCAGGCCGAGAAACCGCGCCGCATGGCGCCGCGCAAGCGCGAGCCGGAGGGCGAGGAACTCGACCTGGACGCAACCGTCGCCTATGTCGCGGATCGGCGCGCCGGGGCGTCGCCTGCCCCCCTCGTGTTTCGTAAGCGTCGCCCCCTTGTGCGCGACACGGCGGTGCTGTTGCTCGCCGACCTTTCCACCTCCATCATGCAGCAGGCGGCGGACGGCATGGGGCGCGTCGTCGATCGCATAAAGGCCGCGCTTCTCCTGTTTGCCGCGAGCCTCGAGGAGGTCGGCGATCCCTACGCCATTGCCGGTTTCGCCTCCAAATACCGCGACGCCGTGAGCTACTATCCGATCAAGGACTTCGGCGAGCGATTCACATCCGAACAGGCGGCCATCGTGGGCGGGCTCTCGGGACGCCTGGCGACGCGTATGGGCGCCGCCATCCGCCACGCCTGCGCGCGCCTGGCGGACGCCGGGACCGAGCGGCGCCTGCTACTTGTCCTCTCCGACGGGCGTCCGGCCGACTACGACGATGGTGGCGACGAGCGTTACCTCCACGAGGATACGCGCATGGCCGTGAAGGAGGCGGCGGATCAGGCCATCCACACGTTTTGCATCACCCTCGACCCGATCGGAACCCCCTATCTGGAGCGCATCTTCGGGCGCGGTCATTTCCTGGTGGTCGACAGCTTGGATGAGTTACCGGCGCGCCTGCCGCAGATGTACTTGAGGCTTCGCAAGCGCGGCTGAGCGGCGGTTGGCCGCAAGGGCCACGGATGTCTCTTGTGCGACGCAGACCGTGGGGCGGGATGCGGCCCTCAGGCCAGCGAGCGGCTGCGATCGAGGAGGTGGAAGCCCTGCAGGGGGATCTTTTGATTGCGCTCGAAGGCTATGATCTTGAAGAGTTCGCCCATCTCGTGCGGGAGCGTGAGGCGCTTGATCGCTTGGCGTGCCAGCAGGGCCTCGCGCTCATCGCCTGGCATGTCCTCGCCGATGCCAAGCGCGAGCAGAAAGGCCCCTTGGCTCGTGTAGCCCGCGAGATCGAGCCCTTGCGCAATGCCCGCGCGCGCGATGGCCGTGAAATCGACATGCACTGTGATGTCCTGAAGACCCGGCAGGATCAGGGGATCGGTATGGGCGTGTTGGCGGAAGTGGCACATGAGCGTCCCTTGGCGGCGCTCGGGGTGGTAGAACTCGGCGCGCGGGAAGCCGTAATCGATCAAGAGGATCACGCCGCGCGCGAGGCGCTCGGAGGCCTTTTGCAGGAAGTCGCGGGCCCGCGGCAAGGTCTCTGACTCGTAGCCATCGACAAGCGAAAGGTCGGAAAGTGCCGCGCTCGCGAACGTGTCCTCGGCCCCTTCCGTGAAGGCCCGAACCCCGGTCTCGTCGCGCGCCACGAGTAGGGTGTGGGCGCGCCCCCCGCGCATACGGAAACGCGCGGCCGGGAGCGCATCGAGGATCTCGTTTGCCACGACGATCGAGGCCTCGGCGTCGGGCCAATCGGCCACCACGGAGACCCGGTCAGCCCATTGCGGGATCTCCGATGCGACGCGCTCTTGCGCTTCGGCGCGCCGCCGCGCACTCCGTTCTATCATCCAGTACCGCTCGGGGAGCCTGCGGGCCAAGCCCAGGGCCTTCAGGGTGTCCACCGCCAACTGGCCGTTTCCGGAGCCTGCCTCCATAATAGAGCCGCCATGCGCAGCGAGTATCGGCGCCCATTGGCGGGCGAGCGCGCGGGCGAGGTGCGTGGACAAGAGTGGCGCGGTGATGTAATCGCCACGCGCCCCGAAGACCTCGCGCCGCGCGTAATAGCCGCACTCATCATCGTAGAGCGCCCATTCCATATAATCGGCGAAGGCGAGCGGCCCTTGGGCGAGGCGCGCATCGAGGATCTGTTCGTTGTGCGCGAGCGCGGTCTTTTCCGGGGGCGAGAGCGTGGCCCATGCGGGAAGCGAAGAACCGGACATGGTTATGAGACCATAGAGGAAATGTCGGCTATTTTGTCACAAAAGGAGAAGGTCATGCAGGCGTCTGAACGGGTGGTGCTGGTGACGGGTGGCGCGCGACGGCTGGGTGCCGCCATGGTCCGCCAACTGCACGCCCGCGGCCTGTCGATCGTTTTGCATTACCGCTCCTCGACCGATGAGGCGAACCGGCTGCGTGCCGAGCTCGAGTCCGCGCGCCCCGGCAGCGTGGTTCTCGTTCGCGCCGATATCCTGAGCGATGATGCCCCGCGCGTTCTTGTGGACTGCGCACTCGCGCGCTTCGGGCGCCTCGACATGCTCGTCAACAACGCCTCGACCTTCTATCCGACGCCGATCCAGGAGGCGACGATCGGCCAATGGGATGACCTTCTTGGCACCAACCTGCGCGCCCCCTTTTTCTTGAGCCGTTGCGCCGCGCCTCATCTCGCGGCGCAGGGCGGTGCCATCGTCAACCTCGTCGACATCCATGCCGCGCGTCCGCTCAAGGATTACCCCATCTACAGCATCGCCAAGGCCGGGCTCGCCATGTTGACCCAGTCGCTCTCGCGCGAATTGGCCCCGAAGGTGCGCGTCAATGGCGTGGCGCCCGGCGCCATTTTATGGCCCGAGGCGGGCGCCGATGAAGCTGAGCGTGAGCGCGTGTTGGCGCAAATCCCCCTGCACCGTACGGGCTCCCCAGAAGACATCGCCCGTGCCGCGGCCTACCTGCTCCTGGATGCCCCCTATGTGACAGGTCAGATCCTGGCGGTCGACGGTGGGCGCTCGACCGTGTTTTGAGGGGCCCGCGCGCCGCCATCCCCGTCGGTCGTCGCCGTGGCCCGAGTCGGTCTCTCGCCGCTGCGTGACCGAGGTACCGCCCCCGCCCACCCGTCTTGCGGGAGGGCCCGCGGCCCATGGCGCGCCGCGCTTGTGATGAGAGGCGGTGGCACCCAAGGTCTAAGGGGCCTCTTCGCGGGGCCGCCGGTTCTTTCCCTCACGCTTGGTGAACGAGCGCCCGTGTCCGCAGTCCGCGGATGGCAACAACACGATTTGGAGCCCCCCAGGACATCGCCTACCGGATCGTCCCGATGTCGACCCGGACCGCGTCACCTTGGTCGGAATATGGCGATGGCGCGCCATAAGAAATAGAGAAAGGCGCGGTGTAAACCCTTCAGATCGTCGATCCGTTACACCACCACAGAAAAAGCAGGCCTCCCGCACCCCGGAATGGCTTTATGGTGGCGGGCGCTTCCCCGGATATCGATCGTGCTGCGATGGCCTTGCCGCCTAATTCGCCCTTGCGCGACTGGCCGGCCACCTACCAGAAAGCGCCGAAGCTCACGCCATAGCGTAAGGTTGGCGGGAGCAGTTCATGATCGGTCATCCCGGGAGCCGTTGGTCTCAGCCGAAGTGATAGGTGGCGCCGAAGAGTATGGAGCGGATATCGAGATCGTGGCCGTTGACCGCCATGGCCCGGTAGACGCGGTATTCGAGGCGCAGGCCTATGCGACGTCTCAGTCGATAGGATACGCCCAGACCGTAAAATCCCTGGTGCAACTCCTCCAGCATGTCATTCTGCGCCGAGCTCCCCGTGATCCTGTGTTCGCCGCCGCCGCCCGTGCCTATCGTGGACCAGTCCACGAAGCCGATGCGTCCGTAGGCGCGGAACCTGCGGTCGAATCGGGGTCCCGCGGTCAGCGACACGTCGACATTGTTGACGATCGTGGTGTAGGGCTGGCCTTGATCGTGGCCGAGCCAGCGTCCGAGACGATTGTAGCCGGCCTCCACGGTCAACCAGGAGTCGATGGCGTAACCCGCGTAGATTCCCGCGCTTGCGGCATTGCCGAGACCTTGGGCATCGGAGGCGCCGACGTTGGCGCCTACATAAAAGCCGGCGGCATGAGCGGTGGCGAGCGACAGAATACCGATCAAGGCGGCGCGGAATATCATAGACATAAGGCTGGGTATCCTTTCGAGGTTGGTTTATGGGGATTTCTAGGGGCGGCCGCGTGAGGGGTTCGCGCGGTGCCGTTCGATGACGAGTCCGACTTGGCCCGCGCCGCGGATCGCGCCGCGCTTGTCGAGGCGCAGGCGCACCCAGGGGACCGGAAACTCGCGCAAGACGAGTTCCGCCACGCGCTCCGCGAGGGTCTCGACGAGACGAAACTCCGAGGCCTCCACGAATGCGACGATGCGTTTGGCGACCGCCTTGTAATCCAGGGCATCGTGGATGTCATCGGACACCGCCGCGGCACGAATGTCGACGGCCATGTCGAGATCGAATACGATAGTCTGCCGGGTCTGGCGTTCCCAGTCCCAGATCCCGATGATGCAATCCGCTTTCAGATCGTGTAAATACAGCACGTCACTACTGTCTTGGGGAACGCCGTCACGCATATCTCGATTTGGGCCTATGTTTTGCCGGGGCTCGCCTATCTCCTAGGCTCCCTTTCCACGGCCATTTTGGCAAGTCGGATGCTTGGATTGCCCGACCCTCGCCAGGCGGGTTCGGGCAATCCCGGGGCCACCAATGTCTTGCGCATCGGGGGCAAGAAGGCCGCCATTATCACCTTAATCGGCGATATCCTCAAAGGGGTGCTGCCGGTGGCCGTTGCGCGGCTCCTCGGGGTCGCGCCGTGGATCGTGGCGGCAGTCGCTTTGTGCGCGCTGCTCGGGCACATTTATCCCGTATTTTTTCGTTTCCGCGGGGGCAAGGGCGTGGCCACGGCGCTTGGGGTGCTCGCGACTATCGACCCCGTGGCGGGCGCCGGACTTCTGGGTATCTGGCTCGTGGTGGCGGTGGCGTTCCGTTATTCGTCGCTTGCGGCGCTCACCGCCGCAGTGGCCGCCCCTTTCCTGGTGGCCGCGACCCTGCGCGCCCATGTCGGCGTATTCTTTGCCGCCACATCGGTCATGAGCGTGCTTCTCTTGTGGCGCCATCGCAGCAACATCCGCAATCTCCTCGCGGGCCGCGAGACCAAGATCGGCGCTAAGGCGGCGAAAGCTCGCTGAGCGGCCAGCGGGGGCGGACGCCGAAATCCTGGTTGCCGGCTTGGCCGGCGGCGAGCCGCAGGCAGCCGGCGTAGGCGATCATGGCGCCGTTGTCGGTGCAGAAGGCCGGCCGCGGATAGTAGAGCTTGGCCCCGAGGGCCGCCACCTCGTCCGTGAGCCGCTCGCGCAGCCTTTGGTTGGCCCCGACGCCGCCTGCGATGACCAGACGCTCGTGGCCGGTCTGAAGCAGTGCCCGGCGGCACTTCACGGCCAAGGTGTCGACGATCGCGTCTTGCAGGGCGTAGGCAAGATCGCAACGCCGCTCGTCATCCAAGGGCCGTTCGCGGGCAGCCTGCAAAAGCGCGGTCTTCAGGCCGCTGAAGCTGAACTCGAGGCCCGGGCGGTCGACGAGCGGGCGTGGTAGCCTGAGATCCGTCTCGCGCCCTCGCGAGGCCGCCTTGCCGATGGCAGGCCCCCCCGGAAAGCCCAGGCCCAGGACTTGGGCGCTCTTGTCGAAGGCCTCGCCCGCGGCGTCGTCGCGCGATTCACCTAGGATCGTGTATTGCCCGAGCGCTTGGACGTCGGCAAGCAGGGTGTGCCCACCGGAGACGAGCAGGGCGAGAAACGGAAAATCCGGCGCCTCGGGCTCGAGTCGCGGCGCGAGGAGATGGCCTTCCAGGTGATGTACGCCAAGCGCGGGTATGGCGAGCGCGAAGGCGAGCGCGCGCGCAAGCGCCGCGCCCACGAGCAAGGCCCCGGCGAGGCCCGGCCCAGCCGTATAGGCGATCGCGTCCAGGTCATCGATGGCCACCCCGGCGTCGATGAGCAGGGCGTCGATGAGCGGGAGCAGCTTCTGGATGTGGTCGCGTGAGGCGATTTCGGGGACCACGCCGCCATAGAGGGCGTGGCTCATTTGGCTGAAAAGCGCATGGGCGCGCAGCCCCGCGTCGCGATCGTAGAGCGCGACGCCGGTGTCGTCGCAGGAGGTCTCGATACCGAGCACGAGCATGGGTCGTGGTCCTAAATGGGTCAGGAATGGGTGCAGCTTACCGCCCCGCGCTGCGTTCACCAAGGTCGCGGCGCTGGCGTCCCGCCCAGTGCGCCGGGATCCCGCCAGGCGAGGCCGGCCCTGAGCTGTATGTAAGCGCATCCTTGGCCGACCCCATCGAGGGCCTAGGCCGGGGTCTCGGCTACCCTTGTAAGCTGCCGGTGTACAAATCGATCCGCGCGCGCTAGAATCCGCCGTTTACCACGGGCCGTCGGCTCAACTACCACTTATAGCGAGGTGTATTGCGTCTATGCCATCGGTGCGCGTAAAGGAGCACGAACCCTTCGAGGTTGCGCTTCGTCGTTTTCGCAGGTCGTGTGAGAAGGCGGGTGTGTTCGCCGAGGTTCGTCGTCGCGAGTTCTACGAGAAGCCGACGGCAGTCCGTAAGCGCAAAGCGGCAGCCGCGCGCAAGCGTGAGCTGAAGAAGATCGCCCGCGTCGCCCAGCGCGCCAACAGGCCGTTTTAAAGAATCATGACGCTGAAGGAGCAAGTCGCCGAGGACATGAAGACGGCGATGCGCGCCAAAGATACACAGCGGCTCGAGGCGATCCGGATGTTGCGGGCCGCCATCCAGCGCCGCGAGGTGGACGAGCGCGTGTCCTTAGATGACGCCGGCGTGCTCGCGGTCCTGGAAAAGCTCGTGCGGCAGGGCCAGGAATCCATCGAACAGTTCGGCGCGGCGGGTCGCTCGGACCTCGTGGAAAAAGAACAGGCCTCGCTCGCCGTATGGCAGGCCTACCGGCCGACGCCCTTGTCTCCCCAGGAGATCGAAGAACTCATTCAAGAGGCCCTGGCGCACACGCAGGCCGCCTCGATCAAGGATATGGGACGGGTGGTGGCCCATATCAAGCCACGCGCCCAAGGGCGGGCCGACATGGCCGCCGTAAGTGCGCGGATCAAGGAGCGGTTGAGTTAAGGAAGGGCGCCTGTCTTCCCTATGCGGGCGCCTGGGGGGCCTGTGTGGCAACAAAAATACCATCGCCCTTCATTGACGCCGTCCTCGCGCGCACGGACATCGTCGAGCTGGTCGGCGGCCGCGTGCCTTTGCGCAAGGCTGGCCGGGATTACAAGGCCTGCTGCCCTTTCCATGAAGAGCGGACCCCCTCGTTTACGGTAAGTGCGGACAAGCAGTTCTATCACTGTTTCGGTTGCGGGGCCCACGGGTCCGCGATCGGGTTCCTGATGAATTACGATCGCTTGGGCTTCGTCGAGGCGGTCACGGAACTGGCCCGCCGGGCCGGTCTCGAGATGCCGCAAGAGGGCCGGCCGGCCGTCAAGGCGGGGCCTGACCTGCGTCCGGTCCTCGCGGCCGGCGCGCGCTATTTTCAGGAGGCGTTGCGCCATCATCCGTCGGCCGAGCGCGCACAGGCCTACCTCAAGGGGCGAGGCATCACGGGGGCGATCGCCAAGGGCTTTCAATTGGGTTATGCGCCCCCGGGCTGGAACGGTCTTCTGAACGCCTTGGCCTCCGACTTTGAGCCGTCCTTGTTGGAGCGAGCCGGTCTCGTCATCGCCCGCGAGGGGGCGGCAGGTTTTTACGACAGGTTTCGCGACCGGGTGATGTTCCCGATCGCCGACGCCCGGGGTCATATCATAGGATTCGGCGGCCGGGTGCTCGATCAAGGCGAACCCAAGTACATGAATTCGCCAGAGACGGCGTTGTTTCATAAGGGGCGCGAGATCTATGGCTTGCCGCAGGCGCTGGACGCCATCGACAAGGCCGGACAGGTCGTGGTCGTGGAGGGCTATATGGATGTTCTCGCGCTGTCCCAGTTTGGCGTGACCCACGTAGTGGCGACCTTGGGGACCGCCACTACGCGCGAGCATCTCGACCGTCTCTTTCGTTATGCGCCCGAGATTGTTTTTTGCTTTGACGGCGATCGCGCCGGCCGCGAGGCCGCGTGGCGCGCCCTGGAGCAGGCGCTTTCGGTTTTGAAGGATGGGCGCCAGGTGAGCTTTCTGTTCCTGCCCGAGGGGGAGGACCCTGATACCTTGGTGCGTGCCGAGGGTGCGGCAGAATTCCAGGCGCGCCTGCGCCGCGCCACCGAGCTCCCGGAGTTTTTTTTCGAGACCTTGTGCGCTCGCGCCGATCTTTCGCGCCTGGATGGGCGGGCGCGGTTGGTTGAACTTGCCAAGCCCTTGTTGTCGAAGTTAGCGAAAGGGGCGCTCTACGAGCTTATGATAGGGCGACTGGCCGAACTTACCGCCCTGAAGGCGCCGCAGGCGGAGGTTTTGGTGCCCGCGCGGGCCGAAGAGACGCGACGGGCCGAGCCCCTGGTCCCGGTGCGTGGCGGGTCGCTCGTGCGCCAGGCGGTGGCCTTGCTTTTGCAATACCCCGCCCTCATTGAGGAAGTCGGGGAGCTCCCGTTGGCGGGGAGGCCGGGCATGGACGTGCTAGCGGCGCTTGTGGCGCTGTTGCGGGAGACGCCGGGGCTTACGACAGGCGCCGTCCTGGAGCGATTCGCCGACAGTCCGCACCGCTCGACGCTGGCGCGGCTCGCCGTCTGGGAGTATCCGTCACTGCTTCCCGATCACAAGGGGGTCATGCGCGACATCATGAGGACACTGAACGAGCAGGCCCGCGCGGCGAAGGCCAAAGAGCGGCACAATTTCTTGATTAATAAAGGAAATCTAACTCCTAACGAGCAGGCGGAGCTGGTCGCCTATCTGCGGAGTCGTAACCCCGGGGAGCAGTAACTGTCGATGCGGGATGTCGATGGCCTGCTATACTTACCAGTTAATTTTGAGTCCGATTTCAACTAAACGGCACGAAGGGCGACCTTAATGGACCAAGAGACGCAACGCCTGCAGCTCAAGAAACTTATCCTTCAGGGCAAGGAGCAAGGGTTCCTGACGTATCGGGACATCAACGACCACCTGCCCGAAGACGTGCATGACGCGGATCAAATCGAGACCGTCATCAACATGATTAACGATATGGGTATCGAGGTCTACGATCAAGCCCCCGACCCCGATACCTTGCTCATGAAGAACGATTCGGCCCCCACCCCCGACGACGAGGAAGTGGTGGAGGAGGCCGAGCAGGTGCTCGCCTCGGCCGTGGAGGGTGAGTTCGGGCGCACCACCGACCCCGTCCGCATGTATATGCGTGAGATGGGTACGGTGGAGCTCCTCACGCGCGAGGGCGAGATCGATCTTGCCAAACGCATCGAGGACGGCATCCGCCAAAGCACCGAGGCCATAGCCGCGTGTCCGGCTACCATCGCCGAGGTGTTGCGGATGATGGAGCTTGTCGAGCAAGACCAGATGCGACTCACCGAGCTCGTAGTGGACTTCGTCGACCCGCAGGCGATCGATGAGCCCCCGCCGGAGGCGGAGCGGGATGTCGCCGCCGTCGACGAGGACGAGGATGAAGACGAGTCCGACGAGAGCGACGGGGTCGACGCCGACGAGGATGGTGGTCCGGATCGCGAGGAGGCGCTTGAGCGTTTTGGTCGTATCCGCAAGCTGCACGCCGTCATCGTGAAGGCCGCAGAAAAGAAAGGCTTCAAGAGCCCCGAGGTGGCGAAGGGCCAGGAGAAGCTCGCTGAAGAGTTCATGGAAATCAAGTTCGTTTCCAAGCAGATCAATCGGCTGGTTGAGCACGTGCGGGCGCTGGTCGACGAGGCGCGTGAGCAGGAGCGGATCATCATGGACGTCTGTGTCACCAAGGCGCGCATGCCCCGCAAGGTGTTCCTGAAGAGCTTCCCGGGCAATGAGACCAATCCACGCTGGATCAAGAAGATCGGCAAGGGCAGCGAAGGCAGCGCCGAGATCATCGAAGCGAATATGGCGGCGATTACCTCCGCCCAGGCCAGGCTTGGTGACATCGAGGTACGTGCGGGACTGCCGATCGCCGACCTGAAAGAGGTCAATCGGCGCATGTCGATTGGCGAGGCCAAGGCGCGGCGCGCGAAGAAGGAGATGGTCGAGGCGAATCTGCGTCTCGTTATCTCCATCGCCAAAAAGTACACGAATCGCGGCCTCCAGTTCCTGGATCTGATCCAGGAGGGCAACATTGGACTCATGAAGGCGGTCGACAAGTTCGAGTACCGGCGCGGCTATAAGTTTTCGACCTACGCGACTTGGTGGATACGCCAGGCCATCACGCGTTCGATCGCAGACCAGGCGCGCACGATCCGTATCCCGGTGCACATGATCGAGACGATCAACAAGCTCAATCGGATCTCGCGTCAGATGTTGCAGGAGATGGGGCGCGAGGCGACCCCTGAGGAGCTTGCGGCGCGCATGGACATGCCCGAGGACAAGATCCGCAAGGTACTGAAGATCGCCAAGGAGCCGATCTCCATGGAGACCCCGATCGGTGACGACGAGGACTCGCATCTGGGCGATTTCGTCGAGGACACGAGCATCATGGCCCCGACCGACGCCGCGACCGTGGCTGGCCTTAAGGCCGCGACTCTTGATATATTGGACACCCTCACGCCGCGCGAGGCCAAGGTCCTGCGCATGCGCTTTGGTATCGGCATGAACACCGACCACACCTTGGAAGAGGTGGGCAAGCAGTTCGATGTGACGCGCGAGCGGATACGCCAGATCGAGGCGAAGGCCCTACGCAAGCTGCGTCATCCGAGCCGCTCCGAGCACTTGCGCAGCTTCCTGGATATGTAAACCCCTTACGGGCCTGTAGCTCAGTCGGTTAGAGCAGGGGACTCATAATCCTCTGGTCGAAGGTTCGAGTCCTTCCGGGCCCACCATTAAATCAAGGACTTACGACGTGCGGTAGGAGAAATACCCCGAGTTTGGTAACCTGGTGGTAACTTCAGAAACCAAACA
>JAJYRD010000010.1 GCA_021794275.1 Pseudomonadota bacterium | reverse complement strand
CTTCGACCGCCACGTGGCCGACGTGGTCGCCTTCCTGCGCTACGCAAGCGATCCCTCGGTCTTCGAGCGGCGCGCCATCGGTCGTTACGTGATCGGCGCCTTCGTCCTCCTCTCGATCCTGGCCTACCTCCTGAAGAAGGATTATTGGCGGGACGTCCACGACAAGGAGGCTGACAGCCACTCGCAGAAGAGTGCGACCATCAAGCCGGCGCGGAAGGGTTAAGCACCGAGGCGCGACGACGTTGCTCGTCGCGCCTCACACCCCTTCGAATTGCTGGCGTCTTAGCAGAGCATTTATATCCTCGAAAACTCCAAGGACCGCCGGCCGTAGGTCGCGATACCAGAATTCTTGCGCGGCCTCGGGCGCCGTGTTTGTGCCGCGAACCAGGGCGGCATGAAGGTCTTTCCACCCCCGAAGTTCGCCATAGAGGCTTGCGCGAGTCCGCATCCATTGGCCTAGCCGCCCGATCCCGCTTGGCAGGCTGCCCCCGGCCCCCCAATCCCGTTCCAAAAAGGCGTAGCCCGCGAGCACCAGATCGCGGGGTGGGAAGACCGCAACATGGGATGATGGCCACGAGCGATCATGGGCCAGCCAGTTGAAGAATTCCTTCTCGTAAAGCGGTTTTGCCAGAAGAAAGCCCTGAATGTGTTCGCCACCCATGTGCCGCCACAGCGTAAGATCCTCTGCTGTTTCTATGCCCTCGGCGATCAATCGGCGGCCAGACAGGTTTCCAAGCAGCAGGGCGGCGCCACCTACCGCAAAGGAGTTGGGGTCGCGCCGAAAGAGTCGAATGAATCGCTCATCCAGCTTAAGCTCGTCCACAGGTAAGCGCGCCGCTTCGTTCAGAGAGGAATAACCGCTCCCAAAGTCGTCGAGAGCGACGGAGAAACCAAGCCCCTTCAGCTCGGCCACGATGCGCGCAGCCCTGTCACCATCGCTCAAGGCGACGGCTTCCGTAATCTCGACGCAGAGCCCGTGCGCGGTGGAGCCTTGAAGGCTCTCTCTTACCTCGTCCAGAAAACCCGGGTAGAGGAAATGGTTGGCCCCGATATTGAAAGCCACGCGCAGGTCGTGGTCCATCGACCGCAGGCGAGCCTGCAGGGCGATTGCCGCGGCTAGCGCGCGACGCCCGAGGGCCCGGATCAGACGAGGGTCTTTCTCAACATCCGACATAAAACGATCTGCCGACATCATCTCGTCGCCATTGCGCCACCGCGCCAGAAGCTCGACGCCTTCGACCCGGCCCGTGACGCACTGCGCTTGGGGCTGCATTGCAAACACGACCTGACCATTTGCGAGCGCTTCTGGAAACCGCTGGTGGATCGTCAGGCGACGCGAAAGCCGTTCGGCTATGGCGCCTTCAAATATCCGATGGGTGTTGCGGCCGGCGGCCTTGGCCGCATAAAGGGCCTCATCGGCATTCACGAGCAGAGTCGCGTAGTTGGTCGCGTCTTGGGCCTTAAAGAGGGCCCACCCGAGACTTGCCGTGACACGCTTCTCGGGGTCGGCGAGCGCTATGGCCGACAGCAGCCGTGTCGATAGCGCCTCCAGCGTCTCGCCGTTGTCGACGCTCACAACCAGGCCGAATTCGTCACCCCCGAGGCGCGCCACACCCTCGTCCCCCCGCACGACCTCGCGCAGCTGCCGCGCAACCGCCTTTAGAAGGGAATCGCCCGCGGTGTGCCCTTGCAAGTCATTCCATTCCTTGAACCCGTCCAGGTCCATGACGCCAAGCGCCAGTGTCAGGCCCGAGCGCGTGGCGCGCGCCATGGCCGACACTGTGGACCGCTCGAAGTACGCACGATTGGGGAGCATCGTCAAGGAGTCGTAGAGCGATAGGCGCATAAGTTCCTGTCGACGGTCGTAGTCGCTGACGGCAAAACTTATGTCGTTGCCGAACGCTTCCATAAGCCGCGTAAGGTCTTCGTCGAAGAATGCGCGTTCGCCTGCGATGATGCCAAGCACACCCGTAACACCATCCTTGTGCGTCCAGGGGACGGTGAGCGCGGATACGAGACCCAACTGCTCGGCCTTTTGCCGCAGCACGTCACTTGCGAGCCATTGATCGCGTCTTTCAAACAGTTGGGGGCTTTTTGCGCCTATGGTGCGCCCGTGAAGGATGCCAAGCGGGTCCGAGCGTGGGTCGACGCCGATAGGTCCGACGGGCAGGAAATCGCGACCCTCCCCCGCGCTTGCTACGATCTCCACCCCGCTGGCCTGGGCGATGGATATGAAGGTAAGAGGGACGCCCGTGCACTCGGCAAGAATATGGCAAATATTGCGAAACATTCGGCGCGCCTCGGCAGCCCGTGTGATCGCTTGGCTCGCCCGGGCCAGCGCCTCATAAAAGGCACGATATCGGTCGCTTTGGCGTCGGGTGCGATAGGTGCTCAAGGCGAGCCTCACGCTTGCGACAAGATGTTCCAGAAGGGCGCGTAGGGCAGGCGTGAAGTACCCCCTGTCTCGCGCCAGGACGGTAAGCACAGCGCTCGGCTGCTGAAGCCCGTCCTCGAGGATTGGATAGGCGAGGACTGCGCGTGCGCCTTTTAGGGCGCTTTGATCTGCGCCCAGGGTGGCGACCAAGGTCGGCTCTTGGGTGGGGTCCACGGGGCCACACGTCGCCCCCGTGCGGAATGCCTCGGCGGTCGGTGTTTGGCCAAAGGGGTAGCAGGCAGGGTCTTGGGATGGCGTAATACGCAGCAAGGCTTCCCGGGCGACGGGGTTTTGCGCCGCCGCCGCGCGCACGCGCAGCCAGGGACTCGCCCCCTCCGGCGCTGCGACGAACGCGCCCATTATGTCTGTCTGCTCGGTCAGTATCCGTACGAGCAAGGACTGGGCCTCATCGGGTGTCGGTTGCCGTAACAATTCAAGCTGCATGACGCGCACCGCTTCCTGGTAGCGCTCCAGTCTCTCGACTTCACGTCTCTCGCGCATCTGATTGACCGCCGTCGCCAAATGGATGGCAAGCTCGCGCACCATTCCGCGCCATATGGCGGGTTCCGCCCGGCGCGACGGGCAGGCCATGACGATGCCGCCGCTCTGACCAAGAGCGAGGGCTGCGCAGGCAGGGGAGGCAGCCGGCGCCACGTTCAGCCAATCCTCGCCCGCGGCATTATCAAAGGCAATGGAGAGGAGCTTTTCGACGTCAGGGCCGGTCGCCTGACCTGCAGTGGCGTGTTGGTCGGGCAAGCCCACGAAAACAAATGACGCATCGAGATTGTCCTGAATCACCTCTGCAGCGTCGGTGAAAATGTTTTGAATAGAGGAGCCCTTCAGTATCGATAGGCTTACGCGATAGAGGCCTTCATGCCAAAGGCGCATCTGCATTTCTTGCGATAGAAAATTTACGAGCATGAGCCCCATGTACTGGCTGCCCCATACCAGGATGATGAGAAGCGGAAGCCAATGCGTTACGCGGTGCCGCCATAGTGTCCAGAGTCGGCTGCGCGACCACGTCGCGTCGATCTCCCAGGGGTAGCCTGGTACATCGGCACGCGCAGTTCCTGCCCCCCGCCATTGTTTGGCGGACGGCGTATACCAGCGGCCGCCCGCCAAGGTGGCAAGCGGCCGCCGGCCCCGTGCGGTAAGGTGGACGGCAAGTCGTGTGCGCGGCACTGGGCGGCCGAGCCTGCTTAGAGCGAGAGGATCGCCCAGGAGATAATTGACGTGGCCGCGGCGGCCAACACGGTAGCGTAAAGGGACGATCAGGCTTCGAAATCGTTTCGCGTAGGTCGGGTCGCCGATCTCGACACGGGGATTGTCAGTGACTGCGTGGAAGTTTCGCGCCGACAGGATGGGTTGGCTGGACTGTTTCCGCGCCGACCAAAGTATGCGGTCGCCCTCAGCATTCAGTACGTTGATGTCGCGTAGGGTCGGTTGGGTGGCGAGAAACGCGCGGAGCGCGCTTTTGACGGATGGATCGAGCGTCGCGCGGGCGGTTTGCTGGCCAAGCAACGCGTGCCCGAGAAAGCGCAGATCCGCAAATCGATCATTCAAGGCCGCTGCCAGACGATCGGCGACGCGGCTTGCGACTGCCTCTGCCCGCAGGCTCTCCTCATTTTTGACGCTGTCGAAGGTCTTCACGGCGCGCCACGCGCCCACCGCAAGCAGGATTGCCCCGAAGGCGATGGAGGCGATCATTACGAGGCGTGCGCGTCTTTGCACGGCGCGAAGACCGCGGAGCTTGGGCCGGCTCTTGTAAGGGAGTGCAGGAAGAAACGAACGCCGATACGACATTCCATGCCCTCGTTGGGGGTTCCGGTGCACCTGCAGGCCAGTCTCGTCCGTATCCCCAAACCTCCTGGAGTTGGAGCGCGCACGATGTGGCAGTAGAGCTGCAACGATCATACCAAATGCCCAGGCCGCTGGGCGGGGGCGGGGCCGCCCAGCAGGAGTTTGCCTGGTGCGCACGGGGGCGGCGGGAAGGCGGCAGCGCCGATTCTGACATTTGCAGGGGGCGGCCCGCCTCGGGAACCTTGCGCTGAATCCAAGGATCAAGGATATTCTTGCGGAGAGACGGCGGTCGGCCGCAAGCGGCTCCGGGCAGGATTTCGGAAGCGGTTGGGCGGCGTCCTGCGCGACTTTAATGAATTAGGCGATGCTCGGTCTGGCGGAAGTCGGCCGAGGTGTAGTTTGCGTCAGCGTGAGGGGTGGGCAATCCGGGATGAAGGGTGTCGAGAGGATAGCGGCGCTTGGTCAGCGCATATGGTACGACAATATCAGCCGCGATCTGATCGCAAGCGGCGGCCTGCGCGCGCTCATTGCTCAGGGCGTGCGAGGAGTTACAACCAACCCGACGATCTTTGAGAGGGCCGTCGGGGAGGGCGAGCACTATGACGGTGATATCCGCGCCCTGGACGCTCAGGGCGTGGCGCCCAGGGCCATGGTCCGCGAGCTTATGATCAGCGATGTGCGCCGGGCGGCGGATGTCTTGCGCCCGGTGTTCGATGCGAGCCTTGGGGTCGACGGATATGTGAGCATCGAGGTGGCTCCGGATGAGGCGCAGGATATGCAAGCCACGGTGGCCGAGGCGAGAATGCTCTGGGATGCTATTGCCCGGCCAAACGTGATGGTCAAGATCCCGGCAACCGAAGCCGGCTATGAAGCCATACGCGAAGTGCTCGTGCAGGGGATCAATGTCAACGTGACCTTGATCTTCTCCCCCCAGTCCTATGACCGGGTCGCGGACGCCTACCGCCGGGCCTTGGAGGATAGGCTTGCGCAGGGGCTTTCGATCGACCGGGTCGCGTCGGTTGCGAGCGTATTCGTGAGTCGCGTGGATACCGTCGTGGATGCCCTGCTGCAAGCAAAGCTGAAAGCGGCCCCGGCAGCCGAGGCGAAGCGCCTCAAGGCGCTCCTAGGGCGCGCCGGTATCGCTAATGCGCAGCGCATCTATCAGCGCTACAAGGATTTCTTTCGAGGCAAGGATTTCGCCCGACTGAGGGCGCGGGGTGCCCGCCCGCAGTGGCCGCTTTGGGCTAGCACGAGCAGCAAAAACCCGGACTACACGGCGACTTGGTATATCGATCGCCTGATCGGACCGGATACCATCAATACCGTTCCGCCCCAAACCTTCCAGGCGCTCCTGACTCATAAGCCCCGGGCACTTCTGGAGGCCGAGATGACGCAATCGCAAACCGTGCTTGACGGCTTGCGCCGCGAGGGGGTGGATGTCCCGCAGATACTGGATGGCTTGTTGGATGAAGGCCTCGACTCGTTTCTGCGGTCCTACGAGACCCTGGTCGGGCGCCTCGCCGATAAAAAGAAGGTTCTTGCGACATCCTAGCCCGGCGCGCCACGGAAGCGGGTATACTGACCCGGGGAGTCGGCCAGACAGTCGCTGCCGAGAGGCAGAGGAAAGTCCGGGCTCCGCAGGGCAAGGTGCCAGGTAACGCCTGGGAGGCGCGAGCCTACGGAAAGTGCCACAGAAAATATACCGCCCGTCTTGACGGGTAAGGGTGAAATGGTGCGGTAAGAGCGCACCGCGCCGGTGGCAACATCGGTGGCAGGGCAAACCCCACCTGGAGCAAGACCGAATAGGGGGACCATGGCGCGGCCCGCGTCGTCCCCGGGTAGGTTGCTTGAGGCGTTTGGTGACAGGCGTCCCAGAGGAATGACTGTCCACGACAGAACCCGGCTTATCGGCCGGCTCCCCCCTTGCTGCATCATCAGTTCGCGCGAGAAACCCCGACATTCATGCGGGGGGTCCCGTAGGGACTCCCCCGCGGTCATAGCTTCTTGCTCCCGCTCCTCCTCGGTTGGCGTGTTATCTTTAGGCAGGCTACATACACTGTGTAAATGGACATCAAGCGCGCCCATCGCTTTCGTTGCGCCATCTCTAGACGGCCTTCAAGCGGGATGGGAAAACCCTGACCTTGGCGAAGAGGGCCGAGCCCTTGGCCATCGTCTGGTCCGCGGACGCGCCCGAAAGCGCCAAGGTCGCGACCGTTACAGTATCCAAAGGCGGGCCGCCAAAAAACAGAAAGGGTCGGCCAACAGGGCCAAGGCACGGCTCAAGGTGGCCCGCATCCAGGTGCGCATAGCGGATACGCGTTCCAATTTTCTCCACCCGCTCGCAAGTCGGATCGTTCGCGAGAACCAAGGGATCGCCGTGGAGGGCCTTGCTGTCTGTAACATGAAGAAAAACCGCAGCCTCCCCAAACCCCTCTCCGAGGCGGGATGGGGCGAGTTCCTGCGCCAGCTGGAATACAAGGCGGCATGGCATGGCGCTACCCTGATTGGCGGGGATCGCGGGTACCCGAGCAGTAAACGGTGCCACGACTGTGGACATGCCGTGTCCGCGTTGCCGCCTGATGTCCGCGCATGGGTCTGCCCTGAGTGTGGGGCAACCCACGACTGTGACATAAACGCAGCGCGCAACATTTTAACCGCCGGACTGGCGGGGCTTGCCTGTGGAGAGACTGTAAGTCCTGTGTCGCCGTAAAGCTGCATGGGCACGTCTCCGTGAAGCAGGAACCGAAGCCGCGAGGCCAGGAACCCCTTTCCTTTGGGGAGGGGGATGTCAAGGTTAAAGTTATGCCCCCTGGCGGCTCCTGCGCCCAGGCTCCCGAGGCTAGGCCCGCCATCGTCTCCCCAGCCCTTTTCATCGCGTGTGCTTGACTTCGCTTTTCCTGCGTCTCTATAGTGTCACGAAGTGGGCGAATGTGGATTTTTGTGGGATCGAGGCGCAAAGGGCGTGATGTTTCGCGGCGTAAACAGCGTAAGTCTCGACAGCAAGGGGCGAATTGCCATTCCCACTCGCTATCGGGAGGATCTGCGCACGCAGTGTGAAGGCCGACTCGTCATGACGGTCGACCGCGACCATTGCCTCCTGCTTTATCCGCTTCCGGCATGGGAGGTGATAGAGGCTAAGCTCGTGGCATTGCCGAGCTTTACCCCCCAGACGCGACGTCTGCAGCGGCTTCTGATCGGGCACGCGACGGAGTGCGATATGGACGGGGTGGGGCGCATCTTGTTGCCCGCGTTGCTGCGCACCTTTGCTGCCCTGGACAAAGACATCATGTTGATCGGCCAGGGAAACAAATTCGAGTTGTGGGACGCAGGGACATGGGATGCGCGGCGGACCGAGTGGCTTGCGCAGACTGACAGCGAAGAGCTGCCCGCTGAGCTGCAGTCCTTGTCGCTGTGACCGAGGGGCATAGGCCGGTTCTTTTGGCCGAGACCCTCGATGCGCTGGCCGTGCGACCGGACGGGCGTTATCTCGACGCCACCTTCGGTCGCGGGGGGCATAGCGGGGAATTGCTGGCGCGACTTGCGCCGGCGGGTCGGTTGCTCGCGATGGATCGCGACGACCAGGCGATCGAGGTGGCCACGCGGCGTTTCGGGGAGGACCCGCGTATGACGATAGTGAAAGGGCGCTTCTCGGTGATGGCGGACGATCGCGGGAAGGCGCCGTGGCAAGGAGGCTTTGATGGAATACTGTTCGATCTGGGGGTGTCGTCTCCCCAACTGGATGATGCCCGCCGTGGATTCAGCTTTCGGCAGGAAGGGCCGCTCGATATGCGTATGGACCGGCAATCGCGACCGTCGGCCGCCGAATGGCTGAACAGCGCTGCCGAGGCCGAGATCGCGCGGGTACTCCGCGATTTCGGGGAGGAACGTTTCGCGCGGCGCATCGCGCGCGCAGTCGTGGCCGCGCGCGCCGACGCCCCGATTTTGACAACCTTACAGTTTGCGGCGCTCGTCGCACGCGAAATCCCGCGACGCGAGCCCGGGCAGGATCCAGCCACCCGCGCCTTTCAGGCGCTGCGCATCCTTGTAAACGACGAGTTGGGCGAACTGACCCGCGTGCTACCGGCCGCGCGGGATTTGTTGAAGCCGGGCGGACGGCTTGTCGTGATTAGCTTCCATTCGCTTGAAGATCGCATCGTGAAACAGTTTTTCGCGCAGGAGGCGCGCGGGGATGCCTATCCGGCGCGCCTGCCGGTTCCGCAGGCCTTGCTTGCCCCGCGCCTCAAGGTGATCGGAAAGCCCGTGCGGCCCGGGGCCGCTGAACGCGCCGCCAATCCGCGCGCGCGCAGCGCGGTCATGCGTGTCGCCGAGCGCCTGAGGGAGGCCTCATGAGTCGGCGGACGATCGTGTTCTGGCTCATCGCGCTTGTGGTGTCGGCCTTGGCGCTCGTCAACGTCCGTAATCGCTACCTGCTGCTTTTTGACCGCGAACAACATCTCATGGGCCAAAAGGATGCCTTGCACGTGGAGTGGGGGCGGCTTTTGCTGGAGCAGGGAACGCTTGCCGCGCACCGGCGCATCGATAGGATCGCCCGGCATCGCCTCGACATGGTGATGCCTGATCCGCGGCGCATTGTGCTCATTTACACTCAACCGTCGAATCTCCCATGACCGGGCCGGGCCATTATCTCGTCCTCACCGGCCAAGGCGGCTTCGGGCGATCTTCGTTTCTGCTGGTCCTTATGCTGACGGCGCTCGCCCTTATGGCCGTGCGGGCATTTTTCCTCCAGGTCGTGGACGCGCCTTTTCTCCGCCATGAGGCAAGACGTCAGGCAATAGAGACCGTGCAACAGGAGGGGCACCGGGGCATGATCGTGGACCGCCATGGGCAGCCGCTTGCGATCAGTACGCCCGTGGATTCCCTCTGGGCTAACCCCCAGACTCTTTTAAAGGAACCTGCAGTGTGGCCTCGCCTGGCGAGCGCCATCGGTTGGCACACGGCGACCTTGAGGCGCGCCCTTGCGGCGCAACAACGTGAGCAATTCATGTATCTGCGCCGCCAGGTGGATCCGCGGTATGCCGCGCGCGTTCTCGATCTGCGCATACCGGGGGTGGCATCGCAGCGTGAATACCGCCGCTATTATCCTGCGGGTGCGGTCGCCGCGACCCTGATCGGATTCACGAATATCAACGACCAAGGTCAAGACGGGGTCGAGCTCGCTTATAACGCACTGCTGAGTCCGCGCCGCGGGCGCGCCATCGTAATTCGTGATGGTTTGGGTGAGCCCATCGCCGTGCGTCGGGGGCGCCGCCCTCCGCGCCCCGGGCACACTCTGGTCTTGAGCATCGACGAGCGTATTCAGTACCTCGCCTACCGCGAGCTCCTGAAGGCGGTCCGTTACCATGACGCGAGCAGCGGCTCCGTCATCGTTCTGGATGCCCGATCGGGGCAGGTCTTGGCGCTCGCCAATGTCCCGAGCTTCAACCCCAATACGCGCAGCGACTTGAACAGCAGCTATTATCGCGACCGCGCCGTTACCGACGTGATCGAACCCGGCTCTTCTTTGAAGCCGTTCACGATCGCGCTCGCTTTGCAGTCGGGCCGCATCGTGCCCCATACGCTGGTCAGCACCTCGCCCGGGAGCTATTGGGT
Source organism: Pseudomonadota bacterium (assembly GCA_021794275.1). Lineage (GTDB taxonomy): Bacteria > Pseudomonadota > Gammaproteobacteria > Acidiferrobacterales > Acidiferrobacteraceae > Acidiferrobacter. Next base: position 156,845 of record JAJYRD010000010.1, on the reverse strand, counting down.
GGGGCCCGATCGGATCAGCGACGTCGGCGATTTCGGTCTGATCGACGTGTCCCACGTTATCGCGGAATCGAGCAATGTCGGGGCGTCCAAGATCGCCCTTACGACTTTGACGCGGCAAGCCATGTACCGCAATTTCCTGCGCCTCGGGTTTACCCACTCGACCAAAAGTGGTTTGCCCGGCGAGTCGAGCGGCTTCTTGAGTCCGCCGAACACCTGGGAGCCCATCCAGAAGGCGACTTTGGCGTTTGGTTATGGGATCTCGGTGACGCCCATGCAGATGGCGCGCGCCTACACTGTGTTCGCCGATGGGGGTCTCTTGAGGCCGATTAGTATCTTGAAGGCCGCCGCCCCCTCCCCGGGTCGGCGCGTTTTTTCGTCGCGCGTGGTTCGTGAAATGCGTCATATGCTGGAGCTCGCCGCAAGTCCTGCCGGGACCGGGGCGACGGCCGATGTCGTGAATTATCGCGTGGCCGGCAAGACCGGAACGGCCCACATCGCAGACCGTAAGGGTTATCATAAGCATCGCTACGTCGCCTCCTTTGGCGGCTTTGCACCGGCGTCGGATCCGCGGCTCGTGATCTTCGTCGATATCCGGGATCCGCGTAAGCATGGCTACTATGGAGCCGAGTGCGCGGCGCCCGTCTTCCGCAAAGTCATGACCGGTGCCTTGCGAATATTGAACATCCCGCCCGATAACCCCGTGACGACAATGGCGCGCGCGCAGACGAGGTGGCCATGACCGCGATGTTGAGCGATCTTCTGGCGGACATTCGAGAAGTTGGTCGGGACCTCGACCGCACAGTCGTCGATTTGACCCTCGATAGCCGAACCGTGGTGCCCGGGGCCCTGTTCATGGCCCTCACCGGGACCAGCCAGGATGGCCGCCGCTTCATAAGTGATGCCGTGGCGCGTGGCGCGGCGGCGATCGTCAGCGAAAGCGCGCCCGATGGACGACTGGGATCCGTTCCCATCATCGCCTGCCCGGGACTGCGCCCTCTGGTCGGCACCATCGCCGATCGCTTCTATGGAGGCCCTTCGGGAGCCTTGTCGGTGATCGGGATAACGGGCACCAACGGCAAGACTACGACAAGCCACCTCATAGCGCAGGCGCTTAGTACACGCAAGCCCTGCGCCGTGATCGGTACCCTCGGTAATGGTTTCCCGGGCGCTTTGTTACCCGCCGACAGGACTACGCCGGATGCGGTATCACTCCACCGGTGGTTGGATCGGTTTCGTCGCGAGGGTGCGCAGGCCGTGTCGGTCGAGGTCTCTTCCCATGCGCTCGATCAGGGGCGCGTTGGTGGTGTCCGATTCACGGGCGCGGTCTTTACGAATCTGACGCGCGACCACCTCGATTACCACGGAGACATGGCGCGCTATGGAGAGGCCAAGGCGCTGCTGTTCGCCTTGCCGGAACTCGAGTTCGCGGTCTTGAACAGCGACGATCCCTTCAGCGCCACCCTGCGGGGCCGGCTCCGCCCGCAGGCGCGCCCGTGGTTTTATGGAAACACGGGCGATGTCCGAATAAGAGACGCCCACGCGACGACTAAGGGGCTCGATATCGATTTCGTCGTCCCCGAGGGATCCGTGGCGCTCAGGAGCCCGCTCATCGGACGATTTAACGTCCACAATCTTGCCGCGGCGCTGACAGCGCTGCTTGCCTCCGGCTGGAAGGCGCGGGATGCCGCTGACGCGCTCGCGACCGTGGCCCCGATCCCGGGCCGTATGGAGCCCGTTCTTGGCCGCGCCGACCAGCCGTTCGTGGTGGTCGACTATGCCCATACTCCGGACGCCCTGGAAAAGGCCTTGGGCGGGGCGCGAGCGCATGCCGGGGGGCGCGTGGTATGTGTGTTCGGTTGCGGCGGGGACCGCGATCGCGGCAAGCGCGCGCTCATGGGCGCTTGCGCCAGTCGTTTTGCCGATATCGCCATTGTCACCCACGACAATCCACGGCACGAGGATCCGGAACGGATCATCGCCGACATCCTATCGGGCGTGCCCGACTGCGGCCGCGCGCGGTTCATCGTCATAGCTGACAGGCAGGCCGCGATCGCCCACGCTTTGCGCGAGGCGTCTGCGGGTGATGTTGTGGTCATCGCCGGCAAAGGCCACGAGGAGTATCAACAATTCGGCGATCGCCGAGTCCCCTACAGCGACCGGCTCACGGCGCGCCAACTGCTGGAGGTTCCATGATGACCCTCGATGAGGTGGCCATGGCGGTCGGCGCCACCACCAATCATGCCTCCGGGCGCATCGATGGCGTGGCGACGGACACGCGCACGATGACTCCTGGTTGTCTCTTCGTGGCACTGCGCGGCGCGCGTTTCGACGGTCATGCATTTTTGAAAGACGCGGCTTCCGCCGGTGCGGTCGCCGCTCTGACCGACCGACCGCCTGAGCCTGGCTGGCCGCCGTGTCTCGTCGTGTCGGATACCCGCCACGCCCTGGGCCGTCTGGCGGCTCATTGGCGCCGCAAAATGCCGGCCAAGGTGCTGGCCGTAACCGGGAGCAACGGCAAGACCAGTGTCAAGGAACTGACCGCGCGCATATTGGCGAGGGGGCGGCGGGGGATCGCGACGCAAGGCAATCTCAATAACGATATCGGTCTGCCGCTTACGCTCCTCAGGCTGCGGCCCGAGCACGACTATGCGGTCGTGGAGATCGGCATGAATCGGCCTGGCGAGATTGCCGCGCTCGGGGCGCTCGCCGCACCCGATGCGGCGGTGGTCACGAATGCCGGGGCCGCGCATTTGCAAGGCTTGGGCACGGTCGAGGCGGTGGCTCACGAAAAGGGGTCTTTGTACTCCAGCCTAGGTGGGCACGGAACGGCAGTGATCAATATTGATGATACCTATGCGCCATATTGGACCGGCCTTGCCCCGGGGCCAATATTGACCTACGGCTTAAGCCCGCTGGCGGACGTATCGGCCCGGTTCACGCTGCGCGACTACGGCACCGAGCTTAGCATTTGCGCGCCAGGATGGAGTACTCCTCTTGCCGCCCGGCTTGCGCTTTTGGGGCGTCATAATGTGGCGAACGCCTTGGCGGCGACCGCGCTTGCCCTGACATTTGGCGCCTCGCGCGAGGGGATAGCGGAGGGTTTGGCGCAAGCGCTGCCCGTCGCCGGCCGTCTCGATAGCGTCCATGGCTTTGCCGGGTCGCGGTTGATAGACGACAGCTACAACGCTAATCCGGATTCCGCGCGCGCGGCCCTCGAGGTCTTGGCTGCCCTGCCTGGAGAGCGCTGGTTCGTTTTGGGCGATATGGCAGAGTTGGGAGACGCGGCGGCCCACATGCACCGGGCATTCGGCGCGGCGGCGGCGGCATCCAAGGTCGAACATCTCTGGACCTTGGGGCCACTCGCCCGCGAGGCTGCCGTGGCGTTCGGTGCGGGCGGGCGTCACTACGAGGACCACGAAACCTTGGTGCGCGATCTGAAGGCCGTACTTCACGAGGACGCCGTGGTATTGGTCAAGGGGTCACGGAGCATGCGCATGGAGCGCATCGCCTCCGCCTTGCGTGTTGGCGGAGGGTCGGATGTTCCTGCTCATCATTAAGGCCCTAGGCGCCGGCCCGAGCGCCCATCTGCTTGCTTGGCGCGCCCTGTTCGCCTTTCTAACGGCGTTCGCCCTCGGCCTTGCCGCGGGCCCCGCCATGATTCGCAGACTCACGGCACGGCTCATCGGGCAGACAGTCCGCAAGGACGGTCCGCAGAGCCACTATCAGAAGGCGGGTACGCCGACCATGGGCGGTCTTCTCATGCTGTTTGCGATCACGGCATCGACCCTCCTTTGGATGCGGCTTGGTGACGCCGACACGTGGATCGCGCTTGCGACCCTGTTGTTGTTTGGCGCCATCGGATGGGCAGACGATTATGTGAAGCTGCTGTCCAAGAATCCGCGTGGAATCGGCGCACGGGCAAAGTTCGTTTCCCAGACCGTGGCCTCGGTGGCCGCGGCCGCCGCTATCTTCGCGTGCGCGCACAGGGGGCCGGATACCGGCCTCTATCTTCCGTGGGTGACCCACCCGCTCGCGCAGTTGGGGGTCGTCTCTTTTATTTTTTTTGGATTCCTGGTCGTGACTGGCGCGAGTAACGCGGTCAATCTGACCGACGGCCTCGACGGACTTGCCGCCTTCCCGACGGCCGTGGTCGCGGGCGCCCTCGCGGTCCTCGCCTATGTCGCGGGTTCACCGCACTTCGCAGCGCAGGTCGACCACCCGTTCGTCCCGGGTGCGCAGGAACTCACCGTCTTCTGCTGCGCCATCATAGGCGCCGCCCTGGCCTTTCTGTGGTTTAACGCCTACCCCGCGCAGGTATTCATGGGTGATGTGGGGGCGCTTGCGCTCGGCGCCGCTCTCGGCGTTGTCGCGGTCGTCATCCGGCAGGAGATCCTGCTGTTCATTATGGGCGGCGTGTTCGTGGCCGAGACCCTCTCGGTCATGTTGCAGGTCGGCTCTTTCAAGCTCACGGGACGGCGCATTTTCAGGATGGCGCCCCTCCATCACCATTTCGAATTGAAAGGCTGGCCGGAGCCGCGCGTCATCGTGCGCTTCTGGATTGCCACCATCGTCCTTGTGCTGGTGGGTTTATCCACGCTCGGGGGGCGACCATGAGCCGTCACGCGGTCGTTCTGGGCTTGGGCGAGACGGGCCTGTCGTGCGTCACGTATCTGCTTGCGCAGGGCTATGAGGTCGCGGTATGCGATACGCGCCCCGCGCCCCCGCTCCTGGAGGGCCTGCGCAAGCGTCATCCGCAGGTGCCCGTATTCACGGGCGCTCTGCGCGAAGAGATATTGGGTGGCGCGGACTTGCTGGCCGTGAGCCCGGGCCTATCCCTGAAGGAGCCCGCCATCGCCGTCGCGCGGCGGCAGGGCGTGGCGATCGTAGGCGACATAGAGCTTTTCGCCCGAGCCTGTCTCGCACCCGTCATCGCCATCACGGGCTCCAACGGCAAGAGTACGGTCACGACCTTGGTTGGTGAGCTGCTAAAACGCGCGGGTTTCAAGGTCGCCGTGGCGGGTAATATCGGCGTGCCCGTGCTGTCTCTTTTGGATGAGCCCCCGCCCGACGTTTATGTCCTCGAGCTCTCGAGCTTTCAGTTGGAGACGACCGCGAGTCTGAATGCCCAGGCCGCCACCGTGTTGAATGTGAGTCCCGATCACATGGACCGCTACGAGGATCTGGCCGAATACGCCCATGCAAAGGCGCGCATCTTTACGGGGATGGGGCGCATGGTCATCAATCGCGATGATCCGTGGGTCATCAGCATGGCTCACGATGATCGCGAGGTCGTCTCGTTTGGTCTCGATCGGCCGATCGGCCACGATTTTGGTCTGATCGACCATGCCGGCGGACCGTGGATCGCGCATGGACGCCGTCCTTTGATGCCTGTAGCTGCCGTGCCGCTGCCTGGACGCCACAACGTCGCCAACGTCATGGCGGCCCTTGCGCTCGCGACAACCGTGAGCCGCGATCTTCCGGCGATGGTGGAAGCGGTTGCAGGCTTCCGGGGTCTCGCGCATCGGACCGAGGTAGTCGGTCGGCACGAAGGTGTCGAATGGATAGACGACTCGAAGGGGACGAACGTAGGTGCCACGACCGCCGCCATGGCCGGGCTTGTGGGGCGCGTGGTCCTGATCGCAGGCGGCGATGGGAAGGGCGCCGACTTTTCGCCCCTAGCCCCGGTCGTTCGCGACAAGGCCCGGGCTGTGGTCTTGATAGGGCGCGATGCCAAGCGTATCGAAGAGGCGATTCGCGGCTCGTGTCCGGTCGTCCATGCGCGCGACATGGATGAGGCCGTGCTCTTGGCGCGCGACCATGCGCAGCCAGGGGACCATGTGCTTTTGTCTCCGGCGTGTGCGAGCTTCGACATGTATCGCAATTACGCGCATCGTGGTGAGGTCTTCGCCGAAGCGGTTCAGCGCCTCGTTATGGGGCGCGAAGGGGGTGCCTATGGCTGACTCGAGTGACGCGGCCGTGACCCGCCGTCTCCCGTCCCTGGACCCGACCCTTCTGTATACCTTGTATACGCTGCTTGGTTTCGGGCTTGTCATGGTGTACTCGGCATCGGCGTTCGTCTCGGTCCATAGGGCTGGTTACAGCACCTATTATCTCTGGCATGACGTCGTGAACACGGCGATCAGCCTCGTGACGCTCATGGTGGTCGTCACCATCCCCATGGCCGTGTGGCGCCAGTTCTCCCCTTATCTGCTGATCGTGGGGCTTGTGGCGCTGGTCATGGTCCTGATCCCTCATGTGGGTGTGCGCGTCAACGGTTCCGCGCGCTGGCTGTCGCTTGGTGTCATCAATATCCAGCCCTCGGAGTTCCTGAAACTCTTCCTGGTCCTCTATCTTGCGGGCTATCTCGTGCGTCGCCAGGGGCGCCTTAGCGAGTTCACCCATGGGATTCTGACGGTCGCCACCCTGCTCATGGTGACCGGCGTGCTTTTGCTGCTCGAGCCCGACATGGGTAGCGAGGTGATTTTGTGGGCGGTCGCGTTTGGGATGTTGTTCGTGGGCGGTGTCCGCCTGAGCCATTTTCTGGCGGTGGTTCTTTCGGGGGTGGGCGCGGGCGCCGTGCTGATCCTTGCCTCCCGCTACCGTGAACAAAGGGTCATAGGTTTTCTGCATCCCTTCGCGCAGGCCAAGGGCGATGGCTATCAACTCGTGCAGTCGCTCATGGCGTTTGGGCGCGGCGGCTGGCTGGGCCGCGGCCTCGGTCTTAGCATTCAGAAGCTCTATTATCTGCCGGCGGCTCACACGGACTTCCTGTTCGCAATCGTGGGCGAGGAGTTCGGGTTTCTCGGCGTGTTGTTCGTGATCGGGCTCTTTAGTGTCATCGTAATCCGCGCGTTCCAGATCGCTGAGGCCGCGCGAGGGGCTGAGGATCTCTATGCCTGCTATGTCGCTCAGGGCGTGGGTATCCTGATCGGTTTGGAGGCGATCATCAACATGGGTGTCGACATGGGCGTCTTGCCAACCAAAGGGCTCGCCCTACCGCTTTTGAGCTACGGAGGCTCCAGCACCTTGATGAGTTGTGTTGGGCTCGGTCTTTTGCTGCGCATCGACCGCGAACTGAAGGCCCGGGGGGCGTCGCGATGAAGAGTGTGCTGATTGCCGCCGGCGGAACCGGGGGACATGTGTTTCCGGCGCTCGCCGTGGCTCAGGCCTTGCGGGCCGAGGGGGTCACTGTCGCATGGATGGGCACGCAACGCGGCCTCGAGGCGCGCGTGGTGCCGGCCGCGGGCTTCCCCATTGATTGGATCACGATCCAGGGGCTGCGTAGAGGCTCTCTGCGCGATCTCGCGTTTTTGCCAGGGCGCCTATTTGTCGCGCTCTGGCAGACCTTCCAGATCTTCAGGCGCCGGCGTCCCGATGTGGTCCTTGCGCTCGGCGGCTTCGTCGCGGGTCCAGGCGGGATCGTGGCCTGGCTTATGCGCACGCCGCTCGTGGTGCACGAACAAAACGCGCTCGCGGGTCTTACCAATCGTTGGCTCGCGCTCTTTGCGGATCGCGTTCTCTGCGGGTTTCCGGAGGCGTTCCGCTCTCTGCCTGGCGCCGTTCACACGGGAAATCCCGTCCGGCCTGAGATACTGCGCGTTGCGCGCCCCGAGACGCGGCTTCGCGACCGAGTACCCCCGCTGCGCGTACTCGTGGTGGGAGGAAGTCAAGGGGCCGCGGTGTTGAACGCTGTCCTGCCACAGGCCGCGGCCCTCATCGATCCCGCGTGGCGGCCTGTCATCCACCACCAAACCGGGCAGAGAGAGCTTGCGCTAACCGAGGAGGCGTACCGTAGTCGCGGCCTTGATGCCCGCGTGACCGCGTTCATAGAAGACATGGCCGCGGAGTATGAGTGGGCTGATGTGGTGGTATGCCGGGCGGGCGCCATGACGGTGGCCGAGTTGTGCGCAGTGGGAACGGCCGCCGTGCTGGTCCCTTTTCCTTACGCGACGGATGATCATCAGACGGCCAACGCCCGTTTCCTGGCTGACCGCGAGGCGGCGCTCCTCGTGCCGCAGGGCGAGTTTACCCCATCGCATGTGGCCGAGTTGCTTGAAGGCTTGGCACGCGCGCCCGAGGTGGGTATGCGCATGGCTGAACGCAGCCGATCATGTGCCATGCCCGACGCCACGGAACGGATCGTCGCAGCGTGTCTGGAGGCGGCGTATGCGTAACGTCCATCGTATCCATTTCGTAGGAATAGGCGGCGCTGGCATGTGCGGTATCGCTGAGGTCCTTCACAACCTCAAGTTCGAGGTGTCCGGCTCGGATGCGGCCGAAAGCGCGAATACCCGCCGCCTCGAGGGTTTGGGGATACGTGTGCGGATCGGCCATGATCCGAGCCTCGTGCGCGCGCAGGACGTCGTGGTCGTCTCTTCGGCGATAGCCTCAGAAAATCCTGAGGTCCTGGCAGCGCGCGCCGCCAAGATCCCTGTCATTCCGCGCGCCGAGATGTTGGGTGAATTGATGCGCCTCCAGCAAGGGGTGGCGGTCGCCGGGACGCACGGCAAGACCACCACCACGAGCCTCGTGGCGAGTGTCCTGGGTCAGGCCGGGCTCGACCCGACCTTCGTCATAGGGGGCCGTCTAAATAGCATCGGTAGCCACGCGCGCCTCGGACGCGGCCGTTACCTCGTCGCGGAGGCCGATGAAAGCGACGCCTCTTTCTTGCATCTTCAGCCCCTGATCGCGATCGTTACGAATATCGATTCCGACCACATGGGCACCTATGGGGGCGATTTCCAGCGTCTCAAGCAGGCCTTCCTGGCATTCCTGCATAACCTGCCCTTCTACGGGCTGGCGATCGTTTGCATCGACGATCCGATCGTCCGCGAACTGTTGCCGGATATCCATAAACCTGTCCTGACCTATGGAGTGAGCGACGACGCTCAGATGCGCGCCCATGGTATCGTCCAGGAGGGCCAAAACATGCGCTTTACGGTCGCCTATCGTGGTGAGGAGTCGTGGCTGGCCGCATCAATGCACCACCCCGGGCGCCACAACGTGCTGAACGCGCTCGCGGCAATCGCCGTAGGCCATGAATTGGGAGCCAAGCGAGAAGATATCGCCCAGGGCCTCATGGCCTTCTCGGGGATAGGCCGCCGTTTTCAGATCAACGCCATAAGCCCGATCGAGGGCGGCGACGTCCTTTTCGTGGACGATTACGCACACCATCCCCGCGAGATCGCAGCGACCCTGGAGGCCGCGCGCGAGGGCTGGCCTGATCGCCGCCTCTTGGTGGTCTTTCAGCCGCACCGTTATACGAGGACCCATGATCTACTCGAGGATTTTGCCGCGGCACTGTCGGAGATCGACCACCTCTTTGTAACCGAGGTCTATAGCGCGGGCGAACCCCCAATGAGTGGGGCCGATGGCCGCGCCCTGTGCCGCTCCATCAGGGCACGCGGACGGCACCCCGTGTTCGTGGAAAATCTGGCGGATCTTCCGCGCATCCTGGCCCCTGTCGTGAGTGCCAATGATCTGGTTTTGACCCTCGGCGCCGGCAATATCGGTCAGGCGGCTTTGGCTTTGCCAGAGGCCCTGAGGGAGGCGCCGTGACCTGCCCAAGCCAAGCCCGGAATGATGTCGTGCGCCATGGCGAGCCGCTCGCGCCTCACACGACCTGGCGCGTGGGAGGGCCTGCCGACGTGCTGTGCGTGCCGCCTACCGTGCCTGCGCTCTCGGCATTCTTGTCCGCGCATCCCGCATCGCCGCTGCTGTGGCTTGGCCTTGGGAGCAACACGCTCGTGCGCGACGCGGGCGTTCGGGGTCTGGTCGTGATCACGGCGGGCGGCCTCGGAGAGCTTGCGTTCGTGGGTAAGGCCATACGCGCCGAGGCGGGCGTGCCGCTTGCCAAGCTCGCGCGCTTCTCGGCCCAATCCGGATACGCGGGGCTTGAGTTTCTGGCGGGCATACCGGGCACGGTCGGCGGGGCGCTCGCGATGAACGCGGGCGCGGCCGGCTGCGAGATCTGGGAACGAGTGGCGTCGGTCGAGATGATCGACAGGGCGGGGGCGCTGCACGTGCGCACCCGCGCCGACTTCGAGATCGGTTATCGGAGCGTGAGGCTTTTGCGCGAGGAATGGTTTGTGAGCGCCCTGTTCGAATTGCCCACGGGCGACCCGGCCCTCGGAATGGCGCGCATCCGCGAGCACCTCGGTGTGCGCAATCGAACGCAGCCCGTGCAGACGGCCAACGCCGGGTCGGTCTTTCGCAACCCGCCCGGCGATCACGCCGGCCGCCTGATCGAGCACGCGGGCTTGAAGGGTTTACGCGAAGGCGGTGCGGTGGTGTCGGAGCGTCACGCCAATTTCATCATCAACGATGCAGCGGCCAAGGCCTCCGATATCGAGCGCTTGATTCTTCGCGTTCAGGTGGAGGTCCATGAACGTACGGGCGTATGGCTGGAGCCCGAGGTGAAGATCGTGGGAGAGGCCCTATGAGTCCTTACGGGAAGGTCGCGGTCTTGTACGGAGGCCTTTCGTCCGAGCGCGAGATTTCGCTGAAGAGCGGCGCGGCGGTGCTTGCGGCCCTGCGTGCGCGGGGCGTCGATGCTCATGGAGTGGATGCCGGACGTGATCTGCCGGCGCGGCTTGCGGAAGGCTATGATCGCGCCTTCATCGCGCTTCATGGCCGCCTGGGCGAGGACGGATGCGTTCAGGGCCTGCTCGAGGTGATGGGGATACCTTACACCGGCAGCGGCGTCGCCGCGTCGGCGCTTGCCATGGACAAGGTGGCGACCAAGGCGCTCTTCCGCGCATCCTCGCTCTCGACGCCGGAATATCGTCTGATCGATGCCGAGGCCGAGCTTGCGTCGATCGGACCGCTTGGATTTCCCATCATCCTGAAACCCGTGTCCGAGGGGTCGAGTATCGGTGTAAGCCGGGTGGCGTCGGCCGCGGGTCTTACTGAGGCGTTTCATAAGGCACGGGCCTTCGGTCTGGTCCTCGCCGAGACCTGTATCGTCGGTCCCGAGTACACCTGCGCGATCCTCGGAGATCGGGCGTTACCAGTCATAAGGCTGGAGACGCCGCATGATTTCTATGACTACGAAGCGAAGTATCTGTTGAACACGACGCGCTATCACTGCCCGGCGGGCCTGAGCGAGGAGCGCGAACGCGCGATGCAGGAGCTTGCCATGAGGGCCTTCAAGGCGCTCGGCGCGCGCGGCTGGGGCCGCGTGGACGTCATGGCAGATAGCGCCGGTCGGTTTTACGTGCTGGAGCTGAACACGGTTCCGGGCATGACGGATCATAGTCTCGTGCCAATGGCCGCTCGCGCCGCGGGCTTGTCGTTCGAAGACCTGACGCTCGAGATATTGTCCCAAACTTTGGAGGACGGCCGGTGAGTGTCGGCGCAGACGTCAGGGCACGCCCGAGCCGCGATCGGCGCTTATCACGCTGGCATGGGCGTTTCCGCCGCCTCGACCGGCGACACTTGCGCATCGCAGCCTTCGTTCTGTCGGCGCCGCTCGCCGCCTGGGGGCTCCACGCCCTGTTTGCGCCTGAAAGGTTCCCGGTGCAGTCCGTGCGTGTCGAAGGCCATCTCGATCATATCCCGCAGCCCCTGCTGATCGCCGCCATCAAGCCGTTTCTGTACCAGGACTTCTACACCTTGCCGCTCGACAAGGTGGGGGCGGCCGTGAAAACGGTCCCGTGGGTCGGCTCGGTGCGAGTCGAGCGACGCTTCCCAAGGACCCTCGTGGTTTATCTGGGGCGCTTGCACCTCACGGCCCAATGGGCGCGCGGCGGATGGATCGACGCGCGGGGCCTGCGCGCGCATTTGGATCATTACGAGCTGCCCAAGGGCTTACCCCTATTCCAGGGCCCGGCGGGGAGCGAGCGCGTTATGTGGGCTCATTACGGACATTTCGAGGCGCTCCTGAAGCCGCTCGGATTGACGATAGGGGTGCTCGATCTATCCGATCGTGGCACCTGGCGCGCGACCTTGAAAGATGGCCCTGGGCTCGTCTTGGGTCATGATTCTTACGCGAGGCTCGCGCGCTTCGTCGCGGTGTATCCACAGCTTGAGGGCGAGCGCGCGAAGATACGCCAGATTGATTTGCGGTATACGAATGGTTTTGCCATAGGCTGGAAGGCGGGCTCGGGGGATCGAAATGACTAAAAAAGGGGAAACCCGGCTTGTGGTGGGCCTCGATATCGGAACCTCCAAGGTGCTCGCGATCGTAGGTGAGGTGGGCCAAAGCGGGATGATCGAGATCATAGGGGTTGGCCACCAGCCGTCGCGGGGCCTGAAAAAGGGCGTGGTCGTGAATATCGAATCGACCGTCCAATCGATACAGCGCGCGGTCGAAGAGGCTGAGCTCATGGCCGGCTGTCAGATCCACTCGGTCTATGCCGGGATAGCAGGAAGCCACATAAACTCTGTTAACTCGCACGGAATCGTCGCGATCAAGACCAAAGAAGTCGGACAGGGGGATGTGGATCGCGTCCTCGAGGCCGCACGCGCTCTCCCGATTCCGGCGGATCAGAAGATTCTCCACATTCTTCCACAGGAGTACATCATCGACCGCCAGGAGGGGGTCCGTGAGCCGATCGGCATGTCGGGGGTACGGTTGGAAGCCAAGGTCCATATCGTGACGGGCGCCGTGAGCGCCGCGCAGAATATCGTCAAGTGCGTGCGGCGTTGCGGACTCGAGGTAGACGACATAATTCTGGAACAATTGGCGTCAAGCATATCCGTTCTGACCGAGGACGAGAAGGAGCTCGGTGTGTGCCTGGTCGATATCGGCGGGGGCACGACCGACATATCGGTCTTCACTCAGGGCGCGATCCGTCACACCTCGGTGATTCCCATCGCCGGCGACCAGGTGACAAACGACATTGCAGTGGCGCTGCGCACCCCCACTCAATACGCCGAAGACATCAAGAAGCAATGGGCTTGCGCCTCGGGACGAGGCGTCGAAGAGGGTGTGGTCGAAGTCCCGGGCGTGGGGGATCGCGCCCCACGCAAGCTATCGCGGCAGACTCTCGCGGAGGTGGTGGAGCCGCGCATAACAGAGCTGTATGAATTGATTGCCGACGATTTGCGCAAGAGCGGTTTCATGGACCTGTTGGGCTCGGGCATCGTGCTGACCGGAGGAAGCGCGAAAATGGAAGGCATGGTCGAGTTGGCCGAGGAGGTGTTTCACGTCCCGGTGCGGCTGGGGGTCCCGCAGTACGTGGGAGGCTTAAGCGGCGTAGTGCACAACCCCATATTCGCAACAGGAGTGGGTCTTGTCTTGTACGGGCACAAGCAAACGGCGAGCGCCGTTTTTGCCCCTACCGGCCGCCAGAGTCCGGGGCGTTTTTCAGAGATATTGAATCGCATGAAAAGTTGGTTTCAAGGGAATTTTTGACATCGGGATGGAAGTCGGTGCGGCATCTATTAAAGGACAGGAGAGCGGGCCATGTTTGAAATCGTAGAGACGAGCGGCCAACAGGCCATCATCAAAGTCATAGGGGTGGGCGGCGGGGGCGGCAACGCCATCGAGTACATGATGAACTCCAATATCGATGGTGTGGAGTTCATCGTTGCCAATACGGACGCACAGGCCATCAAGAAGTCGTCGGCCAACGTTGTCTTGCAGCTTGGCTCCAACCTCACCAAGGGGCTAGGTGCCGGCGCCGACCCCTCGGTCGGGCGCCAGGCGGCCATGGAGGACCGGGAGCGCATAGCGGAGGCGATGGCCGGCGCCGACATGGTGTTCATCACGGCGGGCATGGGCGGGGGTACCGGCACGGGCGCGGCGCCGATCGTGGCCCAGGTGGCGAAGGATCAGGGGATCCTCACGGTGGCTGTGATCACAAAGCCGTTCCCTTTCGAGGGCAGGAAGCGCATGAGCGTCGCGGAGCAGGGGATACGCGACCTTGCCGAGTACGTGGATTCGATCATCACGATCCCGAACGAAAAGCTGCTCGCCGTGGTCGGCCGTGACATGACCCTGCTCGACGCTTTTGGCAAGGCCAACCAGGTCTTGCAGGGGGCCGTGCAGGGGATCGCGGAGCTTATAACGAAGCCGGGTCACATCAACGTCGACTTTGCTGATGTCCGCACGGTGATGTCGGAGATGGGGATGGCGATGATGGGTTCGGCGGTTGCGCGGGGCTCCGATCGCGCCCGCGAAGCGGCTCGCGCCGCCATCTCGAGCCCGCTTCTGGAGGATGTGGATATTGCTGGTGCCCGCGGTATGCTAGTGAATATCACTGCAAGCGCCGACATGTCGCTGGGTGAATTTGCCGAGGTCGGCGATACGGTCAAGGAGTTTTCGTCCGACGACGCGACCGTGGTCATGGGCCACGCGATCGACCCGACGATGGAGGACGCGATGCGCGTCACGGTGGTCGCGACCGGGCTTGGAGGCGGTCAGAAGCGGGCGGCGGTGGCGCTGAAGGTGGCTAAGGGCGGCGTCGCGGGGGGTGGCACCGCTCCGGTCCCGAACTACGACGACCTGGATACCCCGACTGTGATCCGCAACCGGCGGGTCGGCCAGAAGCTTGACACGCAGGCGGCGGATTATCTGGACATCCCGGCCTTTCTGCGCCGCCAGGCCGATTAGGTCCGTTTGTCGGGACAGAGGAGCCGGATATGACCGTAGTGGCCGACCGACCTGGACAGAGCCGGATTTTGTCTTTATTGTTTAAGACAATAGCCGGAGCTTGTCTCCGGTGGCCGAACAGGGAGGTCCGGCATGGTCAGCAGGGTGCTATTCTGCATCACAGCGCGGAAGTCTCATGATAAAGCAACGTACGTTAAAGAACGTCATTCGGGCCACGGGCGTCGGATTACATACCGGAGAGAAGGTTTACCTGACCCTGCGTCCGGCGCCGGTCGATAGCGGTATCATCTTCCGCCGCGTCGATTCGCCCCAGCTCATGGAAATACGGGCGTGCCCCGAGAACGTGAGCGACACCCGCCTGTCAACGACGCTTGAGCATAACGGGGCGCGCGTGTCGACCGTCGAACATCTGATGTCGGCTTTTGCCGGTCTCGGGATCGACAACGCTTACGTGGATTTGACCGCGCCAGAGGTGCCCATCATGGATGGCAGCGCGGGGCCTTTCGTTTTCTTGATCCAGTCGGCGGGCGTCGAGGAGCAGACCGCCCACAAACGCTTCATTCGCATCCGTAAGACGATCGAAATCCAGGATGGCGACAAATGGGTCCGCTTCGAGCCGTGGGACGGCTTCAAGGTGTCCTTTGCGATAGATTTTGACCACCCGATTTTCCGCAACTCCACCCAGACCGCTTGTATTGATTTCTCCACGACCTCGTTTGTGAAGGAGATCAGCAGGGCGCGAACGTTCGGTTTCATGCGCCAGCTGGAGGCCTTGCGGCAGAACGGCCTGGCCCGCGGGGGTGGTCTCGACAACGCCGTCGTCATGGATGATTTCCGGATACTGAACGAGGACGGGCTGCGTTACGAAGACGAATTCGTGAAGCACAAGATTCTTGATGCGATAGGGGATCTCTACCTCCTGGGGCATCCACTGATAGGGGCCTTCAGTGCCTGCAAGTCCGGGCATGCGTTAAATAATCGCCTGCTGCGTAAGCTGGTTGCGGACGCCGAGGCTTGGGAGATCGTCTCGTTCGAAGAGACTGATCGTCCAGCCATCTCCTTCGCGAGGGCCATTCCCGCGGTGTGATCGGGTAAACCCTGACGGCGCCAACCGGGGAGATCGATGTGAAAACAGAGAAGCCTGCGAATGTAACACTCAGGATCGTGGGCCACCGTAGCCGCCTGAATCGCCATTGGCGGCTTAGCGCGCGGCAGTGGCGGCTTGTGGTCGGCATCTGTGTGGGCGTTGTTCCTTTGCTGCTTGCGTGTGGTGTTTATGGGCTGCTCGGGGCCCTGGTCCCCGCATCGCAGGGTCCGGGCCACGCGGCGCGTGGGGCTACCATGGTCCGCGAGGAACTTACGTCGATCACCCGCAATACCGCCGCTGGCCTCGAAGTCATGGGTTTCGAACTGGGGGCACTGAAGGGCGATGCCACCCGGATCGCGCTGCTCGAGCGGCGTTTGGGGCAGTCGGCGGGCCTGCCACTTGGCGCTGCGCGCCGCCCCCGCGCGCGGTTACGTCCCGTGCCGGTCTCGTCGGCGGGGCGCTCGCACCTGATGTCCAAGCTGCATGCCCTCGCGCAAGAGCTTGCGCTCCCCTCGCGCGCGGCCGCCAAGCGGCAAGCCCTATGAACGTTATCTTTCTGCGAGAGGGCGACGCGCGCGCTCGCCCGGTCAGTTTAAGTGTCGGGCGGATCGCGGCGGGTGCCATGGCCTTGTTCGGCCTGATGCCGCTCGTTTTGGGTGCGCTCGCATTTTGGCTGTTCGCCCATCCCACGCCCCATGCGACAGCGAGCGGGGCCGCGCCGAATGCCTTGGTGCAGGTTCGCAAGCTTGCCGCCGCAAGTCGCACCGACCTCGCGGGTCTTGCCGCCGCGGTCGGCCGCTTGCGTGCTCACGCAAGCCGGCTCGACGCCATGTCGGCGCGCCTTGGCAGTCTCGCAGGCCTGCCGGCCAGCGCCTTGTCGCTCCCGGCAGCCTTCTCGACTGCTCAGGTGACGCCGAGCAACGGACAGGAATGGACGATGTCTGGCCTCAAGGCTTTGTCGAGGCAGCTCCGGAGCGAGTTCGCGCGCCGTTCGGCCCAGCTTGCCGTGCTCGCCTCGATCCTCGCAGCCCACCGTGTGGCGGCGCGCATGACGCCGCGTGGTTGGCCCGTGCGTGGCGGCTGGATATCCTCGCCTTTCGGCCCGCGCCCCGACCCCTTCACCGGCCGACCGGGCTTTCATCCCGGCATCGACATCGCCGTGCCAGTGGGCACGCCGGTGCGCGCCATGGCCGCCGGCATCGTCATCTTTGCGGGCAGCGACGGCGGTTTTGGGCGCCTTGTCAAGATTTCGGACGGCCACGGCGAGGTGACGATGTATGCCCACCTGAGCGCGCGCTTTGTGCATGTGGGGGAGGTGATCCACAAGCGCCAACTCCTCGGGCGCGTGGGCGATACGGGCTATTCGACGGGTCCCCACCTGCATTTCGAGGTGATGCTCCACGGGGTACCCATCAATCCGGCCCATTTCCTGCGGCTTGCCGACCGGCGCTGAGCGGAAAAGTTTTCAGATCAAGCGAGCGGTGCGGTAACGCCGCCAGCGGCAGGAACCCTTCGAAGCGGCTTGCGAGTGGCGTCATGCCGTCTGTTAAGCGCAGTAGGAATCCCCCGTCTTTCCTCAGAGGAGGCGGCCGCAGGCCTCCCGGGCGTCGCGGATCTTGCGTGAGACTTCCTGCCCAGCCGCTTCAGTTCCCTGAGTTGATTCTTCAGGTGGCGAGGATTGGCGAAAGTCTCGATACCCTACTCGGTGGCAAGGGTCAGAAAGATGGTGAGGCCCCAACCAAAGGCCCCGCTCTCCAGGCCGCGCGAGCACCCAATCGTCTCGACCGCCAAGGGGCCCACGCATACCGGTAGCCGGCCTTATGCGGGGTATCGTAGATCACGGGAAGCCCGGGCGTTCCGGCCTTGCCGCGAATGGGCAGCGGGCCCACGCCTTGTAGAGAGAGCGTGCCACGCTTATCCATTGCCCCCGGATAGCCGCCAGTCATCGCCATGGGTCTCGTAGCCCCATCCAGGGTAACGATCGTGGGGCTTGTAGCGGGCACAGCCCGGTGTCTCGCCGTTCTTGCCCCCGGAAGAACGGCCTGGAAGGCGAGGTGCAGGCGTCTGACTGTCGCGTTGCCCCGACTGCGCGTTCAGAGACGCGAGACCGGGAGTCGTGCGGCGCCATTGGGTCAACGCCTAGCATTGGTCGGCGAGAGCAGTCCCTGGCTGGTCTCCCGGTTGCCGCGGATGCGCTCCTCCCTCGCCGTGTTATACGGGCGTTGGTGCAAACCCCGTATCTCATCCCGCCGCTCCGCTTGGATGGCGTTGGGGTAGAGGCGATAGGCGACCTTGCGGTAGGGCATCCCCTCATCATAGGGACGCGCTCAGATTCTACAACCCGAGAAAATCCGGCGTCTTGTGACATGGGGCCCCGTGGCGCTCAAGGATTCCGGTCGTATGGGCCAACCCCCCATTCCCTGAGTCGTCGCTTAAGCCTTCTCACCGCGGGGGCGCGCCCTACTCTCTGCTCAAACCCGCCACCGAAGAGCAGGAGATGCGGAGTGATCGCCCGCTGGATGATAGCGTCTTCACCACCCCCTGCGCCGCTATGCGCTTACAGGCAGAGCGCGGCGGCGCTTTGTGGTGGCCCCCTTTTTCGGCCATAATGCGACTTTTTCCGAGCCGTCCAGAGGGTTATGGCCGCGAACGTCCTAAGTAGATTCTTCGGTAGCCGCAACGATCGCGTCGTTCGGCGTATGCGCCAGAGGGTGGGGTCGATCAACGCCCTGGAGCCCCGCTATTCGGCGCTTTCGGACGATGAGCTGCGCAATCAAACCGCGGTATTCCGCGAGCGGCTGGCTCGCGGCGAATCCCTGGATGCGTTACTTCCGGAGGCCTTTGCCGTGGTCCGCGAGGCCGCGCGTCGTGCGCTTGGCATGCGGCACTTCGATGTCCAGTTGATTGGCGGCATGGTGCTCCACGAGGGCAAGATCGCGGAGATGCGGACCGGTGAGGGTAAAACCCTCGTGGCCACGTTGGCGGCCTATCTGAACGCCTTGCCCGGCTCTGGCGTTCATGTCGTCACAGTGAATGACTACCTCGCTGCGCGCGATGCGGAATGGATGGGGCGTCTGTATCGTTTTCTTGGTCTGTCGGTCGGGACCATAGTCTCGTCGTTGGACGGCCCGGCGCGTCGGGAGGCATACAACGCTGATATAACCTACGGAACGAACAACGAATTCGGGTTTGATTATCTGCGCGACAATATGGCGTTTAGCGCCGACGAGCGTGTCCAGCGCCCGCTGCATTACGCCATTGTGGACGAGGTCGATTCGATTCTCATCGACGAGGCGCGCACGCCCCTCATCATCTCCGGTCCTACCGAAGAGAATACGGATCTCTACGTCAAGATCGACGCCATCGTACCGAGCCTGAAGAAGCAGGAGACGACCGGCGGCCCCGGCGATTATTCAGTGGACGAGAAGGCCAAGCAGGTCTATCTCACAGAAGAGGGTCACGAGGCCGCCGAGGGCCTGCTGGCGCGGGCAGGCTTGCTCGCGGAAGGGGAAAGCCTCTACGACTTGGCCAACATGGGTCTGCTGCATCACCTGAATGCCGCATTGAGGGCTCATGCCCTCTACCATCGCGAGGTGGATTACATTGTCGCCAACGGCGAGATCGTCATAGTCGACGAATTCACCGGACGCATGATGACGGGCAGGCGTTGGTCCGACGGGCTCCATCAGGCGGTCGAGGCCAAGGAGCGAGTCGAGATCCAGAACGAAAATCAGACGCTCGCGTCCATCACGTTCCAGAATTACTTCCGCCTCTACGAGAAACTCGCCGGGATGACCGGCACGGCCGATACGGAGGCCTTCGAGTTTCAGGAGATTTATAACCTCGAGGTCACGGTGATCCCGACGCATAGGGCCGCCATCCGCAAGGATCGGGGCGACCAGGTCTACAGGACGACCACCGAGAAGCACGCGGCGATCGTCGCCGAGGTCGAGGATGCCCACAAGAGGAGGCAGCCGGTATTGGTCGGGACGGCCTCCATCGAGAGCTCCGAGAGTCTCTCGGCTCTACTGAAGCAGGCGCGCATTCCCCACGAGGTTTTGAACGCCAAACATCACGAGCGCGAGGCGCAGATCATCGCCCAGGCTGGCCGCGAGGGCGCCGTGACGATTGCCACCAACATGGCGGGCCGCGGCACGGATATCGTGCTTGGAGGAAACCCCGAGGCCGAACTGCCGCCCGATGCCGATGAGCTTGCGCGCAAGCGGGCACGCGAGGAGTGGCAGGGACGGCATGATCGCGTCATCGAGGCGGGCGGCCTCAAGGTGATCGGGACCGAGCGCCACGAGTCACGCCGTATCGACAATCAGTTGCGCGGACGGTCGGGCCGCCAAGGTGATCCAGGCGAGACCCGCTTCTACCTCTCCCTGGAGGACAACCTGATGCGCATCTTCGGCTCGGATCGGATCGCGGGCCTTATGGAGAAGCTCGGCATGGAGCAGGGCGACGCGATTGAGCATCCGTGGGTGACGAAGGCGATCGAGAATGCGCAGCGCAAGGTCGAGGCCCACAACTTCGACATCAGAAAGCAGCTGCTCGAGTATGACGATGTCGCGAACGATCAGCGCAAGGTGATCTACGAGCAGCGTAACAAGCTGCTCGTAGCTGACGATGTGAGTGCGAGCGTGGCGGCGATTCACCGCGACGTGGTTGATGTCCTTATAAGCAACCACGTGCCTCCCGACAGCTTCGAGGAGCAATGGGATATCGAGGGGCTCAAGACGACGCTCGACCACGAGTTGCGCCTTGGTCTGCCCATCGATCAATGGTTGAAGGATGACACCAATCTAGACGAGCAGGGGCTGCGCGCACGGATACTGGAGGAGGCCGAGAAGCGTTATCGCGAAAAGGCCGAGCAGATCGGTGCGGAGACCATGCGGCATCTTGAGAAGGCCATCATGCTCCAGGTGCTCGATCTGCAGTGGAAGGATCACCTCGCGGCGATGGATCATCTCCGCCAAGGGATACAGCTGCGAGGGTACGCGCAAAAGAGCCCCCAGCAGGAGTACAAGCGCGAGGCCTTCGAGCTCTTCTCGCAGATGCTCGATCGCATAAAGCATGAAGTGATCACGACCATAGCCCAGGTGGACATCCAGGATGACAGCGATATCGACGCGATCGATGAGCAGCGGCGCCAACAGGGGGTCGCGTTCTATGACCACCCGAGCCTCGAGTCCGGGGGGGAGGGCGCGGACCTCGCGGTGCAGACCATCACGCGTAGCGGGCGCAAGGTCGGGCGCAATGATCCCTGTCCCTGCGGTTCGGGTAAGAAGTACAAGCAGTGCCACGGGCGTCTCGTCTAAGGGGGCATTATGGCTGTAGGAGTGAGGAGAATGCCGCTGCTCGGCGCTATCGCGGGGGTGCGGGTCGGGACCGTCGCCGCAGGGATCCGCAAGGCCGGTCGCCGGGATCTCGTCGTCATCCAGTGCGACCGCGGGACGACGGCCGTCGCGGTCTTCACTCAGAGCCATTTCGCGGCAGCACCCGTGATCGTCGCCAAGGAGCATTTGCGCCATGGCGAGCCGCGGGCGCTCGTCATCAATACCGGTTTCGCGAACGCCGCCACCGGCGCCGCGGGCCTTGAGGATGCGCGTGCCTGCTGTGCTGCCGCAGCCCAGGTCTTAGGGTGTAGCGCCGAGGAGGTCCTGCCGTTCTCGACCGGCGTCATAGGCGAGCGCCTGCCGGTGGCGGCGGTCGTGGCCGGCATCCCAGCAGCGGTGGCTGCGGGCGTCGAGGACGGGTGGGGGGATGCCGCGCACGGCATCATGACCACCGACACGGTGCCCAAGGGCAGCTTTCTGGAAGCGGATATCAACGGCGCCCGCGTGCGTTTGGTCGGCATCGCCAAGGGCTCGGGAATGATTCACCCGAACATGGCGACGATGTTGTCCTTCGTTGCCACCGATGTCGAGGCCCCGCGGCCCATCCTGCAGGCGGCCCTGGAACGCGCCGTGAAGACCACCTTCAACGCCATTTCCGTCGACGGGGATACCTCGACGAACGATGCCCTGGTCATGCTCGCCACGGGCCGCTCGGGTGTGCGCCTCGCGGCGGCCGAAGGTCCGGCGTTCACGGCCTTTTGCGAGGCCTTAGAGCATCTCTGTGCGGAACTTGCTCAGGCCATCGTCCGTGATGGTGAGGGCGCGACCAAGTTCGTGCGCGTCGAGATCTCCGGGGCCCGCTCTGACGCGGAGGCGCGGGTGGTGGCCGACACGATCGCCACCTCCCCGCTCGTAAAGACCGCGCTCTTTGCAAGCGATCCCAATTGGGGTCGTATCCTCATGGCCGTGGGGCGCGCGCCCATCACGCTTGATGATCCGAACCGTGTGGCCGTGCATTTGAATGGTGTGCGGGTGTTCCGTCAGGGCATGGTTGACCCGGATTACCGCGAAGAGATGGGCCAGAAGGCTTTGGCGGGAGACGATATCGTGGTGGCCGTGGATCTCGGGCAGGGCGCCGGGCATGCGGCCGTCCATACCTGTGACTTCTCCTATGACTATGTCCGCATCAATGGCTCCTACCGCACCTGAGCGGGTCGTCGCCGGCATCCTTTGGGATGACGACGGGCGTGTGCTGGTGGCACGGCGACCGGCGGGCAAGGCCTTCGCGGGGCTCTGGGAGTTTCCGGGCGGCAAGGTGCGGCCGGGTGAGGCGGATCGTGATGCCTTGAGGCGCGAACTCCGTGAGGAGCTCGGCATCACGGTGGGTGGTGCGACGTTTTTGCCCCACTATCGCGCGGCGCCGCCTGCGGGTCTCGAACTCGCATTCTGGCGCGTCGAGACCTATGAGGGCGTACCCGAGGGTCGCGAGGGTCAGGAGATCCGCTGGTGGCCGATCGATATGCTCGGGGAGCTCCCCTTCCTGCCTGCCGACCGCCCCATCCTGGCGCGATTGCGTCTGCCATCCCTTTATCTGGTCAGCGACGTTGACGGTCTGGGCGAGGCGCTGTTCGAGGAGCGCCTCTTGCAGGCCGCAGCCCGTGAGCGGGTTTTGCTGCAGTTGCGCGAGCCTTGGACGGAGCCGCGCCTACGCGATTATGCGGCGTATCTAAGACGATTGTTGGCCCCTTATGGCGGGCGCTGCGTGGTGAACGGCGATCCCAAGGAGGCCCTTGGGTGTGCCGACGGGGTCCATCTATCGGCGGCCCGGCTTGCGCGCCTCGCTGCGCGCCCGGCCTCGGCCGACGTGCTTGTCGGAGCGTCTTGCCACGATGCGCAGGAATTGCAACGCGCCGACGCCCTTGGCTGCGATTTCGCCGTGCTCTCGCCCGTGAAGGCGACGCCGACCCATCCGGGTGCCACCCCGCTCGGCTGGGAGCGTTTTCAGCGGCTGGTCTCGGAGGTCTCGTTGCCGGTCTACGCCTTGGGGGGCATGACGCCCGCCGACCTTGGGGCGGCCGAGGCCCATCTCGCCCAGGGCGTGGCCGTGCGTAGCGCAATCTTTGGGAAGGGGAGTGGTTAAGGCCGCTCTGACGCCGTGCCGGTTGCGCTGGCGGGGGAGGGAGCCACGCTACTCCTGCGGCTCACCCCGCTTGGGGCGGATCAGGACAACGGGGTGTGCGCGCGGTTACAGGCTAGGCAACGAGGACGCCACACCGTCTCAAACCGGCGGCTCTTCCCCTTAAAGAACGGCGCGGGAATTCCCATCCCCTTCAAGGGGATTGGGATGAAAGCGCTCAAATGTTGGTATAGTATTTCTGTGATGGAACGTGTCCGCATCCTCTCTCTCAAAAGCCTCTCGCGTCGCCAGCAGATGATCATTCGTGCGGGCCAGCAAGAGGTGGCGCGGGTGTGGACTTTGTGCCGCGATCTCCACTAGGCGGCGCGGCAGGACCATAAGCCATGGCCGAAGCGCGATGCCCTGCAAAAAGCCACCAAAGGGCAGTTCGCCCTGCACTCCCAGTCCGTACAGATGGTGACGCACGCCTTTTTGGCCCATGTGGACACCGCAGCAACAGCTGCGCACCCAAGGCCTGTCCAAGATGCGCTATCCCTATAAGGACAAGACCTTCTATCCGTTGCTGTGGCCCGCGCAGGCCATGGGGCTGGAGGACAAGCGCTTGGTGCTACCCATGGACCGCGGGCGCGCTTCGCTGGTGTTGCCGCGGCCCGACTGGCTGACGGAGAAGGCCGCTTGCCGGATCGTCTGGAACGGTGTCCATAACGAACTCCATGTGACGCTGTCCGAGCCCGATACCTTGCCCATGAACCCCGCGAGTCTCGAGGCGACTAGTCGCCATGCGACGGTCGATCTCGGCCAGATCCATCAAGCGGCGGTGGCCACCAATATCGGCGAGGCCTTGGTGGTCTCCGGACGCGGGATCCGCTCTCTGAAGCGCCAGCACAGCAAACAACTCGGCACCCTCCAGAAGAAAGCGCCCGTTGCACCAAAGGCTCGCGGCGCTGGCGGAAACTGGGCCGTACGCGCGCAAAATTGACTCTGCGCGCCGAGCGCCGCGTCCGGGATCTACGCCACAAGGGGACCCGTCAGGTGATCGACTTCTGTAAGGCGCGCGCCGTCGAGGCCGTGTTCGTCGGTAACCCCGATGGCGTCCGTCGCAAGAACTCCGGGCGTCATCACAATCAACGCATGAGCCAGTGGGAGTACGGCCGGGACATCGATTACTTGCAGCAGAAAGCCGAACAAGACCGCATCGTGAGCTTCATTGGCGACGAACGAGGTACATCCAGCCAATGTCCCGAATGATCGCCCGCTGGGCGATAGCGCCGCTCATTGCCGCCCGCTTGGCCGGTCACCACCCCCTGAACCGCTGCGCGCTACCAGGCGGAGCGGTGCGACGCTTTCTGGGTAGAACGCGCTGATCGTCGGCATGGGGCAACGCCCTTTTCTGTTGGAATGAACTTCGAACTCAATGATCAGGGAGGTGCCGGAGCGAAAGCAATAAAACCGGCCCCGCGTCGGGGGCCGCAAGTTTGTCGCGAACGAATCCGTGTCGGGGCACTGGAGGCCCCGTGCGGCTTGATGGCGCTTTGATGCGACCGCCGATGGGGGGCCCGCACACCTCTGCCCAAGCGACGATCCTTGAAGGGGCGGGGGTCTGCGCGTATCGTCACGCCATGATTCCCGTCACACCGCATCTGTCACTTTCCGAGGATGAGATCGAGGAGCGCTTCGTGCGCTCCCCGGGTCCCGGCGGACAGAACGTGAACAAGGTCGCCACGGCCGTGCAGCTGCGTTTCCATGTGGCGCGTTCCCCGTCCCTGCCCCCGGGCGCGCGCGACCGCCTGTTGCTATTGGCGCGCGGGCGTATCACGCGCGAGGGCTATCTCGTGATCCATGCCCATACCCATCGCACCCGCGAGTGCAATCGGCGCGAGGCCCGTAAACGCCTGGTCCATTGGATACAGCGGGCGCTCGAGGTTCCGGAACGGCGCATTGCGACCCACCCGACTCTCGCCTCGCGTCGCCGCAGGCTCGACGACAAGCGCGCCCGCGGGCTCGCCAAGGACCGTCGCCGCCCGGTCACCGCGAGCGACTAGCCGCGCTGCAGGAGGTCTCGCGGTCGGGCCCTGCATGGTCTTCCGGCCCCTTCAAATCCTTGTCGAAATGGAAGCCTATGATCCGGTAGCCGCGGCGCATGTAGAAGGCGTGCGCCCGGTCGTTGGTGACGTAGGCGTCGAGCACCGCCTTCTCGCAGCCTTGCCGACGGGCGTAGTCCTCCACCCAGTCGAGCAGCGCCTGTCCGATCCCATGGCCGCGCCATGAGGGATCGACCACGACATTGTCGATGTCGACGTAGCGTCCACACCAAAAACGCGTCCCGAACCACATGCCGGCCACACCCACGCAACGGTCATCCACGAACGCTCCTGCGCAGCGATAGTCGTTCTCCCGTATCTCGGCAAGCCGCTGGGCGAGCACGGCCGGTGGTATGTCGGGATTCAGGGTCTCGATGAGCGGCATCATTATCGCAAGCTCGTTCTCGGCCAGAAGTCGGATCGAGGGCTCGCCCTCGGGCCGCAGGCGTCCCGCCTCGTCTATTTCGCTTCGCGTCGCCAAATCACACTCCTCGCGAGGGTCTTGAAAGGGGCACGCCCCGGCGTGCTCGATGTTGGGTGAGTCTACTGGGCCACGCCGCCCCTGACCACGACCTAGGCTTGGTCACCAATGTGCCGACGGGCTTGGTGACTAAACGCATCGGCGTGGCGCGGGGTGATATTTGCGTTCCCACCGAGAATCTGTGCTTCCCACCGTAAATCCCTGCCTGAGGTGGCCGCGAACAGGTCCCCTGTCCGCAACCGTGAGTAGCGTGGGTTCCCACCATGGTGTGGTAACAGTTTGAATTCCCAGGATATCGGAATCGGCATGGTCCTTGCCCCTTAGGTGGGGTCGAGCGCCGCATTGCGGCAGGGGTTTGGCGCTTATCATTCAACGCAGAGGAGATGGCATCCATGGCGACACTAAAAGACGAATTGGCGGCGCGCGCCGCCGTCTACGACAAATGGGCCAAACGGCGGCGTTACGGGGCCGACGGTCCGAACAATCGCAGGCTGTGGGTTCTGGCCTGTATGGATGAGCGCCTGCCTGTGGACGAGGCGCTTGGTATCCATGTCGACAGCCCGGTCGGCGGTGGCGACGCGCATTGTTTTCGCAATGCGGGCGGGATTGTGACCGACGACGCCATCCGTTCGGCCATGCTGACATGCCAGTTCTTTGGTACGCGCGAGATCGTGATCGTGCAGCACACGCAATGCGGGATGCTTTCGGCCAACGCCAAAGACCTCGAGAAGACCCTGCGGGAGCGGGGCGTGGATCCCGATAAGTTGACATTGGATCCAACCTTGCCGGAACTCACCTTGGCAAAGGGGGCATTCGCCAAGTGGATCGGTATGATGGACGATGTTGATGTGACGTGCTTAAAGACGGTCGAGGCCTTTCGCGCCCACCCCCTCATCCCCAAGGATGTGACGATCAGTGGGTGGATTTGGGAGGTGGAGACGCGTCGCCTGCGCGCCCCGCGGCGCGACAAGGCTGGACGCGAGGGCACCGATGTCACGAGCACGGACTTCGGGGTCGCGGGCCACCAGCCGGGGCGCTGGGCCTGATGCTGGGCGGGCGGGCGCATCCATCCAGGCGCCCGCCATCCCTTCCACCCTGTCTTGGAGGCCCTATGGCGCCAACCTACGATTATCGTTGTCCCGCATGCGACCGGGGTCTCACTGTACGTCACGCCATCTGCGCGCAAAGGCCCAGTTGCCCGCGTTGCGCGGGTCCCTTGCGCCCGGTCCTGACGGTCGCGCCCGCCGTTCATGGGACCATGACCCGGGGCCGCGAGGCGGCGATGCGATCGCTCGAACGCCCGGCGACGCCGTGCCCGGCATGCCGGGGACCGTGCGGTCATCGCTAGGTAGATTGGGGTCCGTGCACAGAACCCCTTATACTTGGTCTGATGCCTCCTCTATGGCGCGGCACCGCCGGATGCGCGGGTCGAGCCTCCAGCCCCGAGGACCCGCTTATGACCACCAAAGACCCGCTCGCGGACCTGAGCCCGCTGTCGTTTCTGCAGATGTTTGTGACGCAAACCGTCAAGCTCTCGGGGCAGGTCGGCGGCCGATCCGTCGATGCCATCGAGTATCTGGGGCTTACCGCGAGCAGCTGCCTCGAACTCCATGCGCGCCAACATCTCGATCTTCCGGAAAGACTCGATCACGAAGAATACGGGCGGCTCATCGTGCACATAAAGAACGCGATCGGCGGTGAATTTCGGGCCGTTTCCGCGCCCCCGGGGGTCGTTCGTGTGGAAAACCTCCGCTGTCCGTTTGGTGCGCGCGTGCAGGACGCCCCGGAGCTTTGCCGCACCACCGCATCGGTCTTCGGAGGCATCGCCGCCCGCAATTTCGGTTATGCGAAGGTCGAGCTGAAAAAGCGCATCGCGCTGCGAGACGAAGGCTGCGAGGTTTGCATTTACACGGATCGAAAAGTGGCCGAGGGTCAGGCCGGCGACGAGTATGTGAGTGAGGGCAAGGAGGTGGTTTCGCACCAGGCCCTGAGAGACATAAGTGTACGCGTCGCCGAGCGGATGGCGCGGGCTTTGTGTCCGACTGGGCCTGCGGGGCGCCCCCGTAAGGCGCCGGTGATCGTGGCCGAGTCGCGCTCCATGCGCGAGATACTGAAAGCCGTGGAACTGGTGGCGCCCACCCGCTCAAGCGTGCTTATCAGTGGCGAGACCGGAGTCGGCAAGGAGATCATAGCGCGCGCCCTGCACGCCTTGAGTCCGCGCGCTGCGCGCCCCTTTCTGGCAGTCAACTGCGGCGCTGTACCCCAGGAGTTGATAGAGACTACGCTCTTCGGTCACGAAAAGGGGGCCTTCACGGGCGCCCAGAATATGCACCACGGACTCTTCGAGCGCGCCCATCAAGGAACCTTGTTTCTGGATGAGATCGACAGCCTGCCGCTCCTCGCGCAGGCCAAGCTGCTGCGCGTCTTGCAGGAGGGCGAGTTCGAGCGGGTGGGGGGCCGCGAGGCGCGGCAGGTCGATGTCCGGGTCGTCGCCGCCGCGAACAGACCCGTGGCGTCCCTGGTCGCCGCAGGGTTTTTCCGCAGCGATCTCTATTACCGGCTGAACGTCGTGCCCATAAGCGTTCCCCCGTTGCGGGAGCGCCCGGAAGACGTGACTGGCCTCGTCCACCACCTGCTCGCGGCCCTGGCGCTACGCCATGAAAGCCCGGGCAAGGCCCTGAGCGGCAGGGCTTGGGCGCAGGTCATGGCCTATCCTTGGCCAGGCAATGTCCGCGAGCTCGAAAATGTCCTGGAGCGCGCCTTCCTGTTTACGCCGGGATCTCTGATCGATGACGTTGGGTTACGTGACGAGTCGCATGACGCCGGTGATCGGGAGGGGTCAGGGGGTCGTGCCGTCCTGCGTGTTGCCAAACGCCGGGCCATGCAGAGCATAGAGACCCGCGTGCTTCAGGATGCCCTCGAGCGCCACCATGGAAACGTGACGGCCATGGCGCGAGAGATGGGTATCACGCGGCGCGCCGTTCATCAGAAGCTCAAACGCTATTCGCTTCCGGCGGCGCCCTACCGGAATGTCTAGCGACCAGCGACGTGGCATTCGGGAGGGCCCCGCAGCCCCGTCTCAGCGGAGATTTGCGAGAGCGAGATAGCGGTTGTGGAGTGCGCGAACATCGTCCGCGAGGGCCTCGCGCGATCCATCATTCACGACGATATCGTCGGCATAGGCGCGCCGGGCGGCAGGTATAGCCTGGATGGCGAGCAGCCGCTCGATGGCGTCAGCATCGAGCCCCCGCTCCCGCAGGCGGCGCCGCTGGTGGGTCGGGTCGGTCTCGAGGACAAGCACACGATCGACGTGGGCCGGGCGTCCGGTCTCGGCGAGCAGGGGGATGACGAGAATGGCGTAGGGTTGGGCGCCCTCGGACCGCCGCTTCATGAGTTCGTGGATCGGCGGATGTAGGATGCCTTCGAGTGTCTTGCGGGCCGCGCTGTCGGCAAATACCCGTTCGCGCAGCTTGGGGCGCAGTATGCGTCCCTCGCTATCGGCGATGCCGCTGCCGAAGGCAGCGATGATGGCATTGCAGGCGGCTTGTCCCGGCTCCATGAGTTCATGGGCGATCTGATCGGCGTCGACCACAAACGCGCCGCATTCGGCGAATACCTGGGCGGCCGCCGACTTGCCGGCGCCCGCCCCGCCGGTCAGTGCCACGCGATAGCTAGCCATGCGCGCTGCGAAGATAGAGGGCCATGAGTGGCCAGCCATAGAACAGGGCAAGCCAGGTCGCCGCGCACAGGAACGGGCCGAAGGGCATGGGTGTTGCGCGGGTCAGCCGTCGCGTCAGAATGAGCGCGCCGCCGTAGAGGGCGCCGGCCAGTGACGCGAACAGCAGGATGAGAGGCAGCAGCTGCCAGCCGAGCCACGCCCCTGCGAGCGCGAACAACTTGAAGTCTCCGTGACCCATGCCCTCCTTGCCGGTGGCCAATCGGAAGGCATGGAACACGAGCCATAGGAAGAGGTAGGCCAAAGCGGCCCCCAGGACCGCCGAGCCCAGGGATGCGTACAGGTCGCCCCTGTTCAGGAGTAGGCCAAGCCATAGAAACGGGAGGGTGATCACGTCCGGCAGGATCTGTTCGCGCATGTCGATGAAGGTGAGCGCGATCAGCGCCGCGCTAAGCAGAAAGGCCGCTGCGCCACGGGGCGTAAGCCCGAAATGGGCGACCGACACGATGGCGGCGAGTGTCGTCAGGGCCTCGATCAGGAAATATTGCCGCGGAATCGGCGCAGCGCAATGGCGGCATCGGCCGCGCAGCAGCAGAAAGCCAAAGAGCGGGATGTTGTCGCGGATTTTAAGGGGCGCTTGGCATTTTGGGCAATGGGACGCGGGCCACGCGATATTGAAGGTCTCGGCCTTTTCGGGTGGAGGAAGGGCAAGCGCCTCCCGGCAATCCCGGTCCCACTGGCGTTTCAGGATGATCGGCAGGCGGTAGACGAGCATGCTAAGGAAGCTTCCGGTCACAGCGCCCATGGTCGCCACGAACAAGTAGGCGGCGACGGGATCGGACGCGAAGGCGGTTGGGTTCATTGTAATTTTTCCGAAGGTCTCGGTCGTTGCCGACGATCTATGGGGGATGGCGACAGACCCTATAGAGTTCTTGTCGCCGGTGAGAAGCGCTTGCTAGCCCCAGGTGCGCGATATGGTCGAGGGGCTGGTCCCTTGCGGCCGCTATTCGTTCGTCACGCGTTCCACTTCCTCGAGACTCGTTATGCCCTCCCGTACTTTTCTCAGGCCCGATTGGCGGAGGTCGGAAATCCCCTCTTTTTGAGCCTGTTCGGCGATATCGGTCGGGTTGCCGCCGTTCATGATGATCTGCCCGATCGTCGGGCTCACCGGCATGACCTGGTAGATGCCCACCCGGCCCTTATAGCCCCCGTTGCATTGATCGCATCCGACCGGGCCGTAGATCTTGAGGCCCGGGATGTCGGCCTCATGGAAACCCGCCTGACGCAAGGCAGTCTCCGGCAGGTTCAGGGGTTTGCGGCAGTGCATGCACAAACGGCGGGCTAGGCGCTGGGCGATGATGAGGTTGACCGCCGAGGCGATATTAAAGGGCGGGACGCCCATATTGACGAGCCGTCCCAGGGTCTGTGGCGCATCGTTCGTGTGCAGGGTGGAGATGACCATGTGACCGGTCTGTGCGGCCTTGATGGCGATCTCGGCCGTTTCCAGGTCACGGATCTCGCCGACCATGATGATGTCCGGGTCCTGGCGCAGAAAGGCGCGTAGCGCGGTAGCGAAGGTAAGTTTCGCGCGCTCGTTGATGTTGACCTGATTGATGCCGGCAAGGTTAATTTCGACCGGATCCTCTGCGGTGGAGATATTGCGGTCCGTGGTATTCAGGATGTTGAGCGCGGTGTATAGGGTGACAGTCTTACCGCTTCCGGTAGGCCCCGTGACGAGAACCATGCCGTAGGGGCGCTCGATCGCCTCGAGATAGATCGCCTTCTGGTCTGGCTCGAAGCCGAGCTTGTCAACGCCCAGTGACGCCGATGCCGGATCGAGGAGGCGCAGCACGACCTTTTCACCAAAGAGCGTGGGCAGGGTGCTGACACGGAAATCGATCGCGCGAGTCTTCGATACGCGGATCTTCATCCGCCCGTCCTGTGGGACGCGGCGTTCGGAGATGTCGAGCCGCGCCAGGATCTTGACGCGTGCTGCGATGCGCGCTGCCAGCGCGATCGGTGGGGATGCGACCTCCTGGAGGACGCCGTCGGTACGGAAGCGCACGCGGTAAATCCGTTCGTAGGGCTCGATATGGATGTCCGAGGCGCCACGGTTAATGGCATCGAGTAGGATCTTGTTGACGAAGCGGACGATCGGTTTGTCGTTGACGTCGCTCTCGGCTTCCTCGGTGCTAGGCTCCGCGTCACCGCCGACGTTGATGTTTTCCAGGCTCTCGCTCGTCGCCATGTCGGCGAGCGACCCGTCTTGCTCGGTGAGGTTACGATCTATGATGTTCCCGAGCTTGCCTTCTTCGACCAGCAGGGGCTCTGGGAGCAGCCCGGTATTGAATTTGATTTCATCGAGGGCCGCCAGATTGGTCGGGTCGGCCACCGCCACGAACAGCCGGTTACCGCGCTTGAAGATTGGCAGGACGCGGTGGCGCCTGATGAGTTTGGCGTCAACCAGCTTGATCGGGAAGGTTTCGTTGTCGAAGGCGTTGATGTCGAGCAGGGGGATGCCGAATTCCTCGGAGGCGGTCTTGGCAACGGTCAGGGCGTCGAGCTTCTTGCTCTCCACCAGGCGCGTAACGAAGGAGACCTTGCTGGTGAGCGATTCCGCGTTTAGGCGCTCCGCTTCGGCTGGCGTCAATAATTGGTCGCGGACGAGGCGCGCCGCAAGCCCGGTCAGAAGTACGCCGCCATTTGCCATCGGATTGACTGTTGCCATAGACGCTGACTCGACCTTGCCTGAGATTGTGGGGAGCTTGCTATCATAGTAGTTGACTTGGCGCCGTTAGCCAGTAGGGTGTTTCGTGGTCATCCAGTACTTGACCGGACCCCCTCCGTGTTTTAGACTTATTCTAAATTCATACCCACCTGGAGTACGACAATGAACCTGAAAGGTACCAAAACGCACGATAATCTCAAGGCCGCCTTCGCCGGTGAGTCGCAGGCCAATCGCCGCTACTTGTATTTCGCGGCCAAGGCCGACGTCGAAGGCTACAATGACGTCTCGGCGGTATTCCGCTCGACCGCGGAAGGGGAGACCGGCCATGCCCACGGTCACCTGGAGTATATGGAAGCCGTCGGTGATCCCGCCACGGACCTGCCGATCGGCAGCACCGCGAATAATCTGAAGGCTGCGATCGCGGGCGAGACCCATGAGTATACGGATATGTATCCGGGCATGGCCAAGACCGCGCGCAGCGAGGGCTTTGATGAGATCGCCGATTGGTTCGAGACCCTCGCCAAGGCCGAGCGGTCGCACGCCAACCGGTTCCAAAAGGCGCTCGACAGCCTCGGCAAGTAGGTTCTTACAATACGGCACCTAAAGGGGGCGGGTCGGCTGTGCCGGCCCGTCTTCATTTTTCAGGGGGGGGGTATGGAGAAGGATGCGGAAAAGTCCGTAGTCAACCGGGAAGGGAACCTCGAGGCACCGACGCGTCACCCGATCGCCTGGCGTGACCCACTCTTTACCGATGCTGCCGCCCTCGAAACGGAACTGACCCGGATTTTCGAGATCTGTCATGGATGTCGGCGCTGCTTTAATCTGTGCCAGGCGTTTCCCACGTTGTTTGATCTCATAGATAACTCGGCCGACATGGAGCTCGAAAGCGTTGATCGTGCCGACTACGCGAGGGTGGTGGATCAGTGCTACCTGTGCGACATGTGTTATATGACGAAATGCCCCTACGTGCCGCCACATCCGTGGAACGTCGACTTTCCGCACCTGATGCTGCGCGCTAAGGCAGCCAAGTTTCGCGCGGGCAAGACCCGCCTTCGTGATCGCGTGCTGACGAGCACCGATGCCGTAGGACGGCTCGCCGGGATTCCGGTCGTCACCCAGTTTGTGAACGCCGCGAATCGTAGTCCCACGGCACGAGGCCTCTTGCAGTCCACGCTCGGTGTCGACGCCCGGGCGCGCCTGCCGGCCTACCACAGCCGCACCTTTCGCAAGAGCTGGCGCCCCGCGCCTATCAAGCACGAGCCTACGCCTGAGACCCGGGGCCAGGTTGTCTTGTTCGCAACCTGTTTTGGCAACTACAACGAGCCTGAGCTCGCGGCGGATCTCGGGCGCGTGTTCGAGCACAACGGCATTGCCGTACGCATCTTCGAGTCGGAACGCTGCTGCGGGATGCCGAAGCTCGAGGTGGGCGACCTGGAGGGTGTGGCCAAGCTCAAGGAGGCGAACATCCCGGCGCTCGCCGCCCTGGTCGACCAGGGGTTCGATATCGTAGCCCCGGTACCATCGTGTGTCTTGATGTTCAAACAGGAACTGCCGCTCTTGTTTCCGGAGGATGAGGGGGTCGCCAAGGTCAAGAGCGCGATGTTCGACCCGTTCGAGTACCTGCTCTTGCGCCACAAGGCCGGCCACATGAATACGGATTTTCGCGAGCCGCTCGGGAAGGTGGCCTATCACGTCCCCTGCCACCAACGAGTGCAGAATATCGGCTTAAAGACGCGGGACCTCTTGACGATGATTCCTGGCACCACGGTGGAGGTGATAGAGCGCTGTTCGGGGCACGACGGCACATACGGTGTAAAAAGGGAATTTTATGAGGACGCCGTCAAGATCGGGCGCCCCGTGGTGACGCGCATCCAGGCGGCGGCGCCCGATTACTTCATGAGCGATTGCCCCATAGCCGGTCACCACTTGGCGCAAGGTCTCGGTGGCGAGGCCTCGCCCGTGTCGCGGTTTGCGCTGCTGCGCCGCGCCTACGGCATCGACTGACGGAAAAACCGACAAGGAGGAAAGGGCATGGCACACGAGGAATTGCATGAGGCCGCAAGCGACCTGACTCAGGCGACCCGCGAGATGCATAGGGCGATCGTATCGCTCATGGAGGAGCTCGAGGCGGTGGATTGGTACCAGCAGCGGGTCGACGCCTGCAAGGACCCGGAGTTGCGGGGCATTTTGGCCCACAACCGGGACGAGGAGAAGGAGCACGCGGCCATGACGCTTGAATGGATAAGGCGGCATGACCCGGCGTTCGACCGCGAGTTGCGCGAATACCTTTTCCGGGATGGCAGTATCGTTGCCCACGAGCACGAGGACAAGGACTGAGTGCAAGGAGGTTTTATGCAAGCGCTGACACGCAAAGACCTGATGTCTCTTGAGAAGTATGCCGAGGAGCGGCCTGCGTTCCGCTCGCGCGTCATGGCGCATAAGCGCGACCGGCAGATCGCGATAGGGCCGCACGCACGGCTCTATTTCGAGGATCGACTCACGATCCAGTATCAGGTCCAGGAGATGCTGCGCATCGAGAAGATCTTCGAGGCAGACGAGATCGAGGAGGAGCTGAAGGCCTATAACCCCCTCATCCCGGACGGCGCCAATTGGAAGGCGACCTTTATGCTTGAGTACGAGGATGTGGATGAGCGCCGCGCGGCGCTGGCCTCGCTCGCCGGGGTCGCATCCCGTGTCTACGTGCGTGTGGGAGAGCGGCCGCGGATCTACGCGGTGGCAGATGAGGACATGGGGCGCGAGAACGACGACAAGACCTCGTCCGTCCACTTCCTGCGCTTCGATCTCGGTGATGATGCCGTGGCCGCCGCCCGCGCCGGGGAGGCGATCGCTTGTGGCATAGATCACGCCGCCTATCGCGACGAGGCGGTCCTCACCGAGGCCCAGCGCACGGCTTTGCTCGCGGATCTCGCCTGATGGCGCGTTACGACGCATCCGACATCGAGGTCCTGACGGGGCTCGAGCCTGTCCGGCGACGGCCCGGCATGTATACGCAGACCGACCGGCCGCATCATCTGGCGCAGGAAGTCATAGACAATGCCGTTGACGAGGCCATAAGCGGGCATGCGCATCGGATCGTTGTGTGTCTGCACAAGGATGACTCTTTATCGGTGGAGGATGACGGGCGCGGTATGCCGGTCGACATTCACCCTGAGGAGGGTGTAAGTGGCGTCGAGGTGATTCTGACGCGCCTGCATGCGGGCGGCAAGTTCTCCGGGAAGAACTACACATTTTCGGGCGGCCTGCACGGGGTCGGCGTATCCGTGGTCAATGCCCTGTCGGAGCGTCTTGAGGTCACGGTCAAGCGTGGTGGCCAAGTCTACCGCATGGCGTTCGCGCGCGGCGAGAAGGTAGAGGATCTGACGGTGCGGGGGTCGGTTCCGCGTAAGGAGACCGGCACCACCCTCAGATTCTGGCCAGAGGCCCGTTATTTCGACAGCGCCAAATTCCTTCCCTCGCGCCTGAAGCATTTATTGAAGGCCAAGGCGGTGCTCTGTCCGGGGCTGCGCGTGGTGTTCCACTCGGAGCAGGACCCGACTGATGACGCCGAATGGCATTACGAGGAGGGCCTCGGCCAGTACCTGACCGAGTCGCTCGACGAGCGAGCGTTTCTTCCAGCCACTCCGTTTGTGGGCGCCATGGCGGGCGGGGGCGAGGAGGCGGAGTGGGCGGCGGCGTGGGCTGTCGAGGAGGGCCCGGCACCGGTCCGCGAGAGTTATGTGAACCTCATTCCGACCCCGCAGGAAGGTACGCACGTGAACGGCTTCCGGGTCGGGCTCACCGATGCCCTGCGCGAGTTCTGCGAGTTCCGCAACCTCCTGCCTCGCGGCCTGAAGCTCGCAGGGGAGGACGTCTGGGAGCGCATCGCCTTCGTGTTGTCCACCAAACTCAAGGAACCGCAGTTCTCGGGCCAGACCAAGGAGCGGCTCACGTCGCGGGAAGCGGCCTCGTTTGTGTCCGGGGTCGTGAAGGACGGTTTTGCCCTGTGGCTGAATGCGCATGTCGCCGAGGGGACGGAGATCGCGAAGATCGTCATCGAGTGCGCGCAGGCCCGCGAGCGCCGCTCAAAGCGCGTCGAGCGCAAGAAGGCGGTCAACGGTCCGGCGCTGCCGGGCAAGCTTGCCGACTGTACGATCCAGGACTTGGCCCGCACGGAACTCTTTCTCGTGGAAGGGGATTCCGCGGGCGGTTCGGCCAAGCAGGCGCGCGATCGCACCTTCCAGGCCATCATGCCCCTACGCGGGAAGATACTGAACACATGGGAGGTGGATTCAAATGAGATATTGGCGTCCCAGGAGGTGCATGACATCGCAGTCGCGCTGGGGGTCGATCCGGGCGTCGATACCTTGGAAGGTTTGCGCTACGGAAAGGTCTGCATCCTGGCGGACGCCGATTCCGATGGCGCGCATATCGCCACCTTGTTGTGCGCGCTCTTCGTGAGACACTTTCGCCCGCTCGTGGCCGCCGGCCGCGTGCATGTAGCCATGCCCCCCTTGTATCGGATCGATGCCGGCAAAGACGTGTATTACGCGCTGGACGATAACGAGAGGCAGGGGGTGCTCGACAAGATCGCTGCAGGTCGCGGGCGCGTGAAGCCCAACGTCCAGCGATTCAAGGGCTTGGGCGAGATGAACCCGGTGCAGTTGCGCGAGACCACCATGAATCCCGATACACGCAGGCTCGTGCGCCTCGTGCTGGCCGATGATGACGGGACGAACGCCTCCTTCGATATGCTGCTTGGCAAGAAGCGCGCGGCGGACCGGAGGCGATGGCTCGAGGCGAGTGGCGACAAGGCGGAGGTGGCGTGATGGAGCAGACCGAGCTCTTCGGCGAACAGATGCCGGTCGTGGGCTTCACGGAAAAGGCCTACCTCGATTACTCGATGTACGTCATCCTTGACCGCGCCTTGCCGCATATCGGCGATGGCCTGAAGCCCGTGCAGCGCAGGATCATCTACGCCATGTCCGAGCTTGCGCTCAGTGCGGGCGCGAAGTTCAAGAAGTCCGCGCGCACGGTCGGCGACTGCCTGGGCAAATTCCATCCGCACGGTGACACGGCCTGCTATGAGGCCATGGTTCTCATGGCCCAACCTTTCAGCTATCGCTATCCGCTCGTGGATGGTCAGGGTAACTGGGGCTCCCCGGATGACCCCAAGTCATTCGCCGCCATGCGCTATACCGAGGCGCGCCTGTCGCGCTTCGCCGATGTGTTGTTGGCGGAGCTTGGGCAGGGCACCGTCGACTGGGTGCCCAACTTCGACGGTACACTCGAGGAGCCCAAGCTCTTGCCTGCGCGCCTGCCGCATGTGTTGCTGAATGGGGCTACCGGTATCGCGGTTGGCATGGCCACCGACGTGCCGCCGCATAACGCGCGCGAGATTGCCGCGGCCTGTGTGTGGCTTTTGGACCACCCCAAGGCCGGCGTCGAGGATCTCTGCGAGCATGTGCTTGCGCCAGACTACCCGACCGGGGCCGAGATCGTGACCCCTCGCGAAGATATCCTGGCCTTCTATCGTAGCGGTACAGGGTCGGTGCGGGCGCGTGCCGTCTGGGAGCAGGAGGATGGCGCGATCGTGGTCACGGCCCTGCCCCATCAGGCGTCGGGATCGCGGATCCTGGAGCAGATCGCCGAACAGATGCGCAACAAGAAGTTGCCCATGGTGGAGGATTTACGCGACGAATCGGATCACGAAAACCCGACCCGGCTTGTGATTGTTCCACGCTCCAACCGCGTGGACGTCGAGGCGCTCATGAGCCACTTGTTCGCAACGACCGATCTCGAGAAGAGCTACCGGGTCAATTTGAACCTCATAGGTTCGGATGGTCGCCCGCGCGTCTACGGCCTGCGCGAACTGCTGTCGGAGTGGCTCGTGTTTCGCGTGGAGACGGTGCGCAAGCGGCTCGCCTTTCGGCTCGATCGCATCAATGAGCGCCTGCATATCCTTGAGGGCTTGCTCACGATCTTCGATCATCTGGATGAAGTCATACGCATCATCCGCACCGAGGACGAGCCCCGTGAGGCCCTGATGGCGCGGTTTGCATTGAGTGAGCGGCAAGCCGACGCGGTGCTAGAGATTCGTCTGCGGCAGCTCGCCCGGCTCGAGGAATTCAAACTGAAGGAGGAGCACGACAGGCTTACGCGCGAACGCGCGGGGCTCGAGCGTCTCCTGGGCTCAGAGGCGCGGCTTAGGCGTTTCGTAAAAGACGAGATAACGCGTGATGCGGATGAGTATGGCGATGAGCGCCGCTCGCCGCTCTGTGCGCGGCCGGTGGCGCGCGCCATAGAGCCTGGCGATCTGGCGGCTGAACCCGTCACGGTCGTGCTTTCCGCGAATGGCTGGGTTCGTCAGGCACGCGGCCATGAGGTTGATGGCGCGGCGCTGTCCTACCGTACCGGGGATGCCTTCCGTCAGTCGGCGCGCGGGCGCAGCACGCAATCCGCGATCTTTCTCGACGGGGCTGGACGCAGTTATGCGGTCCTTGCCCATAAGTTGCCCTCGGCGCGTGGGCTCGGGGAACCCTTGTCGAAGACCTTGGAACCGGAGGCGGGGGTCGAATTCAAGGGCGTCTTGATGGGCGACGATGGTGATGAGGCCTTGCTCGTGGCCGATAGTGGTTATGGCTTCAAGGCATTGCTCGGCGAGTTGCAGACGCGCGTGAAGGCCGGCAAGGCGATCGTGAAGCTCGAGGCGGGGGCATCGCTCCTGAAGCCGGTCCTGGTGGCGAAGGGGGGCTTCATCGCCTGCGCGACGGCCACGCGCCTACTCATTCTTTCCGAGGCCGACCTGCCGGTCATGCCCAAGGGGCGCGGCGTGAAGCTCCTGGATGCGCAGGGCGAGAAGCTCATCGCGGTGGCGGCGGGCGACGCCGGGCAGACCCTGGTGCTGGTCGGTGCGCGCAAATCGGTGTCCTTGTCGGCGGCCGATCGAAGGCGCTTCCAGGGCGCCCGCGCCACGCGCGGCAAGGTATTGCCCGAGGCCGTGCGCGGCCTGATCGACCTGACTGTTGCCTCGTGACCCGCTGGGCGCTCGGCGTCGAATACAACGGCGCCCGGTTCTGTGGCTGGCAAAGTCAGGTTGGCGTGCCGACCGTGCAGGACGCCCTCGAAGGGGCGCTCGGGGCGGTCGCGCGTGAGACGATACGGGTCGTCGCCGCCGGACGGACGGATACGGGTGTACACGCCCTGGGCCAAGTGGTCCATTTCGACAGTGAGGTCGTGCGCCGCCCAGAGGCCTTTGTGCGCGGCACCAACGCCAATTTGGGGGAGGATGTGGCGGTCCTATGGGCGCAGCCCGTGGCGGAGGATTTTCATGCCCGCTTTTCGGCACTTGGCCGCCGCTACCGCTATGTCTGGCTCAACCGGCGGGTCCGACCAAGCCTCTTTCGCGATCAGGTGAGCTTCGACTATCGGCCGCTCGATGCGTCGCGCATGCAAGAGGCGGCCGCGGCGCTTCTCGGGCGTCACGATTTCAGTGCCTTCCGCGCCGCCCAGTGCCAGGCCAAGTCGCCCGTGCGCACGGTACATTCGCTGTCCGTGGAGCGTAGCGGGCCCCTTGTGGTTATGGTGATCCGCGCCGATGCCTTTCTCCATCACATGGTGCGCAATATCGCGGGCGTGCTGGCCGCGATCGGGGCGGGGGAGCGTCCGGCGTCGTGGGCGGGCGAGGTGCTGGCGGCCTGTGACCGCGCGGCGGCCGGCAATACGGCACCGCCTCACGGCCTCTACTTTGAGGCTGTGGAATACCCCGCGCGATACGGAATCCCCGCAGTCTGCGAGGCCGTCGGTGCTGGACTCCCATTCTTCCCGGGACACCCCATTCCACAGCGGTTCTCGTAAGGCGCGCGGTCTCCGCAAGCTCATCAGGGAAGCCCGGGATGCTCGCGCGGACCCGCGTTTTCCGTTTTGGCAGGGATCTTGGACAATATATTCCCTTGTTTATATATATGGAATATCGTATATAATAGGCCATGGTCACCGAAGACGACCTCTTTTCCGTACTGAGCCACGAGGCGAGGCGCCGCCTTCTCGTGTTGTTAGAGGGCTGCGGGGAGCTCTGCGTCTGTGATCTGGTGGCGGGCGTGGATCTGCCGCAGGCGGTCGTCTCGCGCCACCTGGCGGCCCTGCGCGCGGTCGAACTCGTGGTCGCGCGCAAGCGCGGCACCTGGGTGTACTACCGGCGGCGCGCGGATCTCGCACCTTGGGTTGCGGATGTCATCGCGGCGCTCCGTGAGGCCCCGGAGGGGCAGGTATATGCACACGACGCCCGGCGCGTTGCGGCGCTGCAGGCGCAGGGCCCGGTCCGCTGCGATACCAACGATAGGAGTGATGAATGATGAAGCGAATGCATATCCATCTGACCGTGGGCGATCTCTCTGCAAGCGTGGCCTTCTACGCTGGGCTTTTTGCCCATCCGCCGACCGTCCTGAAGCCGGATTACGCCAAGTGGATGCTAGATGACCCGCGCGTCAATTTCGCGATCTCAACCTATGGCGCATCGCCGGGTCTCAACCATCTCGGCATTCAGGTCGAGAGCGAGGAAGAATCGGCGGCCCTCGGGGAGCGCCTGGCGCAATTGGCCGCACCGGTCGTCCAGGAGGGGGTAGGCGCATGTTGTTATGCGCAATCGGAGAAGTCCTGGGTATTCGACCCCCAAGGTGTGCCGTGGGAGACGTTCCGTACCATGGGCGAGGCACGGGTGTTCGCCGACGAGGCCCGCGCGGGCCGTCCCTGTTGTGTGCCGACCGTGGTGTCGATGCCGGGTCGTTCCAAGGGCGGTTGAGGGCCGGTTGAGCGGACGACGGGACCGCGCGGGGGAGGGTGGGGAATGGTATTGGCGGTGGCAGTCTTCGCGTTCACGCTCTTTTTGGTGATCGCACAGCCCAGGGGGCTTGGTATCGGGTGGGGTGCCACCATAGGCGCGGTCGTGGCCTTGGCGCTTGGTGTCGTGCACCTCCACAACATCCCGACCGTATGGGGTATCGTCTGGAACGCGACCCTGACCTTCGTGGGCTTGATCGTGATCTCGCTTTTTCTGGACGAGGCCGGGTTTTTCCATTGGGCGGCCCTGCACATGGCGCGCGCCGGCCGCGGGCGTGGCGGCCGTCTCTTCCCGCTTATAATCCTGCTCGGCGCCCTGGTCGCCGCCTTCTTCGCCAACGACGGCGCCGCGCTCATCCTGACGCCCATAGTGCTGGCCATGCTGGTGGCCCTGGGCTTTCGTCCCGCGGCGGCCCTTGCCTTCGTGATGGGTACGGGCTTCATCGCCGACACGACGTCGCTTCCATTCGTGATATCCAACCTCGTGAATATCGTATCGGCTGATTTTTTCGGGATCCCGTTCCGGCGCTACGCTATCGTTATGACCCCCGTCGATATCGTGGCGGCCCTCGCTACTTTCGCCATGCTGTGGATCTATTACCGGCGCGACATCCCGCAGAGCTACGACGTTGCGCGCCTCGATGAGCCGCGAACCGCGATCAAGGACCCGCTCCTGTTCCGCCTGTCGTGGCCCGTCTTAGGCCTGCTGCTTGCGAGTTACTTTCTGGCAGGGCGGCTCCATGTGCCCGTGTCTCTGCTCACGGGCATCGCCGCGCTCATCCTTTTGCTCGTGGCCGGACGCGTGTGGGCGGGCGGGCGAGGGGCGGTGGTTCCTGTGGGCCGCGTGCTGCGCGAGGCCCCCTGGCAGATCGTCGTCTTCAGTCTCGGCATGTATCTCGTGGTTTACGGTTTGCGCGACGCCGGGCTCACGACCTGGCTTGCGCGGCTTTTACGGGTATTTGCCGACCACGGCCTTCTGGTGGCGACCGTCGGGACCGGTTTCCTCGCGGCCCTGCTCTCTGCTGTCATGAATAATATGCCCACCGTCCTCATAGGGTCGCTCGCGATCCACGACATGGGAACGGTCCCCGCCGCCACGCGCGAGGCCATGATCTACGCCAATGTGATCGGGTGCGACATCGGCCCCAAGTTCACGCCCTTGGGTAGCCTTGCCACGCTCTTGTGGCTGCACGTGCTGGCCCGTAAGGGCCAGGTGATATCGTGGAAGGCCTATATGCGCGCGGGCCTCGTTATGACCCCGTTCATCTTGATGGTGACGCTGGTCACGCTCGCTTTTTGGTTGCGCTATCTCGGGTAGGGGTGCACTGGCCGTTCGCGGAAGGGGTCTCGTCGATCTTGTCGCCGTACCCTAGAGGGCCGTGG
Organism: Pseudomonadota bacterium; assembly: GCA_021794275.1. Classification (GTDB taxonomy): domain Bacteria; phylum Pseudomonadota; class Gammaproteobacteria; order Acidiferrobacterales; family Acidiferrobacteraceae; genus Acidiferrobacter. The sequence continues at coordinate 114,541 of JAJYRD010000010.1, read as the reverse complement.
TCGCGTAATCGGCGAGACGCGAGCGCTCGCCGCGCTCCAGGGTGACGTGCCCGCCATGGGCCCACCCCTTGAAACGGTCCACGACGTAGGTGAGGCCCGAGGTGGTCTCGGTGAGGTATGGGCTGTCGATCTGGGCGATATTGCCGAGACATACGACCTTGCTGCCAGGTCCGGCGCGCGTAATGAGTGTCTTCATTTGGTGTGCGCTTAGGTTTTGCGCCTCATCTATAATGAGGAATTTCCGCAGGAACGTGCGCCCGCGCATGAAACTCAGGCTTTTGACGCGGATGCGGGCGCGCATCAGATCGCTGGCCGCGGCCCGCACCCATTGCGACTGCCCACGACCCTGGGATTCTCCCTGATTCAGGATATCGAGATTGTCCTCGAGGGCCCCCATCCACGGGCCCATCTTCTCTTCTTCGGTTCCCGGCAGGAAGCCAATGTCTTCGCCCACCGGGATGGTCACGCGGGTCATGATGATCTCCGCGTAGCGCTGGTGCTCGATCGTCTGATGGAGGCCCGCGGCCAGCGTAAGCAGGGTCTTGCCGGTGCCGGCCTGGCCCAAGAGGGTGACAAAGTCGATGTCGGGATCCATGAGAAGATTGAGCGCGAAGTTCTGCTCGCGGTTGCGCGCGCGGACCCCCCACACCGCCCGCTCGTCGCGCGTGTAGTCGAGCACGGCCTCAAGCCGCGCACGCCCGAGCCCGACCTCCCGCACGATCGTGTCTGGCAGCGAGGCCTCGCCGCCGGGCAGGAATTCGCCGACGTGCCAAGCCGCGGCCGCAGTCCCGCGGACCTCGAAGGCGGCGCGACTCGGGGCCACCGTGGGGAGCGCCTCAACTGTATCCGATGGCGTAAGGCGCAATTCCCCGATCCCGCGGTACAAGAGATCTGCGTCCTCCAGTACCCGCTCACTCGTGTAGTCCTCGGCCTTCAGGCCCAGGGCTCGTGCCTTGATGCGCAGATTGATGTCCTTGGTGACAAGGATGGCCTCGCGCCCGCGATGTTCGTCAGCGAGATCGCGCGCAATAGAGAGCAGCTGGTTGCCGATGCTGCGGGTGGGAAGGGCGGCCGGCAGCGCGCTGCGCGGGCTTCCGAGCGGGATGAAGAGGTGCCCCCCCGCCGCGCCGCCTATGTGGGGGAGAGGCGCACCCTGCGCAGGATCTCCCGTCGTGCTCAGGACGTCGTCGAGAAAACGGCTCGCCTGCCGGGCGTTGCGGGCAGTCTCCGAGCCGCCCTCTTTGTGGGCGTCGAGCTCCTCCAGGACCGCGATCGGCACATAGACGTCATGCTCCTCGAACCGATAGAGGGCCGCCGGATCGTGAGTCAGGACTGTGGCGTCGAGAACGAAGAGCTTGCGGGGGCCCGTCATCAGCGCGCGACGATCTCACGCAGGTCCCGCAATACGGAAAGGACGTGGCCGTCGACCTTGACCTTGCGATATTCGCGGCGCAGCACTCCCTTACCGTCTATGATGAAGGTGCTCCGTTCTATCCCCATGGACTTCTTTCCGTAAAGATTCTTCTCCTTGATCACATCGAATGCCCGGCACAGTTCCTCGTCGGTATCGGCGATGAGGTCGAACGGGAAGCATTGCTTGCCCTTGAAGGACTCGTGGGATTTTATGTCGTCGCGCGAGACACCGAGGATGGTGGTGTTCAGTTTCTCAAATTCCTCGTAGTGATCGCGGAAATCCTGCCCTTCGGTCGTGCAGCCGGGGGTGTTGTCTTTGGGGTAAAAATACAAAACGACATTCCGGCCTTGAAGTTCCGACAAGCGGAACGCCTGATCGTCGGTTGCCTGGACCGAGAGATCGGGAATAGGTTGGCCGACTTGGACTGTGTTCATTATGATCCACTCATTCCGATGATTGTTCGTAGGGATCGGGCCCGGCCCCTCATGGGGTGGCGCTTGCACCGATACGTCGCCCGCGCACTTAAGGGCGCCCCCGGTTTCCGTGCGCGACCATCCCCCGCGCGTGGGTTTGGGCGCCCGCCTCGGACGTCGCGACGAGGCATGCAGACCCGAACCATGGCCACCCCGAGGCGACGGGAACGGTTTTGCGCTGCCTTCTGGTTTGCCCGTGTCGCGCCCCGGGTGGGCGTATCCGCGAGCCGCGCCCCGATCCAAAGGGGGTCGCGCACGATGAGCGCCCTTTCCTTTTATCGTCCAAAGCTGCCCTGCGTCCTGCAGGTGCCCGCTCGGACTGGCGCTCGGCGAATAGTATTCAGTATCTTGCCATCGCCCACAAGACGACGAGGGCGCGTCGAAGCGGTCGAGGCGGGTTGTGGGCGGCGCCGTGCGAACCTGCCCCGCCTGCCTGCCCGAGGGATCTTGCGATGCGCTTTGCGCGCAGGGTTTCGTTCAGTACAATAGCCGCGGGGCGGAGGCGGCGCCGGACCATCCAGAAAAACCCTCCAAATGCAGGCCGGGCCGTAGTCGAAGAATGAGTCGCCGGTGTGATCGGACACCGGTGCATTGCTGCGTGCGGCGGCGTTCGCCCCAAGAACCCTGCTTCGTAGCGCTCGTTCTTGATGAATCAAACGCTGATCGTTCAGGAGGAGTACCGTGGCAACAGGGTTGAGGAGCAAGAAGGGACGGGCGTCGGCGGTTCCCCCCCGGCTGCCGGCGCGGGCAGGTCGCGTAGGCGCCGAGGACAAGGACGACGATATGCAGCGCCTGCTCGTCGGGCTCCAGCGCCTGCACGACGGGGATTTCAGTGTCCGGCTGCGGTTACGTCAGGGCGGGAAGGCCCAGCAGATCGCCCAAATCTTCAATTCCCTTGCTCGCCGCAATCAGGGTTTGGCCCATGAATTTGGCCGCGTGGCGAACCTCGTTGGGCGCCAGGGCCGAATCGCTGAGCGCGCATCGCTGAAGGGTATGCAGGGGATGTGGGCCTCCATGATCGAGGCGCAAAACAGCGCCGTTGACGATCTCGTGCACACCATACTCGAGATCTCCCGCGTTATCCGCGCGGTCGCGAGTGGCGACCTGTCTCAGACCGTCCCCTATGACGTCGCCGGGCGTCCGGTAAAGGGCGACCTCGTGCGGGTAGGTCGGGCGGTGAACACCATGGTCGACCAGTTGCGGTCGTTCGCAGCCGAGGTGACGCGGGTCGCCAAGGAAGTCGGCATCGAGGGCAAGCTCGGCGGGCAGGCGCGGGTGAAGGGGGTCTCGGGCACCTGGAAGGATCTGACCGAGAACGTGAACCAGCTGGCCGGCAATTTGACCTCCCAGGTGCGTAACATCGCGCTCGTGACCACCGCGGTTGCAAACGGCGATTTATCCCAGAAGATCACGGTCGGGGCGCGCGGCGAGATCCTGGAACTGAAGGACACCATCAACACCATGGTCGACCAGTTGCGGTCGTTCGCAGCCGAGGTGACGCGGGTCGCCAAGGAAGTCGGCATCGAGGGCAAACTTGGCGGGCAGGCCAAGGTGCCGGGGGTCGCAGGTACCTGGAAGGATCTCACGGACAACGTCAACCAACTGACCGGGAATTTGACCAACCAGGTGCGTAACATCGCGCTCGTGACCACCGCGGTCGCCAAGGGCGACTTATCCCAGAAGATCACGGTCGACGCGCGCGGCGAGATCCTGGAACTGAAGGACACCATCAACACCATGGTGGACCAGTTGCGTTCGTTCGCAGCCGAGGTGACGCGGGTCGCCAAGGAAGTGGGTATCGACGGGAAGCTCGGCGGGCAGGCGCGGGTGAAGGGGGTCTCGGGCACCTGGAAGGATTTGACCGACAACGTGAACGGCTTGGCCGGCAATTTGACCTCCCAGGTGCGTAACATCGCGCTCGTGACCACCGCCGTTGCAAACGGCGACTTATCCCAGAAGATCACGGTCGATGCGCGCGGCGAGATCCTGGAATTGAAAAGCACCATCAACACCATGGTGGACCAGTTGCGGTCGTTCGCAGCCGAGGTGACGCGGGTCGCCAAGGAAGTGGGTATCGACGGGAAGCTCGGCGGGCAGGCGCGGGTGCCGGGTGTCTCGGGCACCTGGAAGGATTTGACCGACAACGTGAACGGCTTGGCCGGCAATTTGACCTCCCAGGTGCGTAACATCGCCGAGGTCTCGACCGCGGTTGCAAACGGCGACTTGTCGCAGAAGATCACAGTCGACGCGCGCGGCGAGATCCTGGAATTGAAAAGCACCATCAACACCATGGTCGACCAGTTGCGGTCGTTCGCAGCCGAGGTGACGCGGGTCGCCAAGGAAGTCGGCATCGAAGGCAAGCTCGGCGGGCAGGCGCGGGTGAAGGGGGTCTCGGGCACTTGGAAGGATCTGACCGAGAACGTGAACCAGCTGGCCGGCAATTTGACCTCCCAGGTGCGTAACATCGCGCTCGTGACCACCGCGGTCGCCAAGGGCGACTTATCCCAGAAGATCACAGTCGACGCGCGCGGCGAGATCCTGGAACTGAAGGACACCATCAACACCATGGTCGACCAGTTGCGTTCGTTCGCAGCCGAGGTGACGCGGGTCGCCAAGGAAGTCGGCATCGAGGGCAAGCTCGGCGGGCAGGCCAAGGTGCCGGGAGTCGCAGGTACCTGGAAGGATCTGACCGAGAACGTGAACCAGTTGGCCGGAAACCTGACGGCGCAGGTGCGCGCGATCGCCGAGGTATCCACCGCCGTGACCAAGGGCGATCTCACGCGCTCGATCACAGTCGAGGCCGAGGGCGAGGTGCTCGCACTCAAAGACAACATCAATCAGATGATCAAAAACCTGAAGGAGACCACGGAGAAGAACATGGAGCAGGATTGGCTCAAGACCAATCTTGCCCGCTTCTCGGCCATGATGCAGGGCCAGAAGAATCTCTCGGCGGTCTCCCGACTCATTATGAGCGAACTCACCCCGCTCGTGTCCGCCCAGCATGGGGCTTTCTACACCGTCAACGTCGAAGAGAACCGGCTGGACCTGATTGCGTCCTACGCCTACAACAAGAGCGCGTCGGTGCCCACGAGCTTCGAGTTTGGCGAGGGTATCGTCGGCCAGTGCGCCCTCGAGAAGAAGCCCATTGTTCTTGGTACGGTGCCGGACGACTACATTCGCGTCGCCTCCGGGCTCGGCTACGCCGGCCCAGCCAACATCTTGGTGCTGCCTGTGCTGTTCGAGGGCGACGTTCTGGCGGTGATCGAACTCGCCTCGTTCCAGTCGTTCAACTCGATCCATCGCGTGTTTCTTGACCAGCTCATGGTGAGTATCGGCGTGGTGCTGAACATCATCGGTGCTTCGATGCGTACTGAGGAGCTGCTTCAGGAGCTTCAGAATTCGAACGGTGAGCTCGAGGCTCAGGCCAAGGAGCTCGAGGAGAAGGCTACGTTGCTCGAGATCAAGAACCAGGAGGTCGAGATGGCAAGCCTCTCGCTCGAGGAGAAGGCCGAGCAGCTCGCCATGATCTCGAAATACAAATCCGAGTTCCTGGCCAATATGTCACACGAGCTGCGGACTCCGCTCAACAGCCTCCTGATCATGGCCAAGCTCCTGGCCGAGAATCGCGATGCGAATCTGAACGGCAAGCAGGTGCAGTTCGCCAATACGATCTACGCCTCCGGCCGGGATCTGCTGAACCTCATCAATGAGATCCTCGATCTCTCCAAGGTCGAGGCGGGCAAGATGGGCATCGTCGCAAGCGACACGAAGGTGACGGAACTTGTCGACTACGTGGTCCGGGACTTCCGCGCGATCTCCCAGCAGAAGGACATCACCTTTACCATCAAGGTGGGGGATGACGTTCCGGAATCGATGTTCACGGACAGTCAGCGTCTCCAGCAAGTGCTGAAGAATCTGCTGTCGAACGCCTTCAAGTTCACGGATAGCGGAACGATCGCGCTCGAGGCCTATCGTTACCGGGGTAGCCGATCCATGTTTCAGGCGGACACCTTGCGTGAGTCCCAGGTCCTCGTTGCCTTCACGGTCCGCGATACAGGGATCGGGATCGCCGATAATAAGCAGCGGCTCATTTTCGAGGCCTTTCAACAGGTGGATGCGACCACGAGCCGCAAGTACGGAGGCACCGGGCTCGGTCTTACCATCAGCCGCGAAATCTCGCGACTCCTCGGGGGTGAGATCCATTTGCGTAGCGTCGAGGGCGAGGGCAGCGAGTTCACCCTCTATCTGCCCGAGACCTATGTGGGGCAGGAGGTCGAGGACGAGGATGGGCGCGAGCAGGCCCCCGATTTCGGGGACGCGATCGTGCTCGAGGCGGATGGCGCCGCGAGCGACGACGATACTCTGGCGTTTTCGGGGCAGAAGGTGCTTGTGGTCGACGACGACGTGCGCAACATTTTCGCCATATCGAGCGTCCTCGAGAACCATAAGCTGAACGTGGTGTTCGCCGAGAGCGGTGCGGCCGCCATCGAGATCCTTCAGGAAAACGAGGACGTCGATGCCGTACTCATGGATATCATGATGCCGAATATGGATGGTTACGAGACCACCCAGGCGATACGACGGATCGATCGATATAAGGATCTGCCGATCATTGCGCTCACCGCGAAGGCCATGAAGGGGGACCGCGAAAAGTCGCTCGCGGCGGGGTTGTCGGATTACATAACGAAGCCCGTCGATACCGCCGCGCTTTTGCGCATGGTCAAGCGCTGGCTTAAGAACGGCGCTCCCGAGGCGGTGTCGTAGGAGCCCATCGTGGATAACGAGGAGAAAATCAAGATCCTGGTCGTGGATGATCGGCCGGAAAACGTAACGGCGCTCGCCGAGACCCTGGACGATCCGCAATATGAGGTGGTCAAGGCCTTGTCCGGCGAAGAGGCGTTGAAGGAGGTTTTGCGCGCCGAGTTTGCCGTGATCCTGCTGGATGTCCAGATGCCAGGCTTGGACGGTTTCGAGACCGCGAGCCTTATCCGCAAGCGGCGCAAGTCGCGCTCTATCCCGATCATTTTCGTGACGGCGCTCAACAAGGAAGAGCAGTACGTCTATAAGGGCTATTCGCTTGGTGCGGTCGACTATTTGTTTAAGCCGTTCGACATCGAGATTTTGCGCTCAAAGGTCGCCGTCTTCGCGGATTTGTTTCGCAAGAATCGGCAGATCAAGGCCCAGGCGCGGCTCATACAGGAGAGTGAGCGCCGCGAGCGCGCGCGGCAGGTGGCGGAGGTGCAGCGGCGGGGCGAGCGGCGCTACCGGAATCTTGCCGATCTCGTACCGCAGCTAGTCTGGATAATAACCCGTGATCTGCGGTTCGAGTATGTGAACCAGCGGGCGTTGACGTACTTCCACGTCGATAGCGAGACCGTGAGCGGGCTTGCCTTGGAGGACGTCGTGCATGCCGACGATGTGAAGGGGAAGAAGGGCGTGTGGCGCGAGGCCCTGCTCGGGGGCGCCGAGTTGTCCGCCGAGCTGCGGCTTAAGCGGGGCCGGGATCAGAGTTACCGCTGGCATCTTGTGCATATCCAGCCCGAACATGACGCCCGGGGGCGGGTGCGCGCATGGCTCGGCGCGGCCACCGACATAGACGACCAGCGCCGGGTGGCCGAGGCCCTGGCGCTGGAAAAGGAGCGTCTGTCTGTCACCTTGCGCTCGATAGGCGACGGCGTAATCGCGACCGATATCGATGGACGCGTCGTTTTGCTCAATCGCGCGGCCGAGCAGCTCACGGGATGGACCCAGGAGGAGGCCGCCGGGCGACCACTTACAGAGGTCTTTGTGGTGCGCGAGGCGCCTTTCGTCGCCGAGGTTGTCAATGGCAACGCTGAGCGCGCGGGACCGGGTGGGCCGGACCGTGAGGGGATATTGATCCGTCGCGACAAGCGCGAGTGCGCGGTTGCGACCGGCATCATGCCGATGCGCGACGTCGAGGGCCAGTTGCAGGGGACCGCTGTGGTTTTCCGCGACGTGACCGACGTGCAGCGGCTCGAGGAAGAGCGCCAGAAGGCCAGCAAGCTCGAATCGGTGGGGCTCTTGGCCGGTGCAATCGCCCACGACTTCAACAATATTCTTACGGCGATCATGGGCAACATCTCGCTCGCCAAGCTCTATACGTCGGTGGGTGAGCAGGTCCACGACAGGCTCGAGGAGGCGGAACGCGCCGCCCTCTGGGCCAAGGATCTCACGCAGCAGCTACTCACTTTCTCCAAAGGCGGAGCGCCGGTCAAGAGGCCGATCGATATAGGTTCGGTCGTAAGGGATTCGGCCGAGTTTGCCTCGCGCGGATCGAACATTCTCTGTGAGGTCTCGGTGAACGGCCACGTGGTGGTCGAGGCCGACGAAGGACAGATCCGTCAGGTGGTGCACAATCTAGTCCTGAACGCGCAGCAGGCCATGCCGGGCGGCGGGCGTATACGTGTCGCGGTCAACGAGGCGCGGCTTACGGTGGGTGACGGGCACGGCTTGGCTCCTGGGCGCTATGCTGAGGTCGTGTGCGCCGACGAAGGCACGGGGATCAGCAAGGACCACCAGGCGCGCATCTTCGATCCCTACTTCACCACGAAACAAAAAGGCAGCGGGCTTGGCCTTGCCACCACCTATTCCATCGTGCGCAAGCATAGCGGCGTGATCACGGTCGACTCCGATGTCGGCCGGGGCGCGACGTTCCGGATCTTACTGCCGGCCTCCGACAAGGGACTGCCGTCCGCCGCGAACCCTACGGGGCGCGTACGTCGGGGTCACGGGCGCATCTTGATTATGGATGACGAATCGTTCATCCGCGATGTTCTGGGCCGGCTCTTCACCCATTTCGGTTACGAGGTCGGCTACGCGAAGGATGGGGCCGAGGCGCTTGCCGCCTATAAAGGGGCGGCCGACGAGGATCGGCCCTACCACCTGGTAATCATGGACCTCGTGATACCTGGCGGCATGGGCGGACGCGAGGCCGTACGCAAGCTCTTGGAGTTCGACCCGAAGGCCAAGGTGATTGTATCGAGCGGTTATTCCAACGATCCTATCATGGCCAATTATAAGCACTACGGCTTCTGCGAGGCCGTGGCCAAACCCTACCGCAACGATGAATTGCGGACCGTAGTGCAAAAGGTGCTCGCGCATTAAGAGTTGCGCCTGGGGCCTCGTCCGGGGCGTGGTTTGCGGGATGGCATCGGGGGCGCGGACCCTGGCCTCCGGGTCGCTCGCATTGACCCGCTTCCTTATGCCCGACGCCGTGCCTTATGGCGCGGCTTGTAAAAGCACTGGTCTTGACCTGGCTGCGCATATGCCTTACGGCCGTCGCGTCGCGCGGTCGAGTGCCGCCACGCAGAGGCTTTGCAGATGGCCGAGGAGTCCCGTTGCCTCCCCCGATCACGGCGCGCCGTGCGGCGCTTCCCTTGCTTGCCAACGGTATGGCAAGTAGTATCGCGCTTTTATTGTGGGTCGGCCTATGATTCGCGGTAGTCTTGTCGCCATCGTGACGCCCATGCAGGACGATGGCGCTGTCGATTTTGCGGCCCTAGACAGGCTTCTCGACTTCCATCTCCATGCTGGGACGCATGGCATCGTGGCGGTCGGCACGACCGGCGAGGCGTCGACCCTGGATGTCGACGAGCATGTGGCGGTCATCGCCCATGTGGTGCGGGCGGTGTCCGGGCGGCTGCCGGTCATTGCCGGGACCGGTGCGAACGCCACGTCAGAGGCCATCGCGCTTTCCCGTGCAGCAGGTCAGGCGGGGGCCTCGGCCTGTCTCGTCGTGACACCTTATTACAACAAACCGACGCAGGAAGGGCTTTTCCAGCACTTCTCGGCGATCGCGCGCGCCGTCGATCTCCCTGTGATCCTTTATAATGTTCCTAGTCGCACGGCCTGCGATATGTTGCCAGAGACCGTGGCGCGACTTGCGAAAGTGCCGGGTATCGTGGGTATTAAGGAGGCGACCGGCAACCTGGATCGGGCGCGCGCCATACGTGCCGCATGCGGTCCGGGCTTTGCCCTCTACGGCGGCGATGATGCGACGGGCGTTGCGCTCGGGCTCCTCGGGGCCCAGGGCGTGATCTCGGTGACCGCGAATGTCGCGCCGCGGGCGATGAGAGAGGCGTGGGAGGCGATCTTCGCGGGCGATCACGAAGCTGCACGGCGCGCTGACGCGGCGATCGCAGCACTGCATCAGGCCTTGTTCGTGGAGTCGAATCCGATTCCAGTGAAGTGGGCGCTGCACGCGATGGGTCTTATCGGGCCCCGCCTGCGGCTTCCATTGACGCCGTTATCCGATGACAAACGGTCGGCGGTTCGAGACGCATTACAGCAGGCGGGGATCAAGCTATGAGGTATCGGTGGTTGGCGGTGATGATTTTGGCGGGGGCCGGTCTTTCGGGATGCGCGTCGACGGGGAGCGGATGCCGGGCGCCCGCTTATGTGGTGCCGCCCCCTTTACCGCCTCTGCAGATCCCATCCGGCATGTCCGCCCCTCCTGACCATAGCCGCTATGCGACAAACGGGGAGGCGCTCCCGCCCACCGCTACGCGACGGGCACCTGGGACTGGCCGCGAGGCCGAGCCGCCGGCGGGCCCCGTGGCCCCTGCGCAGAAGCGCTCGTCTGCCCCCGCCTCACGGTCATCCGCCACGGCCAAGAAGGCGCCTCCGGGAATGAGCGGACCGCCGCTAAGCCGCGCGCGCGCGAATTCGAAAGGGGAGAGCACGGGTAGCGTGCCGCTATCGGCGCCCGCTGCGTCGACGCAGTAGGCGCGTGTCGCGAGGCGGTGGTGGATCGGGGGCTCTGTGCGCCCCCCTGGGAGACCCGAATCTGGGCGCGAGGTCGCGGAGCCGACGTCGATGACGCATCTGACCTTGAGTTTTGACGGCCCGGCGGCCGTTGCGGCATTTCGTGCGGAACGCCTGCTGCGACGTCTCACGCAGGTGGCACCGATCACGGCGGTGTCGGCCCGCTACCGACATTTCGCGCGCGTTGATCGCGCCCTGTCCGGCGCCGAAGAGAAGGTGCTCGCGGCCCTATTGGATTACGGCGCACCGTCGCATCCGATCGCGCCGGAGGCGCGCGCCTTCCTGGTGGTGCCACGGCTTGGGACTATTTCCGAATGGTCGAGCAAGGCGACCGACATTGCCCGGCGATGCGGTTTGCAGCCGGTGTTGCGGCTTGAGCGCGGGATAGTATGGCATCTGGCCTCCGAGCGGGGGCTCACCGCCGAGGAATGCGATCGCCTAGCGGCACTCATTCACGACCGCATGACCGAGACGGTCCTCGCCAATTCGGTCGACACCGCGGCCCTGTGGCTGGACGCGACGCCCGTGCCGGGCTCTGTGATCGATATCCTAGGCGAGGGGATTGACGCCTTGACCCGCGCCGATCGGGGCTTGGGGCTCTCGCTCTCCGACGAGGAGCGCCGCTATCTGCTGGAGGCCTTCACCGATCTCGGCCGCAACCCGACGGATGCCGAGCTCATGATGTTCGCGCAGGCAAATTCCGAGCATTGTCGTCACAAGATCTTCAACGCCGATTTTTCGATAGACGGAAGACCCTGCGAGCGGTCGCTGTTCGCGATGATTCGCGAGACCGCGAAGGCGAGTCCGGAGGGCTTGCTTAGCGCTTACGCCGATAACGCCGCGGTCGTCGAGGGGGCTGCGCTCGGTTCGCGCTTGTTTGTCGACGTAGAGACCCGGCGCTACGTCACACGCCAAGAGCCCACGCCCATTCTGGTCAAAGTCGAGACCCACAACCACCCGACCGCGATCTCGCCCTATCCTGGGGCAGCAACCGGGGCCGGGGGCGAGATCCGTGACGAGGGTGCGACGGGCTTAGGGGGCCATCCCAAGGCCGGTCTCGTGGGTTTCTCGGTCTCGGATCTCCGTCTGCCGGACGCGCCGCGTCCATGGGAAGTGGATCGGGGGGCGCCGGACCGGCTGGCAAGCGCGCTCGATATCATGCTCGAGGCCCCGGTCGGAGCGGCGGCCTTCAATAATGAGTTCGGTCGACCAGCGATTCTTGGCTATTTCCGATCCTTCGAGCTCGAGAGCGCGGGTGCGGTTTATGGCTACCGCAAGCCCATCATGCTGGCGGGCGGGATGGGGCTCGTGCGCGCCTCGCAGGTCACCAAGCGCGACCTGCCGGTCGGGACCCCTCTTCTGGTTCTCGGTGGCCCGGCGCTTTTGATTGGGCTCGGAGGCGGGGCTGCCTCCAGCGCCGCCGGCGGCAGCGGCCAGCAGGAGCTGGATTTCGCGTCCGTGCAGCGCGGCAATGCCGAGATGCAGCGGCGCGCTCAGGAGGTTATCGAGGCGTGCATCGCATTGGGTGCCGACACGCCCATCCTTTCTATCCATGATGTCGGGGCGGGTGGTCTTTCGAACGCGCTGCCCGAGTTGGTCCATGGGGCGCACCGCGGCGCCGATATCGAGTTGCGCGCCATCCCGAACGGCCAGCCGCAAATGTCGCCCATGCAGATCTGGTGTAACGAGGCGCAGGAGCGCTACGTACTGGCAGTTCGCGAGGAAGCGCTCACGATTTTCATGGCGCTCTGCGAGCGCGAACGCTGCCCCGCAGCGCTCGTCGGGCGCGTAACAGAGGAGCAGCGGCTGCGGGTGCGCGACGAACATTTCGCCGATCGCGGTGCACCCTATCCCATCGATCTCCCTCTTAGCGTCTTTCTCGGCGATCCGCCCCGCATGAAGCGTGATGCTCAAACCGTGCGGCGTCCGGCGCGCACGGTCCCGACGCGGTCTCTCGATATCCATGACGCCGTGGCCCGCATCCTCACCTTGCCTGGGGTCGCGAGCAAAGAGTTCCTGGTCACGATCGGCGACCGCAGCATCTCGGGGCTCGTGTGCCGCGACCAGACGGTGGGTCCCTGGCAGGTGCCGGTGGCGGATGTGGGTGTGACTGCGACCGGTTACGGGGATACGACGGGTGAGGCGCTGGCCTTGGGTGAGCGCGCCCCGATCGCAGTGATAGACGCGCCGGCCTCGGCGCGTATGGCAATCGGCGAGGCGCTGACCAACCTGGCGGCGGCGCGTATCCGGCGCCTCCCGGACGTGAAGCTCTCTGCCAACTGGATGGCGAGCGCCGGTAGTGAAGGCGAGGATGCGGCTCTCTACCGCGCTGTCGAGGCTGTGGGCCTGCAGTTTTGTCCGGCATTGGGAATCGCCATCCCGGTCGGCAAGGACTCCCTATCCATGCGCGCACAGTGGCGAGCGAATGGGGCTGTCCAGGAAGTACGCGCACCCGTGTCCTTGGTGGTGACCGCGGCGGCGCCGGTCGTTGATGTGCGCAAGACCCTGACGCCGCAGTGCGTGGTCGATACCGACACGGAGCTTCTCCTGGTGGATTTCGGTCATGGGAAGGACCGTTTGGGCGGATCGGCGCTCGCGCAAGTCTACGGGCTCGAGGGCGGGCGGCCGCCCGATGTCGACGACCCGCGGCTCCTGAAGCTGTTTTTTGGGGTCGTGCAGGCACTGAACGAGCTCGGGCTGCTCCTCAGCTATCACGACCGTTCGGACGGCGGCCTATTCGTCACCTTGTGCGAGATGGCCTTTGCCGCCAAATGTGGCCTCGATGTCGATATCACGGGCCTTGGTCTGGACCCGGTCGCGGCCTTGTTCAATGAGGAGCTGGGCGCGGTATTGCAGGTGCCGAGGGCCTCGCGCGAGGGGATTTTTGGGGCTTTAAAGAAGAAAGGCCTGCTGCGCTACACGAAGCGGATAGGGACCGTGCGTCCCGGGCGCGACATTGTCGTGCGCCATTGCGGCCGCGTGCTCGTGGAAGGCGACCGAATGGCCTATGAGCGCCTCTGGGCGGAGACTTCGTTTCGGATGCAGGCCTTGCGCGATGAACCGCAGAGCGCGGCCGAGTCCTATGCCTTATTGGCGGACCCGGCCGATACGGGTCTGCATGCCCATGTGCCGTTCGACGTAGACGCGCCGCTTGCCCCGCATCTCGCCTCGACGAAGCCGCGTGTGGCCATCCTCCGCGAGCAGGGGGTCAATGGTCAACGCGAGATGGCTGCTGGCTTCATGGCGGCGGGTTTCGAGGCAGTGGACGTCACCATGAGCGATTTGCTGGCAGGCCGCGAGGACCTCGCATCCTTCGCGGGATTTGCGGCCTGTGGCGGTTTCTCGTTCGGAGACGTCCTGGGGGCGGGCGGCGGTTGGGCAAAATCTATCCTCTTTCATGAGGGGCTGCGCACCCAATTCGCGGCCTTCTTTGAGCGGCCCGATACGTTTGCTCTCGGGGTCTGCAACGGTTGCCAGATGATGGCGCACCTGCGGCCACTCATACCCGGGGCCGATGCCTGGCCCCCGTTCATGCGCAACCGCTCCGAGCAGTTTGAGTCGCGCACCGTGTTAGTCGAGATCCCCGACAATCCTTCCGTGCTCCTGGCGGGCATGGCCGGCGCCCGCCTCCCAGTGCCGGTCGCCCATGGCGAAGGTCGCGTGGTGTTGACCTCCGGGGTACGCGTCGGGCTGGAGCGCGAACGGCTCGTGGCGGCGCGTTATGTGGATCACTACGGCCACCCGACTGAAGTCTACCCGCGTAACCCCAACGGTTCGACCGGCGGCATCACCGGGCTCACGACCCCGGACGGTCGCTTCACAATCCTCATGCCGCACCCTGAGCGAGTGGTTTACACGGTCGCGAATTCCTGGCACCCGCCGGCTTGGGGTGAGTATGGTCCGTGGTTCGAGATCTTCCGTAATGCCCGGCGCTTCGTGGTTTAGGCGCTTGCGCCTAGGAGCGTGGCGATAAAGGGCTCGCGCTCGATACCGAGGGCGGAGAGGTCAGGGAGGCCAGCCAAGAGCGCTGCGCGGTCGAGCGGTCGGCCGACGAGGGATGACAGGTCGACCAGCGCCCCGCCCGACGCCGCGCGCAGGGCCGCAGTCCTTATGCGGTCGTCCTGGATCGTGAGCGACACGACGACGCGCCCTTCGGGTGTCGTCATTGCGCGTTGGCAGAGATAGAGCCCCTCCCGCACCTTGAAGAGCGGCCGCGGCCGGGTCTCGTCGGAGTCCACGATCCGCGGGTCGCTCAGTTCGCGGGCCACCTCGCGCGCCTTCGCCAGGAGGCAGGCGGGTACGGGGCGCGGCGTGAGACCCCCCAGAAGTGGTGCGAACGCCCTGGCCAAGGCGCGCTTGACGGCTTCCGGCTCGGGGCGCATCCCGGTGTGGGCCCGGATGGATGTGAGCCCCTCGTCCAGACCGGCCTTGAGCGGCGCGCGCAAATCCTCATCCGGAAGCCGGACCACGCGATGCATGAGATCGGTGTCGAAATCGAGCAGGACGCTGCCGACGAAGCAGAAGCATCCGTTTATGTCACCCGCCCCTTGCCCTCCTATCTTGCGCCCCTGCTCCGTGACAATATCATTGATAGGGCGGAGTCGGGCGGCGATGCCGAAATGGCGATAGACCGCGATCGGGGCCTGCGAGAGGTGTTGGTAGGCTTCGTCGACCCGGCTTGGCACGATCGCGTGGGGCCGCCTCAAGACCAGGGTATAGAAGACCTGACCCGGACCGAGCAGCACCATGCCGCCGCCGGTCTCGCGGCGCATGACCGGGATGTCATGTTCGCGGCAATAGTCCTGGTCCAGGCTGCTTGCGGCATCGTCGAACGCGCCCAGGCTCACGAAGGTTCGCGCCGGTTCTATCAGGATCAGCCCTTCGCCGCCCAGGCGTGCCAGGGCGTGGAAATAAGCGATGGGGAGTATGCCGCTATTGTCGGCGGGCTCGAAAAGCTCCATGGGACGGTCACGTGGGCGCGGCGCGCGAAGGGCACCTATATTAACAGCAGGGGGCAGGCATGCATGAGGATTTGAAAGCGGTCCAGAAGGCGCCACTCTTTTCGGGGCTGTTCCCAGACGAAATCGAGCAGCTGCTTGCCCATGCCAAGCGGCGCTTCCTGAAGGCCCAAGAGACTTTGTTTGCCGAAGGCGACCGGGCCGACGCCTTCTATTTCATTGTGACAGGCTCGGTTCGCCTGTACCGGCTCTCGGCCCAGGGCGACGAGAAGGTGATCGAGATCCTGATGGCCGGGCAGACGTTCGGGGAGGCGGTCGTGTTCCTGGGGGGGCACTATCCGGTCTATGCCGGCGCGCTCTCGGATGCTGCGCTTGTGGAGATACCGACCGGCGACTTCGTGAGGATATTGAAGGCCAACGGGGGCATGGCGCTGCGCATGTTGGCGAGCATCAGCATGCGCCTGCACCAACTTATCAACGACGTACAGGCCCTGACGCTTGAGACCGCCGGACAGCGCGTGGCGGGCTACCTGCTCGGCCAATCCCCGGCCGACGCCAACTCGGGGGACGTCCATATCCAGGTCCACAAGAATGTCGTGGCCTCGCGTCTCGGAGTCAAGGCCGAGACCTTCTCGCGCGTGCTCGCCACCTTGCGCGATCTCGGACTCATCTCGGTCGCCGGCAATGACATCCACATCACCGATCGGGCGCGGCTTATCCAATGGCGGGACGAGGCGGGATCGGGACGGTCTTGATGGCCGTCAAGGTGGGCGCCGGAACCTAATATTTAGACTGAGACCCAAGGAGCGCAAGGCATGACAGAGTACCGCGGATGCGAACTGCCGGACGATCTTTTCTATGATCTCGACTATGTGTGGGCGCGCCCCGACGAGGACGGTCTTGTCGTACTAGGTATCACGGACGCCGCGCAGACCATGGCCGGACGTGTCCAGAAGATCCGCATAAAGAAGGTCGGCACGCACCTGAACAAGGGCCGCCATGTGGCGACGCTCGAAAGCGGCAAATGGGCGGGCGGCGTGCCCTGTCCGTTTGAGGGGATTGTGGAGGAGGTGAACGCCGCGGTCCTAGAGACCCCGCATCTCGTCAACATCGGCCCGTATACGGATGCCTGGCTTGCCAAGGTGCGGCCCGTGGAACCCGCGGCTGCGTTTGTCGACCTCGTAACAGGACCCAAGGCCATGGAGGCCTTACGCGCCTGGCTCGATCGCTACGACGTGCAGTGCATGCGCTGCGCGGAGCCCTGAGGGCGCGGGGACTTCAGACGGAGGTGGGGGCTATGCGTATCGGCGAGAAAGGCGAGCGGGGCGCACCGGGCTTCGACGACCCGCTGGGCTTGCTTGCCGCCTGTCACGAACGCATCGAGGGCCATTGCGCGACGCTCGTGCGCCTAAAGACGCATGTGCGCGCCCGCGGCGGCGATCTCAACGCGCAGATGGCGGCCGAGCGCGTGTGGGGCTACTTCGCGCAGGCGGGGCGCTGGCATCATGAGGACGAGGAGCACGATTTAGCACCCCTGCTTGAGCGCGTTGGCGATGGCGAACTCACCACGACCATGGCGCGCCTCATGGCTGAACATCGGGATCTGGAGCGCGCCTATGCGCCTTTGGAGCGCATGCTGCGGGCGCTCCCCGCCGTGCCGGCCGATCTTCCGATCGAGCCTTACGTGAGCCTTATGCGGGCCCATATGGAAGCCGAGAATACCGTGATCCTGCCGCGCGCCCGCGCCGTGCTCGCACCGTCCGACCTCGCTGCCCTGGGGCGCGCCATGGCCGCGCGGCGCGGTGTTACGCCTCGAGCGCTTTGATGGCCGGCCCCGGGTCCTTCAAGAGCGGGGCTGCCGCCGGGTAGAACTCGCGCTCCTCCTTCTCGTCATGGTGCTGGAGGATCTGGCCTACCGTGCCCATGAGCGCCGATGCCTCGTCGCCGTCGGCCTGATCCAGTGCCTCGGCGATCTCCTCGAAGAAGCCGCGCAGGTCACGATGTCCTTTGCGCAGGATGGAGGTCATGGCGTTGTCGGAGCCATGCCGGGCCTCATAGGCCGGGAAAAGCCAGGTCTCCTCCGCCCCCATATGGCGCTCGATCGCCTCGCGAAAGGCCCGGAATGCCTCGACCGCGCGCGCGAAGTCGCCGTCTTCGGCCGCTGATCTCGTCTCGGCGAAGGTGTCGTCGAGGTGGCGGTGGTGGCGTGTGAAATCATCGATGAGTCGGGTGTCCATTGCGTCTCCTGGGCGCTCGCCGTGCTGGGGGGTATCATTACCATACAGCCCGCGCCCCGTCATCCTTGATGGCCATCAAGGAGCTATGTCGGGTGTGGCTCGTAGACTGAGTCCAAGGGATGATTTTTGGAGGTGAGCGATGGAAGTACGGCTGTTGGTCTCGAAGTGGTGCCCGGTCTGTCCCCAGGCCGAGCAGGTATGGAGCGAGGTGGCGCGTCGCCAGCCGATCGATTACCAGGTCCTCGATATCGCCGAGCCCGCCGGGCGGGCACTGGTATCGAGCTTGCGCGTCCGCACCGTGCCGGCGCTGGTGGTCGACGGCAAGCTCGCCGCCGTGGGCCTCCAATCGCTCGGCGATGCCCTGAAGATCGCGCAGCAGGTCGCGTGAAGCGCGCGTGTTCGCCCCGCATCGGCGTGCGCCGCGTCTATGAACCGGCGGAGCCCGGTGATCCCCCACGCTGGCTGGTCGATCGGGTGTGGCCCCGGGGCCTTACAAAAACCGCCGCGGGCTTGGCCGGCTGGGCTAAGGACGCCGCGCCGACGACACCGCTCCGCCAATGGTTCGGGCACGAGCCGGCGCGCTTCCCGGAGTTTCGCCGCCGTTATCTTGCGGAACTACGCGCCCATCCAGAGGTTACCGATGCCCTCGTGGCCGCGGCGCGCGAGGGCGGGATCATGCTGGTGTACGCGGCGCGCGACGAGACCCACAATAACGCGATCGTGCTGCGTGAATACCTGATGGAGCGCATGGATGGGTGAGGCGGTATTCCTTACGCTGATCGCGCTCCATGTGCTGGCCGCCACCGCGTGGGTGGGTGGCGCGCTGTTCTTCGTATTTGCCGTCGTGCCGGCGTCGCGTGCTGCGCCCGGGGCCGGCATTCCCGACGCCTTGGGCCGCGCGTTTCGGCCCGTGGCCTATGTGGCGCTCGGTACCTTGATCGTGACGGGTCCTCTGCTGCTGATGCTTCTCGGCATCAGTCCAGGGATGCTTTTGCAGGGGCGGTTTTGGGCGGACCCTTTCGGCATCACCTTAGGGCTAAAGCTCGTGATGGTCGTGCTGGTGCTCGCGCTCACGGCTTGGCACGATGCGGTGCTCGGTCCCCGCGCCCATCGTGCGGGTGAAGCCCGTGCCACGCGCATCGTCGGACGCGCCATAGGTCTTTTGTCCGTCGCGATCCTGTTGGCCGGACTCTTATTGGCCCAAGGCCTTTAATGTCGGGACTGGTTCCTCTTGTGGCGGCCGGTGTGTCTCTTGTTGCAGGGCCCAGAGTTCCGCGTAGAGGCCGCCTTGCGTAATGAGTTCGCGATGGCGCCCGCGTTCCACGATCCGGCCCTCGCGCATGACGAGGATTTGGTCGGCGTGCTGTATGGTCGCGAGCCTATGGGCCACGACGATGGTCGTCCGGCGCTGGGCGAGCAGCGCAAGGCCCTCCTGCACCACCCGTTCGGAGGCCGCATCCAGCGCTGACGTGGCCTCATCGAAGAGCAGTATCCGGGGGCGCTTCAGCAGGGTCCGGGCGATCGCCACGCGTTGCTTCTCTCCGCCCGAGAGCTTCAAACCGCGTTCACCCACCCGGGTTTCGTAACCGTTTGGCAGGGCCGCGATGAAGCGACCCAGATGGGCAAGCTCCGCCGCTTCTTGCACCTCATCGAGACTCGCGCCCGGACGCCCGTAGGCGATGTTGGCATACAGGCTGTCGTTGAAGAGGACGGGGTCTTGCGGGACTATGCCGATCACCTGCCGCAGGCTATTTTGCGTCACGCCGCGAATGTCCTGTCCGTCGATCAGGATACGGCCGTCATCGGGATCGTAGAGGCGCGCCAAAAGCCGCATGACGGTCGATTTCCCCGAACCGCTCGGTCCTACCACCGCGGTGGTCGACTGGGGGGCGACCGTAAAATCCACGTGGTCCAGAAGTGGCTGGCCGCCATAGGAGAAGGCCACGTGGTCGAACCGCACCTCGCCACGCGTGACCGTGAGGTCCGGCGCATCCGGGGCGTCGGCGATATCGACGGGCGCATCCAGGAGGGCGAACATCTTTTCCATGTCCGCAAGCGAGTGCTTGATCTCGCGGTAGACGAAGCCCAGGAAGTGTAGGGGCATGAAGAGCTGGATCAAGAACGCGTTGACCAGCACAAGGTCGCCTATGGTCATGGTGTGGTTGGCGACACCTTGGGCCGCGAGCAACATGAGACCGGTCGTGCCGACGGCGATGATGGCCGCCTGTCCAGCATTCAGCAAGGCGAGCGATGACTGGTTTCTGACCGCAGCATCCTCCCATTTTGCGAGATGGGCGTCATAGCGCCCGGATTCATAGTCCTCGTTTGCGAAAAACTTCACCGTCTCGTAGTTCAGGAGACTGTCGATCGCGTGGTTGTTGGCGCGTGAATCCATGTCATTCATGGATCGCCTGAAGACCGTGCGCCATTCCGTGACGAACAGGGTGAAGCCGACGTAGAGCGCGAGCGTGCAAAAGGTGATGACCGCGAACCAGAAGCGGAATTTGGCGATCAGGATGCCTGCCACTAGCGCGATCTCGACGATCGTGGGGATGATATTGAAGAGCAGTACATTCAGGAGGAGCGCAATGCCGCGACTCCCGCGCTCTATGTCGCGCGCCACGGCACCGGTTTGCCGATCCAGGTGGAACCGTAGGGACAGGGCATGGAGGTGGCGAAAGACCGTCGTGGCCGCGCGCCGCACGGCGCGCTGCTTCACGCGCGCGAACACGAGATCACGCAGTTCGGCGAAAAGCGAGTTGGCAAATCGCAACGCCCCATAGGCGGCGAGCAGCGCCACCGGCACAATGAGCGCGGGGCGATCACCGTCGAGGTCGTTTACGATGTCCTTCAGGACGAGGGGAACAGCCACCCCAGCCGCCTTCGCCACGATGAGCGAGGCGAGCGCGAACCCCACGCGCAGCCGGTATTCCCACAAGTAGGGGGCGAGCCTTTTGATTGTGGACCAGAGCAGGCCGCGTGTGGCGGTCGCGTCCTGGCCCCGCCCTGTTGTAGGGGCTCCGCCGGACCGACCTTCGGAGCCGCGCACGGTGTCAGGCCAACCGCTTGTACTTTATGCGGGTGGGCCGGTCGGCCTCCACTCCCAGGCGACGTTTGCGGTCGACCTCGTAGTCCGCGTAGTTGCCCTCGAACCATACGACCCGGCTTTCGCCTTCGAAGGCCAGGATGTGGGTCGCCACGCGGTCGAGGAACCAGCGGTCGTGGGATATGACGATCGCGCAGCCGCCGAACTCGAGCAAGGCCTCTTCCAAGGCCCGCAAGGTGTCCACGTCCAGGTCATTGGTCGGCTCGTCAAGCAGCAGGAGATTACCGCCGCTCTTCAGGAGTTTGGCGAGGTGGACGCGATTGCGCTCGCCGCCCGAGAGGTCCTTCACGAACTTTTGCTGGTCGGCCCCGCGGAAATTGAAGCGCCCGACATAGGCGCGCGAGGAGACCTCGCGCTTGCCGAGGAGGATCACATCCGAGCCGCCGGAGATCTCGGCCCACACGGTCTTGTTGCCCTCCAGGGTGTCGCGAGTCTGGCTCACGTACGCGGGTACCACGGTGGGACCGACACGCAGCACCCCGCCGTCGGGTTTCTCCTCGCCCACGATCATGCGAAAAAGCGTGGTCTTTCCCGCGCCGTTCGGGCCTATGATCCCGACTATGCCCCCCGGCGGCAGCTTGAAGTTCACGTGCTCCATGAGCACACGGTCGCCGAAGCTCTTCGTGAGGTCCGAAGCCTCCACGACTAGGTCCCCGAGCCGCGGGCCTGCGGGTATGAAGAGATCCTGGGTCTCGTTGCGCTGCTCCACATCCTGCGCTACCAGGGCCTCGTAGGCCGCGAGCCGCGCGCGGCTCTTGGCATGGCGCCCCTTGGGCGCCGTGCGCACCCACTCGAGCTCGCGCTTGATGGTCCGTGCCCGCGCGGATTCCTGTTTTTCCTCGATCGCGAGCCGTTTTTCCTTCTGATCGAGCCAGGAGGAGTAGTTGCCTTCCCAGGGAATGCCCTGGCCACGGTCGAGTTCGAGGATCCAGCCGGCCACGTTGTCCAGGAAGTACCGGTCATGGGTCACCGCCACGACCGTTCCCTTGTAGTCCTTAAGGAACCGTTCGAGCCAGGCCACCGATTCCGCGTCCAAATGGTTGGTGGGCTCATCCAGCAGGAGCATGTCTGGTTCCGACAGGAGCAGCCGGCAGAGCGCCACGCGACGACGCTCGCCCCCCGAAAGCACTGTAACGTCGGCATCGAAGGGGGGTAGCCGTAGCGCCTCGGCTGCGATCTCCAGTTTCCGTTCCAGCTCCCAGGCTCCGGCCGCGTCTATCTCGCCCTGGACCTCCGCCTGCTCCTCGATCAAGGCGTTCATCTCGTCGTCGGAGAGCGGTTCGCCGAATCTGAGACTTATGGTATTAAAGCGTTCGAGCAGGGCCTTGGTGGCCGCCACCCCCTCCTCGATGTTTCCGCGGACGTCCTTGGTCGGATCCAGTATCGGCTCCTGCGGGAGGTAACCGATGCGGATTCCCGGGGCAGGCTGGGCCTCGCCGTCGAAATCCCGGTCGACGCCCGCCATGATCCGCAAGAGGGTCGATTTCCCGGCGCCGTTCAACCCGAGCACGCCGATCTTGGCGCCGGGGAAGAACGAGAGCGAGATATTCTTCAGAATTTCGCGCGACGGCGGGACGACCTTGGTCACCCGCTGCATGGTAAAAATATAAGGGATAGGCATAGGCCAAAGTATACACCGGGCCTGCGGAAGTTGCTCCCGACGGCAGGTTTCCGCATGGCACCTCGGCGCCCCCGTTCATCGTCCCTGTCTCTTGCCCGGGGGCGCGAATAGGGTAGGCTTCGCGGACGCACGAGATGGCGCGGGATCGACGCTTGAGGTCGATGGGGTTAAGCCATCATAATGCCCGGCGGCATGATACGTGCGGGGGGACCCGACGTAACGCGAGGAGTGAGGATGTTGCGTGGAATAGTGGCGGGCCTGGTGGCGGCCTTGGTAAGCGCCTCGGTGCTCGCCCACAAGTTTCCCGACCTGTCGTGTCGGGCGTTTTCCGGAAAGTTCGTGCAACTGACGACTAAGAGCGGTCGGCGGTTCGATGTGTATCGCACGGGCCCGCCATCGGCCCGCGTCGGGCTTCTGCTGTTGCCCGGCAAGGCCGGCCTCGACCAGCATACGCTGGCGTGGGCCGACCGCGTGGGCGCGCAGGGTTACCGGGTCCTGACCATGGGGCTTGGGTCCAAGCATAAGGACGGCAGTGCGCCCACCGGTACCCATGGGCGCTCGGTCGCCCGCGAACGCGCCGCGCTCCATTACCTGAGCGCGCCGGGTCGCAAGATCGTGACCTTCGGCTGGGGGCGGGCGGGGGCCCTCCAGTCCATTCAGGCGAGCGCGGCAGATCCGTCCGATGTCTCCGGGACCGTCCTTTGCGACGGCGGCGTGTCGGCCAAACCCGCTCTCTTGCGTAAACTGAAGTCCAAGGTCCTGCTCGTCGCGTTCCAGAAGACCACGGCACCGGCGAAGCTCCAGGCCTTTGAGGCCCGCATGCGGTTCTACGGCAAGCCCCTGATCGTGCATTACTACAATATCGATCCGGCGGCCGCGAACCCGACTGGCCGCCATTTCGACAGCGCGATTGCGCAAGAGGTGTGGGGGCAGGCGCGCATCTTCTTCCGGCAGATCGTTTTTCTTTGCCGGCGCTGCGCGCCTTATCCACGGCTCTTGTTCGATTACCGTCGATAGGCCCGGATCTCTCGTACGAGGCTCAGGCGAGCAGGAATTCCAGGAGCGCCTTCTGGGCATGGAGGCGGTTTTCGGCCTCGTCCCAGACCACGCTGCGCGGTCCATCTATGACATCGCTTGCGACTTCGACCCCGCGGTAGGCGGGCAGGCAATGCATGAAGAGTGCATCCGGGGCGGTGATCTCCATGAGGCGCGCGTCGACGCAGAATCCCTGGAAGGCGCGCGCGCGCACCTCTTTCTCCGATTCCTGCCCCATGCTTGCCCAGGTGTCGGTCACCACGAGGTCGGCGCCCGTGGCCGCCTCCTGCGGGGTAGCGACCGGCCGGGCGGCATCCCCGGCGGCGCCCAGGATCTCGGGGTCCGGGCCGTAGCCCGGCGGGGTGGCGATACGCAGGGTAAAGCCGAACTGTCGCGCCGCATTGATCCAGGACTGGCAGACGTTGTTGCCATCGCCGATCCAGGCCACCGTGCGTCCCGCGATGTCACCCCGGTGCTCGAAGTAGGTCTGCATGTCGGCCAAGAGTTGGCAGGGGTGGAACCGGTCCGTCAGGGCGTTGATGACCGGGACCCGCGACTGGGACGCGAAGGCCGCGAGCTTGGCGTGTTCGTGGGTGCGAATGACGATGGCGTCGACCATGCGCGAGATCACGCGGGCCGTGTCTTCGAGCGGTTCGCCCCGTCCGAGCTGGAGTTCGGCGGGCGCGAGAAACATGCTATTGCCCCCAAGTTGCGTGATGCCGGCCTCGAACGACACCCGCGTGCGGGTCGAGGATTTCTCGAAGATGAGGGCGAGGCTCGAGCCGCGCAGGTATTCATGAGGTTCGCGCCTGCGCAGGATGGCCTTCAGGGTGACCGCGCGCTCGACCAGCATGCGCAGCTCCTTGGGCGTGCAATCCAGGAGGCTCAGGAAGTGCCTGGTCATGGCGCCAAAAACTCCTGGATCGCGGCGGCCGTCCCTTGCGCGAGGAGGCCTGCCTCTTCGTCGCTTAGTATGAGCGGCGGCAGGAGGCGGATGACCCGTTCGGCGGTGACATTGATCAGAACGCCGCGGTCCAAGGCGAGCTTCATGACGGGATGCGCAGGGCGATCGAGCTCTACGCCGAGAAGGAGGCCTTGACCACGTATCGCCTTGACGCCCGCGGTTTCGCGCAGACGACCCTGCAGGTCGGCGAGAAGTTGCGCGCCAAGCGCCTCTGCCCGCTCCCAGGCCCGCATGGCATCGAGCGTCTCGACGACCGCAAGGCCCACGGCTGTCGCCAGGGGGTTGCCGCCGAACGTCGAGCCATGTTGCCCGGGATGAAACAACTCGGCGGCCGCGCCGTGCGCGAGGCATGCCCCGATCGGCAGCCCGTTACCCAGGGCCTTGGCTACCGTCATGACATCCGGTCGCGCCCCTTCTTGTTGCCAGGCGAACCACGAGCCGCTCCGGCACATGCCGGTCTGGATCTCATCGAGGATGAGGAGCCAACCTGCTTCGTCGCAGATCTTGCGCAGGCCCTTTAGGTAATCTGCATCCGGGATCTGGATGCCGCCCTCTCCGAGGACGGGCTCCACCAGCACCGCGACTACGGTCTGATCCCGCTCGCGCACCTGGCGCACCGCTCCGAGATCGTTGAATGGCACGCGCCGAAAGCCTGGCACCAGGGGCTCGAAGCCGGCTTGAACCTTGCGGCTTCCGGAGGCGCTCAGGGTTCCCAGGGTGCGCCCATGAAAGCTTCCTTCCATGACGATCACAGCCGGCGCCTCGACCCCTTTGCGGTGTCCGTGCAGTCGCGCGAGCTTCAAGGCCGCCTCATTGGCTTCGGCCCCGGAGTTTGCGAAGAATGCCCGGTCCATGGATGCCACCTCGCACAGTTTCCGGCCGAGGGCCTCCTGTTCGCGATTGTGGTACCAGTTGGAGACGTGGATTAGTCGCCGGGATTGGGCGCAGACCGCCTCGACGACCGCCGGGTGGGCGTGGCCCAGGGCGTTGACCGCGACGCCGGCGAGGCCGTCCAGATACTTACGGCCTTCCTCGTCCCAGAGCCAGGCCCCTTCGCCATGCGTGAAGGCAACGGGAAGTCGCCCGTAGGTCGTCATGAGATAGTGTTCGGTTGGCATCGCGCCCCCAAAATATAAAGCGCCCCAAGGTGGGGGCGCTTAACGATTTAAGGATCGCGGCCGCCTGTGGCGACAGGCAGTCCGATCAAAGGGCGAATCTTACCGCCCCGGCTTCCTAAAATCCAGTCTGGGCGGCAAGACCTACCATTCGAACCCTGGATCGGCGAGCAAGGCCAGGGTGAAATCGACGCCAAATCCCGTGACATCCGAGGGGATCGCACCGAGTCCTCCTTTATGGCGTCCCGCCGAAAGATCCAGATGGATCCAGGTGGGATCGTGGGCGATGAAGCGCTTCAGGAAGAGCGCCGCCAGGATGTGATCCGCTTCGCCTTCGAGCGTGCATTGCTTGACGTCGGCGATGTCGCTTTTCAGGTCGGCGTTGTAATCGTCTTCGAGTGGGAAGGGCCATACCCGCTCGCCGCTTGCACGGCCCGCTTCGATGAGCCGTGGAATGAGCGCCGGACGGTTCGTGAAAACGCCCGTCATGCGGGTCCCGAGCGAGTACACGCACGCGCCGGTGAGGGTCGCGTAGTCGATGATGAGACCAGGCCGTTCGCGGGAGGCGAGCACTAGTGTGTCTGCCAGCACCATGCGCCCCTCGGCATCTGTATGCACGACCTCTATGGTCGTGCCATCGGCGGCGCGCACGACCTCGTTGGGCCGGTAGCTCGCGGGACCAATGGCGTTTTCGGCGATGGCGAGGTAGCAGTCCACCTGGAAGGGTGCCTGCAAGCGGGTAAGCGCCGAGAGCGTGCCCAGGGCCACCGCGCTCCCGGCCATGTCCTCGTGCATCCCGTACATGTGGCGCGCGGGTTTCAGGTTGACGCCGCCTGTGTCGAAGCAAATCCCCTTGCCGACCAGGGCTATGGGGCGCTTGGAGGCTTTGCGTGGGGTGTAACGCAAGTGCGCGATGCCCGACCCCACTGCGCGGGTGCGGGTCACCGCCAGAAAGGCGCCGGCGCCGAGTGTCGCGAGACGTTTTTCGTCCAGGAAACGCAGGCGCCAGCCGTTCTCGGCGGCGAGTTTCTTGACGCGCTTCACATACTGCGCGGGGCCAAGTTCGTTTTCCGGAAGCACTGACAGGGCGCGCGCGAGATGATTGCCGTAGGCGCTGGCACGCAAGGCGGCGTCGTCGTCGTTCGCGCCGTAGACGTCGATTGAGGCCGGCATGGTCTCGCTGCGTTCGGCCTGCCATGACGGTAGCGGCGCCTGTGCGTAGACTGTCCGCACGAGGGCACGCAAAGCCTCTCTGTGCACGGCACCCTCGTGTCCCAGGGCTAGCAGGGCGGCCTTCGTGACCCCTGAGCGGAACCTCGTGAGACCGCGGGCGAGCTCTAGGAGCGCAAACGGACTTAGGGTCTCGTCTACAAATCCTACGGCAAGTCGCGTGCCGGCCTCATCCGGCGCCTCGGTGAGGAAGGTCGCGCCCGGCTTCACCGTGACGGCCTGCGCCTTCATGCGCTTTTGGAGGATATCGCCGAACGGGGCGTGGGCGAGGTCCGCAAGGCCGCCTACGATGAGGGCGATGTGCTGATAGGCGGCAAGGCCGGTCGTGAGGTTGGCGTTTTCCTTGTAGCGTACGCGCGGGGCCTTGAATGTCGTCATACTTTACCTTGACCTCTCGTCACAAAACCCCGATCATACCTCCGCGCTCGGGCCTGGCGCACGGGTCGTCTGTGCCTGGGGCTCAGGCGGGCCCCACCCAAAATAAACAGGAAAGAAATGAACGCAAGCGATCAGAAACGCCTGTTGCGCGAGATGATTTTCTACCGCCGGTTCGAGGAACGCTCGTTCGAGGCCTACATGGAGCGCAAGATCGGCGGCTTCCTGCACCTCTATTCGGGACAGGAGGCGGTAGCCACCGGGGTGCTGGAGATGGCGCGCTGCGGTCACGATTACGTCATTACCGGTTACCGCGACCATATCCACGCCATCAAGGCCGGCGCCCCGGCGCGCGAAGTCATGGCCGAACTGTATGGCAAGGAGACCGGATCAAGCCGCGGCCGTGGCGGATCCATGCATATCTTCGATCCGACGGTGCATTTCATGGGTGGCTATGCCCTTGTTGGTCAGCCGTTCCCCTTGGCTGCCGGACTCGCGCTTGCCTGCAAGCATAAGGGTACCGATCAGATCGCGATTTGTTTCCTTGGCGATGGCGCGAACAATCAGGGCACCTTCCACGAGACCATGAATATGGCATCGGTCTGGAAGCTGCCAGTCCTCTTCGTCTGCGAGAACAATCTGTACGCCATCGGCACCCGCATCGACCGCTCGACGGCCGTGACCGACCAGTATAAACGGGTCGTCGCCTATGACATCCCGAGCAGTCAGCACGACGGCCAGGATATCGATGTCGTCATGGCCGCAGCCACTGACGCCATCGCCCATGTGCGCAGCGGCAGGGGTCCTTATTTCATAGAATTCATGACCTATCGTCAGCGAGGGCATTCGATGTCGGATTCGAACGCCTACCGTTCGAAGGAAGAAGAGCGGCTGTGGATGGAGCGCGATCCGCTCAAGATCTATGGTGAGCGCCTCAAAAAGGCGAAGATTTTGACCGAGAAGGATATCGCCGCCATGGAGAAGTCGGTGCTCGAGGAGATCGAAAACGACATCGTACGGTTTGCCGAGGAAAGCCCGGAGCCGCGCGTGGAAGACTTGAACAAGTATTGTCTGGATGACCAACCGGATCCGCGCTGGATCGGTCCGCTCGGGCAAGGGGAGCAGCATGGCTGAAATCGCGTACTGGGAGGCCATACGCCGCGCGCACGACGAGGAGCTCGCACATGATCGCATGGTGATCGCCATGGGCGAGGACATTGGCGTGGCGGGGGGAACGTACAAGGCGACGTCCGGACTCTACCAAAAATACGGCGCGGAACGGATCATCGATACCCCCATCTCCGAGAACTCGTATACGGGTATCGGGATAGGGGCGTCCATGGCCGGCATGCGCCCCATCATCGAGATCATGTCCATCAACTTCGCGTTGCTGGCGCTCGATACGCTCATAAACGCCGCCGCCAAGATCCGCTATATGTCAGGCGGCCGTGCATCCTGTCCGATCGTGATGCGCACCCCCGGCGGCACCGCGCATCAGTTGGCAGCCCAGCACTCGGCGCGGCTTGCGCGCATGTTCATGAGCACGCCAGGCCTTCGGGTCGTGACCCCGCGCGGGCCGCTCGATGCCTACGGGATGTTGAAATCCGCAGTGCGGTGCAACGATCCTGTCATCATCATCGAGCACGAGAGCATGTACAACATGCGCGGCGAAGTCCCGGATGAGGAGACCTTCCGCCCGCTCGAGGGCGCGGAGATCGTGCGTGCCGGAACCGACGTCACTTTGATCGGTTACAATTACAGTGTGCACCTTTGCCTCGCTGCGGCCGACAAACTTGCCGCTATGGGCGTTTCGGCCGAGGTGCTTGATCTGCGCGCCTTGCGCCCGATCGACCGGGATACGATCCGGCGCTCGGTCGAAAAGACGCACAAGGTCGTCATAGCCGAGGAGGACGAGGCCGCGGTCGGCGTGGGCTCGGAGATCATATCGGTCATCATCGAGGAATGCTTCTTCGCGCTCGACGCGCAGCCCGTGCGCGTGCACGCGGCTGATGTCCCGGTCCCATACAACCGCCAGCTGGAAAAGGCGGCCATCCCGAACGCCGACGATGTGCTGGCTGCTGCGCTCAAGGTTTTGGGCCGCGTCTGACGGCTCTGGCCCGACCCTCTTTAGTTAGCATAGGAAGCCACTATGGCCGAGCCGTTTCTCATCAAGATGCCGCAGCTTTCGGATACGATGTCCGAGGGTACGATCGTTTCCTGGGAAAAGGCGATCGGCGATTTCATAAGCCGTGGTACCGTTGTCGCGACCGTGGAGACCGACAAGGCCATCATGGACGTCGAGGTGTTCCGCGAGGGCTATCTCTCCGGACCACTCGCTTCCGTCGGCGCCGCGATCCCGGTAGGCACTCCGATCGCAGCGCTCGTGGCGGAATCGACAGAGGTGACGGACGTTCAGGCGGCCGTGCCGGCGGCAGCGACAGCGACAGCGCCGACCGCCATGGAGGTTCCCCGGGGTCAGGCAATCCTCATGCCGCAACTATCGGATACCATGACCGAAGGGACTCTCGTGTCCTGGGAGAAGCCGGTCGGTGACTTCATCAAGCGCGGCACGGTGGTCGCGACCGTGGAGACCGACAAGGCCATTATGGACGTCGAGGTGTTCCGCGAGGGCTATCTGTCCGGGCCGCAGGCCGATGCCGGGCAGGTCGTTCCGGTTGGGCAGCCGATCGCTTTCCTGGTCGCCGACGCCGAAGAGGTGACGCACGGCACTTTG
Organism: Pseudomonadota bacterium; assembly: GCA_021794275.1. Lineage (GTDB taxonomy): Bacteria > Pseudomonadota > Gammaproteobacteria > Acidiferrobacterales > Acidiferrobacteraceae > Acidiferrobacter. The sequence continues at coordinate 84,495 of JAJYRD010000010.1, read as the reverse complement.
TCCGCTGGCGCGCCACAAGCGGTGGTTGCCAAGCCCGCGGCCGCGCCGCTCGCGCCGGTGCCGTCTGGAAGCGCCCAACCGAAGACCCGGGCGCCGGCGATGCCGCATGGCGCGACGCCCGCGCCGCGGCCACGCAAGGGGGCGGCAAGCCCCTACGCGCGACAACTCGCAGGCGCCCACGGCATCGACATCAATAGCTTGGTCGGGACCGGTCCCGGAGGATGTATCACCGGCGCCGACGTGGCGGGCGCCGGAGGCGGACCGCGCGTGCAGGCCAAACGCATTTTTCAGGTGCCGGGGGCCGGGCGTCCCATGGACAGCATGGAAAAGGCCGTCAGCCAGAACATGGAGTACTCGCTGTCCATGCCCTTGTTCCGTGTGACGGTCCATGTCGACCCGGCGCGACTCGGTCGCGCCGCCAAGGACCTCAAGGTGTCGCTCACCGTACTGCTCGCCGCCGCCGCCGCGCGGGCCATAGAGCGTCATCCGCGCGTGAACGCCGTCTATCAGCACGAGGATCGTATCGTCGAGCGTACGCAGATCGACGTGGGCCTTGCGGTCGAGACCGAGGGGATGGGGCTTGTTGTGCCGGTGTTGCGTAATGTCCTGGCACGCTCGGTGGATGAATTGAATGCCCAGTGGAAGGACCTCGTGGCGCGTGCCCGCTTGAAGCGTCTGAAGCCCGAGGAATACTCGAATCCGACGTTCACGATCTCAAACATGGGCATGCTGGGTGTCGCCCAGTTCGACGCCATTCCGGTACCTGGGACTTCGGCGATCTTTGCGATCGCAAGCACTCAGCCGCATGGTATGCCGGTGACCATGACCGCCGATCATAGGATCGTGAACGGCGCGGAGGCCGCCAAGTTCCTGAATACCTTCAAGGTGTTGGTCGAGGACACGGCTTGGCTGTTTGCGCCATCGGCTGCGGCGCCACGCGGCTCGGAGAACTCCACCGCGCGCGCCGAGCAGCGTGCCCCAGGCGCATTACCGTCGGATACCAGCGCTTACGATTGTGACGTGCTCGTCATAGGCGGGGGGCCCGGCGGTGAGGATTGCGCGCGTGAACTTGCGGATCATGGGCGGCGCGTGATCATGGTGAACGATGCCCCGCTTCCGGGAGGCGAGTGTCTTTGGCGCGGTTGCATACCGTCTAAGGCGTGGCGTGCGGCGGCCGACCGGATTCGCGATCGCCATCATGACAACGATCTCGGGGTGGCCAATACCGGCGCGCCTGTGCTCGACTGGTCGCGTCTCGATGCCATGCGCAAGCGCGTGCTCACGACCCGTGGCGAGATGGCCTTGAAGACCGACAAGGGCGTGCGCATCGACGTGCGCGAGGGCTTTGCTTATTTCGACTCCGACCACAGCGTAGTGGTCGTGCCCGTGGAAGGTGCGGACCCTTATGAGCGACGGGCCTCGAAGGCGGGCGCAGCGGGCAAGCGCATCACCTTTGCGGCCGCGGTCATCGCCACCGGAGCCCCGCCCTTCGTGCCGCCCATTCCCGGGGCTGACGGCAAGGGGGTCTTGACCTCCGATACCGTGTGGAATCTCGAGGCGCCGCCAAAGCGGCTCGTGATCGTGGGGGCCGGCGCCATCGGGCTTGAGATGGCGCAGATATTCGCCGATTTCGGATGCGAGGTCACGGTGCTGGAGGCGCGTGACCGGGTGCTACCCGAGGTCGAGGCCGAGGTCGCCACCCAGCTTGCCGCCTTGCTCGCCAAAGAAGTGCGCCTGTCGGTCGTCACGTCGGCGCGGGTGCAGGGCATTGAAGGTCCGCCCGGCACGGTCGCGGTGCGCTACGAAGTCGGTGGTGAAGCGCGCTCTGTGCAGGCGGATTATGTGCTGCTTGCCACCGGCAAGCGTCCTGTCACGGAGCCGCTGGCGCTTGCGCGCGCGGGCGTCGCCGCCGATCGTGGCGTCATCATCGTCAATGAGCACTGCCAGACGAGTATCCCGCATATTTTCGCGGTGGGCGACGTGGTGGGGGGGTATATGCTTGCTCATACGGCCGGCCACCAAGGGCGGGTGGCCGCCCAGACCCTGCTCGGCCATGCGGCGGTTTATGATGAACGCAAGGACTGCGGCGTCATCTTCACGCGACCACAGGCGGCATTCGTCGGCCTGTCGGCGGAACAGGCCCGCGCCCGGGGCCATGACCCGGTCGAGATCAAGGTGCCTTTTTCGATAGACGCCAAGGCGATGATCACCGGCGAGACTGCGGGTTTCATCAAGATGGTCGCCGATCGCGCCACGAAGCGCATCGTCGGCGTGCATTTCCTGGCCGACCATGCCGATACGCTGATCGGCTCGGCGGTGCTCATGGTGAGCGCCGGCCTCACCCTTGAACAGGTGGGTTCGGCGATCCATCCGCATCCGACGCAGACGGAGCTCTTCGGGGATCTCGCCCGGCGGTTGCTCGCGCGCTTGAGGAGAACGGCGCGCGCCACGAGTTGAGGGGGTTACGTATGAGCGACGTAAAGAAGGTAGTGCTGGCCTACTCCGGGGGGCTCGATACCTCGGTAATCTTGAAGTGGCTCGCTGAACGTTATGACTGCGAGGTCGTGACCTTCACGGCCGATATCGGTCAGGGCGAGGAACTCGAGCCTGCGCGCGAAAAGGCGCGCAAGGCCGGTGTCCGCGAAATTTATATCGACGACCTGAAGGAGGAGTTCGCGCGCGATTTCGTGTTCCCCATGTTTCGCGCCAACGCCCTCTACGAGGGGGAGTACCTGCTCGGGACGTCCATCGCGCGGCCCTTGATCGCCAAGCGCCAGATCGAGATCGCGCGGGAGACCGGCGCCGATGCGGTCTCGCACGGCGCCACCGGCAAGGGCAACGACCAGGTGCGCTTCGAGCTCGGTTATTTTGCGCTGAACCCTGATATCCGCGTCATAGCCCCATGGCGGGAATGGGATCTGAACTCGCGCGAGCGTCTCCTTGCCTACGCCGAGGGTCACGGCATCGCAGTCGAGCACAAGCGCAAGGGCGCGTCGCCGTATTCTATGGACGCCAATCTGCTCCATATCTCCTACGAGGGCGGCATCCTCGAGGATCCTTGGCAGGAACCCGAGGCCTCGATGTGGCGCTGGACCCGCGCCCCCGAAGACGCCCCTGATGAACCGCAGTGGATTGAGTTGACCTATACGCGCGGGGATGTGACGGCGATCGACGGCATCCCCCTGTCGCCAGCCCAGGTGTTGGCCACCTTGAATGAGGCTGGCGGGCGTCACGGGATTGGACGCCTGGACTTGGTCGAGAACCGTTACGTGGGCATCAAGTCACGTGGATGCTATGAGACGCCGGGCGGGACCATCCTGCTGCGCGCCCATCGCGCCATGGAATCGCTGACCTTGGACCGCGAGGTCGCGCACCTGAAAGACGACCTGATGCCGCGTTATGCGGCCTTGATCTACAACGGTTACTGGTGGAGTCCTGAGCGCAAACTCCTTCAGGAACTCATTGATAAGTCACAGGAAACCGTGAACGGCCGGGTGCGGGTCAAGCTTTTCAAGGGGCAGGCTGTGGTGGTCGGGCGGGAATCATCCACCGATTCGCTCTTCGATCCCGCGATCGCCACCTTCGAGGATGACGGCGGGCGCTACAACCAAGGCGACGCCACGGGCTTCATTCGGCTTACCGCCTTGCGTCTACGGACGGCGGCGCGACTGCGCAAATAAAGGCCGCAATCCGGTTGTGGCATAACCCTTGCAAACATCCGTAAGGAGAGGATGCAAGGGGGTGGATGTGGCGTTCGAACATGCGAGCGCGGGGGTGGAGGGGGCGCCGACGGCCCCTCTGGAGGCGACCGAGCTCCACAGGGAGCAGGTGCGTCTTTTGTACGCCAACCTGCCGCCGGGACTCCTGGTGACCGCGGTCAACGCGGCCATTCTTACGTTCATGGAGTGGCGTGCCGTGCCGCAAGCACGGATCGCGGGCTGGCTTTTGCTCATGGTATTGGTGACAGTCGCCCGTTATTGGCTGATCGGATACTATGGTAGGGCCGAGGGCGCGCGGGACACGGCCACCTGGGGTCGCTACTACGCCATCGCAACCGGAGCAGCGGGTCTGGTATGGGGCGCGACTGCCGTGTGGCTTTTTCCGCAGGCCCTGTTACCGCAGGTGTTTCTCTTCTTCATGCTCACGGCCATGACCGCGGGTGCGGTGGTCAGTTTTTCGGCGATATTCGCGGTTGCCCTCTTGTTCGTCATTTCCGTACTGGGCCCCTTGGCGCTGCGTCTCTTTCTTTCGGGCGGCCGCTTCCATGACGCTATGGGTCTTGTCGCGGTCATGTTCATGGGGGTGATGCTCTTGACGGCCCGGCGCGTCGAACGGGCGGTGGCGGCCTCATTGCGGTTGCGTTTCGAGAACCGGGATCTCATCGCGAGTCTGGAGGCGGAGAAGGCCGCCATCCACCGCTTGAACGAGGATCTGAGGCGCGAGGTCGCGCTCCATAGTCGCACCGCGGACGACCTCAAGGAGCGGGAGACTTATATCCGCGCGGTGCTAGAGCATGTCGAAGAGGGGATCGTCACCGTAGATGGCGCTGGCCGCTTGCGATCCTTGAATCGCGAAGCCTTGCGGATATTCGGTTACAAAGAAGAGGAGATACTCGGGTCCCACTTCTCGCAGCTTGTCCCTGTCGCTGAGCGCGCCGAGTACACCCGCTTTCTGGAACGCCAGATTGAGCAAGTCGGTGTAAAGTTTGGCGGACATGGCCTGGAGGTCAATGGCCTGCGCCGGGATGGCACTGTATTCCCTATGGAACTCGGCTTGAGTGCGATGGTGGTGGGCTCGGAGCGGGGTTTCGTGGCGGTGACCCGTGACGTCACGAACCGTCGCCGCAGCGAGCGCCTGAAGGGTGAGTTGGTGGCCACTTTGGGCCACGAGATCAGGACGCCTCTCACTTCGGCCCTGGGTTCGCTCGGGCTCTTGACGGAAACCGCGACCACCAAGCTCGCGGGCGATGACGTGCGTCTCCTGCGGATCGCGCGCAGCAACATGGAGCGCCTGGCGCGTACGGTCGCCGAACTCCTTGATGTCGACAACAATCATGCCGCCACCATGAAGTGGGCCCCGGCCCCGCTTGTGCTTGCGCGCCTGGCCGAAGATGCAGTGAGCGCCGATGCCGACTACGCGCAGGTGCGGAACGTGCGGCTTGCCATGGATCCCTGCTCGAGCGCGGCTGTGATTCACGGGGATCGAGGCTTGCTGTTGCGCGCCCTGAGCCATCTCTTGATAAACGCCATCCATCTCGCGCCCGCGCATACGACCATCGAGGTTGCGACCGCGACGGAAATGGGGGTTGGAGTCGTATCCATCCGTGATTGCGGTGCTGCCCTGTCTGTGGACGCGCGCGCCCATCTCTTCGATCCACACCCCAACGCGCAGGTCCGCGACCCGGCTGCGCCACGCAGTCTATGGGTGGCGCGCGCCATCGCCGAGAAGCATGGCGGCACCGTAGGCTACGAAGCGCGCGAGGCGGGCGGTTCGCATTTCTTCCTGCGAGTACCTTTGTTCGCCGCTACATCCGCCGGTAGAGTTTGATACCTGAGGTCCCCAGGCCGTAATAGTTGGGAAGCTCTTCGTGTTCGACGAAGCCGAGGTCCGCGTATAAGCGCCGGGCGGCCAGATTCGTGCTTTTGACCTCGGCTCGCATGACCTGCACCCCCTGTTCCTGAAACCACGCGAAGGAGGTCGCAAGTAGGCGCTTGGCGATGCCCTTGTTGCGGTGGGCGGGGTCGACAGCGAGTGAATAGAGGCGCCCCCACCGGTCGCGCCCATTGGAGGCGAGCAATAGGCAGGCAGCGCCCTCGAAACGCCCCGCCACGAACCATGCGCAGCGGGGGCTTGCAAGCTGATAGCGTAGTTGCCGGCGATTAAAGAGCCCGTCCGCGGCTGAAAAGCAGCGGGCCTCGAGGGCCATCAGGTCGTCGAGGTCGGCCGGGCCCGCCCGTCTCAACGGATGTCCGCCGGAACCCGCCGGTGGAGGATCACTTTTTCGCCGAACATCGCCGGGCGGTAGCTCATCTTGACGCGCCGCAGGTTTTCGAAGCCGAGGTCGTCGCCCACGTTGATGTAAGTGGAATGCGCGAAGACCTTGGTGAATTCCCGGAACAGGTACTGGGCCGCCCCTTGGATGTGGAAGTTCGTCTTTTCGATAAGGACATTGGCCACATCGGGACTCAGGCGTTCCCCGAAGGTGAAACCCTCGAGGACGCCGTCTATGAAGAGGCAAAGACCTTCAAGACCAAGCTCCTCGTACAAGGCGATGGTGCGGTTGATTGCCTTGCGCTCAAGCTCGAGATTGTAGAGAAAGTCCTCGAGTGAGCCCTCGGGGAGTGCGCGGATGCGGTTTTCGGTCCATGTGTTGACCAGGCTGCGCGCCGCCTCCCGGTGCTCGGTCGAGAACGGTACTAAAGTATGGTTCGGGTAGGCGCGCCGGAACTGATTGATTTCGTTGCGCTTCGTCTTGAAGGCGTTGCCTCGCAACTCGATCAGGTCGGAGGTGCGATAGATGTAGTCGGGGTTCGTGACCTCGACGTGCCAGAGCTCGCCCTCGATTATGGGTGCGCCATCCTCGCCATGATCCAGGACCTGCAGGAAGTCCTTGTACACGAAGTCCAGACGCGCCTGATATGGTGAGGGGTTGTACTGATCCATGATGCGGATACAGGTCTTCAGCGCGCGCTTTTGCCTATGCGGCTCACCCAGGGGCGGCAGGAGCATGGTGAGGCCATTACCGGATAGACCGAAGAGACAGAAACAGCCCTCTATGATCTGATAGAAACCGCTGGCTTGATAGAGCCAGATGACGTTGTTCGCGAAGCTGTAATCAGACAGTGCCACGCCTAAGCGTGCGACTGCGTCGTCGAAGTAGGGTTTGGCGCTTTTGTCGAACGGAAAGAGCCGATACTTGCCTGAGACGAGGTAGCGTCCCTGCGGTTCGAGGCGCCGCCGGTGATCGGATTCGAGGGCTTGCGGGCCGCCTTTTGCCGGCGTGAGAAAATGGGCGTCCATAACGGCGTTGACGGCGTTCAACATACTTCCTCCCGGGCGTGCGATGAGCGGGGGAGGAAGCTCGGTTCGGGGGGTTCGTTATCTGTCTTTTCGATCTCGAGTGTCACGGGTTTATCCTCAGGTCGGCCTCTCGTGGCCAAGTGGTGTCCATAAAAAACGGGGCTAAAAGCCCCGCGTACCGTGTACGGTCATTCTGCTTCGACTTTCGGTTGACGTTCAAGCGACTCACGACTCTATGAAGTCTCCCACCACTAAGCCCTACGGGCTGTAGTGGGGTTTCCGGGGTCAACGATCCGTGCGCGAAGGTGTTGCCACCTTCACGTCTTACCGTGATCTCATCCGGCGTGGAGGACGTCTCGGTCCTCGGTTCGGAGCCTTCCGCCCCTACCTGTATGCGCAGCACCTGCGATGGCACCTCCGAAAGCCAGGGCGTCAAGTCGGTCTTGAATTGGCGATAGCACTGGTCGATCGGAAGGTGTTGTCCCGTGTGCTGCAGGGAGGTCCGGGCAAACCGGCGGAAATAGCGGTCCTCGCGCACCTTGGCGTTGTAGATGAAGCGCTGACAACCGATCCATTGGGCCAGGGTCTGAGCCTGCTCCGGGGTCGGGTAACAGCGGAATCGGACGCCGATTTGCATATTACTATCGTACCATAAGGCTTGGACCCCAGACAGAGCGGGGGGCCTGAAACCCTCCGCTCGACCCCCTCCTGGTCTGCGTCCTAGGAAGGGGAATGCGCGGGGGTGTTCAATGCCCCCTTCTTTCTTGTCTGCACCGCGCGTGGTTTCCTTACACGCGCAAGCACGACCCTTGGCCGGTCTTATCATGCCCTTTATCTACACGCGATACCGTTACTTTGCAAGGGGTGGCGCTATTTTTATGATCGCCCACTGCCCAGTGTGCGCAAGCGCTCCATATAGGCGGAGTCGTCGGGGACTGCGCCCCTGTTTTGCGCCTCCCAGAGGGTTTCTTCCAGACACTCCATCATCGCGTGGCGCGCGCGATGCGCATCCTGCCACAGCCCCTGGAGGCGTTGCCATTCGTGAGTGACGCCTGGGGGGCGATCGGTCGCGATCTGCTCGGCGATGGCGATATGGAGGCCCAAATGCAGGAAGGGATTGGACCCGGGACCCGCTGTAGGGTCGACCGCGTCGGACGGGCGGCCTTCATCGAATAGCGACTGATACTCCGGATGGGCGATCAAGGCCTCGACGATCAGGGCCTCGACGCCCGTAAGCGGCGCCTGTTCCTTGAAATGGCGCCAGGCGTCGTAAAACACCGCGCGCATGGTGTTGCGATCTGCCGACCACATCAGGCGGGGTTTCGCGTTTCTGCCCGGAAGAGTCCGAGCACGGCAGAATACTGATAGAGGTGGTTCGCCTCGTCGAGCGGGCCGATTTCGCCGTTGCCATAGATACCGATGATCGGGAGGCCTGGGAATCGATGCGTCAGGAGATCCAGATCGCGATCCGTGTCGCCGTAGAAATGCGGCCCACGACCGGTGCAGGGGAATAGTAGGCCAAAATGCGGAGGGGCCTTGAGTCCGAGCGCGGTTCGATCAATGGCGACCCGCATATCCCTTTCGGCCGCCAAGGTGTCGCGCATCGCCCAGAAAAGGCGCTCGCCTCGCGTCAGACGTTGCGCAAAGGTAATGGATTGATCGCTCATGTTGGCGGCGACGATATGGTTCAGCCGGTAGCGCCCTTCCTTGATGGCAGTGGCGGGGTCGCCGAATGTGACGCCGCCCATGATGAGATGCAAGGGGATCCGGTCCATCTCGCGCACGCCGATCGGCAAGGCCTGGACTAGGACGTTCAGTGCGGGGTAGTGCCCGAGTTTCAGGACGTCATAGTCGTGCACCTCCGCTACTTCGATCGGTGAAGTAAGCGCCCGCACGCCTTGGGAGGCTCCGAGATTCCCGGTGAAGCCGCGCAGAGCCACTTCCCCTCGACCCTCACGTCGGATCTGCCCGCCGCTCCAGACCCGGAAGGGGCCGCGACCGAGAACGTCCCCAGCCACGGCGCCCACGCGGCGCGAACCGACATCAAGCCAGTCGGCGGCGAGGTCGCCCGGCGCGACGAGGCTTAACACGATATCCTCGTCATTCTTTTGAACATGATCAAGAAAGGCCGGGCCCCCGAATACCATGGCTGCCGCCGCCGGTGCGTCAATGATCCACTCTTCGTCGGTCAGCAGTCCTGCGGCCGTGCAGCCTGTGATCTGCGTACAGCCCGCAGCGCGTGCCGCCGCACGCAGTGCGGGTTTGGGGTTGTCTGCGAAGTGGTGGGTCAGGAAAAGGATTACGGAGCGGGCGCTTTCTAGCCGGGCTCGCGCGAGCGCCCGGGAGACCGCGGTCGCGGCGAGCTCCGGCGTGGCCCGCGGACCACGCCCAAGGCCTGTGGCGACGCTGTTGCTGTCCATGGCGGTACTTTATCGCGATAAGTGCACAAATCAAAGAGAACGCAGCGCTCGCACTCGGGCCTGCGCGCCTTGCAAACGTAGCGGCCGTGGAGGATTAACCAATGATGGGCATGAGCCCGAAAGCGTTCCGGTACGACGCGCGAGAGCCGATCCTCGACCGCCCGTACGGTAGGGCCTGGGGCGAGCCCGAGACGATTGGCCACCCGAAAGATGTGAGTGTCCACCGCAATAACCGGTTCCCCGAAGGCGGTATTCAGGATGACATTCGCCGTCTTGCGGCCCACGCCCGGAAGGGCCTCGAGGGCCTTGCGCTCGCGGGGGACCTGCCCCCCATGGTTGCTGACGAGGATCTCGCAAGTCTTGCGGATATGGCGCGCCTTGGTGTGGTATAGACCGATGCTGGCGATGAAGGCCTTCAATTCGTCTTCACGAAGAAGCAGCATGGCATGCGCGTCCGGGGCGGCCTTGAAGAGCGGTCCCGTTGCCTTATTGACGGCCCGGTCGGTCGACTGCGCGGAGAGCATTACTGCAATGAGGAGCTGAAAGGGGCTCCCGTAGCAAAGCTCCGTCGTGGGGCGCGGATTGCTCTCCCGAAGGCGCTCGAAGACCGCCTCGCGGTCCGCAAGCGGCATCCGGACGCGCAACGCCTTAGACGTGCCGGTAGCGGCCAACGTCGGGCGGGGTTTCGCGGGGCGCCTTCTCGCGTTCGGCGAGCAGCGCCTTCATCATTCCCTCGTAATCGTGCTCGAGCTTGTGGGACTGCTCCTCGGTAAGCTTGGGGAAGATCACATTGGCGATGAAGGCGCCGAGATCGGCCAGGGCCGTCGACCACTTGTAGCCATGGAGGTGGAAATTGGACTCCGCGTGCTGACCAAAGGGGTAATGCTGAAAATCGACCGAGCGCGTCACCTTCAGGTCCGCATCCCGCTCGACCACGGACTTGGCGAAGTCGTACCACCACCGGTAGTAGCGCTCCTGAAGTTCCAGGCTCAATTGATTCTTTTCGAAGAAGGCGAAGGCACTGATGCGATTGGCCTTGCCGCCGAAAGGGTAATGTCCGGACATGAGGGTTCCTCGTGATGCGGTCGACGCTATTCGCCGCGCGTTATTCTACGGTCGTGCATGGCCCCTTGCCAACCACGTTCGCGGCGCGCCTGCTCGAGGGCTTCCCGGATCTCCCGGCGCTTGCGTTCACGATCGGCGTGGGCCGATGTCCGCCGTTGCGGGTGCCGCGCCCGCCGGGTCTTGCGGTAGGCCCGCAGTCGGGCCCGTCTTGCCTCCTCTTGCGAGCGGTCCGGCCATGGCCCGTGCGGCGGAGTTTCATGGGCGAGGGTCGTGAAGCAGTCCACGGGGCAGGGAGCGAGGCAGAGCAGGCAGCCCGTGCACTCCGCGGACACGACCGCATGCAGCAGGCCCGGCGCGCCGACGATGGCATCCACTGGGCAGGCCGGAAGGCAGCGGGCGCAGCCTATGCAGGCCTTGGGGTCTATGGCGACCAGGACCCGCGGCCCAGGGCCTCGCTCACCCTCCCATACGGGCGCCTCTTCGCCGAGAAGCCCGGCAAGCGCAAGGCGCGTCACGTCCCCGCCAGGCGGGCAACGGTTGATCTTCGCGGTCCCTGACAAGATCGCCTCGGCGTAGGGGCGACAGCCGTCGAAGCCGCAGAGTCGGCATTGGGTCTGGGGCAGAAGGGCCATGACGGCCGCGAGCGTGACAGGGCGGGTCTTGCTGATCATGACGCGAGTCTGCCGGGCGTGGAGGCGGGACGCAAGCCGCTACGGGCCCGCGGGCGATTCAGGGACTGAAGGCGAGCGCTTGCGCCCGCGAGCGGCACTGCGGGCAGCGCCCGCACGGCACACGCCGCCCGAGCAGGCAGCTGTAGGTCGCGGCGTAATCGACCCCGAGGGCGCGACCGCGCGCGACCACCCCCGCCTTGCTCAGGTTGCGATAAGGGGTCTCGAGTTCGAGCCCGAGCGCCGCCAGGGTATCTGCGAGCGCCGCTATAAAGGGCTGAGCGCCCTCGCGGTGCCCGCGATCATCGCGCTGAAGGCCGACCAGTACGCCACGCGCCTTCAGGGCCAGTGCGTAATTTGCGGCGACGCTTACGGCAAGGAGGTTGCGGGCCGGAAGCGGGACATGAGGCCTCCATGCCCCAGGCGGCGCAAGCGCTTTGCCCAATCCCCTGAGCGACAGGATGGTGAGTGGCGTGGAGGTGGCCTCACATAAGGCTACCGCGGCGGCGCGCTCGGGGCGCGCCGCGCGCTGCCCGTAGTCGATGAAGAGTGCGCGCAGATCCTCGGAACGGCGCTCCTCATGAAGGAGCGTCGCGCTTTCGACCCCGCCGCTCAGGAGAAGGATGGGCATGAACCTCCCGCGCCACCGCCGCTGGCAGTCCGGCCATGTGGGCGCAACCGGCCGCTCGCGCACCCGCCGCCCTTCTCACTATGAACACGCGGGCGTTTAGGCGTCAAGGCGCGCTCCGCAGGCGCCTGTCATCCCGCTGGCGCAGGGCGCGGTAGACGCTTGGAATCACGATGAGATTCAGCAGCGTCGAGGTCACGAGCCCTCCGAGCACGACATAGGCGAGCGGGCGCTCGAGCTCCTTGCCGACCGGAGACCCCCACAAGAGCGGCAACAATGCCAGGGCGGGCGTGATCGCGGTCATGAGGATTGGCACCAGTCGGTCGAGCGTGCCGGCCCGCACGACCTCGTCGAGCGGTCGGCCCTCGACCTCAAGATTCTTGTAATGGCTTATGAGGATGATCCCGTTGCGCGCGGTGATCCCAAACAGCGCAATGAAACCGATGACGGCGGCCGTACTGAGCGTCGATCCGGTCAAAAGCAGTGCTGCCACCCCCCCGACCATGGCAAGCGGCAGGTTGACGAGCACCAGCAGCGCGTCGCGTAGCGAGCCGAACGCCTTCTGGAGGAGCAGCGCCGAGAGGATGATCGCAAGAAGCCCCAGTCGCCAGAGAGTGGTATTGGCGCGCTGCTGGCTGCGGAAGGTGCCCCCGTAGCGCACGAAGTAGGTGCGCGGCAACGGGATGGCCGTCAGTCGCTTTTTGACTTCGCGCACCACCGTGGACAGGGCCCTGCCGGTGACATCGAAGGTGAGCAGTACGACGCGATGCCCGTGCGCCCGTCGAATCTCGAAGGGTACCGGCCGTATCTGGATCGAAGCCAGTTCCGCAAGCGGCACTACCGCGCGGGCGCCGAGCGCGGGCGCACGCACCGGCAGATTGCGCAGGGCGCGCGCCGAACGCCGCGCGCTACGCGCTACGCGCAAGGCGATCGCGAACCGCCGCGGTCCGTGCAGGACGTGACCGATCGGCGTATCGTTCAAGTAGAGGTTGACGTCCCGCAGCAGGCGTCCGGCGGGCACCCCGTAATGCGCATCGCGCCCACGCCGCGGCGTGACGACGATCTGCGGGACCCGGATTTGCTGCTCGAGGTGCAGGTCGACGATGCCCGGTATGGTGGCGACTGCCTGGCTGGCGGTCTTGCCGATCCGATAGAGGCGATGCAGATGGGGCCCATAGATCTTGACCGCCACGTCGGCCGGCACGCCCGACTCCACATCGTCGATGCGGTGGGCGATGAACTCACCGAGATTGAAGGCGACTCCGGGGATGGTGGCGAGCTTCTTACGGATCTCGCCCAGCAGGACATGCGGCGACTGCCGACCGCGACGGAAGTCGATGCGTACATCAAACTCGGAATTGTTGGGGGTATTCGCGCCGGGCGTGAGTGTGCCGGCGCCCGCGCGCTGGTCGACCGATACCACCTGCGGGAAGCCGGCCAGGTCGTGGCGCGCGACCGCGCCCAGGCGCATGGATTCGCGCCAGGGGGTCCCGGGCAGGGCGGTCATGACCAGGATGTAATTCCCCTCATGGAAAGGCGGTAAAAATGAGCGGCCGAGGCGCATGAAACCAACGCCGGCCACCACCACTGCCACCAGCGCCAAGATGACGATGGCCCGTGTTCGCGGGAGAATGCGCTCCAGAACGCGCAGGTAATGGCGTTTCAAGAAGCGCACGAGACCCGTTTCGCGCTCGGCGCCGAACGCTCTTTGGTTATGGCGGCTAAAGAGCAGCGAGCATAGCGCCGGGATCAAGGTTACGGACACGACGAGCGAGGCGAGCATGGTGGCCAGGTAGGCTACGCCAAGCGGTGAAAAGATGCGCCCAGGTATGCCGTGCATGAAAAACACCGGCAGAAAGACCAGGATCACGATGGCCGTGGCATAGACGATGGAGTTCAACACCTCGCGTATCGCGCCGAGGATGAGGCCATCGGTGTCCTCACCCCGCGAACCTTCTCGGGCGAGGCGCATGCGGTGAATGATGTTTTCCACGGTTATGATCCCGTTGTCGACCACCTCCCCGATGGCCACCGCCAAGCCGCCAAGCGTCATGGCGTTTACACCGGCATGGAAAATGTAAAGGATCAGCGCGCCGAGGGCGAACGAGGCCGGCAGGGCGACGAAGGTCGCAAGCGAGGCCCGCCAGTTCGCGAGGAACACGAGCAGCACGAGGATGACGATGAGCGCCCCTTCCCACAAGGCCGTCCACAAGTTGTGGATCGCGGTGTTGATGAAGGTCGACTGCCGGAAGATGTGGGTGTCGAGGGTGACGCCGGGCGGAAGTGCTCGGCGGACCGCGCGCAGGGCATGGAGCACGTGATGCGTGGTGGTGATGGTGCTGGCGCCGTAGGCCTTGTAAACGGTCCCCACCACAGCGGGCTTCTCGCCCAGCGCTGCAGCGCCTAGCCGTATGGCATGCCAGCGCCGGATGTGGGCGACCTGCGCGAGGGTTATGGGCAGCCCGTCGTGGTTGGCGACAAGGGTGTGGCGAAGGCGCGAGAGCGCATCGCTTTCATGGAGTCGGCCCGCCGCCGATACGATGAGTTGTTGCCCCGGTGTCTCCACGAGGCCGCCGGGAAGGTCACGGCTTGCCCCGCGCACGGCGCGCGCCACAGCGCCGACGCTCACTGAGTAGGCCTGCATGGCGGTGGGGTCGAGGTCGATCTGATATTGCGTGACCGCCCCGCCGATATCAGCAACATCCGCTACTCCACCCACCGAAAGCAGCCGTGGGCGGATCACCCAGTCCGCCAAGGTGCGTAGCTCTTGCGCGGGCAGGACCGGACTTGTGAGCGAATACTTGACGAGCCATCCGATGGCCGATGTGAGGGGAAATATCTCTGGCCCATGGGCGCCCTTCGGCAACCGCGACTGCAGGTCCTGAAGGCGTTCGGCGATCAACTGGCGATCGTGGTAGATGTTGGTGCCGGCATGAAAGACCACGGTCACGAGCGAGACCCCAAGCGTGGTCTTCGAGCGCACCACGCGTATCCCCATCGTCCCGCTGACCGCGGTCTCGATCGGATAGGTGATGAGCGCCTCCATGTCGCGTGGCGCCATGCCAGGCAAGGTCGTGCCTATCACCACGCGCGGCGTGGCAAACGCCGGGAAGACGTTTATGGGCATGCTGCGCCAGGCCAGCAGCGCGCCTCCGGCGAGGATGACAAACACCCCAATGACGAGCGCGCGGCTGCGCAGTGACAAGGAAATAAGGAAATTAAACATCAGCTGTCTGCCTTGAGCTTGCCGCCGGTCAACCACAGCGCGTAGATCTCGGCATGACCTTGAGTAACGACCCGCGCGCCGGCCTTGAGGCCCGCAACCCCGCAATAGCCATGTTCGCATATGCCAACGGCCACAGGCGTGTAGCGAAAGCGATCGCCGCCGATCGCCACGAATACCGCGTGACGGCGGCCGACATCCACCACAGCGTGGGCGGGCACGGCCACTGCGCGCGCGCTCGCAACCGTGATGGAGGTCCGCGCAAAGAGCGCTGGTTTGAGCGTGACCGACGGATGGTCAAGTGCTATCCATATGGTTTCCGCGCCGCGTCGCGGATCGACGCGTGGTGCGACCATCACCACGCGCCCTTGCAGAGGGGCGGCAACGCCGAGTGCCCGAATGCGCGCCTGCTGTCCGCGGTGGACGACGCCCACGTCCTGCTGGTAGACATAGGCCTTGAGCCACAGCCGGCGGGATTCCATGAGGCGATAGAGGAGTGTGCCCGGGCCGACAGCCTCGCCCAGGACCGCGGGCCTGGTCTCGACGATCCCGGCCATGGGGGCATGCACGGTCATGGTCGGTGGTGGGTTGCCGACGAGCAGGGACTGCACGCGCGCGAGCGGCGCGCCGCGCGGCACCCGCTCTCCCACCAAGGCGTATAGGGCGGTGACGCGCCCGCGGATGCGCGGGGTGACGACCGCCTCGGCATCGGGCGGCAACGTGAAATCGCCGTAGAAGGTGCGATGGGCGTGAAGTGTGCGCATCCGTGCCAAGACCACTTTGAGGCCGAGCACGCGCCTGTTGACGGGCGACAGATGCACGATCGGCGAACGCCGGGCCAGGGCCGGAAGGGTAACGAGGGTGAGCGCCAGGACGAGCACGGCGGTAACGGGAATCTTGATCATGATGGCTCCTTGGGACCGCCCAGGGCGATGCGCAGGGCGGTACGTGCGTCGGCCACGGCGGCGCGGGTTTTCAGCCACGCCTCGGTCAGGGTGAGTTGGTCGGTAAATACGGCCAGGGCGCTTGCCGTATGCACCTGCCCCAGCCTTAGGCCTTGCAAGGCTAGTGCCGCGGCTTGGCGGACATGGTGACGCAATCGCGCCAGGCGGTGCGCACGCGCGCGTAGTCGTTGCAGACGAAAGAGGTCGCGGTCGATCGCGTGACGAATGCGCCAGCGGAGCGCAAGGATGCGCGCGCGCGCCCGCAGAACCTGGGCGCGCGCCGCGTCCCGGTTACCCTGATTACGGTTCCAAAACGGGAGGGGGAGAGAGGCGCTTAGTTCGATCGAGCGATCGATCGGCTGCGCGGGCACCCCACGCAGCACCTGGCGATCGAGCCCGATACCGGCACCCACCGTCATCCAGCCCAATCGCCGGGCGCGTTGGTAGCGGTGCACCGATTGCCGGTAATGGCGGTCCACCTCGGCCAAGCGCAGGTCCGGGCGCCGGGCGAGCGCGGTCGTCTGCGCCTTGGCCGCCATGGGCGGGCGCCATCGCGACGGCGTGGGGGCGGACCAAGGCCTTTGGGCGCGTCGACCGACGAGTGCCACGAGAGCGGCCTTGGCCTCCTCACGCCGGGTGCGCCATGTCTCCCGCAAGAGCCGCGCCTGCGCGGCGAGGAGTTGCACATCGCTGGCCCCCACGGGGGAGATCTGGGCGGCTCGTACCCGCTCTGCGACAAGACGCATCAGCACCCGCTCAGAGGCGATCAGATGCCTCGCCTCTGTCACCGCGTAGGTCGCGCTACGCCATCGCGTATAGACGTGCGCCACGCGACCGCGGATCTGCCAAGCCTTGACCCGCAAGCGCGCCGACGCCTCGCGCACACCGGCGCGGCCGACGGCCGCATGGCGCGCGATACGGGGCGTCAAGGCGATGGGCTGCGTCAGCATGACGCGCGTGCTGAATTCGCCCGGGCTGCCCACTGGGGCGCCCGAACCGCCAGAAATGCTGAGCCGCGGATTCGGCCATAGGCGATCCTGTCGGGCCAAGCCGCGGGCTACGCCGATGCCGTGGCGGGCTGCCACCAGAGACGGGTTGTAGCGCATGGCAAGCGCCTCGGCGGCAGCAAGACTTAGGGTTCGCGCCAAGACCGGGGCAAGCCCTGTCATGCAGATCAGGACGAGCACAAGCGCGCGCGCCCGCAAAACAGGTGTGCACATAAGATCTTACTCAAGGGGATTCAGGATACGCCGCAGGGCGGCGCTACGAATCTACGAGAGGAAGACGAAGACGGGTGGGGCGTTGGGCTGCGCGGGCCTGTAGCGGCGTCGCTGTAAGCGGGGTACGGCGTCAACGGCCGGTTTGGAAAAGCCGACCAGGATCATCGCCATCGCGAGGAATACCGCGACGACCATGGGCAGGACCGCCGGGCTACCGGCTATTTTACTAGCTGTCTGCGGTCCGATGGCGTTGTGGAGCGAGGTGCAGGCCTTGCCGTCGTGCGGCGAATGATGAGCCTGTGGTGCCATGCATGCCCATAGCGCCCCCAGCCAGAAGACCAGGATCAGGGGGCTTACGAGCATTCTGAGGGAGTAACCTCGCATCGCGAGATCATCGCAACCAGGCATCACTTCTGTCAAGGCAAACTTTTGTCCGGCAGGAGCTGAGCCAGGAATCGCCATGTTTCTAATAGCTGTGGACCTGTCAACGAGTGGCGTTGGTTTACGCTCCGTGGCCTCGTTTCCTCTGCTGGGATACACAAAGCCTTGAGCCAGGGCATGGGCGACGGCCAGTGGCGATCAGTCGCCTGCCCATGCGCGACGGGGTATCGCCGACCTTCGGGGTAACGACCCGACCAATGCACGGGAGCGGCACGACTAAAGAGGCTCCGCGCAATGGAGGAGGTTGTTGGATAGCGGAAGTCTCGCATGCCTGCCGAAGGTGGCGGTGGTTTATCAGGAGACGAGCCGCGGCATGGTCCTCACCAGGGGGCGTGGACAAGCGTCCTTTGTGGGGCATTTCCGGCTCCACGCGGGAACCGTCCTAGGTGTGGATCGCGGGGAGTTCGTCGCGGTGAAGGCCGAATCTCCAGCCATGGCCGCCTCGACCCGGCCGGAGCCATCGCGGGGCCCTTCGGGGAATGCGCAGACGGCGCCTTGTCGCGTCTATGTGTGCGCATCATGGCGGTTCACCTTTCCGCGCCCCGGCCTGTTGCGTCCGCCCCCTAGACCTCGGTCACCGTGAACTGGCCCATCATGCCGTTATCCTCGTGCTCCAGGATGTGGCAGTGGTACATGAACGGCAGCTCGCGCCCGGCGGGTTCATGAAAGGGGGCGATCATCTTGACTGTCTCGCCGCGGCGCACGAGCACCGTATCCTTCCAGCCCCGCTCCGTGTCCGGAGGAGGTTTGCCGTTCCGCGCCATGACCTGAAATGAAGTTCCATGGTAATGGAATGGATGGGCCATGGGGCTGTCATTTGTGACATACCAGACCTCGGTCTGACCGCGTGTCACCGCTACATTGATAACCGACATCCTCATGTATTCATGATTTATGGAGAACATATCCATGCCGCCTGTGCCCATGTTCATGCCACCAGGCCCGAGCAGCCGGGATCTGGACCGCGGGCTTTTCATGTGACGGACAGACTTCAGGGCGCGGTGCATGGTCTTGACGCGCAGCACGAAATGACGGGTTGCGCCGTGCGCGATCAGGGGGGGAACGGTGACGAGTCGAGCGGGCAGGACGCCCGGGGTCCCGCGCGCCGCGCCCACCCGCAGTTCGAGCAGTGGGAAGACGCTGCGATCGAGGTGGTCGGAATCGGCGGGATTGGCCGACAACGACGGCACGACCTGCCGTGAGTCACTCTGCAGAACCACCGACCGCCCTCGGTCCCTCCGGAGATCCACGAGGATCTCGACGCGTTCGGCCGGTGCCAGGAGGATCTGACGGACTGGCACGCCGTGCTCGAGCAGTCCAGCGTCACTTGCGACCACGGCGAACGGCCGCCGATCCGCGCAGCCTATGTTGTAGACGCGGGCATTGGAGGCATTCAGTATCCGCAGGCGGACCCATTGGGCGGGTGCGTTCCAGTAGGGCTGTTCGCGCCCATTCACCAGGATGTGATTGCCCTTCATACCCATGACATCGTGCGGGTGGGTCATATAGGCGAGCCGCCCATCCGCCAAAAGCCGGCGGTCCTGGATGATGAGGGGGATGTCATCAACCCCATAGGTGTGGGGGAGGCGTAAAGAGGCGTCGACACCGTCGTCCACCCACAGCATGCCGGCAAGTCCTGCATAGATATGAGGGCCGGTGCGCCGGTCGGGATGGGGATGGTACCAGAGGGTGGCCGCGGGTTGCCGGAGGGTGTAGTGGTAGTCGTAGTAGTGGCCCGCGCCGATCAGGAGTTCGGGGCCGCCGTCCATGTTGCCTGGTACATGGGCGCCGTGCCAATGGGTCGTAGTGGACTGATGCAGGCCGTTGCGCAGACGAATATGCACGGGTCGTCCGCGCGGAATACGGATGGTAGGGCCCAGGTAGTCGCCGTTGTATCCCCATGTCGGGGTCAGGAGATCGGCCACGAGATGTTGGGCGCCCGCAGCCATGTCCAGGTGGTAGTGGCGGACGCCGGTCGCGTCGAGGGTTCCGCCCATGACGGGCGGGATCAGCAGTTCGCGGGCAAACGGGGCGCTGCGGGTGAGCGCATAGGGTGGCGAGGGCTGTCGGGCGAAGGCGCGCGCGACAGGGGTTTGGGCCGCGAGTGCGACCGCCGCCTGCTGCAGAAAACGTCGGCGGCTTGACGAGACAATAGGCGGCACGGGCATTGCTCCAGGCAATGGGCTATCGCCGAGCGTACGGCATTGAGGCTTGGGCGGCATCGGGAGATCGGGCCCGGTTCGCGCAGCCGGTCCGCGTCCGAGGGCTATGCGCTCACGCGCCCAGGATCGCGCGGCGCGATCAGGGTCGGAGGGTTGCGGAGATGCCGTGGCGATATCAAAGAACGCGCAACCCGGTGCGGTCGCAAGGCCCGGACAGGGGTCGGGTAATCGCCGGACGGGCCCTGTCGTGACGGGACGACGAGGAGGCGCCTGTGGCCAGAACCGCCTACCGTGCCGCGCTCAGCGTGTACCCTGTGGCCCCCGGACTGCGCGGCCGTCGCGCCCGTCGGTGCCACGTTCCCGACACCGTGAAGCGCTAGCGAATCGTCATGCCCGGGCGTGCGCCGGCCCCGGGGTCGAGGACCACGAGACCGTCGCGGTCGGATGCCGCCAGGACCATGCCCTCGGAGATACCGAAACGCATCTTGCGGGGCTTCAGGTTGGCCACGCAGACGACAAGGCGGCCCACGAGGTCTTCGGGCGCGTAGGCGTGACGGATACCCGCGAACACGGTCCGCGTGCGCCCCTCGTTCAGATCGAGCGAGAGTTTGAGGAGCTTGTCCGCGCCTTCCACGTAGTCGGCGCCGACGACCCGTGCGACCCTGAGGTCGATGCGCGCGAAGTCGTCGGCTGAGATCGTTTCGGGAGCCCCGTTCTCCTTCGCCTCCGTCTTTGCGGGCGCGGTACGCTCCGGCGCCGCCTTGCGCGGGACGCTCTCGGTCCTCGCGTCGTCGATCAGGGGCGCGAGATCGGCCGCCTCTATGCGTCGCATGAGATGCGTGTAGGGCTGTATGGCGCAGGCAAGCCGTGGGGTTTTTACGCTCTCGAAGTTCAGTTCCGGCCCCCCGAGCAAGGCCTCCACCTTGGCCGCGGTCTCCGGAAGGATGGGTTTCAGGTAGGCAATCAGGACGCGGAACAGGTTCAGGGCCTGGGTGCAGACGCCCTGCAGTTCCCCGCGCCTTTGCGGGGCGCGGGCGATCTCCCACGGGCGCGTCTCGTCCACGTAGCGGTTCGCGCGGTCAGCGAGATCCATGACGATCTTCACGGCGCGGCTGTATTCGCAGGCCTCGTAGCAGTCCTCGATGGTTTCACTCGCCTTCAGAAATTCGGCATAGAGAGAGGCATCAGGCAGGACGTCGGCCAGGGTGTTGTCGAGGTGCCGGGCGAGCAGTTGCGCCGAGCGGCTCGCAATATTCACGAGTTTGCCTACGAGATCGGCATTGATGCGTGCCTGGAAGTCGTCGAGATTGAGGTCGATGTCCTCGATCGCACCGTTCAGCTTGGCGGCGAAATAGTAGCGGAGATACTCTGCCGGGAGGATATCGAGGTAGCGGCGGGCCGTTATGAAGGTCCCGCGCGACTTCGACATCTTCTTGCCGTTCACGGTCAGAAAACCGTGCACATGGATGGCCGTGGGTTGCGCGAAGCGGGCGGCCTTGAGCATGGCGGGCCAGAACAGGCCGTGGAAGTTCAGGATGTCCTTGCCGATGAAGTGATGGATGGCGTACTGCGACCATTGCGAGCGCACGGCATCGATATCGAGGGCCTGTCCTTCGAGACGCGACCGCAGCTGCCAGAAGGTCGCGATATAGCCGACCGGGGCGTCCAGCCAGACATAGAAATACTTATTTTTGGCGCCCGGGATCTCGAACCCGAAGTAGGGGGCGTCGCGGCTGATGTCCCAATCGCTCAGACCTTCAGTCAGCCATTCGGCGAGCTTGTGGCCGGCCTCCTTCGGCAGGGCGTTGCTCGCCGTGAAGGCCTTGAGGTCGTCGCTGAAGTCGCCAAGCTTGAAAAAATAGTGCTCCGAGCTCTTGGTGATCGGTGCGGCCCCACTCAAGGCCGAGACCGGGTTTATGAGTTCCGCAGGGGTGTAGGTAGCGCCACAGGACTCACAGGAATCTCCGTACTGGTCCGCGGTGTGACAGCGCGGGCATTCGCCGCGGATGAAACGGTCCGGAAGGAACATCTGCTTGACCGGATCGAAGGCCTGCTCGATGGTGCGCGTGGCGATATGGCCGGCCGCCGCAAGCCGCGCGTAGAAGTGCTCGGACAGGACCCGGTTCTCGTCACTGTGTGTGGATCCGAAGCGGTCGAAGGAGATGCCGAAGTCGGTGAAGTCGCGCAGGTGTTCAGTGGCGACACGCGTGATGAGCTGCTCCGGCGAGATCCCTTCGGCCTGGGCCTTCAGCATAATAGGCGTGCCATGCGTGTCGTCGGCGCAGAGGTAGTAGCAGACGCGGCCGCGCAGCCGCTGATAGCGGACAAAGACGTCAGTTTGGATGTATTCGACCATGTGGCCGATATGGATGGGCCCGTTGGCGTACGGCAGCGCGCTCGTCACCAGCACCTTGCGGTCGTTTGGCATGTGATTTTCCCCTAGGACGCCGAAAGGTAGCAGATCAGGGAGGCGCGGCCAAGTTCGGCGGGGGGCGCCTTGTGAGAGTCCGAGGCCGCACCGGGCGGCCGGGACCCGTTCCGGTTTCGCGCCGCCAGGTGTAGGATGGCGCCTCTAAACCTAGTGGTCCGGTAGGGCATTTCAGGAGAAGCACAATATGGCGGATGTCTCCCAGCTTCAGGTGGAAACGGCCTTGAAAGAGGTCATAGACCCGTATTTGGAGCAGGATCTGGTGACCGCGAAGGCCGTCAAGCAGATCAGAGTCGACGGTGACGCCGTTTCGGTCGAAGTGGTCCTCGGTTACCCCGCGAATGGGGTTAAGGACGCGCTTGCGGCGCGCTTGCGCGACAAGGTCCTGGGGGTCAAGGGTGTCAAGACGGCGAACGTGACGGTCGAGTCCCGGATTGTGACCCACGGCGTCCAGAAGGGAGTGAAACCCATCGCCGGGGTCAAGAACATCATCGCTGTGGCCTCCGGCAAGGGCGGTGTCGGCAAATCCACGACCGCCGTGAATCTGGCGCTGGCGCTTTCGGCGGAGGGCGCGAAGGTCGGCATTCTCGATGCGGACATCTACGGCCCGAGCCAGCCGCGTATGCTCGGTTCACGCGCCAAGCCCGAGTCCAAGGACGGGCGGCGCATGGAGCCGATTCCGAGCTATCACCTGCAGTCGATGTCTATAGGCTATTTGATCGACGAAGAGACCCCCATGATCTGGCGCGGGCCCATGGTCACCCAGGCCCTGGAGCAACTGTTGCGCGACACCAACTGGCAGGATCTCGACTATCTCGTGGTCGACCTGCCGCCGGGCACGGGCGACATCCAGCTAACGCTCGCCCAGAAGGTGCCGGTGACAGGTGCCGTGATCGTCACAACCCCCCAGGACATCGCCCTGCTCGATGCCCGCAAGGGCTTGAAGATGTTCGAGAAGGTCGAGATCCCGGTGATCGGCATTGTAGAGAACATGAGTACCCATATCTGCAGTCAGTGCGGTCACGAGGAACATATTTTCGGGGCTGGCGGTGGGCTTAAGATGGCAGAGCAGTACGATGTCGATTTCCTGGGTGCGTTGCCCCTCGACCTGCGTATCCGCGCAGACACCGACGGCGGCCGGCCCACGGTCGTTGCCGATCCAGAGGGGCGCATCGCGCAGATATATCGGGAGATCGCGCGGCGCATCGGCGGCCGGCTTGCCCTCATGAAGAAGGACTTCTCAGGCAGTTTTCCGAATATCGTCATTCAAAACACCTGACGGCGTCAGGGCTCTGGGAGGAGACCGGCGCGGTCCGGGTGAGCTATGAGCATAAAATCCGATAAATGGATCCGGCGCATGGCCCAGGATCACGGCATGATTGAGCCGTTCGAGCCCGGTCAGGTGAAGTCGCGGGGGGGCGAGCGCCTCGTATCCTTCGGCACGTCGAGCTACGGCTACGATATCCGTTGCTCCAACGAGTTCAAGATTTTCACGAACATCAATTCCGCTATCGTCGATCCGAAGAACTTCGACGCCAATAGTTTCGTGGATTTTCGCGGGGAGGTCTGCATCATACCCCCTAACTCCTTCGCGCTTGCGCGGACAGTCGAATACTTTCGCATCCCCCGTAATGTCCTTACGATCTGTCTAGGCAAGTGCGTGACCGGCGATACGCGTGTGCTCGACGCCGACACGGGCGAGTACCTGCGCATCAGTGATTGGGATCGTGCGCGACGCACGGCGGCGCTCGCCCCTGGAGGCATGCGTCAGGCGCGCGTATCGGCGCTTGCCTCCCACGGGGTCAAGCCGGTATGGCGACTCGTCACGGAAAGCGGCCTGTCGCTCACCGCGACCGCAAATCACCCCCTGCTCACGCCTACGGGGTGGGTGCCTCTTTCGGATCTGGCCGTGGGCGACAGGCTCGCAGCAGCGGTGTCGGCACCATTCTTTGGAAGCAAGCCCTTGATTGCCCCCGAGCGGCTTGGGCGCCTGGTGCGGGCGCAGGCGCAGGCGGGCACGATCAAGGCCATCCCGGACGTGGTCTTTCGCGCCCCGCGCGCCGACATCGCCCGTTTCGTGACCTCCGTCATGGGTGATTCCGAAAATGAGGGTCTGTGTGCCCCGCGCCCCGTGGTAGACGAGATACGCCACCTCGCGGCCCGCCTTGGCATGTCCTGCCGGACGGTCGAGGAGGGTGTGGGCGCCCGCTTGCTCGTACGGGGCTCGGCCGTCGAATGTTGCGGCAACGGCACTGACGGGATTTTCTCTCGCGGTGCCACCGAGTGGGACCGCGTGGCCGCCATTCATCCCGCAGGCCAAGAGCCGGTCTACGACATCGAGGTCCCGGGATTGCACAACTTTGTTGCGAACGGGCTCGTCGTGCACAACTCGACCTATGCCCGCTGCGGCATCATCGTCAACGTGACGCCCTTCGAGCCGGAGTGGGAGGGCCATGTCACGCTCGAGTTCTCGAATACCTCACCCTTGCCCGCGAAGATCTATGCCAACGAGGGCGTGGCGCAGGTGATCTTTTTCGAGGCCGACGAACCCTGCGAGACCTCCTACAAGGACCGTGGTGGGAAATATCAAGGCCAGAAGGGCGTGACTCTCCCCAAGACCTAAGTGTAGCGACCTCACCCGCAAGAGGCCGGCGCCGTTCCCCGAAGGCCATCTCGCCGCCCGCGCGGCCCGACCGCTGGGGGTCCGCGTTTTATGCCGCCATCGAAAAGTTCCGCGTACCGATCGGTCCGTTCGGTATTTACGCACCACGCGTCATGTAGTAAAACTACATAACCATATGTCAGAGAGGCCTTATGAAGGAGCGCGGAGAGCGGCATTCCTCGACCATGCGGTTCGTGGCGGAGTCGGGTGGGCGGCGTGGCAAGGGCCGTATCGAGCTGTTGGAGAAGATCGCGGAGTTGGGATCGATCTCGGCCGCCGCCAAGGCTCTGGGGCTCAGTTATAAAGGCGCCTGGGAGGCGGTCGAGAGCATGAACAATCTGTCTGCCACCCCGTTGCTGGCGAGGGTGTCGGGGGGCAAGAGCGGAGGGGGCACGGTCCTGACCCCCTTCGGCCTGCGGGCCCTGTCTGCGTTTCGACGGCTCGAGGGCGATTACCGACGCTTTCTCGAGGCGCTGCAGGGGCATGAGGATTTCGATCGCTTCTTTCAGCTGATGAGGAAATTCGACATGAAGACCAGTGCGCGCAATGAGTTTCTGGGCCAGGTCCGGACGGTCAAGAAGGGGGCGGTCAATGCCGAGGTAGTGCTCAATATCGGCAACGGTCTCGCGTTAGTGGCAATCATCACCAACGAAAGCGTGGATAACCTGGGGCTTGCCCCGGGCGTCGAGGCCTATGCCCTCATCAAGGCCCCATGGGTCATCGTGATGCCGGCCGATAGCCCGATAAGGACCAGCGCGCGCAATACCCTGTGTGGGGTCGTGACGCGCTGTCAGACGGGCGCGGTGAACGGCGAGGTGGTGATCGAACTCGATAGCGGCAAGAGTATTGCCGCCATCATCACCAACGAGAGCATCGAAAGTCTTCAGCTAAAGGAGGGCGTGCGCGCCTGCGCCCTGATCAAGGCATCGCACATCATCCTGGCGGTCACCGTCTAGGCGGAGTGCGGGTGCGGGGAGCCATGACGGGCGCGTCTCGCGCGCCCCACAAGGCCCGCGCGTGATGGGAGATCACGAGGGCGGGTATTTCGGTAAGTCGGCGAGGGTGCCGCAGAGCGCCCCGGCGGTTCATTTTCTTGACAACAAGGGAGGCGTCGTGCGGTATAGCTTGGGTTTAGTGGTCGGGGCGGCGTGGCTGGTCGTGGGCATCGGGTCTGCGCGCGCGGCGGGTACGGGTTTTTTGAGCGGCATGCGCGTGAGCGGCATGTTGCGGGCTTATGATTTCACCCGCTATTTCAGTGGCTCGCCGCCTAATCGGCGCGCGTTTGCCGTCGGTGGCGGGATCAACCTCCGTTCCGGGACGTTCCATCACGTCTCGGCGGACGCCACGTTTTATACAGCCCATTCCCTGGGCCTCAACCCGGCCAACCACGCCTATGTCGACGGGACATTGGCGGGCTATGGAGCCATCGACACCTTCGGGCAGGCCTATCTTCAGTATCGGCGCGACGCCGTACTGCTGCGCGCCGGTGATCAGCTCATAAAAACCCCCTGGATCAACCCGGGCGATTCGCGCATCGTGCCGGAGACCTATCAGGGTCTGCTCGCCGCCTTTCGACCACTCCCGGGTCTCGTGGTCTCGGCATTGCGCATCACGCGCTTCAAAAGTCGTACTTCCGACGGTTTTTCGTCCACCGATCTCTATAACGCGACGGCGAACCACAATATCGGCGGCATCGGCGGTTTGCCGGGGCGCACCGAACCGGGGGCGGCGGCCCTGGGGGCGCGTTACCAGACGGCGGGCCTCAAGGTGGCGGCCTGGGGGTACGAGTTCTATGATCTCGCCAAGATGGGGTGGGCGGAGGGCTCCTATACCTTTGGCGCACCCGGCGGCGTGCAGCCACTTGTCGGCGCGCAACTCGTGCGCGAGACTGGCGCGGGCGGCGCCTATTTGGGACCCGTTAACGCCAGCGTCTACGGTGCGGTGGTTGGCGTGCGTCGCCATCGCGATCTGCTCACGCTGGGCTACGATGCCGTGCCGGCGCACCCGGGGACGTTTGCCAACGGCGATCTCGTGTCACCATATACGAGCGGTTATGCCACCGACCCCCTCTACACGACCTCCATCATCCAAAGTCTTGTTGATAACCGCACGTCTGGTCACGCGTGGAAGGTGAGCGCCACTCTATTCCTTCTGCGTCACCGCTTGCGGGCGATACTGAGTTACGCGCGCTACATCAGCGCGCGCACGGCCCTGTATACCGCGTCGCACACCAGCGAGACGAACATCGACCTCACATATTTCCTGCGGGGTACGCTCAAGGGCCTATCAATCCGCGATCGTCTGGCGATCGCGGAGGATATGCCAGTCCTTCACCAGTTCATATACAACCGAGTGATGTTGCAATACCAATTCTAGGCGTCGCACCACATGACATATTACAAGGAGGGGTTATGGGTATCACGAGAAGGGCATTTCTACAGTCGGCGGCGATGGGTATCGGCGCGCTTGCGGTGCCTGTGCTGGGCGAGGCACGCATCGAGACGCGTTTACGCGTTGCCTATGCCGGTTCCATGGGTGCGCTCATGCATGGCGGGGTGGCGCCCGTCATGGTGCGAGAGTTTTCCACACAGATAGAAGGGAGGGCGCAGGGGGCGCTCGGTCTCGCGCACATGATCGTCGGCGGCGCCATTCATCCGGACGTGTTCATATCGATCACCCGCGGCCCGATGGATCTCGTGCTCGCCTCGGGTAAGGCGCAGGAGGCGTTTGCCATTGCCAGCACGGAACTTGTGATCGCCTACAGCGCGCATAGCCGATTCACGCCGGCATTCCGTGAGGCGGACAGGGCCGGACACGCAGCGTGGTGGCAGATACTGGAAGAGCCGGGCGTGCGCTTTGCGCGTACCGATCCACTGACCGATCCCCAGGGGCTGAACATTGTCTTTATGATGAAGCTCGCCGAGCGCTACTACCACCAGCCGACGCTCGCGCACCGTATCCTAGGGCCCACCATCAATCACCGTCAGATCTTTCCGGAGCCCGAGGTGATGGCGCGCCTTCAGGGCGGACAACTCGATGCGAGCTCCGCCTATAAGACCCAGCCTGCGGCCATGGGCTTGCCCTACCTGTCCTTGCCGCCGCAGATCAACCTGGGCGATGCGGCATACGACAAGGCCTATGCCGCAGTGTCCTTGCGGTTGAAGGGGAAGGTCCACAGGCCGTCCCCCCTGGTGTTCTACGCGACGGTGTTGAAGGCGAGCAGAAATCGCGTGGCGGCCGGCCATTTCATCGAATGGCTGCGCGCGCCTGCCGGCCAGGCGCTTTTGCGGCGCTATCATTACGATGGTCCGAAGGGCGCCGCGCCCTTGCGCGCCTGAGTAGCAACCCGCCGGCATCGCGCATTCCTGCCCACTGGGAGTGGTGGGAATGCGTGCCCGCGCGTTGGGACACAAGGTCGGATGGCGCCGAACTCCCCGTAGTTTCGCTGGTCTTCGGGAACGGGGCCCGTCAAAGGTCGCGCAGCTGGCGGCCACGGGCATGCGTTCACAAGATAAGTCGCGAGGATCGCCTATGAAAGCCGTGGTATACGAAGGGGAA
The DNA here is from genome assembly GCA_021794275.1 of Pseudomonadota bacterium. Taxonomy (GTDB): domain Bacteria; phylum Pseudomonadota; class Gammaproteobacteria; order Acidiferrobacterales; family Acidiferrobacteraceae; genus Acidiferrobacter. The sequence goes on along the minus strand of JAJYRD010000010.1, from coordinate 56,056 downwards.
AATCGGATGCGTGTGGCCGACGAGAAGGAACCCGGGGTCGCGGGCCCCAAGGACGCGGTGCTGAGGGTCACGACTTCGGCGATCTGTGGGAGCGATCTCCATATGTACGAAGGACGCACGGCGCTCCCGAAGGGGCAGATGGTGGGCCATGAAATCATGGGCGTCATCGAGCGGGTGGGCGAGGCGGTCACGAGCATAAGGCCAGGCGATCGGGTGGTGCTGCCATTCAATATCGCCTGCGGTTATTGCTACAACTGCCACCGCGGCTTCACCAATATGTGTCTCACCATGAATGAACAGAAGCCGCATGCGGCCTACGGTTATGCGGGCATGGGGCCCTATCGTGGCGGGCAGGCTGAGTATGTCCTGGTGCCGAACGCCGATTTCAATTGCCTGAAGCTTCCCGGCAAGCCGTTCGATCAATGGGAAGAAGACTTCATTCTTCTGGCCGACGTATTCCCGACGGGCTTCTACGGGGCGGAGCTTGCCCATGTGGCGCCCGGCAAGAGCGTGGCCATCTTCGGTGCCGGCCCCGTGGGCCTCATGGCCGCGTTGAGTTCTCTGATCAAGGGCGCGTCGGAGGTCTATGTCATCGACTTCGTGCCCGAGCGTCTGGACAAGGTCAAGGATTTGGGCGCGACCCCCATCAACGCCCGCGATGGTGATCCGGTGGAGCAGATCTTTGCCCTGCGCGCTAAGATGCCCGGCCTGCGCGGGCGCCTGCGCCCGGGCGAAGAGAAACTAAAGGGCGTGGAGTGCGTAATCGATGCGGTGGGTTACCAGGCGCGGGACGACCGGGATTATGCCCGTGAAAAACCGACCCAGGTCCTGGAAAACATGGTCAGGCTCGTCAACCCCGCCGGTCACATCGGCATTGTCGGGGTATACATGGCGCCGGACCCGGGCGGGAAGACGGCTGAGGCCAAGCAAGGGATATTCGCGCTGCCCATGGCGGAACTCTTTGACAAGGCTGTCACCGTCGGCATGGGCCAATGCCCGGTAAAGCTCTACAACGAGTATCTGCGCGACCTTATCATCACCGGGCGCGCCAAGCCCGGCAAGATCGTGAGCCACCGCATCCCGATCGATCAGGCGCCCGAGGCGTACAAGAAATTCGACCAGCGGGTGGACGGCTACACCAAGGTCCTGATTCAGTTCCCGGGGGCGCGCGCGGCGTGATGGTGGAGTCTAGGGTCGGACGTAGGCCCAGCCCTGCCGCTCACGGCGCACGATCTCGGCCACGCCCGAGGGGATGTAGCGCACGAAAGGGAGGATCGCCGAAGGTTTGAGTCCCGCCCTCCGTATGGCCGCCTTGCAGGCCTCGATCGTGACCCCTGACGCATGGAGGGCATCCAGATTGGGGGCCACGGGCGAGTCCTTGAGGAGCATGCGCGATGCGCGGGAGAAGACCACGACCTCGATGCGCTTCCCAGGCAATCCGGTCGCGCGCTCAAGGTTGCGAACGTTATGGACCGCAACATCCCAGGAGACGGGAGAGTTCGTACTCACCTGGAAGATCACCCCGGTCGCCGCGTGCCCGGGCGCCGGGCTTGCCAGGAAGACGGCGAGCGCCCACGCCGCGCCGCCCTTACGCATATCCTTTACCAGTTGCCCCGGGCGCCGGCCCAGAGGATGGAATCGAGGTCATTGCGCACGCGCAGCGCTTGGGTGCGCATCTTACCTTTGAGGTGCGCGCCATTGATGATCATGTTCAAGTTAAGCATTTCAAGCCAGACGCGGCCGTGCGCGGCGACCATGGTGATGCGGCAGGGCAGGTAGGCGGCGAAGGCCGGATCGGCTTCCACCATGACGTGTGCAATGGGCGGGCTGCAGAATTCGTAGACGGTCAGGACGCCCGACTTGATGCCCATCAGTTTGAGCTGTTTCGAGAGCTGCAGCTCGCCCACGTATTTCATATTGACGGTATTGGCCTCAATTTTCATGGCCTGCACCGCGTCACCCGGGGACACCCCCTTTGCGAGCGGAACCTTGATCACCGTCTTATCGAGGTCGATGTGGGGCCCGTGGATGGCGTTCAGGGGGTTGTGCGCATAGCAAGTGCCGACGGTTCCAAGTGCGAACGCGGCTCCAACGAGAAATCGACGCATGGTAATTGTTCTCCTCACTTTTCGGTTAGAGGGTCGTGCCACAGCCGTACAGGATGGCGCCAAATCCCCCCGCTGACAACCCCGGAACGCGTCCAATCCGTGGAAATTTCCTTGGAATATTTGCGTCGCTGTGGGCGTCTACCAAGTTGCGAGCGCCGGCCGTACGCCGTTCATGAGATCGCGGAAACGCGTTTGTATACGTCCGAGCGCCTCTTGTGTCGTGCCCTCGAATCTCAGTACGAGTATGGGGGTCGTGTTGGAGGCGCGTATGAGCCCGAAGCCGTCGGGAAAATCGACCCGCAGGCCGTCTATGGTCGTGACCTTGCCGTCCGGGAAATGCGCGGCCTGCACCAATAGGTCCACGAGGGTATGCGGGCTTTCCGCCGTGACCGGGATCTGGATCTCCGGGGTATTGACGGTATTGGGGAGCGCGCCAAATACCTCGGCCGGAGGGACGGGGCTCTTGGCGAGGAGCTCCAGAAGCCTGGCGCCCGCATATAAGCCATCATCGAAAGCGGTCCAGCGCTCCTTGAAGAATATGTGTCCACTCATCTCGCCCGCAAGCAGTACGTCACCCTGTCGGATGCGGGCCTTTATGAAGGAGTGCCCGGTTTTCCACATGAGCGGCCGGCCACCCGCCTCTCGTATCGCCTCGTCCAAGGCCCGCGAGCACTTGACGTCATAGAGGATCTGTCCGTCGGGGTGTCGGGATAGGACGTCGCGGGCAAACAGAATCAGTTGCCGATCCGGCCAGATGATGGACCCGTCCGGCGCAACCACGGCCAGCCGGTCCCCGTCCCCGTCGAAGGCAAGGCCAACGTCGGCCCCGTCTTCAATTACGCGTTTCTGGAGGTCTTTCAGGTTTTCCGGCTGGCTCGGGTCAGGATGATGGTTTGGGAAGTGTCCATCGATTTCGCCGAACAAGGTGGTGATCGAACAGCCGAGTGCGTGAAAGAGGGTGGGCGCGATCTCGCCGGTCGCGCCGTTGCCGCAGTCGAGCACGACCTTCAGGGGGCGCGCGAGGTGGATGTCGCCCGTGACGCGGTCCAGGTAGGTCTGACGGACGTCGGCGGCGCGGCGCGTCCCGGCACCACTTGCAAGGCGGCCTTCAACGAGGCGTTGATAGAGCGCCGTTATCTGCGCGCCGGACAGGGTCTCGCTGTCGAGCAGGATCTTTAAACCGTTGTATTGGGGAGGGTTGTGGCTCCCGGTCAGCATGACACCCGACCCGGTCTCGAATGCCAGGGTTGCGAAGTAGAGTAGCGGGGTGGGGACGAGCCCTATGTCGATGACGTCGCAGCCGCTTGCGGTGAGCCCTTCGCTCAAGGCCTGAAGGAGTGTCGGCCCGGAAAGTCTTCCGTCGCGGGCGATGACAACCGTGGAGCGACCGCGCTCACGCGCCTCGCTGCCGATCGCCTGTCCGATGGCGCGCACATAGTCGGGCTTCAACTCGACATCGACGATGCCCCGTATGTCATAGGATTTGAAAATGCTGGCTGGCGGAAGATCGGCGCGCTGGAGGCTTGGTGCGGTGGGCGTGGGGGTCATCGGTCAAGTATCTCCTGATAGGGCCCGTGGCCGGGCGAGGTTTATATGTTAACGGATGCCCGAGTGGCCGAAACCGGACTCGCCGCGCTCGGTCGCCTCATGGAATTGGTCGACGATGCGGAAGTGCGCCGCGACGACCGGGACGATCAAAAGCTGCGCCACGCGGTCGCCGGGGTTGATGGCGAACGGCTCGCCCCCGCGGTTCCAGCAGGACAAGCTGATTTCGCCCTGGTAATCCGAATCGATCAAGCCCACGGTGTTCCCGAGGACGAGCCCTTTGTGTCCGAGCCCTGAACGCGGCAGGATGAGCGCGGCATACGCGCGGTTGGCGATATGGAGGGCGAGACCCGTCGGGACGAGCCGGCAGTCCGATGGCGCGAGCGTAAGCGGCTCTTTCAGGCAGGCGCGCAGATCTACGGCAGCAGAGCCTGCAGTCGCGTAGGTGGGCAGTGGGAATTCCTTCCCGTAGCGCGCATCCAGAAGTTTTAGATCGACGACGGGTCCCGTCATGCGTGCGTGTCCCTCGGTAAGCGTTTGATGATCTCCATCACGATCTGGCGCGCGATCTCGGTCTTGGGCGCGGCAGTCCATGCGACGGTCCGGTCTTTGTCGATGAGGGTGACGCGGTTGTGGTCTTCCCCGAAACCAGCGCCCGGTTCCCCTATAGGGTTCGCGATCACGAGGTCGAGCCCCTTTTTTTCGAGTTTGGTGCGCGCATGGCGCTCGAGTTCCTCGGTCTCGGCCGCGAAGCCCACGGTAAACGGCCGTGGCGTCCAGCTCGCGACTTCGGCCACGATGTCGGGATTGCGGACAAAGGTGATCGTAAGGGTGCCCGCCTGCTTTTTCAGTTTCTGTGCCGAGACCGTTTCCGGTCGATAGTCGGCGACGGCGGCGGCACCTACGAAGAGTCGCATCCCGTCGCGGTGGGCGAGGACTACCTCGCGCATCTCGATCGCGCTCGTGACTAGGACCCTTCGTACCCCCGGAGGGGCGGTGAGGCCCGTGGGGCCGGATACGAGAAGCACCTGCGCCCCTTGCTCAGCGAGCGCCGCCGCCACTGCGTAGCCCATCTTCCCGGAGCTTCGGTTTGTGAGGCCGCGGGCCGGATCCAGGGCTTCATAGGTGGGGCCTGCGGTGACAACCGCTCGGACGCCACGCAAGCGGCCTTCCTCACCCCAGAGGTGCTCGAGGAAGGCCGCGATCTCGGCAGGTTGGCTCATGCGCCCGGGCCCGTTCTCGCCACATGCCTGAGGGCCTTCGTCGGGCCCTACGAAAAGCACGCCACGCTCGAGAAGCTGCGTATGATTTGCGCGGGTCGCCGGATGCTCCCACATCACGCGATTCATGGCGGGCGCCAGGCAGATGGGGGCCTCGGTGGCCAGGCAGAGGGTGGTGAGCAGGTCATCCGCGGCGCCGATCGCAAGCCGCGCCAGGAGATGGGCGGTCGCAGGCGCGATAAGCACAATGTCGGCCCAGCGGGCGAGGTCGATGTGGAGCATGCCCATCTCCTCGTCATCGACCACTTCCGCGCCCACGGCCGTGAGCGCCCCCACGGCGACAAAACGCGCGGCGCTCTGCGAAAGCACCGCCCGCACCTCGGCGCCGGCGGCGCGTAGCTGACGCACCAGTTCCGGGGCCTTGTAGGCCGCTATGCCGCCTGTGATGCCAAGCACCACCCGGCGACCCCGAGGCGACGCCATATCCCGCATCTCCCTCTCCAATGTCTTTGCCCAGCCGGCGATTTCCCGGACGGCGCTTTGTGCTTGCTCTTGCTATCGTAGCGGCAAGGAGCCGCTATGACCATTTCCGCCTGGCCCGTAGATGAACGCCCGCGCGAACGCCTGTTGCAGAACGGCCCCGAGGCCCTGTCTGACGCGGAGCTCTTGGCCATTGTCCTAAGAACCGGGGTGAGCGGCAAGACCGCCGTGGACCTGGCGCGCGCGCTCCTTGCGCGATTCGGGGGATTGCGGGGCCTACTTACGGTCGAACAGGATGCGTTTTGCGAGGCGCCGGGCCTAGGGCCCGCCAAGTACGCCCTGGTGCGCGCTGTTCTGGAGATGGGGCGGCGCCATCTGGGCGAAAGTCTGCGCCGTGAGACCGTCCTCTCGTCGTCTCTGGTGACGCGTCGCTACCTCACGGCCTCCTTCCGTGATCGTCCCCGCGAGGTCTTCGCCTGTCTGTTTCTCGATATCCGCCACCGCTTGCTCGTGGAAGAGGTCCTTTTTGAGGGCACGATAGACGCGGCGGTCGTGTATCCGCGCGAGGTCGTAAAGCGAGCCCTGGTCCACAACGCCGCCGCCGCCATCTTCGTTCACAACCACCCCTCGGGACATGCTGAGCCGAGTCTGGCCGACCGGGACCTCACCGTTCGGCTTGCCGCAGCGCTCGGTTTGATCGGGGTACGCGTCGTCGATCATCTCGTTGTGGGCGACGGCCACATCGTCTCCTTCAAGGAACGCGGCTGGCTCTAGGGCAAGCCACTCCGGCCTCAAAGCAGAGGTTCGCGCGGTGGTGGTGTCCTGGGAGGCGCTCCTTTCGCCAGGCTCTCGCCGAAGGCCTTCAGACCGTCGAGCAGGGGGCCTAAGGCGCGCCAGAGGGCATCGTCCTGGAGAAGCCGGTAGGCACCGGTGATTCCGGGCGGATCGCCGACCCCGTCGTGGGGTGCTTCAGTCTTACGTTCCACGTTTTGCGTGGCGAGGGACACCGCATCCATGAAGCGCGAGAAGTCCTGCGGTGGCACCCGCCCCAAGGCCGACAACAGGGTGACGATGTTTTGAACCGCGGTACGGGATGCCTCCGAATTGAGGCCGCGGGCCACTATGAGTCCCGCGTCCGGCAGGCCGCCTGTAAGCGCCGTGAAGAAGCGAAGGATACCGTGTCGCGAAAGCGCCTCAAGCAGTTCGAAGAGCTCCTTTTCCGCAGTCGCCTCCTCCGGCCGTACATGACGGTAGTCGATGAGCGCGCTCATGATTGGCCCCCCGCGCGGGTCGTAATCGTTTCGGGTACGGGCCGGTACTCGCGGCGCTTCCATTTCCGTTCGACTTCGACGCCGGATTGCGGGGTGCGCGCACCGAAACGAGGGTTCGAACGCGGCACCGGCGAGGGGCCTTCCCGTGTTAGCACCTTGAGTTTCACCGCAAGCTCTTTGAAGGCGGGCGTCTGGGTCGCCGCGTCGACGTGATTGCCGGTCAAGCGGTTGATGGGCTCTTTTAGGGAGAATTCGACGGTATAGAGTTCACGCCCGGTGACGCGAGGGCTCACCAATACACCAGCATCCACACTGCCACGGCGTGAAGTGAGCGTCACGCACGCCCCGGTCTTTATGCCCAACTCATCTGCAAGTTCGCGCGATACCTCCACATAAAACTGGTTGACCTTGGAGACGATCCCAGGGACGCGCGCGGTGAGGTTGCCCTCCTGGAAATGTTCTAGTACGCGCCCATTGTTCAAAGTGAGGTCGTACTCGCCATCGGCCTGCTCTATCGGGGCGTGCCAATGGACGGGATAGAGCGTGGCCTTGCCGTCCTCGGTATGGAAGCTCTTCGTGTAAAGGAGCGTCTCGGAGTGTCCCTCGGCGTCGACGGGCCACACGAGGGAGTTGTAGCCCTCGAGGCGATCGTAGGTGACCCCGGCCAGGATAGGCGCAACCTTGCTGGCCTCCGACATGATCTCCTGGGGTCCCGCATAATCCCAGCGGTGCCCGAAGCGCTTTGCGAGTTCGCAGAGTATCAACCAGTCAGGCCTGGATTCACCGAGCGGATCGAACGCAGGCTCGAAGTGTTGGATGCGCCGTTCCGTATTCACAAACGTGCCTTCCTTTTCGAGGCTGGGGCACGCCGGTAGCACGACGTCGGCGAACCGCGCGGTGGTGGTCATGAAGATGTCCTGGACAACCAGAAAGTCGAGCTTCTCCAGCGCCGCCTGGGTATGGCGGGCATCAGCATCGACCACTGCTGTATCCTCCCCTATGATGTACATGGCCTTGAGTTCGCCCGCGTGTGCGGCTTCTATCATGCTGTGATTATTGAGGCCGGCTTTTACGGGGATCTTGACCCCCCAGGCACGGCCGACGCGTTCGCGCGCCTTCGCGTCCGAGATCTTCAAGTACCCTGGTAGCTTGTCGGACAACGCACCGAAGTCGCCTGCGCCCTGGACGTTGTTGTGGCCACGCAAGGGGTAGGCCCCCGAGCCCTTCTTTCCGTAGTTTCCAGTGACTAGGAGCAGATTTGAGATGGCGGTACTCGTGTCGCTGCCCGTTGTGCGCTGGGTCACACCCATCGCCCAGAGGGCGCACACGCCTGAGGCATCGACAATCATTTCGGCGATACGCACGATCTGGGCTTCAGGGATGCCGGTCTCGGCGCAGGCGTAGGCGAGCGTGAACGGAGCGAGCGAGGCGCGCAGGGCGTCGAGGTTATTCACGCGCTTTTCGAGAAAGGCCTGATCTTGAAGCCCGCGGTCGAGGATGTAGCGCGTCACGGCGCAAAGCCACACGAGGTCGGTGCCGGGTCTGGGCCGCAGGAAGACGGTGGCGCGCTCGGCCATTTCGTGGCGCAGGAGGTCTGCGACGATCACTTTCACCTCGCCGCGTTTCAGGCGGCGCTTGATGCGGGTCGCGAGCACCGGGTGGCTGTCGGTTGTGTTTGTGCCGATCATAAGCAGGAGTTCGGCGTCGTCGATGTCATCCATGGTGCCCGAGTCGCCAGCATAGCCCACGGTGCGCGTGAGCCCCTCGGTGGCCGGACTTTGACAGTAGCGGGAGGTGCAATCGACATTGTTGGTACCGACGATGGCGCGCGCGAACTTTTGCGTGAGATAGACTTCCTCGTTCGAGCCCTTGCTTGTGGCGACGAAGCCCAGGGCGTCGGCCCCATGGCTTGCGCGAATTGCGCTAAACCGCTCGTGAACAAGCCCCAAGGCCTCGTCCCAGCTTGCCTCGCGGAATGAGGATCCTTCGCGGATCAGGGGTTTGATGAGGCGGTCCTTGCTGTTTACGAAGTCCCACCCGAACTTGCCCTTGACGCAGGTCGATATGCCATTGGCCGGCCCCTGTTCCGGCTGGATCTTCAGGATATGGCGGCCGCGGGTCGTGATATCGAAGGAGCAGCCAACCCCACAGAAGGTGCAGACGGTCTTTGTGATCTTCTGTTCCGCATGGCGCAGGCATTCGTCGATCTTCGAGATGGCGGTGATCGGAATGAAGGTCGTGGTTTGCTCCACACCCTTCACGAACTCGATCATCTCGCGTTTCACGGGCGCGGGCCAGCCGGTGAATGGGCCGGCCTTTCCGAGTAGGGTGTTTTCCATAAGTGCATTGCAGGGGCATACCGTCACGCAGTGACCGCAGGACACGCAGCTCGACTCATTGATCGGCCGGCCCCCGTCCCATAGGACGCGGGGATGTTCCAGTTCCCAGCCTATACTCAAGGTTTCGTTGACTTGTACGTTCTGGCAGGCCTCCACGCAGCGCCCGCAGAGTATGCATTGAAGCGGGTCGTATGTGTAGAAAGGGTTCGACGCGTCGGGGCTGTAAGGCTTTGGCCTGTAGGGATAGCGCTGATGGCGAACGGCTAGTCTGTCGACCGCATCGTGGATCTCGCAGTCGCCATTGTTGTTGTCACACACCGAACAGTAGAGTTCGTGTTTTTCGAGGATACGGTCCAGGCCCTCGCGGCGTGCCGCTTCTGAAGGCGCATCCTTGGTGCTGACCTCCAGGCCGTCATGGGCGAGCAGGGTGCAGGCGCGGATCAGGGCACCGTCGACCGTGACGAAACAGGTGTCGCAGGTTTTTATGGGGCCCAGGGCTGGGTTGTAGCAGAGGTGCGGGATGTAACGGTCGGCGCGGACCACGGCCTCGAGCAGATTTTCGCCTACATGAGTCGCAATGTCTTGCTCGTCGACACGTATGACGCAGGGATGCAGGTGCGGATCGGCGGACACAAAGCCTCCTTAGGCTCGTAGGCGGGCTGGCGATGCGCCAGATTCCGCTCAGGATGATCCGGCCACTTTAAGGCGCGCACGTCCGCTGTTGTTATCGGCAAAAGGTGCGAGACCAGGCAAGGACGGCTGTCGTTCCCCTTCTCGGGCCTGCGCGCAGGATCTCTCTCGGTGGCGGGGGATTGGCAGCAGCCGCTCACTGTGGCAAAATCTGCGGATTCATTAGGGGGTCACCATGTCCAAGGTATGCCAGGTCAGCGGCAAGCGGCCTATGAGCGGCAACAATGTGTCGCACGCGAACAACAAGACGCGCCGGCGGTTCTTGCCCAATCTGCATTACCGGCGCTTGTGGGTCGAAAGTGAAAAGCGGTGGGTACGGTTGCGTCTGTCCCACCACGCGTTGCGCACCATCGATAAGAAGGGCGTCGATGCGGTGCTGGCCGAAATGCGTGCCCGCGGCGAATCGGTTTAGGAGACGGATATGCGCGACAAGATCAAGCTTGTGTCGACGGCCGATACCGGCCATTTCTACACGACGACCAAGAACAAGCGGACCATGACCGAGAAGTTCGAGATCAAAAAATTCGATCCGGTTGCTCGGAAGCACGTAGCCTACCGCGAGGCGAAGATTAAGTAACCGTCCCCCTTCGTTCCCATGGCGGCCATCAGGCTGGTCGCGGGAACGGCCAAACCCCTTCAAGCTCAAGGCGCGTCCGCCTTCCCGTTGCGGGAGGCCGGACAGGCGCCCTTGTCGCTGCGTCCAGTGATCGGTATATTAGCGGGAGCCCTCTGTTGAGGTCCATTGCTGCAGATGGCGGCCGGGGCCGCCCGAGGTTGCCATGTACCCGCTCAGTCAACAAGTCTTGCGTACCGATGTCGCTGGCATGCCGCTCGAGTGGATTGATTTCCGCGAGGCGGTACGCATCTGCCATCTCGGGCAGGTGGCGTATACCTGCGGCATCCTCTTGTACCGGGTCCACGGCGGTTTTAATGCCGCCACCGGGCGGCGCAGCATCGTCGAGGTCAACTCGATCCTTGCCACCTATGGGGAAAACGGCCAGCTGACCCGGCAGCGGGACCGCTATGTTCCCCCGCTTAGTAACCCGGCCCTGTTCGCCCGCGACGCGCGGCTCTGTCTCTACTGCGGGTCGCGTTTCACGGTACGGGATCTTTCGCGTGACCACGTGACGCCCTTGAGCCGTGGCGGGAAGGACGTATGGAGCAACGTCGTGACGGCCTGCAAGCGGTGTAATAACCACAAGGCCGGGCGTACCCCTGAAGAGGCGGATATGGCCTTGCTCGCGGTGCCCTTCATCCCGACCCATGCGGAATACATCTATTTGCAGGGGCGCCGGGTGCTGGCCGATCAGATGGCCTTCCTGAAGGCCCATTTCCCGCGCACGAGCCCTTTGCATGAGCGGCTGGCGCACGGCGCTTAAGGGCGCGTCAAGGGACCCTCGCCTGCCGGGTCGCTGGTTGTCGGCATAACAGGCAAAAAAGGTCGCGGCAGAGGCTCATGCCGCGACCTTTCGAAACGGCGGGTATGGCCTTCTAGGCCGCGACCGATTTCGTGGCGTAGGTCCTGATGGCGGCCGAGAAATCGTGCAGGGCCTGGATTCCCGTCGACTCGGCCTGGCGACACCATTCCTGCAGGGCCTCGAGCAGCTGGTCTTGGGTGGTGGCGGACCGCCGCCACACATCTTGCAACCGCTCTTTCATCATGTAGACCGTATGCAGGGTGCTGTTGGTCGCCAGGATCTCCTGGAGCTGACGGTGGCCGGCCTCGCCTATGAGCGCCTTCTCACGCACCATGAGGCGCTTGGCGCTCTTTAGCAGTTTGGCCGCTTGACGGTTCGCGGCGGCAGCCTTTTGCACCTCTTCGTCATGAACCTTATGCAGGACTTCGTTTGCGAACCGCGCCATGACTTGGAAGCGGTGATGGATGACCGCCTTCACGGTCTCGAGGTCACAGGCCTCTTTGGGTGCGGCATAGGTTGGGACGGGCGCGACCTTTTTGACTGTCGCAAGGCCGAGGATTTCAAGCGTCCGGATATAGCCCCAGCCTATGTCGAACTCCCAGGGCTTGCAGGAAAACTTCGCCGAGCTCGCGTAGGTGTGATGGTTGTTGTGGAGCTCTTCACCGCCAATCAAGATGCCGATCGGCGAGATGTTGGTGGCGGCGTCCGCGCACTCGAAATTGCGGTAACCGTAATAGTGGCCCACGCCGTTTACGACGCCCGCGGCGAAGAACGGTATCCAAAGCATCTGGACGGCCCAGATCGTAAGCCCGATCGGCCCGAACAAGATCAGGTTGGCGATCAGGGTGATGACTATGCCGTAGGCGCTGAAGCGCGAGTACACGCGCCGCTCCAGCCAATCGTCCGGGGTATTGTGTCCAAACTTGGCGAGCGTCTCGGTATTTTTGGCTTCGGCGCGGTAAAGCTCGGCGCCTTGCCATAGAACCTTTCTCAAACCGAGCACTTGCGGGCTGTGCGGGTCGTCCTCCGTCTCGCAGCGCGCGTGATGCTTTCGGTGGATGGCGACCCAGTCCTTGGTGACCATGCCAGTCGTGAGCCACAGCCACAGCCGGAAGAAGTGCGCGATGGCCGGGTGCAGGTCGAGGGCCCGATGCGTCTGGTGGCGGTGCAGATAGATCGTGACCGAGACTATGGTGACGTGCGTCAAGGCAAGCGCGACCAGCGCATAGCCCCACCACGGCAAGACGATAAGACCCTGAAGCATGCTAGTTCCTCTCATGATTTAAGACGACCACGCCAGCGCCTCTGCGGTCCCTGCCGGCGCGGCCCACCCATTACGGGCCCGATTGCGTATCTTCGGCACCATCGCGCGCCCAGTCCCGCATCTGTGTCCCCCAATCGAAGGCGGTCGCGGCATCGAGCTCGATCGTAGAATACCTGACGCCGTCGCGTATGATAATCCGCAAGAGGCGTACGCCCGTCTCGTGGAAGATCTGGCGCAGTTCTATTACTTGCCCTGATGGCGCGGTAATCTGTTCCATACGGAGGATATCATAGCATGAACCAAGTCAAATGACGGCCCCCAAGACCCCCCTCCTGACGGTCGATATCATCATCCGTCTGGACGCTCACCCTGAGAGCTTGATCCTGATCGAGCGCCGCCACCCCCCGCTTGGCTGGGCCTTGCCCGGCGGTTTCGTCGACGTCGGCGAGCGGGTGGAGGACGCCGCTTGTCGCGAGGCCCTGGAGGAGACGGGCCTCGCCGTTACCCTGGAAACCTTGCTCGGTTGCTACTCTGATCCCGCTCGCGATCCCCGCGGCCACACGGTATCTATCGTTTATGTGGCGCGGGCCTGCGGCGTCCCCCGTGCCGGGGATGATGCACGGACCTGTCGGGTATTCGACATTCGCGATGTCACTGTGCCGGTCGTTTTCGACCACCCCCGGATCCTAGGCGACTATCGCCGCTTTTGGGAATCGGGGGAGCGGCCGTTGCCCGCAGTGTGAGGGCGGCAATCCCGTAGGGGTCCGCGTAGGAAGGCTCGGGCGTGGTTCCGATGGCGCTCAGAGTGCCGTGATCGGGGTCGAGGCGATAGCGGCTGATCGTGCTGTTCCCGAAATTGACCGCGAACACGAAGCGCGCGGCGCGGTCGAGGGTCAAAGAGAAGGGATAGCTTCCGGTCGGGACGCGCGCAACGTGGGTGATGCGGCCGCTCGCCTGGTCGACATGAAAGACGGAGATATCGTTGGCGCTGGTGTTCGCCACGAAAAGGTAGCGCCCGCTCGGATCGATGACGAGAGAGTCCGGGTGGTGGTCGTAGGGCTCGGTCACCCGATCTTTCAAAGTCAGCCGGCCATGGGGCCCGATGGCCAGCACGAGGAGCACGTTCGCTCGGAAATCCGCGACGTAAAGGAAACGACCGTCGGGTCCCACGGACAGGCCGTAGGGCCCGTCGCCCGGTGGCTCATGAAAAACGCCAAGGGATGTGAGGGCCGCATGGCCGGGTTTACGTCGGAACATGCCTATGGTGGCGTTTCCGTAGTTCGCCACGTAGGCGTAGCGCCCGTTAGGCGTAAAGGCCAAGTCATACGGCTTGGCACCGGGCGCTTCGTGGGCGCGCCCCGCGCTCGTAAGTGTGCCCTGCCTGGAATGAAGACGATAAATGCCGATCGTGCCATTGCCGCTGTTTGCTACATACAGGAAGCGGCCGCTTGGGCTCGCCGTCAGACTGAAGGGGTTGGTGCCGGGCCCTTCGAGACGGACGGCCGCCTGGGTGAGCCGGCCGTTTGCAGGGTTCACGCGGTAGGCGCTGATTGCCTGTGCAAGGCTGTCGGCGGTCACGACGAAGCCCAGCCTGTCGGCCACGACCGCCTCCGGCCCCCCGGGCGTGCGTACCATCTGCAACCGCGTCAAGCGGCCTTTGTCATGTTCGGCATAGACTCCTATCGTGCTGTTGTTGTAATTGGCCACATAGACGAAGGTATGGGCCTTTGTGAGCCCGCTTAGGAGACAAAGCCCGAGGCTTGCGAGGAGGCGTCTTTGCCCCCCGCCCGCCCGGGCGGGCGCATGGGGCTGTTCAGACACGGATATAGGTCCAGCCGCGGTGTTGGAGGCGGACGATCTCGGCAATGGCCGAGGGGACCACGACCGCCTGCGGCAAGAGGTGGGGGTCCACGCCCCTGCGTCGTTCGAGCCGGTTGATCGTATCCTGACAGGCGGCGAATATGAGATTCGGATAGCGTGCCTGAAGTCGCGCGATGCGCGCCGAAAATGGGGACAAATGGCGACGCAAGAGCGCCAAGCCCGGTCCATCGGCCAGGATCTCGACCTTGGCGCGCTTATGATCCGCCCGATAACGCGCGAGGAGGTGCTTCGCCTCCTCGAGCACTTGGCGCATATGGGCGCGATCGCCGTTGTCCAGGTGGAACAGGACCTTGGTGGTGGTGCCCGCCGCCGCCGCAATGGCCGTGGTCGGCAGGGGCGCAGCCGGCGCCCAAAAGCTGCGCAGCCACCAGCCGAGTGTGACCCCGAGAAGCAGGACGAAGGGGGCGAGCAGTGGCGCGAGCCGGGCCGCCAAGCGCCGGCGCGGTCGTTCGCTCCGTCCAGCGGGCGGTGGCGTATCGTAGGCAAGCCGCACCAAGTCCGAGACCTTGCGCAGTTCGCAGACCTTGCGGTTCAGGTCCTGATCAGCGTTTATGAGCGGATAGACGCGGCCCTTCTCATCGCTGTCGATCTGGTTGTCGACGAAGGCGTTGAGGAATTCATCCGAGAGCCCGGGTCCTTCCGTTTCTGTCATTTTACCCTCCGTATCCGCGGCGCCTGGTCGGACGCGGCGATTTCGGGCAGTAACATGCCCTTTAAGGCGGCCCGCGCCCGACACAGGCGGCTCATGACCGTTCCGCTCGGTATCCCGAGTATCGAAGATACTTCATTATAAGAGAAACCTTCTAGATCAACCAGGGTCACGACCTGTCGCTGGCCCTGGGGGAGTTTGGCGATCGCCGCCCGCACTCGCACCACGAGCTCCGAGCGCATGTGTTCGGTCTCCAAGCAGTGTTCGCAGGGAATGTCCATGTCATCGATGTCGTCCGTCTCGCGCTCGCGGCGATGATGATCGCGGAAACAATTGGTCATTATGCTAAAGAGCCAGGCCTCTTCGGCCCCTGGATCGCGGAGCTGGTCGTGTTTCTGCCAAGCCTTGGTAAGCGTCTCCTGGACCAGATCATCGGCGAGGGCGGCATTGTGCGTCCAGGCGTAGGCGATGCGGTAGAGGCGCGAACGACTCGCCTCCAGAGTCTTTTTCAACTCCCGCGAGCGGCAAAAGAGCTGGCTGATGCGCATAATGATCTCCTCGGGTGGTGGGACGATGCCCTATCGTTATTTATTCCTGATTATGTATTGCCAAGCCCAGTTTATGCCGCTCGCGTGGGCAGGGGAAGCGTTGCATGGGGCCGGCTCAATGGGTTACCACCTCGCCGCGCGCCCACCGCTCGAGCACGTAGGGGTAGAGTTCATGCTCCAGGGCGAGTACACGCGCCTCCAGGGTGGCGACATCCTCGCCCGGTGCTACGCGCAGGCCGGCCTGGGCGATGATCGGGCCGCCGTCCACGGCGTCAGTGACCAAATGCACGGTCGCGCCGTGTTCGCGCGCGCCGGCCTCCAGGGCGCGACGATGAGTGTCGAGCCCTGGAAACGACGGTAGGAGGGATGGGTGGATGTTCAGGAGCCTCCCTTGATAGCGGCGGACGAAATCCGTACCCAGGACTCTCAGGAACCCCGCGAGGGCAATGACGTCAGGGCTCAGACGGTCGAGGGCCTCAGCCAGGGCGCCCTCGAAGAGCGCGCGCGTCGCGTATACGCGATGATCGACCGCGCATGCCGGCAAGCCCTGACGGGAGGCGTAGTCGAGGGCTGGCGCCATCGGATTGTTGCTCACGACTCCGGCTATGCTGTAATTGCCTTTCGAAGCCTTCTCATGGAGCGCGCGCAGATTGGTGCCGCGTCCCGAGACTACGACTGCGACCTTGAGCGAGGGGCCTAGGCCCACGCGAATTCGCCGGGCCCCGCGTCGATGCGCCCGATGACGAAGGGCTCTTCGCCTTGGTCGCGAAGGATGGTCTGGGCGGCCTCCACATCTTTCGCGCTGATGATCACGATCATGCCGACGCCGCAATTGAAGGTCCGGTACATCTCCTCTTCGGCGATCTCTCCACCGTCCTGAAGCCAGCGGAAGATCGCCGGCCACCGCCAGGAGGACCGGTCGATGACGGCGCGCAACCCGTCGGGGATGACGCGCGGCACATTTCCCGGCAGACCGCCGCCTGTTATGTGGGCCATGGCATGCACGTCCAGCGCCCCATGCAGGGCGAGCAGGCCCTTCACATAGATGCGCGTCGGCGCAAGCAGGATGTCGGCGAGTGCGCGGCCCTCCAGCGCGACTGTGAGGTCGCTCTGGCATCGGGCGATGACCGACCGCGCCAGCGAGTAGCCGTTGGAGTGAAGCCCCGAGGAGGGTAGGCCGACGATGACATCGCCCGCCTGAACGCGCGAGCCGTCGATCAGGCGTTCGCGCTCCACGGCCCCCACGCAAAAGCCGGCGAGGTCATAGTCCTGGTCGCGATAGACGCCCGGCATCTCCGCTGTTTCGCCGCCGACCAAGGCCGCGCCGGCCAATTCACACCCGCGCCCGATTCCGGCGATAATACGCTCGGCCTTCCTGGTGTCGAGTCTGCCGGAGGCGAAGTAGTCGAGGAAAAACAGCGGCTCGGCCCCCTGAACCACAATGTCGTTGGCGCACATGGCAACGAGGTCTATGCCGATGTCGTCGTGTCGATCGAGGGCAATGGCGAGCAAGAGTTTGGTGCCCACGCCATCGGTGCCCGAGACCAGGACGGGATCGCGATAGCGGCCGGACAGTGAGAAGAGCGCGCCGAAGCCGCCGAGGCCCGCGAGGACGCCCGGGCGGGTAGTCTTCGCGGCGATCGGCTTCAGGGCCTCGACCAGCGCGTCGCCGGCCTCAATGTCGACGCCGGCGGCGCGATAGGTCAGGGGGGGCGGGTTTTTGGGTGTTGTCACAAGCGGACTCCGAGATGCGCGTTATGTTAGAGCTTGGGGTCTTGCAAGTAAACCTTGACTTCGGTCGGCTGGGGACGGTAAACGGGGCGGCGGCGCGCCGCAACCCCTACGGGCGTCTGCGCCGCGAACCCGAGGAGCGTACGTGAAGAGATTGCAGCACCTTCCCAACATGATCAGCCTGCTGCGCATGGCGTTCGTGCCGCTGCTGATTCTCGTATTGAGGAATCATCGCTACCTCGATGCCCTGTGGGTCTTTCTGATCGCCGGGGTGTCGGATGGCCTCGACGGTTATATCGCGAAGCGTTTCGGGTTCGTGACCCAGCTCGGCGCGATCCTTGACCCCCTGGCCGACAAGATCCTGCTGGTGAGCGCCTACGTCATGCTGGCCTTGCTGACCCTCGTGCCCTTCTGGCTCGTGCTCGTGGTGACGTTCCGTGATGTCCTCATAGTCGGCGGCTATCTGGTCTACACGTCGCTTTATGGCCCCGTGACCATGCGGCCGAGCCGGGTCAGCAAATTCAACACCTTTACGCAAATACTGCTTGTGATCTTCCTGCTCGCCGAGCGCGCCTTCGGGTTTCATGTCGACCATATCCAGGCGGCGCTCGTCTTTGCGGTCCTTGTCACCACGATCGCAAGCGGTGGACACTATCTCTGGACTTGGGGAGTTGTGCGGGAGACCGAGGCAGGGCGTGCTGGGAGAGACTGAACGCCGCATCCTGTATTTGGTTGCGGGCCTGCTCGCCGCGGGCGCGGTGATCTATGTCCTGGCCCCAGTCATCACCCTGTTCTTGCTCGCCGCGCTCATCGCCTATATCGCCAATCCCTTGGTCTCCTATGGGGCGCGCATCGGCGTGCCACGCAGTGCGACCATCCTCTTTCTGCTGCTGCTCGTGGTAGTCGCGGTCGCGGCCTTGGCGCTTGCGCTCGTACCCATGGCGCAAAAGGAGTTTGCGACCTTTACCGCGCACGCCCCCCATTACATGGATTGGTTGCAGGCACGGATTCTGCGCGCCACCCATGGCCGCTATACCCTCGACCTTCACGAGATGAAAGAGCGGATCCTTGCGCAGTGGCAAAGCGCGGGCGCCGACATGGGACGACTCCTGCCGCTTGCGACCGCATCCGGCCTCCATATCGTGGTGGTGCTCGCGCGACTTACGCTGATCCTTGTAGTCACCTTCTACTTGCTCCGGGATTGGGACGGTATACGTATGACCGCAATCGAGATCCTTCCGGGTCGTTATCGCGACGGTGTGGTCCGCTTTGCCAAGGAGGTCGATACGCAACTCGGCCGACTCTTGCGGGGACAACTTACGGTCATGACCGCGCTTGCGATCATCTATACGATCGGCCTGAGCCTGGCAGGCCTCGATTTGGCTTTGCCGATCGGCGTTATGACAGGCTTGCTGAGCTTTATTCCCTATCTTGGGTTTTTCACGGGGCTGCTCACTGCGAGCCTTGCGGTCTTGCTGCAGTACCACGATCTCGAGCACCTCCTGTTCGTGTTCGCGGCATTCGGTTTTGGTGAGATGATGGAAAGCATGGTACTCGGGCCCAGGCTTGTCGGTCGCTCCATTGGCTTGCACCCGGTCCTTGTGATCTTCGTAGTATTGACGGGGGGGCGCTTGTTCGGTTTTGCCGGAGTTTTGCTCGCTTTGCCGGTTTCCGCCGTGCTGATGGTCTGGATCAAGCGCGCGCACGAGCGCTACAGACAAAGCGCGTGGTCCGAATGACGCGTCAGCTCCCACTCGATCTGTCGGTGCGTGATCACCCTTCATTCGAAAACTTCTGGGCGGGTGAGAACGGGACCGCCCTCGAGGCCGCGCGCACCATCGCGGCTGGGCGCGCAGGCCCCCTGTATCTGTTTGGCCCGGAGGCCTGCGGGAAGACCCACCTCCTGGCGGCGGTCGCGCGCGAGGCCCAGGGAAACGGGCCCTGTGCCTTCCTGTCGCTCGCGCACGCCCATCCCGCGATTTGGGAGGGGCTCGTCGATCTGCCGCAAGACAGCGTGGTGTGTGTGGACGATATGGATGCGCTGGCGGACCACGCTGATGGCGAGCGCCGCCTCTTCGTCCTTTTCGAAGCGCTTGCGCCCTATAGGCGCATCGTGCTTGCCGGTCGCAGCAACCCCGGGGGTCTCGCGGTGTCCCGCGACGATCTGCGGACACGACTTGCGAGTGGCCCGATCGTGGCCATGCAGAGACTCTCGGACGAGGCCAAGGCCCAAGCCCTGCGTCACCGCGCGTCCCTACGAGGTCTCAGTCTGAACGATGCGGCGAGCGCCTATCTGCTGGCCCACGGACCGCGCGATCCGCGGGCACTTTTCCAGTTACTGGAGGCGCTGGATCGCGAGACCTTGGCTGATGGGCGCAGACTTACCGTTCCCTATCTGCGCGCCGTCCTTGCCCGCGACCAGGGCGATTCCGGGTCGTGACACCCCCAACCCGCTCAAGCGGGTAAGCTTCTTACTGAATGACACGGTTCATGGGCCTGCTCCAGGGAGCCCGCACACACATCCTGCGGTGCTTGATTCCGTGCCGCGGCAAGACAACGCCGGATATCCGTCCGGTGGCCCGTATCCAGGCGACTACTCCGCCGGAGATGTCCCGGACGGAGATACGTGATGCGTTGGGGAAACGGCACCACTTGACCGAAGGCCCGCGGATGCATGTGGGTCGCACCCACGAGGTCTCGGTGGCCTGTGAATCCCCAGGCCTGGCATCGCCCGTTCGCCCTCTGGGCTTATGACGATGGCCGCATACGGGACACCCCCATGCGGGGGCAATGTGGGCTGGATGTTCCTCGTTTGTCGCCAATGAAGCACACGATGCAGTCTTGTTCCGACTTCTGGTGCAGGGAATCGCTATCCCGGCCGTACGCCCACTGGCTCATGCGCTGGTTGTGGTGACGACCACAGTTCTTGCGCCGGACGCCATCGGGGTTGCCGACGAAAAGGGCGGTGACGCCGTGCTCCTTACAGAAATCCACCACCTGGCGCGTGCCCTTGTGGCGGAGATCCCGGACGCGGCGCTCCTGGCGCAGGGTCAGTTTCGCCCGCACCCGCCCCAGTGTCCGCCAACGTCGCAAGCCTTGGGTGCAGCGGGAACGCTTGCGAGCGATCTCCCCCAACTGTTGGCTATGTTGGCGCGTCAAGGAGCGGATACCGCGCCCGGAGACGATCAGCGCATCCCCCTCGTTGGTGGCCACGGCGGCCAGATGGATCTGGCCGAGATCGACCGTCGCATGGCGGCTGGTCGTCTCGAGGCCCGGGAAGTCCGTGGGTACCGTCTTGGACGCAGGCCTGCTACGTGGGAACGGCGGCCGCGGTATCTGCGGAGGTCGTCCGCCGCTCTATCCAGGAATGCCAGGGGAAATAGCCGCCCATCTGGGCGGCGACGCTTTCATCCCATCCCCTGAAGAGGATGGGTATTCCCGCGCCATTCTTCAAGCCGGTCTCGTGGCGAGGCGCTGCGCTATGCGAGCTACCCGCTCGCCGAGCCCAAGGCAGAGAGCCTTCTCTTCGGCCGTCACGGGTCGATCGTCACGCACGCCGGCCAAGTGGCTTGCCCCATAGGGCGTACCGCCGGAGGCGGTGGTCGAAAGCTCGGGCTGCGTGTAAGGAAGGCCGACGAGCAGCATACCGTGATGCCAAAGCGGCAGGCTCATCGACAAGAGGGTGGCCTCCTGGCCGCCATGCAGGGTGCCGGTGGATGTAAAGACCCCGGCGGGTTTACCGGCGAGAGTCCCCGCGAGCCAAAGCGGTGTCGTGGTCTCCAGAAAGTGCTTCAAGGGCGCGGCCATGTGACCGAAGCGGGTGGGGCTTCCGAGGATGAGTCCATCGCAGGCGCGCAAGTCGTCGAGATCGGCGTATGGCGGTCCATCCGCGGGAACTGCGGGCGCGGTCGCCTCCGGGACCGGCGAGACCTCGGGCACGGTACGCACGATCGCCTCGCAGCCGCTGACCGAGACTGCCCCGCGCGCGACGAGATCGGCCATGCGCCGCACACTGCCATGGCGACTGTAATAGAGGATTAGTATGCGCGCCATCAATCCTCACCATTCCCGGCCGCGTCGGCCACGAGCTTGGCGAAGGCCTCGGCATCCATGAGGCCATGCGCGGCGACAATTTCGGCAATGGGTCGGCCGCTCGCCTCGGACTCCTGCGCGACACGCGCCGCGGCGCTATAGCCGATCGCCCGATTCAAGAGAGTTGCCAAGCCCACACTCGCGTGCGCGTATTGGAGGCACCGGTCGCGGGCGACGATGATACCCGGGAGCGCCTTGTCGGTCACTGCCCTTATGGCCTGCGTGAGCCAGTCCATCATGTCGAAAAGCGCGGATCCGAGCGCCGGCATCATCACGTTCAGTTCAAGCTGGCCGGCCTGGGTCATGGCCGCTACCGCCGCATCCTGCCCCATGACCTGATAACAGACTTGGTTTAGCATCTCGAGCATGACCGGGTTCACTTTGCCTGGCATGATGCTCGATCCCGGCTGGACCGCCGGAAGGACGATCTCGGCGAGCCCCGTGCGCGGGCCCGAGGCCATGAGGCGTAGGTCATTGGCGATGCGCGTGAGCTCGAGGGCGAGCCCTCTGACAGCCGCCGACAACTGCATGACGTCGGCCATCGACTGCATTTGAGCGGCGAGGTCGCGCGCTGCACGCACGGATTCGCCGGTGAGCAGAGTGAGCTCCTGCGCGACTTGCTTTGGGTAGTGGCGGGGCGTGTTCAGGCCGGTGCCGACGGCGCTTCCGCCGAGCCCCAGATCGCCCAGGTCGACAGCCGCGTCCTGGATGCGACGCGCGCAGCGTTTGAGGGTCCAGGCATAGGCCGCCATCTCGCGACCCAGGGTGGTCGGCACCGCGTCTTGCAGATGGGTGCGTCCACTCTTCACTGTGTCGCGCTCGCGCAGGGCCAGGGTATCGAAGGCGCGCGCCATGTCGTGGGTAGTGGAGACTAGGCGCGAAAGCTTTGCGAGCGCCGCCAGGCGTATGGCGGTCGGGATCGTGTCGTTCGTGCTCTGCCCCATGTTGACGTGGTCGTTCGGATGCACGGGGCGATAAGTCCCGCGTTCGCCTCCGAGGGCTGCGTTGGCGAGGTTGGCGATCACCTCGTTGGTGTTCATGTTGTGGCTGGTTCCGGCGCCGGCCTGGAAGCGGTCGACCACGAACTCGCCATGATGTTCGCCGTTTGCGATGGCGGATGCGGCGCGCTCGATCTCTTGCGCGAGCCGGGCCTCGAGCCAACCGGCGCGGGCATTGACGCGCGCCGCCGCGATCTTGATACGGGCGTGCGCCACGATAAAGTCGCGGTCGGGCCCGCGGCCCGAGATCGGGAAATTCGCGACTGCACGCGCCGTCTGGATGCCATACCAGGCATCGGCCGGCACCGGAAATTCACCAAGGCTGTCTTTCTCTATACGTGTCGTCATGCCTTGCGGGAAATGGCGCGTTCGGGTCGCGAGCGGTCCACGGTACAGGCCCTGGGCCGCTTCGGGGGGTCGTCCCTTGCTTTACGCCGGTCTCCGCGTCCTCCTTGAAATCTTACGTTGGGGGCGGTCTCTAGGGTTCGGATCCGGTGTCCGGCCTTGCATGTCGTGCACGACCGGGCGGGGCCTGGGCGGTGGCCGGCCCCTCGGTCTCGCGGGGGCCGGCCGGATCGCCTGAGGTGCTAGTATAACCGACTCGGTCGCGGGTCCGAATCTTGTATGTGGCCCATCGAGTCGGTATCGTCCGGCCCTATGAAAAACTCGACCCCTCCGCGTATAAGCGCCGCCGACAGTCGCCGTTTCCTTCACTTCGCCATGTCGCTCGCCGATCTGGGCCGCAAGCTCGTGGCTGAAACCCCTTTGAGCGAGGCCGATATCGCCGTGAAGGCGGATGGCTCTTATGTGAGTGTCGCCGACCAGCGCATAGAAGCGGCTTGGCGGGAGGCCATCGCAGCAAATTTCGGGGACCACGACCTGACCGGCGAGGAGTATCCGCCCGAGGGGCGGGGCAGCGCCTGGGAGTGGGTGCTGGACCCGATCGATGGGACCGACAATTTCGTCCACGGGGTGCCGACCTTCGGGACCCTGATCGCATTGCGCCATGAAGGCCATCCAGTCCTTGGGGTCATAGATCACCCGCGGCTTGATGTGCGCGTGAGTGCGGCCTGCGGGCTTGGCGCCTCGTGCAATGGGCGGGAGCTGCGGGTCACGGACCGCAAGGAAGCGGGTATACCCATGGTCATGGCCACGGCCCCTGAGAACTTCGTCAAGGGTGGACGCGGTGAGCTCTTTTGCCGATTGGCGGACGCCTATCCCAATCTGCGGGTCTATCGCGACTGTTACGCCCATAGCGCCGTCCTTCGCGGCCAGGGCGTGGTTGCCATCGATTGGCACGCGAAGCTTTGGGATGTGTGCGCGGCCTGGGCCGTGGCGCTCGAGGCGGGGGCGGCGTTCGAGTCTTTGGAGGGGCCGCCCGGGCGCTATCAGGTCGTTTTTGGGAGACCTGCGGCGGTAGCCGCCGTCAAGGCCTTACTGACAGACGCATAGGGGGGATTATGAAGCCCGGGTTTTGGCACAACCGTTGGCATGAAAACCGGATCGGCTTTCATCAGGCCGAGATCAACCGTTTTTTGCGCCGGCACCTCGACGCGTTAGGCCCTCAAGGGATGGTGTTCGTGCCGCTCTGCGGCAAGACCCAGGACATGGTGTGGCTGCGCGACCAGGGGCGACCGGTTTTGGGCATCGAATTGAGCCCGCTTGCGGTGGAGGCATTTTTCCGCGAGCAGGAGATCCCGGTCGACCGCGTTGGTCGCGGTGAGTTCCTTGAATACCAATCCCTGGGCATCACGGTCCTGCTCGGCAATTACTTCCACCTCACCCGGGAATTGCTGGGGCCCGTGGCGGCGGTCTACGACCGCGCAGCTTTGATCGCAATGCCGCCTTCAATGCGGCGCGACTATGCGGCGAAGATGGCGCAATTGACTGACCCGGGGACAGTGGTCCTTTTGGTGGCCCCGTTCTCGTTGAAGGATCCGGACAGCGGTCCGCCCTTTGCCGTCTCGGAAACAGAGGTGCGGGATATCTACGCGGACCATTTCGCAATCGAGATCCTCGAGAGCGAGCGCAAGACGGCCGCCGAGGATCCGGGGCTCGCGGAGCAGGGGCTCGAGTGGCGTGAGGAGACGGTTTACCGGTTAATCAGGCTTTAGAGACCGGTCTCGCCGGTAGGCGCACGCCGCCGAACGGGCTCGGATATCGGCCTTCGGTTGTGCCAATATGGTGACCAAGGAGGCGCTCATGGATCCGTTGGAGAACATTGATGGGGACCGCTTCGACGGCGTTTTCCCGGTGCCGGTCATGGATCGGGCGGCGCACGCCCTTGAGGGGGGAAAGGTTTTGTTCTTTCCGCGCCTTGCGTTTGCGCTGAACGCCGATGAGCGCGGGTTTCTTGATCCTCGCTGTTCGGACGGGCGGTCCAAGAACGTGAGCTACGATCTCTCCTCCGGGGTCCTGAAAGGGACCACCCTTGCAGGCGGCGAGCGCGACCGCATGCAGGCGATGATGCTTCGGTTCGCGCAGACGGCCCGCGCCCTCGTTGCCACGCTCCTCCCAATGTATGAAAGACAGTTGCGCGTGGGGCGGACCAGCTATCGGCCGGTCGAGGTGAAGGATCGCCCCTCGTCCTATCGCAAGGATGACAGCCGGCTGCATGTGGATGCCTTCCCAACCCGCCCCAATCAGGGCGAACGCATCCTGCGCGTCTTCAGTAACGTAAATCCCGCCGGTCGTGGCCGGATCTGGCGACTGGGCGAACCCTTTGAGATCTGCGCCCAGCGGTTTTTGCCGAGTCTGCGGCGCCCGTTCCCTGGACAGCGCTGGTTGTTGCGTGCCACGGGGCTCACGGCGGGCTACCGCAGCGATTATGATCACTACATGTTGGCACTGCATGACACCATGAAAGGCGACGACCATTATCAGCGCCACTGTCGCCAATGCGAGGTGTCGTTTCCGGCTGCTACGACCTGGATGGTCTTCACAGACCAGGTCCCGCACGCAGCCATGGCCGGCCAGTACCTGTTCGAGCAGACCTTTCATGTACCGGTCCAGTGCCTGCAGGACCCAGCCACCGCGCCGCTCGCGGTTCTTGAGCGCCTGCTCGGGCGATCGCTTACGGCGCGCCCGTCGGGAGATGCTCTTCAGAAGCGCTCGATACGAGCCTCGTAAGGATAGAGGAGCAGGCGGTAGAGGGTGTCGCCGAATTGAATATGGGTCGCGGTCGGCTGTCCGATGGCCAGGGTATGGCCGCCATGCGCCGAGAGCGCCGCAGTCCCGAAGCGGCGGGCGGCAATGAGGCCCTCCAGGACCTCGATGAGATCCTTGCGCGCTACCGAGCAGGTGTTGTCGATGATTCGGCAGCTGCGCCCGGTGTGCGTCCGCCCCTCAATGATGACGGCGTCCGATCTGAGAGTGTCCGGGCCCGGGCAGTGGACGTCAGGGTCTATGTAGTTCTCCATGCCTCCATTCTACCCCGATCGCTCGGTCCCGGTCAGGTGTGCCCCGCTCAGAACGTGTTGACGACGGAGGATACGCCAGGGACCGCGCATACGATCTTCTCCACGACGTGGCGTAGATCCAGGACTGAATTCGGACAGCCGGCGCAGGCGCCTTTCATGCGAACCTGGACCCGCGTCCCGTCGATGCCTATGAGTTCGATGTCGCCGCCGTCGCGTTGCAGGATGCGGCGGACATCCTCGATGGCGCGTTCGACCGCGGCGCGGTCCGGTGGTCCTGTCTCGCTGGCCTGGGTCGGCGCGAGCCGGTCACGAGCGGCAATCGCCTGGGCCCGGGCGATGCGGTAGGCCATGTCCGGATCTGTCTCCTCGAGCGCATCGAGTTCCTCTTCGGTGAAGAACCGGATCGTCTGTTTGCGGTCGTCATTTGCCATGGTACGCTCGCTCGCCATCACGCTCCAGCCTCATTATACGTCTTTCCGGAGGGCTGATTGACCCCGCTTACGGCACGTCCTAAGGTGGGCTCCCGACAATGCAGAAGGAGCTGCTATGTTATGGACCATCTTCGTTATTCTACTCGTATTATGGCTCGTAGGCGTCGTGAGCGCGCGCACGCTTGGTGGCTTCATTCATATTTTGCTTGTCATTGCGCTCGTGCTCTTGATCGTGAATCTCGTCCAGGGTCATGCCATCTGAGTTGGATTGACAGTCGCGACGCGCGCTCCTAGAGTGGCCGCACCCTTCGGGTCAGGGATGGCCTGCGGGTCGCCGGGCTTCGTGGAGTGGGGCGTCACTTTAAAGGACAGGAACCGTAGTAAGGAGTTGCTTTATGCCGGATATCAGCGATATACGCAAGGATGTGATGTCGATCGTCGAGACCTGCGGGAAGCTCGCGGGGCCGATCCCTCCCGATAAGGATCTCTATAGTGACCTGGGTGTCGAGTCCGTGAATGCGATCAGCATTTTGTTGGCCCTCGAGAGCCGCTTGGGCACGACGATAGACGACACGCGGTTCGTGGAGGCGCGCACCCTGAACGGGCTCGTCGATCTCGTCGCTGAGGCCAAGCTGGCCCCTGGTTCTCGAGTCGCTTAAGGCTGTGATCCGCAGCCCCAGGCGGCGGATCCCCCGTCGCCGTCATTTGACTTTGGCGATTTTCGTTCTAAGGTCAAAGGACGGATATGCGGAGGCAAGGTCTTGATTCGTGGGCCTTAAAGCTTCGCCGCTAATTAGGGGTGAGTGTGAGTGCGACTACGGCGGTGGTGACGGCGCGTAATAGTGGCCGGGTTCTCGTGGTGGACGATTCCGCGGTTATCCGCCAGGCCATCAGCAAGATGTTGAAAGTAGACTTCGACGTCGCTGTCGCAGGGGACGGCGAGGCGGGGTGGGAGGCCTTGTCGCAGGCCTCGGATGTCGGTGTGCTGATCACCGATATCGAGATGCCGCGGCTCGACGGCTACGCCTTTATCTGCCGGGTGCGCGCAAGCGACGAGCCACGTATACGCGACCTTCCCATTATCGTCATCACGGGCGCCGATGACGACGAGACCAAGGCCCGCGCGTTTGCCTGTGGCGCCACCGACTTCATCACAAAACCCTTGAATCTCTCCCAACTCCAGGCATGCACCCAGGCCTACATGCGCTTCGAGCAGCCGGTACCCGAGGACCTCGCCGCTCACGAGGGCCTTCTCGGCCGGCGTGCCTTTTATGACCAGGGAGAGGCCTTGTGGCGCGGGGCGTCGACGGAGCGACCGCTCACCCTCTTGCTCGCGACCCTTGATCGGGTCCGGATACTCTACCGGGAATACGGGGACGAGCGGATGGAAGGGGTTGTGCGCCACGTGGGTGCCGTGCTGCGAGATGAGGCGGGCGCGGAGGCCGTGGCGCTTGCCCGGCTCGGTGGCACCGAATTTGGGATACTGGCAAGCGGCGTGTCGAAAGGCCGTGCGCTTGCCTTGGGGCAAAGTTTGGTGGGCGTTTTCGCAAATCGCCCGGCGCCCGACGGCAAAACCTTGAGTATCAGCGTGGGCGTGGCCTCATCGGAGGAGGGCGCGAACACCTTCGAGGGTCTTCGCCAGATCGCCGAGGAGCGCCTGAAGCGCGCGGTAGCCTTGGGTGGGAATCGCGCGAGCGGCTCGGCGTTGAGTGATACCCTGGGCGGGGCCGAGGAGTTGGTTTTGGACGGCGTGGCGCTGGCGGAGGAGGCCGAGCCCGAGGCGGATGCCGTGGCCGAGGTCTTGTTCGAGCCCGAATTTTTGCCGGAGCCGGCGTCACCGTCCACGTTTGCCGTCGCCGAGCGGGGCGGCAGTGCGCGCGCTACGCTGATGGGTCTCGATCGGGCTTTGTGGTATGTGGCTGACGGGCGCGGAGGCGAAATAGAGCCTTTTTTGGATTTGTTGGCATCGGATCTTGCGGTGCTGCTCGAGTTTCTGGACACCCGTCGTCACCTGGGTCTCGAAGCCGCCATCGCCGCCTTGCGCAGGATGGCAGGGTCCGGGCGCGGGGCCTAAGAGGGTCTGCCTTCCCTGATTTCCTGGAATGCGCGGAAAGTGGGTGATCGGGATCGCTTCATGGGGTCGTGACTGGGTCTCAGTCGTCGCCGCGGTGTTTTCCGGCTCACGGGAACCTTCGGGGTGGCGAGAAGTCCCATTAGAAAAGACGGACAACCCTCATTTTGGAAAGCCAACAAGAAGACCCTACGCGCCGGCACTGTGGCGCCAAGGCCCGAGATCGTGCGGAACTTGAGCATGTCGTCGACGGGCGGCCGCACGCCGTGTGCAAGGCTCAGCTCCTGGTTTCGAGGGGGCGTGCTCGGTGGCTTCTGAGTCCCGGGATTGCCCCGCTGGTGATCGATAGACCTGGTCCCGGTCTGGCCGCCACAGAGGCATGAGTGTTCGATTATGTGCCCTGCGGCTCTCCGTGGCCGCCGGGGTTCTCATGGTGCTCGTCGTGGCTGGTCGCGCGAGCGCCGCGAAGCGCCTTCCGCGGCCTGGCTGGCATGGTGCGTTCGGGGCCGGTCTCTCGTCATCTTCGGGGCTTGCGTTCACAACGAGCCTCAATTCGGCCGACCGCGTCCGCGACAACGTGGGCGTGTGGAGCTACGGGGCGAACCTCGCCTACAATTACTTTTCCTACAATGGCGTGGCGGGGGCCAATCGTCTGCTCGCCACGGTTAATGTCCGGCGTGCCCTCAGAGCAGCGCCCGTCAACTTCATCGTCGGGGCTGTGCGCTATGATCACAACCTCTTCGACGGTTATGATCACTACTTTGTTGAAACCCTGAATGCGGGACGCAAGGTCATCGATACACGGACGACGCATCTCGATCTCGAGATCGGCGGAGGCGCCAGGCAGAACTTCTTTCCGGCGAGCGACACCGCACAGGACGAGCCCGTGGCGGATCTTGCTATGGACTACGTGTGGCACATGCGTCCGGGTACGCGTTTTAGCGAGCACCTAAGTGTCATGGGTACCCCGAGCGGAACGCTCATAACATCGACGAGCGGCGTGACGACCACCCTCATCTTCGATCTGGCGCTCAAGTTCTCCGAGCAGGTTATCCATTACACGTGGCTGCCGTCGACGGCCCTCGTCCATTACGCGCAGACCACGACCTTTACCACGCTGAATCTCATCTACCACATGGGTTAGCATTCCCCGTGCGTCACGCGGTGCACGTCTTCAGCCCCCTTTACGGCGCTGCGTGCCGGCTCAGGATCGGGATCTGCCGCGCGTTTCGCGCACGCTGAGCGCGATCCAGAGGCCGGAGGCTGCCACAAGTGCCGCCGTCAACCAGATCGCGGGTGCGGTGTGCCGGGTATTCTGCGCCACAAGCCCAAGTAGGATGGCGCCCAGAGCGTAGCCGGTATCGCGCCAATAGCGATACACGCCCAGGATGCGGCCGCGCTCGAGCGGCGGGGCCAAATCCGACATCGCGGCAATGAGGTTTGGATACAAGAGCGCCATGCCGACGCCCATGACGACCGCGGCACCGAGCCATTCCTGAAAGGTATGCAGGATGGCCACCGCCGCGAGTGCGAGCGCGAGCAGGACGAAACCGGCCACGACCGGGATCTTGCGGCCGAGGCGGTCGGCCAAGTGTCCGGTTATAAGCTGCGCGAAGCCCCATACGGCTGCATAGAGTCCGGTGATCCAACCGATGTCCGCGAGTTCGAGGCCGCGCCCTTTAAAGTATATGGGCAATAATACCCAGACAAGGGTGTCGGCAATCTTGTTGGCGACGCCACCTTGGCAAATAGCCCGATAAGTGGGGTCACGGAAAGAGACATTTTTGAACGTGGTCCAAGGCGGCACGGGTGGCGCGCTTTGGCCCTCGTCGCGTGTTTGGGTATGCTCGGCCCGCACCCACCCGATGGTGTCCTCGATGCGTGTTAGGACGAGCAGGGCGCAGGCAATCGTGGTCAGGCCAAAGACGAGCAGCGTGAGCCGCGCCCCATAGGCGAGTGCCGCGTAGCTCGTGGCGAGCCCCGCGGTGCCGACCGCGATGTAGCCGAGCGCCTCATTGATGCCAACGGCCAGCCCTCGTTGGTCGTTTGCCGCCAAGTCGATCTGACTTGTGACGGTCATCGTCCAGGTGAAGGCCTGGTTAATCCCAAGGAAGACGTTGGCGACTATGACCCACCACCAGTTCGGGGCAAGTTCGATCAGGAGCGGGACGGGGATCGCGGCAAGCCAGCCGTACAGCAAGACCCGTTTACGGCCCAACTTGTCGGAGAGGCCGCCCGCCACAAAATTCAAGGCGCCCTTCACAAAGCCGAAGGACATGACAAACGATGCCAAAAACAGGAAGGCGTGGGTCTTCACCCCGAAGTGGTGGCTCATGGCCGGCAGGACGTTGCGCTCCATGCCGATGATGAGGCCCACGAAAAACACCTGGGCGCCCTGAAGGCTGAACTGGCTAATATTGGCGCGGATGCCACGGACCGCGTGTGCGGCGCCGTTCATCCCTGGGTATCCGGGCGCGGGCGGAGTGGCCGGGCGAGTTCCGTGCGCCGCCGAGCGGTGAGTTCCATTCGGCCGAGAATGATGTGGCGGATCCGCTCGCAGGTTTCCCACACGGCCGGGTCGGTCAGCCGGTAATGGCAGTAGGTCCCGCGTTTTTCGCAGTGAACCAGGCCGCGGGCCTTCAAGAGATTGATGTGCTGGGAGACGTTGGCCTTGGAAAGCCCGGTTTTCTCCACGATCTCGCCCGCCGTATGTTCGCCGTTGCCCAACAGGTGGACGATTTCCAGGCGCTTGGGGTGAGCGAGCGCCGCGAAGATCTCGGCGAAGGGTGTAAAGGGTCCCGCGTCGTCGGTCATGACGCATCCCCAAGATTGACAGCTACTATGCGGTCCATGGCGGCTGGTCGTGCCGGCGTCTCTTCGATCAGCCGCGTTACGAAGGTGTCGCGCCCTAACTTCAAGTAAGGGTCGAAACGCCGCTCGAAGCCGAGTGTCGACGAGGGCTTGCCTGAAAGTCCCGCCCCGCAGACACTGCCCGCGGCATGCCCGGGGAAGATCTCGAGGTCGTCTGGCAAGGTCAGAATACGCTCGTGGAGGGTATCGTACAGGCGCGCCGCCATTTCGGCGGGTGCCCCGCCAAGATCCGGGCGGCCGACGCCCCCCACGAAAAGGGTGTCCCCGGTCAGTGCAAACCATGGATCGGGGCCCCGACGCAGGTCCGCGACCAACAGGCAGACGCTGTCGGGTGTATGGCCTGGCGTGTGGAGCACATGCGTGACGACATTGCCGGTCGTTAGGGCGTCGCCGTCGTGTAAGGCGTGTATGGGGAAACGCACGCTGTCCCGATCGCTTGCATGGAGGCAGTAAGAGCCGCCCGTTCGGGCCGCCAGTGCGCGTCCTCCGGAGAGGTGATCGGCATGGATATGGGTATCGATGATATAGGTGATGCGGACCCCGCTCTTTTGCGCCTCCACCATAAACCAGTCTTCATCGCCTGCCACCGGGTCCACGGCGACTGCGAGGCC
This sequence comes from Pseudomonadota bacterium, assembly GCA_021794275.1. Classification (GTDB taxonomy): domain Bacteria; phylum Pseudomonadota; class Gammaproteobacteria; order Acidiferrobacterales; family Acidiferrobacteraceae; genus Acidiferrobacter. The sequence continues at coordinate 24,419 of JAJYRD010000010.1, read as the reverse complement.
GTGGCCGCCGCAGCCGTACAGGTAGGACAAGGTCCCGTCGGCGCTCATGCGCTGTCTGAAGAACACAAAGCCTCCTCGGTTAAAGAGTTAATGAACTCCTTAACAATCTAGGGCCTGAGAGGGGCTGCTGTCAATCCCGCTCGCAAGGCATGGGGCCGACGTGCCCGTGTGGAGGGCCGAAGCCTACGGTTTGCCTGGCGAGATCCGGCCTTCTCGGACTCGGATAATCGACGCAAACCGATGGAGGGCAAAGGCGCGTCGTTGGGGGTGCGGCGAGATAAGGACGCAACCCCGCCCGCACCCGGCGGGGCGCGCGGCGGTGGCGCTGACGGCGGGTGGCCCCTGCGTATGTTGCGTCTCCGCGAGGCCGGTCCCGCGGGGCGTCAAGGGATATCAGGGATGCCGGCAGGGCTCAAGGGCGGGCGCGATCATACTGCGCGGGCCATGCGCAGTCGCCATGGAGGGCGCGCGCCGCATGCAGTGGCCAGTAAGGGTCCCGCAAAAGCTCGCGTCCAAGGAAGACGCAATCGGCGAGGCCCGTGCGCACGATCTGTTCTGCCTGCAGGGGGTCCGTTATGAGCCCGACTGCGCCCACGGGGATATCCGCCTCCGCGCGTATCCGGGTTGCAAAGGGTGTCTGGTACCCAGGGCCAGCCGGGATCTTCGCGTCCGCGACCATACCCCCACTCGAACAATCCACGAGATCAACTCCGCGTTTCTTCATCTCACGCGCGAGGATCACCGATTGCTCGATATCCCAGCCGCCGTCGCTCCAGTCTGTGGTGGAGACGCGAACGAACAAGGGTTTGGTCTCCGGCCATGCCTCGCGCACGGCCTCGGTCACCTCGAGCGGTAACCGCAGACGGTTTTCGAGGCTGCCCCCATAACGATCCTCGCGTCGATTGGCGAGCGGCGACAGGAACTCGTGGAGCAGGTAGCCGTGGGCCATATGCAATTCGAGGACGTCGAATCCGGCCGCGTGGGCACGCCGCGTGGCGCAGGCGAAGTCGCTTATCACGCGCTTTATGTCCTCGTCCCGGCACGGCCGGGGTTCAGGATACCCAGGCGCGAACGCCACCGGGCTCGGCCCGAGAACAGGCCAGCCGCCTTCGGCTGGCGACAACGCGTGTCCCCCGCGCCACGGCGCATCGGTTGAGCCCTTGCGGCCGGCGTGGGCGATCTGGATGGCAGCGGCCGCGCCCTGGGACTTGATGAAGTGGACAATGGGCTTCAGGGCCTCTGCGTGAGCGTCGCTCCACAAACCCTGATCGCCGGGGCTTATGCGGCCCTCGGGGCTCACCGCCGTGGCCTCCATCATGACGAGGCCCGCGCCACCCACCGCCCGGCTGCCCAGATGCACGAGGTGCCAGGCCGTGGGGAAGCCGTCGATGCTCGAGTATTGGCACATCGGCGACACGAAGATGCGGTTGCGGAATGTCTGCGAGCGCAGACGAAAAGGCGAAAACAGCACGCTCACGCGGCCTCCTTATGGGGGGTGTTTAGGGTCATCAAGTGTGCTCGGTCGGAAAGGCCAGGACTTCGTTTATGTGCGCGGCGTCTGTGGCCAGCATCAAGACGCGGTCGAAGCCGAGCGCGCAGCCCGCGCAGTCGGGGAGGTCGCCGAGGGCGAGCGCCGCGAGCAGGTGCTCGTTTTGCGCAATCGCCGGTAGCCCCCGCGCGCGTCTCTTGCGCGCCTCCGCGGCGAACCGCGCGGCGTACTCGTCGCGACGAGTCTCCTCGTGGAATCCGTTGGCCAGTTCCAGTGCCCCGCAGTAGATCTCGAAGCGGTCCGCGAGCCCCTGCGGGTTGATGCGCGCAAGAGCCGCCTGGCTTGCAGGGTAGTCGGTTATCACGGTCAGTCCGTGGCTTGGAAAGAACGGCGCCACGGCATGGCTCATGAGAAGATCGAGAAGGGCGTCCCGGTCGTCCAGCACCAATCCGCGCGTCGACGGGAGGCGGGTATGTGCGCACTCCTGCAGGAGGTCCATCGGATCTTCGATGGGGTCGATACCGAGCAAATCGCGAAAGGCCTGGCGGAAGCTCACGAGGCGCGCCCCGGGCTCCAGAGATGGAATGAGTCGCCCGATCAAGGTACAGGCCTCTTCTATGAGGCGCCGGTGGTCGTAACCTACGCCGTACCATTCCACGAGCGTGAACTCGGGATTATGGAAGCGCCCCACCTCGCCTTGCCGAAACGCTTTCGTGATCTGGAAGATCGATCCGCTCCCGCTCGCGAGCAGGCGCTTCATGGTGTACTCGGGCGAGGTCTGCAGATAGAGGCTGCCATAGACCGGGTCGCTCAGGGCAAACTGGGCGAGCTGGGCATCCGCTGCCCCCGAGCGTCCCAGCACCGGCGTCTCGACCTCCAGGTAGCCCCGTCCCGTGAAGAAGGTGCGTACTTGCGCAAGGAGGGCGGCGCGGCCGCGCAAGGCTTCGAGTTGCGTGAGCGGGCCGCGCCTACCCTCGCGCCTGCTCTGGCTGCTATTCCTTGGCGCGGGCAATGTATTCGCCGGTCTGGGTGTTCACTTTCAGGCTGTCGCCCACGTTTATGAAAAGCGGTACCCGCACGACCGCCCCTGTCTCGAGCGTGGCAGGCTTGCCGCCGCCGCCGCTGGTGTCGCCACGCAGTCCGGGGTCGGTCTCGGCGACCTTGAGGACCACATGGACCGGCGGCTCGACGCTAAGCGGCACGCCATTCCACAGCGTCACCAGACATAGAGCCTGCTCTTTCAGCCATTTGGCGGAGTCGCCCACCGCGGTCTTGTCGGCCCCCAGTTGCTCATAGGTCTCGGGCGACATGAAATACCAGAACTCGCCGTCGCTATAGAGGTATTGCATTTCCACATCGACGACATCGGCGCCCTCGACGCTATCGCCTGATTTGAACGTGCGCTCGACGACGCGTCCGGTCTTCAGGTTACGAATCTTGACGCGATTGAATGCCTGACCCTTTCCGGGTTTCACGAACTCGTTCTCGATGATCGAGCAAGGATCGGAATCCAGCATGATCTTGAGGCCGTTTTTGAATTCGTTGGTGCTATAGGTGCTCATGGTGATCTCGGGTTTGAGTGGGGTCCGGCCGCCATCCCTTGCCTTTTGCGGGCCGAACACGGACAGTGCGCGCCTATGATACATGGAACTCCCCAAACGGGGCAGGCGCCCTGGCGGGCCGAACTCGCCGCCGCCGTCTGTGATCCGGAAGAATTGTTGCGGGCTCTCGCGTTGCCCGAAGATCTCCTTCCAGCGGCGCGCAGGGCCCACCGCCTGTTCCCCGTGCGCGTGCCGCGCGCCTATCTCGCGCGCATCCTCCCAGGCGATCCGCGGGACCCCTTGCTGCGCCAGGTTTTGCCGCTCGACCTTGAGGAGGTCGCCGCGCCCGGCTACTCCAAGGACCCGGTCGGCGATCTCGGCGCCCAGGCCGTACCGGGCGTGCTCCACAAATACGAAGGCCGAGCGTTGCTCACCACCACTGGTGCCTGCGCAATCCACTGCCGCTACTGCTTTCGCCGACACTTTCCGTATGCGAAGGCCAACGCCGCGCGGGACCGGTGGCGCCCTGCCATCTCCCACCTCGCCAACGATCCGTCGATTCGGGAGGTGATCCTGAGCGGCGGGGACCCCTTGATGTTGGGCGATGATAAGCTTGGCGCGCTGACGCGGGCCCTGGAGGGCGTGCCACACATAAAAAGGTTGCGGCTCCATACTCGCGTGCCGGTCGTGATTCCCAACCGGGTCGATGAGGGGCTCCTCGACTGGCTTGGCCGGACGTCGCTCCCAGTCGTCATGGTCCTGCACGCGAACCATGCGCGCGAAATCGATGAGGCGGTCGCTGGAGCCTGCGAGCGATTACGCAAGGCGGGAGTAACCCTCTTGAACCAGGCGGTCTTGTTGGCCGGCGTGAATGACGATGTCCAAACCCTCGCAGAGTTGAGTGAGCGCCTGTTCGAGGCCGGTGTCCTTCCCTATTACCTCCATATGCTCGATCGCGTTGAAGGGGCTGGGCATTTTGCAGTCGACGAGTCCTGCGCGACGGGATTCTTGGAGGCTTTGCGCGCGCGACTTCCAGGTTATCTCGTCCCGCGTCTGGTGCGCGAGGAGGCGGGTGCCACGGCCAAACTCCCCGTGCTCGCGGTTGGCGCGGGCGCCAGTTGTCGCTAAAGTAGCCGATTCTGCGAATGGACGAGGCACGGTAGGGTGGTGATCGGGGATTTGAACCTCTGGAATCCGGGGCTTGCTGGTCTCAGCATAGGGCTTGCGCTCGCCACTGCCTTCTTTCTTGGCATGGTGCATGGGGTGACGCCCGACGAGCATACCTGGCCCATTACCTTTAATTACGCCATCGGATCCTATTCCATCCGGGGCGGGCTCAGGGCGGGTCTCCTGTTTTCGCTCACCTTTACCGCCCAGCGGGCGATCGCCTCCGAGTTCGCCTATTTCGCCATGACGAGTTTCCTGGCTGGCATGCGTTGGAATTTCGCGGTCTATCTCATCGTGGGGCTCGTCATGGCAGCCTCCGGACTTTTCATATTACGCAAGGGGCGCATCCCGCATATCTTCCACAGCCATGCCCTCGAGCAGGAGGCGGGCGGACAAACCCCTTCGGCCCTGCCTACCTATATGCCGCTCGTCCATGGCTTTCTCGCCGGTTGGGGGACGGGGGCCTTCGCGATCATCGTCTATACGGTCTTGGCTCCCGCCATGCCGGGCCCCTATTTCGGCTTTTTGCCTGGCCTCCTTTTTGGTCTGGGCACGACGCTTACGCAAATGCTCCTGGGCGCGCTCTTTGGCGGCTGGATGGCACGACGCAAGCTGGACGATAGGGCGCGGGTCTACGTGGCGCGTAAAATGGCGGGCCGCACCCTGGGCGGCGGCGGCGTGGGCTTCGTCCTTGTCGGCGCCCTGGGACTCGCGGATCCCAGGCTCGCCTCCGTATCGGTTTCGACCGGACTGCACGTCCATAACCTCGCGCACGTGAGCATAGGTCTCGTTCTGGTGGTGTTCGTGCTCGTTCCAGTGGCGGGTTTCGCCTTCTGGAAGTCAGTGCGCGAGGCGCGCCGGCTTTTCCCCGCCGCCCGCTGATAGACCCGGCTCAATGCGTGGGCTGTGGTGTCATGCGCAAATACGGCTTGATTTCCTGGTAGCCTTTGGGGAATTTGGCGGCGAGCGCCGCCTTGTCCTTCAGTGCGGGCGATATCACGACATCATCGCCGCTACGCCAATTGGCGGGTGTGGCGACCTGGTATTTGTCGGTGAGCTGCAGTGAGTCGATGACCCGAAAGATCTCCCCGAAGTCGCGCCCGGTGCTCGCCGGGTAGGTGAGTATGGTACGTATCACCTTCTTTGGGTCGATGAGAAACACTGATCGGACCGTGAGCGTGTCATTCTGCTTGGGGTGGATCATGTCATAGAGCGTGGACACTTTGCGGTCCTGGTCGCCCAGGATCGGGAAATCGACGTGGGTCTTTTGCGTCTCATCGATATCTTTAATCCAGTCTCTATGGGTGTCAACCGGATCGACGCTCACGGCAAGGACTTTGACGTCGCGGCGCTTGAACTCCTCCATGAGCTTCGCTGCGCTTCCAAGCTCAGTCGTGCACACCGGCGTGTAGTCGGCTGGATGCGAAAACAGGACTGCCCAGTGCGAGCCGATCCATTTGTGGAATTGTATCGGTCCTACCGTGGAATCCTGGGTGAAGTCTGGTGCGGTATCACCGAGATGCAGGCTCATGTGAACTCTCCGTCGTCTGGATAAGGGGAAGATCGTGTGCGAGGATAGGCGCGAGGCGCCGGGGCGCGAAGAGTCTTAGGGGGGAGGATATGGACTGCGTCCGATTGATGGTCAGGGGTAGCGTCCAGGGCGTCGGATTCCGTGCCTATGTACGCGACCAGGCGCGCGGCCTGGGTGTGACAGGCTGGGTCCGCAACTGTGCGGATGGGTCGGTCGAGGTCCTGGCATGTGGATCCGAGGCGGCGCTCGAGAGTCTCGCGGGGTTTGTCTCCCGAGGCCCTATCGGTGCGCAGGTTGCGCGTGTGGAGCAGGAACCAGGACCTGCGGAAGCGCGCATTCCCGAGAGCTTTCTCGTGCGTTATGACGAGGATTGAGCAGAGGCGCGTCGGGCGACCCATGGCCGCGCTCGGTGATTTGCGATGTCCTTGTCATCAACCTCACGATATCCGAGGAGGGTTCTAGCGGTTCGCCTGAGAGTCATCCATAGCGAACCTAGGCTCGCCAAAATGGAGAGATCGGTGAGGATCAGTGAAGCCGCGCAGGCGCTGGGGGTGTCTCGGGACCCTGCGCCGCTGGGAGGCATCGGGCAAGCGGGCCGCCGAGCACACGGCGGGCGGCCATCGCCGCTATGATCTCGCGAAACGCAAGCCGGGGATGTTCCGCGCTTAGGACGAAGCGAACCGGCGTACTATGGTCAAGCGCGGCGGAGTCCGTAAAAAGCGCTTGAACCGCGAGATTCACGCGGCGTCGCCTGCGGTCTTCCTCAAGAGGTTTAGGACCAAAGCGCAAGAGGCTGGGTCCTGGTACGAGGAACTGCCTAGGCAGATGCCAAAACCCCACGCAACGTTGCCATGGGCCGCGCGGTCCACAATAGGCGTGCGGGAAGTTGCCGGGCGCGAAGAAAACCCTCTCGGATAGGCAACATCAGTGCCCGTATTGCGGCGCCCACTGTGGCCGCGATGAGGGCGCGGCGCGGGCGTTGTTGCGTTGGTTGGAAAAAAGAGTGGCCGGCGGTTCCGGCCCCCCCCGGGGGGCCGTCCGCGGTGTGGAGCGGTGGAGGGCTCGCCGTGAGGAAGCACGTAACTTTCGCCCTAGCCGTCTAGGCTTGGCGGGGGCGGTTCATTGACGAAACCAACGCGCGTGGAATACGCGGTAGACGCGGTCCGGATAATAGGGCAGGCCATTGCTGCCGTTGTAGGCGGCGAGCGCGGCGAAGAGATCGCCCTGGTGGCGGTTCAAGTAATGCCGAAGGATATGGCAGCCGATGCGTAGGTTGGTGCGCACCTGAAAGAGGTTGGCGGTCGGCTTCCCGAGCCGCTTTTTCCAAAACGGCATCACCTGCATGAGCCCGAGCGCCCCCTTCGGGGAAACTGCGTAAGGATCGAAGCTGCTTTCCACTTCGATCACGGCGAGCACGATGCGTGGTCGCAGGCCTTCGCGTAGCGCCGCATAGCGGACTTCCTCGAGCAGCCGGAGGCGGAAGCGCCGGGCCGGGACGAGGACGGACAGCCGTTGCGACATGTCGGCGAGCCACACCTCGGCCGCGAAGCGGTCGCGGAAGGCGTCGCGATGGACGGGGATATGGCCCCAAGGCCCCGTGTGGGCAACGCACGCGCCCGCCGCGAGCATCGCGACGGCGAGCGCAAGCGCCCTAGCGCGCCAGCTTTTGGGCGATGAGGGTGCGCGCATCCGCGATCGGCCAGTTTTGGGGCTCGGTGTCCGTGCGGCCTTTGTATTCGATGGTGCCCGTCTTCAGTCCCCGGTCGCCGATAACGAGCCTATGCGGTATGCCGATCAGGTCCATGTCGCCGAACAGTACGCCCGGGCGTTCGTCGCGATCATCCAGGAGGACGTCTATCCCGTCAGCGCGCAGGCCCTCGTAGAGCGCTCGTGCGGCCTCCGCCACCTCCGGGGATTTGTGGAGTCCTATGGGAACGATGGCGACCGTGAAGGGCGCGATGGGTGTCGGCCAGATAATGCCGCGCTCGTCGTGGTTTTGCTCGATGGCGGCGGCCACGACCCGTGAGACGCCTATCCCATAGCAGCCCATGACGAAGGGCTGGGCGCGCCCGGCATCGTCCAGGAAGGTCGCCTTCATCTCGCCGCTGTACTTGGTGCCGAGCTGGAAGATGTGGCCCACCTCGATGCCGCGGCCACGTTCGAGAGCCGTTCCGCATTGCGGGCAGGGATCGCCGGCCGTGACCTCGCGCAGGTCGAAGGCCTGCGGTTCCGGGAGGTCGCGCCCCCAGTTTGCGCCCGTGAGATGCCGGTCTTCGCGGTTCGCGCCACACACGAAATCAGAAAGGGCGAGGGCCTCGGGGTCGGCGTAGCCCGGAACGACGAGTCCTTGTGGCCCCGCCGCGCCCGGGACACCGCCTGCGCCGCGCACCTCTGCGGGACTCGCGAAGGCCAGAGGGATCAAGGCCTCCGGCACCTTGGCGGCCTTGATCGGGTTGATCTCGCGATCGCCGCGCACATAGAGGGCAATGGGCCCGCGCGCGCCGCGAATGAAGAGCGTCTTCAGGATGCGGGCGGGCGGGACTGAGAGGGCCTGCGCCACCTCTTCGACCGTGCGCGCGCTGCCGGTGTCCACCTCGGTAAGCGCCGCCGAAGCCGGTCCCCGCGGCGCGCCCGCACCGCTTCGCGCGAGTTCCACATTGGCCGCATAGTCGCAGGCGGGGCAGGTGACGATCGCGTCTTCGCCCGTGTCGGCCAGGACATGGAACTCATGGGAGGCATCGCCCCCGATGCTGCCGGTGTCGGCGCGCACCGGTCGAAAGCGCAGGCCAAGGCGCGTGAAGATGCGTTGATAGGTCTCGTACATGACTTCGTAGGTGGCTACGAGGGACGCCTTGTCGGCGTGGAAGGAGTAAGCGTCCTTCATGAGGAACTCGCGAGCGCGCATCACCCCGAACCGCGGGCGCACCTCATCGCGGAACTTGGTCTGGATCTGGTAGAAATTCATGGGCAGCTGCCGATAGCTCTTGATCTCGCGCCGCGCCAGATCGGTAATGACCTCTTCGTGGGTGGGCCCGAAGCAGAAAGGTCGGTCGTGGCGGTCGGTCAGCCGCAGGAGCTCGGGTCCATAGTGCTGCAGGCGCCCGGATTCCTCCCAAAGTTCGGCGGGTTGGACCGCCGGCATCAGGACTTCCTGGGCGCCCCCCCGATTCATCTCCTCGCGCACCACCGCCTCCACCTTGCGTAGCACCCGCAGGCCTATGGGTAGCCATGTGTAGAGCCCCGAGGCGAGCTTACGGATCATGCCGGCGCGCAACATGAGGCGGTGGCTCACGATCTCGGCATCCGCCGGGGTTTCTTTTAGAGTGGCAAGCAGCAACGCCTGTGTCCGCATAGGTGTACGAGCATCCTTTTAAAGAGTGTGGTTCGATGGGGCCGTGCCCTAAGGCTACAGCTGGCGCGTCGCTCGCGATCGCCTTAATCTCAATGATATACGAATCCGATCCCGGAGGCGGGGGCGCGCTTCGCGCCGGCACGTGAATCTCCGAAGCGCCTAGGGGGCGTGGGCTGACCATAGATGGGCGGCGCCCCGCACCCCGGAGGCGGCCCCGTGGTGGGCCGCCACGATGGGCGTCGTCAACTCATCGGTGAATGCGGTTTCCCTCAGAGTCTTCGGGGCCAGCGCATAGAGTGCCTCCACCGCGCTCAAACCGCCACCGAGCACGATCACGTCCGGATCCAGGATATTGACGACCAGACCGAGCGCTCGCCCGAGGCGCGCGCCATATTTTTCGAGCGCTGCCTGCGCGATCGGGTCCCGCGGCGCGCGCGCTACGATCTCGGCGGCGGCAAGCCCGTCTTGCCCACCCAGGGCCCTGTAGCTTGCTGCAAAGCCAGGACCGGAAAGCAGGGTCTCGACGCACCCAAAGCGCCCGCAATAGCAGGGCGGACCGTTGGCTTCGAGGATGTTGTGTCCCCATTCGCCGGCGATGTGCTGCCGACCAGGCCACAGCGCGCCGTCGATGACGAGCCCCCCGCCGACGCCGGTGCCGAGGATGACCGCGAAGACGCATCGCAGGCCGCGGCCTGCGCCGTCGCGGGCCTCGCTCAAGGCCAGGCAATTGGCGTCGTTCTCCAGACGGATCGGGCGATCGAGGCGGGAGGCCAGGTCTTCGCGCAGGGGTCGCCCGTTCAGGCAGGTCGTATTGGAGTTCTTGAGCAGGCCCGTTTTGTGGGAGATCGCCCCCGGGCCGCCTATGCCCACCGTGCAGGGTTCGGAGACCGCGGTCTCGAGCGCGACGACGAGGTTCGCAATCGCTTCCAGGATGGCGTCGTAGCCGGCGGCGGCAGGCGTGGGTATGCGCTTACGGGCGATCTCGCGCCCCGCCGCATCCAGGGCTATGCCTTCGATCTTCGTGCCGCCGAGATCGATCCCTATGCGCATACTGCGGCAAGCCAGCGGGCGTAGAGGATGTCCGCGACCTTGTGCAGGGCTGCGAGTTTGCGAGCCGCGCCGTCGCGTATCGTATCCGCGGTCTGTACGGACGGTGATGCGACAAGCGCCCGGCCCGCCGGACTGTTCACCCACGAGTCGATCATCCTGGCGGTCATCTCGATGTGGCATTGCAGCGCCAGCGTCCGTCCGATGACGAAGCCCTGATGACGGCAGAAGGGGCCGGTCAGAAGGGGGGAGGCGCCGTGGGGGAGGGTGAAGGTCTCGCCATGCCAGTGGAAGACCTCAAAACGGTCGGGGAGCCCCTCCAACCACTGCGCCGAGGCCTTCCCCGGGACCGCTTCGACCATGCCCCAGCCGATTTCCATTACGGGGTTGGGCCCGACCGTGCCGCCCAGCGCTTTGCTGATCAGCTGACCCCCCAGGCAATGGCCCAGGATCGGCAGGTCCGTTTGGCAAGCCTCACGGATCAACGCCAAGGCCTGGGGGATCCACGGGAGCGGATCGTTTACACTCATGGGCCCCCCCATGAAGACAAGGCCCGCATAGTCGCTTGCGGTCCCAGGCATCGCGTCGCCCTGATCGACTCGTATGATGGTGTAAGGCAGGCCCTCACGATTCAGGACCTCGGCCAGATAACCTGGGCCCTCACCGGGTGCGTGTCGGAAAATCGCAAAAGGTTTCATGAGTGAAGAGAGATCTCGGCCATGGATTCGGGGGCGCACGCGCCGTGTCGCCGTCCGCGCGGCTATGTGACAAAAACCCGCCGTGCTCAGGGTCTTCAGTATAGCGGCACGAGGGGCTCTCCCCTAGTCAGTGGCGACGGTGGGCGCCGCTTCTCCGCCCAGCCGCCGTCCGCCGACGAGCGGAACGAGAGGCAGCATGGCGGCGAAACTCATCGCGATGAACAAGAAGGCGGCATCGAAGGCGACCATCTGGGACTGTCGGCTTAGTGTGTTGGCGAGCACCGCGGCGCCACGTGGCGTCTGGGGGAGGAGATGAAGCGGCGCCAGGTAGGCGGCAGTTGCGGTGCCAAAGGAGGTGATGTGTCCGCCGATCGCATTCCAGGCGATCTGGCCGTGGCGAATGAACACGGCTGTGACAAGCGAGATGCCGACCGATGAGCCTACCGTACGCATAAGACTGAAGAGCCCGGCCGCCTCGGATGCCGACTCGCGCGGGAGGCTTGCAAAGGCCGCGGTGGAGAGCGGCACGTAGATCATCCCTAAGCCCAACCCCTGGATGAGTACCGGCCACATGACGTCCCACTCGTTGATATGGAGGTCGTAGCGCGTCATACCCCAAGTCCCAAGCCCGCTTAGCAGGATGCCGGCGGTGATCAGGACGCGCGGGCTCATCCGCGTGATGAGGCGACCCACGATTAGCATGCTGACGGCGCTCACGATGCCGCGCGGCGCCATGACAAGTCCGGTCGTGAGGGTCGGGTAATGAAGGAGTTCCTCGAGAAACAGCGGCTGCATGACCATGGAGCCATACATGCCGAGCCCGAAGATCGCGAGCAGAAGGCTTGCGACCGTAAAGTTGCGATCGGCAAGGATGCGCAGATCAAAGAGTCGCCGCCCGCTGGGTGAAAGGCTATGGACGATGAAGGCCCCGAGACCGGCGACCGTGATCACGCCCGCGAGTTGGATGCGCATCGAGCCAAACCATCCGTACTCGCTCCCGCGGTCTAACAGGAACTGGAGGGCGCTTATGGACACGCCGAGATAGATGAGACCTTCCCAATCCATGTTGCGGTCCTCGCGCGGAGTGTCCGGTACGGAGGTGAGCGCGAGCACATAGGAGAGGATACCGACCGGTAGATTGATAAAAAAGGTCCAGCGCCAGCTCAGCACTTCCGTGAGATAACCCCCGAGCGTAGGCCCGAGAATGGGGCCTATCATGACGCCGATGCCCCAGATCGCCATTGCCCGGCCGCGCTCCTCGATCGGGTAGACGCTGACCAGGATGGCCTGCGAGAGCGGGACCAAGGAGGCCCCGAAGGCGCCCTGCAGCAGGCGGAAGATCACGATCTGGCGGAGGGACATCGCAAGGCCGCAGAGCGCGGAGAACAAGACGAAACCGAAAATGCTGACGAGGAGATAACGGCGCCGGCCGAGCCGGTCCATGAAAAACCCTGTGAGCGGCATGAAGATCGCAGAGGCCACGAGGTAGCTTGTGAGCACCCAGGTGATCTGGTTGGGAGTGGCCTCGAGTTGGCCCTCCATATGCGGTAAGGCCACGTTCACTATGGTGGTGTCGAGCACTTGCATCACGGTCGTCGCCATGACCGCGATGGTGATGAGGAGTCGCTGCCTCGGACTCACGGCCCGGTTTCAGTAACGGGATTTTCGATACACACGAGGATGCTGCATGAGGACAGGTCAAGGAGTGTTACTCCGACCGAGCCGTGCCACCAGCGGGCGAAGGCCGACTGCGTGCGATGGCCTAGGACGATCAGGTCGACCCGGAAGCTCTTTGCGGCCCGCGCGATCTCGTCTATGGGCTCGCCCAGGGCCACGTGGCCCTGGGCCTTGACGCCGCGCTCGGTGAGCTTCGCCACGCCCTCGTTCAGGATCTCTTCGATGTAGCGGGTCTGCTGCGCAAAAGGTGCGTCGCTCGACAAGGACTCGCCGACGATCACCGTGGCGCTCGTACGAACGACGGCCAGAAGGTGCACGAAGGCGCCGCAGGCAGCGGCAAGTTCAGCCCCTTGCTTAAGGGCCGTTCGGCCTTCGCGTGTGCCGTCGTAGCAGAGGAGCATGGTGCGAAAGACCATCGGTTGTCCCCCGTCAGCGTTGATGCGCTTTACGGAAAAAGACCGTTGCGTTCGCGCTCGTACCGATACGCAGTGGCCAGCGGGGGCTCGGGTTCAGGATCAGGATGCGTACCGGCACGCGTTGCGTGACCTTGACCCAGTTGCCCGTCGCGTTTTCGGGCGGCAGTAGCGAGAAAGCCGTGCCGCTCCCGCCACTTATGCCGATCACTTTACCGCGGAAGCGATGGTTTGGGTACATGTCGATGTGGATGTGTGCGCGATCCCCTACCGCGATGTGGCTCAGGGCGGTCTCCTTGAAGTTGGCCGTCACCCAATAGGTGCGGCTCGCGATGAGGGCAAAGAGGGGCGTACCCGCCTGGATGTAGGCGCCGGGACGCAATCTCATGTTGCTAAGAAAACCTTCGGTCGGGGCCCGTACCAGGCAATGTGCGAGATTGAGCTTTGCGCGCGCGAGCGCGGCCCGGGCGGCGGCAAGCGCGGCCTGATCGGCCTTCACCGTCGCCTGCGCGGTCTCCGAGGCCTGAGATGACAGAAACCGGTGCGCCGCCATGCGCCGCGTCCGGCCGCTTATGGACTCGGCGTTGATGAGCAGGGCTTTACGCTGTTGCACCGAGGCCTCGGCGGCCTGGACTGCAATCTTGTAGGGGTGCGGATCAATCTCGAAGAGACGCTCCTTGGCGTGCACCATTTCGTTGTCATGAACAAAGAGTTGCGCGACCGGTCCCGCGACCTGCGCGGCCATAGAGACTACATGCGCGCCCACGTAGGCATCATCCGTGCTGACGTAATTCTGGAGGCTGCGCCAATATACATACGCTCCATAGAGCAGCAGTATGGCGATGAAGGCCAGTAGGGCCTTCTGGCGGACTACGGCACGGACTATTGGCGACAGTCGGGACATGTGTGGGTCAGACCTGTGTGAAGGCTGTCTTCAACTTAAAGGGCGTGGAGGCGGTCGCGGATTTTTTTTAGGGTCGCGGTGCTTACCGCCACTTCCTCCTCCGTGAGGTTTGCCAGAAGCTCGCGCCCCAGGCTCTCGGCCATCTCACTTATGGGGCGCATGAGCGCGCGGCCCTCTTCGCAGAGATGGACGGTCTTGCTGCGGCGGTCGTGCGGTGATTCCTTGCGCTCCACCAAGCCATCGGCGGTCAAACGATCCAGCAGGCCTACGACGGTCGGTGCCTCGACTCCGAGCCGCGCCGCGAGTTCAGCCTGCGTACACTCTTCGCTGCAGGAGATGTGGAGCAGCATACGCCACTTGGCTTGGCTGAGGCCGAGCGGCCGCAGGCGGCGATCCAGCTCGGTTCGCCATAGCCGGGCGGTTTCGTGGAGTATCCCTGCGAAGGATTCTTGAGGAAGCCCCATTGCTCGCCCCCTTTTTTAACCTAACTATTAGGAGGCTAACAGATATCCCCGGCGCCGCGCAAGGCCCGAAGGCCTAGGGAGCCGCGGTCTTGTCCTTTTTGATGAGTGCGTAGGCCGAATGATTATGTATGGACTCGAAATTCTCGGACTCGACCATGTAGGCATCTATCCGCGGGTCAGCGTTCAGCACGCCCGCGACCTCCCGCACCATATCCTCCACGAACCGTGGATTGTCGTAGGCGCGTTCCGTCACAAATTTTTCATCCGGGCGCTTCAGGAGCCCGTACAACTCGCAACTCGCCTGTTTTTCTACGATATCGATCAGGTCCTCGACCCAGACGAACTGGTTGGTTTTGACCGTCACGGTGACATGCGAACGTTGGTTGTGGGCCCCGCGCTCCGAAATCTCTTTCGAGCAAGGGCAGAGGCTCGTCACCGGGACAACCACGCGTATGGTGGTCACGCTGTGCCCATTGCGAATCTCACCCAGAAAGCCCACCTCGTAATCCATGAGGCTGCGCACGCCTGAAATCGGCGCGGTCTTTGTCACGAAGTAGGGGAAGCTCATCTCGATGTGGCCTGCGTCGGCCTCGAGTCGCCGCGCCATCTCAGCAAGCATGTCCTGGAACGACTCGACCGATATCTCGGTCTCGTAGCGGTTCAGGATCTCCACAAACCGCGACATGTGCGTGCCCTTAAAATTGTGGGGCAACTCGACGTACATGTTAAAAAGCGCGATCGTGTGTTGCTCCCCCTGGCTGCGGTCCTTGACGCGCACGGGGTGACGGATGTCCTTTATGCCGACCTTATCTATGGCGATCTGACGCGAGTCGGCACTGTTTTGCACATCGGCGATACAGTCGGCTCGCGCACCGGGAGGCGCAACGATCATAGCGGGATGTTAATCCTGAGTAATTTGCTCAACGAATCGGTATTCTAGGCCGATTCCGATGTGCGAGCAAGCTCGGGAAGGACGTCGCGGACTTGCCGGGCGATACCGGTGGCGTCGAGCCCGACGTCCGCCAGCATCTGCGCGGGCGCGCCGTGCTCCAAATAACAATCCGGCAGGCCCAGGTTCAGCACCCGCACGGGTAGCTGCAGCTGTCCCACGAGCTCGCCCACACCGCTTCCGGCACCTCCCGCCACCGCATTTTCTTCGATCGTGACGAAGAGCTCATGGGAGCGAGCGAGCCGCACAAGCAGCGCTTCGTCCAGCGGCTTCACAAAACGCATGTTAACGACCGTAGCGTTCAAGGTCTCGCCGGCGGTCAGGGCCGCGGCAAGGAGTGGACCGAAGGCGAGCAGCGCCACGCGCGCGCCCTGCCGGCGGACTTCGGCTTTACCGATGGGTAACGAGGTCATGACGCGTTCCACGGTCGCGCCAGGTCCGGTCCCGCGCGGGTAGCGGACTGCGGTTGGTCCGTCGTGCCGATAGGCCGTGTAGAGCATCTGCCGACATTCGTTCTCGTCGCTCGGGGCCATGATGACGAAGTGCGGCAGGCAGCGCATGAAGCTCAGATCGAAGCTGCCCGCGTGGGTCGGCCCATCGGCCCCGACCAAGCCGCCTCGGTCCACGGCCAGCATGACAGGAAGGTTTTGCAGGCTGATGTCGTGGATGACCTGGTCGTAGCCGCGCTGCAGGAAGGTCGAGTAGATCGCGACCACGGGTTTCAGGCCCTCGCAGGCCATCCCGGCCGCGAATGTCAGGGCATGCTGTTCGGCTATACCCACATCGAAGTAGCGGCTTGGGAAGCGTTCGGAGAACGCGACCAGCCCCGAGCCTTCCCGCATGGCCGGGGTGATGCCGATCAGCTTCGAGTCCTCGGCCGCCATATCGCACAGCCAGTCGCCGAATATCTGCGTGTAAGTTTTGCCCGAGGCCTTGGTCTCCATCTTGCCTGTGCGCGGATCGAAGGGGGTTACCCCATGATAGACGCAGGGGTCGCCTTCTGCGGGCGTGTAGCCCTTACCTTTGCGGGTAACGACATGCAGGAAGCGCGGGCCCTTCAGGTCGCGCATGTTTCTGAGTGTCGGGATCAGGGTCGCGAGGTCGTGTCCGTCGATCGGGCCTATGTAGTTGAAGCCGAGTTCCTCGAACAAGGTGCCGGGCATGATGATGCCCTTCATATGCTCCTCGATCCGCTTGGCGAACTGGAACACCGGACGAACGGTACTCAAGACCGTCTTGCTGCCGCTGCGCACGCTCGTGTAGGCGCGCCCCGACAGGATGCGGGCGAGATAGCTTGAGAGGGCGCCTACGTTGGGTGATATGGACATGTCGTTGTCGTTCAAGACCACGAGCAGATCGGCGTCCATGCTGCCGGCGTTGTTCAGTGCCTCGAAAGCCATGCCCGCGGTAAGTGCGCCGTCGCCGATGACCGCCACGACTTGGCGCGCCTTCTGCGCCTCTTTGGCGGCCACTGCCATGCCGAGTGCGGCGCTGATCGAGGTGCTGGAGTGCCCGACGCCAAAGGTGTCGTAGGGGCTTTCCGCTCGTTTCGGAAAGCCGGCGAGTCCGCCGGCCTTACGCAGCGTCCCCATCTGATCGCGACGCCCGGTCAGGATCTTGTGGGGATAGGTCTGGTGGCCGACATCCCATACGAGACGGTCTTCCGGCGTGTCGAACACGTAGTGTAATGCGATCGTGAGCTCGACGGTCCCGAGCCCGGCCGCGAGATGGCCGCCGGTCTGGCTCACGCTCGTGATAAGGAATTCGCGCAGCTCATCGGCAAGTTGTGGGAGGACAGTCTCGGGCAGCCGTCTGAGGTCTGCGGGAGAATCGATAGAGCACAGCAGCGATTGCCCGGTCTTCATCATACCTCAGTGATCTCGCTCGACGGCGTATTGCGCGATGGTCGCAAGGAGCCCGCCATTATCTCCCAAAAAGCGGAGACTGGCGAGGGCATTGTCGTGGAGTGCGCGGGCCCGCCTGCGTGCCTCCTCGATGCCGAGAACCGAGGCGAAGGTCGCCTTGCCGGCCGCCGCGTCGGCGCCGATGGTCTTGCCGACTACGAGCGCCACGCCCTCTACGTCCAGCAGGTCGTCTGCGATCTGGAAGGCAAGCCCCAGGTCACGACCGTAGTCATCGAGGGCCACGGGGATCTCAAGGTTCGCGGCCAACGCTCCGAGTCGTACCGCTGCGTGGATAAGGGCGCCGGTCTTGCGGCTATGTCGTTCTTCCAGAATCTCGACTGTGGCCTCAGGCCCGGCCTTGAGGTCGAGCGCTTGGCCGCCGGCCATACCGAGTGATCCGGACGCTCGTGCTAGTTCCTCGACCATACGGATGCGGGCGTGCGGCGACACGGGTTCCGCGCCGGCAAGGACCACGAAGGCCTGGGTCTGCAAGGCGTCGCCTGCAAGCAGGGCGGTGGCTTCCCCAAAGGCCTTGTGACAGCTTGGGCGCCCGCGGCGCATGTCGTCGTCATCCATGCACGGCAGGTCATCGTGCACAAGAGAGTAGGCGTGAATCAATTCGACCGCGGCGGCGGGCGCGTCGAGCGCCTCGAGGCGCGCGCCCAAGGCCTCGCCTGTGGCATAAACGAGGCACGCCCGCAGCCTCTTGCCGCCCCCGAGGGTGGCGTAACGCATGGCCTCGTGAAGGTCTGGAGGCGAGGTCTGGGCGGAGGGTAGGACACGCGCCAACACATCCTCTGCTCGCCCGCGATAGCGCTTCAAATGATCATGGGACACTGCGTTCACTCGCCCTGTTCGCCGGCCTTGAGGGGCTCCACGCGATAGCTCCCGTTTTCGGAGACGAGTCGCTCCACGCGCTGTTCGGCGTTCTTCAGGCCGGCCTCGCACAGCCGCGAGAGCTCCATTCCGCGCTGAAATGTGGAGAGCGCGTCCTCCAGCGATTGTTGGCCGTTTTCCATTTGATGCACGATCTGCTCAAGTTCGGCCAATGCGGCTTCGAAGTCGGGAAGGGGTGTGTTTTCGGTCACAGGTCATCCTCATCTGTGGGCTGTCACCCTACTGCAACGACCCGAAACCGTCAATTCCGCCGGTGGTCGGCTGGGGTCGGACTTTATCGGGATCGTCGGTGCTGTATAATAAATGCGCATGACCAATGGACACACCCCCGACAAATGGCAGTTGCGCCGTCTGCTGCGTGCGCTCCCGTGGACGACTGCGGTATGGATCGCGCTTGCAGTCGGGCTCTTGTTTGGTATCGGATTCGCCGCTCAGCATTATAAGCTTCCACCCGAGGAGGTAAGCCTTCTGCGGATCTTGGTGGTGGGGCTCGCCGGACTGCGCGTCATCCGCGGCATTGAGCACGCCATGGCGCGTCACAGGACCGCCCGGCTCGAGCAGATGGCGCGCTCGGGGCACGGCTACGAGTTGTCGTGGCAGGATTCTGTCACCGGCATCTATCTCATCCGGCTTTTGCTCTACGCAGGCCTCGTGCTCCTTATTATTATGGTCGTCGGAGGGACATTCAGTGGCGTCCTGGTCGGCGGCACGATGCTTTCGGTGGTGCTTGGCGTCGCGGGTCAGTCGTTCTTCGGGAACTTCTTCGGTGGCCTTGCGGTGGCGCTCTTCAAGCCCTTCGATGTCGGCGACCATGTTCAGATCGTTGCCTGGCAGTTCCCGATGATGCCGGAGACCTACCCGCATCAGTTGCGGGCCCAGGGCTATCGTGGTGTCGTACGGGACATCAATCTCTTCTATTCTGAGCTGCGTCTGGACGATGGCCAGTTGTTCCGGGTGCCCAACGGGGTGGTGATAACCGGGGGGCTCATACGATCGCTGCCGGACGACTGGGCGCGCATCGTCTTTCGTTTCGACGTGGCGATCTCGGGCAATCCGGCGGATATCTCGCGCAAACTTGATGAGGTGGCACGACGCCATTTCCGGCCCCGTCCCGAGGAACCGATCCCGCCCTCCGATTCTCCCCAAGGCGACGAGGCCGCGCCCCCATTCGGTTGGGACCCGCCCCTCGTCTTGATCGTGGACATTTCACTCACCGCTATGAGTCTCGAGGTGCGGGCCTCCGTCCCGCAACGCCTGCGTGATCGGGCCAAGGCGGACTTCTTCACGGACATCCTGCCGATCGTGTATCCTGCCAAATCCACCTGAAGCCCCTACCGGCGGTGTCCGGGGCGCGGCGGGGCACGCAACTGAAAAGCATTTTTCCAAGGAGTCCTGCGATGAATTTGGATCGAGTGGGCCCGGGTGATAAGGCCCCGGCGATCGTCAATGTCGTTATTGAGATCCCGGCCAACGGGCCGCCCGTGAAGTACGAGATGGATAAGGATACAGGGGCGATGTTCGTGGACCGCTTCATGAACACCGCCATGTATTACCCCTGCAACTACGGCTACGTTCCTCACACCTTGTCGGACGATGGTGACCCGGTGGACGTCCTAGTCGTGACGCCCGCGCCGCTCATAAGCGGATCGGTCATAAGCTGCCGCCCTGTTGCCATGCTGAAGATGACCGACGAGAAAGGTCTCGACATGAAGATCCTCGCGGTACCGGCGGACAAGCTGTGCGTGTCCTATCGCCACTATCAGTCCCTGAAGGACATACCGGGCTATCTGCTCGATCAGATCAGCCATTTCTTTGCGCACTATAAGGATCTCGAGGCCGGTAAGTGGGTGAAGATCGATGGTTGGGTGGACGGCGAGTCCGTGGGCGCCGAGATCACGAACGGTATCGAGCGCTATCACGTCTCGCGCCACAAGCCGCGTTTCTAGTATGCATCATCTCCGAGGCAAGGACACGCCCCGGGCATAGGCCGGCACGGGATGCCGTCGGGGCGCAGCGATCCCCGTCGATCTTCCATCACGAGGCGGGGGCCTGGCATTGCGCGCGCCCGGGGGCCCTCGTTTTCCGGCCAAGGGTCCGACTTCGTCGGGGGAAGGGGTAGGGGACGGGTGTCACCATGTCCGCCGCGCGCCGACCCCCCTCGAAGGGCCCCGGACATCTCCGCGATGTGAAGCCGTTGACAGCGCGGGCGGTGGCGGCGATGGCGACCCCCATGAGGGCGGGGTGGCGGAGGCGCGGGCCGGGTGCTCCAGGAGGATGTTCCGGCCGGATCCGGCCGGAACGAGGCTTCCCGTGGGCCGGCACCGTCCGGGCGCAGTCGGCAGGCCGCGCGAGGGATCGACCGTGGAAAAACTCATGATGCATTCCCCCGGACTTACCCAGGACGCCATTGCGCGCCTGGGCGAGCTCTTCCCCGGTTGCGTGACGGAAGGCCGTGGTGACGATGGAACGGTGCGGTTTGCCGTGGACTTCGATCGGCTGCGCCAGGAGCTTTCGGGGTCGATCATCGAGGGGTCACAAGAGCGCTACCAGCTGGACTGGCCGGGCAAGCGCGAGGCCTTGCTTGCCGCCCATACACCGATCACCAAGGCGCTGCGGCCGTGCCGCGAAGAGAGCGTCGATTTCGACACCACAAAGAATCTCTTCATTGAAGCCGACAATCTGGATGCGCTGAAGCTCCTCCAGGGACCCTACCGGGGCCAGGTCAAGATGATCTATATCGACCCCCCCTATAACACCGGAAGCGACTTCGTCTACGCCGATGACTTCGCCGAACGCGTCGATGCCTTCCTTGCGCGCTCCTGTCGCGGAGATGACCTGGGCGACCGGCCGGTAACGGACGCCGAGGCAAGCGGTCGTCTCCACTCCCATTGGCTGTCGATGATGTTCTCCAGGCTTAAGGTGTCGCGCCATCTCTTGCGAGCTGACGGTGTCATCGTCGTGCATATCGACGAGAACGAATATCCGAACCTGGAAAAGCTCCTCGCGGAAATATTCGGTGAAGCCAACAATCTGGGCACGATTGTCTGGGACAAGAGAAATCCCAAGGGCGATGCCGTGGGGGTGGCGCAGCAACACGAGCTCATATGCCTTTACTGTAAGGACCGGGAAGCGTTCAAGCGGGCGTGCGAATTGAAGCGTCCCAAGGAGAACGCCGACAGGATGCTCGCGCGCGCCCGGCAGATCGTGACGCGGGCGGGCGGCGTGACTGAGCGCGCAAGAAAGGAATACCGGAATTGGGTCAAGCAGCAGGATCTGACGGGGGGTGAGAAGGCCTACAACCAAATCGACGAAAACGGCGACGTCTTTCGCCGTGTATCGATGGCCTGGCCCAACAAGAAGAGGGCTCCGGACGAGTATTTCCAGCCCCTCATTCACCCCGTTACCGGAAAGCCCTGTCCCGTACCCGGGCGCGGCTGGCGAAATCCCCCGTCGACCATGCAGGAGCTCCTGAGGTCCGGGCAAATACTGTTCGGCGCCGACGAGACGGTCCAGCCGACCCGTAAATATCGGCTCAAGGACAATCTCCTGGAGAATGTACCTTCGCTCTTGTACTTTGCAGGAAGCGATGACGCGCTTCTCGCCGGGCTTGGTGTCCCATTCGACAACCCAAAGCCCGTTACCGTGGCCAAGCGGTTGATCCAGGCGGTATGCGGCAATGAGGGTATCGTTCTGGATTTCTTCGCAGGCGCATCCACGACCGCGCACGCACTGCTGCAACTGAATGCCGAAGATGGCGCGGATCGGCGCTTCATCATGGTGCAATGGCCGGAGCCCTGTGGAAAAAACTCCGCCGCCTTCCATGCGGGCTACAGGAACATCGCCGAAATCGGCAAGGAACGGCTGCGTCGCGCGGGGGCCAAGATACTGAAAGACCATGCCGATGTCCTGGCCTCCCGTGGGACGCCCCTGGATGAGGGATTTCGGGTATTGAAGGTCGATACGTCCAACATGGCCGATGTCTATTGCACACCCCATGCGCTGGACGAGGCGCACCCGGCTTCGCTTCTGGACACCATAAAGCCTGACCGCACGCCGGAAGACCTCCTGTTCCAGGTGATGCTGGATTGGGGTGTCGATCCGGCTTCACCCATCGCCTGCGAGACCATGGGCGGTCAAGAGGTGTTCTTTGTCGGTAACGGCGCGCTTGCGGCGTGCTTCGGCGCCGACGGTGGTGTCGATGAGGGCTTTGCGGAGGAGCTCGTGAAGCGCCGACCCTTGCGTGTGGTGTTCCGCGATGCGGGGTTCAGGGATAGTGCCGTGCGGACCGCGGTCGCCCAGATATTGAAGCGCGTGTCGCCCGCCACCCAAGTGCGGAGTCTCTGAAGCGGTCGCGAAGGCGCTCGATCGGAGGTCGTGCGCCCAGCACCGGCGTTGTCCCGATTGCCCGTGGCAGACCAGGTCTCGGGCGCCGCGACGAGTCCATGCCGCGCGCGGTCTTCGGCAGGGCCCACATCGCACGTCAGGCGCGCGCCGGCGCGGGCGATCTTCGCCGACTCGATACGCCGCGATGGCGGCGATAGAATCGCGGGCCCGTCGTCTTGTATCGTGCTTGCGGCCCTTGCGACGACCGATTGGCGGTGCCGTCGCCGCCCAGTTGCCTCAGCAGGCGCCCAAAGACCGCTCGTTCGTCACTCGCCGTCCCAATAGTTGAGGCACTGGCTTTCGCGCCCGATGAATATGAAGCGTTGCGGTCTGCCTTCGGCGCTTGCGGGCAGCTCGGCCAGCACGCCGAACTCGCCGGAGTCCGGATACTCGACAAGTTCCGGCGACAGTTTCGTGCTCACGGCCAAGTACCGCAATTCCTCGACGCCGGTATTGGCGATCTGGTGCACCGTTTCTTTGCCGCCTGGGGGCGCGCGATCACGGCGTCGGCGCGGAGAGGCCAAGTATTCGCGCCGACGCGAAGTTCCCCGGTACCTTGCAGCACGAAGAACATCTCTTTGTTCGCGTGATGGTTATGTTGCGAAAATGCGCGCTTACCGGGCGGCACGACCGTGATGTTGTACCCGAGTTTCCGGGCGCCGATCGATGAGCGGGGCGATGAACCCTATCTTCACCTCATAGCGCTCCGCGGCTGTGTCCATCGGCAGGTAATGCACGCGCATTGACATGGCAATGCGCGTGCATTACCATTCAAGCGTCAACCCAGATCCGCAGGAGACTGCCATGGCCGCGACCCTCGAAGTCGAATCCACACTCACCGATCGCTACCAGACCACGGTGCCGGAAATCGTGCGTCGTGCCCTCAAGCTGGGCAAGCGCGACAAGATTCACTACACCGTTCGCCCCAGCGGAGAGGTGGTGCTGACGCGCGTCGAAGCATCCGGCGGTGACGACCCGGTGCTCGGTCAGTTCCTCGGCTTTCTGGTCGCCGACATCACGCGCCATCCCGAGCGGCTGCAAGTTGTGGATGCCGGCCTCGTCCAACGCCTCCAGTCGCTGGTCGGCGGCGTCGATCTCGATCTCGATGCCGCGCTGTCGGCAGACGATGAATGAGCGCAGGGAAGCCCGAGCCCCTGGTCATTCATGGCTGGACGGTCTTTGCTCATCCACTGTTCCTGGTGCAGATCGAAGCGCTGGCGCGGCAGGTCGAGACCCTTAGGCAAAAAGACCCAGTCGGTTATGTGAAGAAGAACGCCAGTAAGCGACTGGCCGCGATCATCAAGCTCGCGTTCGATGTCATTCCGCATGATCCGACGCGATCGGAGTACCGCCAGGGCGCGACGCTCGGTGACGATCACAAACACTGGTTTCGGGCCAAGTTCTTCCAGCAGTACCGACTATTCTTCCGCTACCACGCCCCGAGCAAGGTGATTGTCTACGCCTGGGTGAATGACGAAGACACCAAACGTGCCTACCAAAGTAACGACGACGCCTACTGGGTGTTTCGCAAGATGCTGGAAAGCGGGCATCCGCCTGACGCCTGGGATCGGCTTCTGGCTGAGGCGCAGAAAGAATCGCAGCGGATGCAGGAATCATTGGTAAGGGCGACAGCTGCGCAGTGATTGGCGCGCGGCGACAGGCAAGTCCACTATCCGATCGAGCAGGCGGTAGATGGTGTGCACGCTGCCGGTGAAGCGGACCTTGCGCACCAGCGCCCAATGGATGGCCTTCGCGGTGATCCCCTGACCGTGCCAGGCGAGGATCTGTTTCCGGAAGGGGGCGGCACTCGACACCGACCGGTTCGCAGGCGCCGGAGCAAACAGTAATGGACCCCGATTCTTGGACACTAGATCAGGCCCCCGCTGTCAGACTACCTGTCGCCTCTTGTATGAAACCCTTGGGGGCAGAAAGAGAGTCGACAACCATGATGCGCTACGCCAAAGAACGGAAGGAGTCGGTGATCCGCAAGATGCTGGCCACCC
>JAJYRD010000041.1 GCA_021794275.1 Pseudomonadota bacterium | reverse complement strand
CCCTTGCTCGCCATGATCTTCAGCGCGGTTGGCATTATCGGCGCCTATGTGGTCGCGGTGGGCGATCTCGGTCTGGACGGCGGGGTGTTCTGGTCGCAGATGCAAAGTGGCGTCAGCGTGACGAACGACATCATAGGTGGTCTTGTGAAGAGCGTTGTGTTCGGCTTTGTCGTAAGCTGGATCGCGGTCTTCGAGGGTTACGATGCGAAACCGACCTCCGAGGGCGTGAGCCGCGCCACGACACGCACCGTGGTGAGTTCGTCGCTCGCGATCCTGGCGCTGGATTTCATCATGACGGCATTCATGTTACGAGGACTTTGAATATGCAGGCGAAGGGTATGGAGTTCACGGTCGGCCTGTTCGTGGTGGCGGGCCTCTTGGCCCTGGCCATGCTGGCGCTCAAGGTCGGCAATATTCATGTCCTGAGCGCCGGCGGGACCTATGCGGTCACCGCCGACTTCAATGACATCGGGAGCCTGAAGCCCAAAGCACCGGTGACGGTCGCGGGTGTGCGCATAGGGCAGGTGGCGCGCATAACAGTCGATCCGGTCACGTATCGCGCCGTCGTGACGCTCGACATCCTGAAGAAGTACCGCTTCCCGCGTGACTCGAGCGCGTCGATACAGACCGCCGGACTCCTGGGTGAGCAATTCGTGAGCTTGAGCCCGGGCGGCAGCCGCCATGACCTGAAGAACGGTGGTAAGATTCGCATCACGCAGTCGGCGATTATCCTCGAAAAGATCATAAGCCAATTGCTCTACAGCAAGGCCGGGCATTCCTCCGGCCATAGCTAGGGCGCATTCTGAGGAGAGGGATGGGATGAGATCAGAAAGACGTTATATAAGCACGCTTGCGTTGCTTGGTTTGCTGTTGATGCCTGCATGGGTCGCGGCCGCGATCACCCCGTCGACGCCGCCGAATATCATAGTCGAGCAGAAGACAAATCAGATACTGCACCTCATCGAGACCAAGCACGCCAAATACGCACACGACAGGGCGGCCTTATACGCCATGGTCGACCACCGCATCGTGCCGTATTTCGACTTCCGCCGCATGTCGCGCTGGGTGCTGGCGCGCTACTGGCGCACGGCCAAGCCGGCGCAGCGCGCGGCCTTCACGACGCAGTTCCGCGACCTTCTGGTGCGTACCTACGCGACCGCCCTATTGAGCTATTCCGGGCAGCGGATTTCGTATCTGCCCTACAGGCACAACCCCCATAGCCGGCACGCCGTGGTGAAGAGCGTGATCGTGCAGAATAACGGCAGCGCCAACGTTCCGCTCGACTATATGTTCGTGCACAAGAAGATCGGCTGGAAGGTCTATGACGTCACCATAGACGGGGTGAGCCTCGTCACGAACTATCGCTCGGTCTACGGGCGCAAGATCCGCGAACATGGCCTGAGTGCCCTCATCGCCAACATGAAGCACGCGAACGGCACACCTCCTTGACGCCACGGCTAGTTTTGCGCGAGCCGGGGTATTATCGCCTGGAGGGTACGGTCGATTTCGGAACGCCGATGCCCCCCGCGCTCTGGTCGCCAGATATCGTACCTGCCAACGGGCGCGCGACCATCGAGCTTGGCGGCCTTGAGCGCGCCGACTCGGTGGCCCTGGCCTTGCTTGTCGAATGGGGGCGTCGTGCCCGCGCGGCGGGTTTTCGGCTTGTCATAGCTGACGCCCCCGACCGGCTGCGGGCCCTGATCCGGGTTACCGGGCTCGAGGCGCTCTTGGCCGAGGGGGTATGAAGGCGGCACGCGGCGCCCCCGCCATCGAGGTCGCGGGCCTGCACAAGCACTTTGCGCGGGTGCATGCGGTCCGCGGCGTCGATCTCGAGGTCCGGCCGGGGGAATTTTTCGGTCTGCTCGGGCCCAATGGCGCCGGAAAATCCACCCTTATCAATATTCTGGCCGGGCTCACGCGCCCGGACGAGGGGCGTGCCGCGATCTGTGGGCACGACGTGATCGCCGATTACCGGGAGGCGCGGCGGGCGCTTGGGGTTGTGCCCCAGGAGGTCGTCTTCGATCCGTTTTTCTCGGTGCGCGAGGTGCTTGCGATCCAGGCCGGCTATTTCGGCCTTGGGGGGCGCGACAACAAGGCCTGGCGCGAGGAGCTTTTGCGCGCGCTCGCGCTGACCGACAAGGGTGACGCCAATATGCGCGCGCTCTCGGGGGGTATGAAGCGGCGCGTCTTGATCGCCCAGGCGCTCGTGCATAGGCCGCAGGTGGTCATCCTCGACGAGCCGACCGCGGGGGTCGATGTCGAGCTGCGGGCGTCTCTTTGGGTATTTGTGCGGCGGCTCCACGAGGAGGGCCACACCATCATCCTGACTACGCATTACCTCGAGGAGGCCGAGGCCTTGTGTGAACGTATCGCGATTATGCGGGAAGGGCGGATTGCCGCCCTTGACAGCAAGGAGGCCTTGCTGCGCCGCGCGGTCTCGAAGACGCTGCGCGTGACGACCGCGGAGCCCGCGCCCTCGGTTCCGCCGCGCCTCGAGCCGAAACTGCGCAAGCGGACCGGCAATATCCTGGAGTTTTCCCTGCAGCAGGGGACCGACTCCATCCCCGAGGTCCTGGAGTCTCTGCGCGTGGCGGGCCATGTCGTGACCGACATCGCTACCGAGCAGGCGAGCCTCGAAGAGGTCTTCTTGGAGTTGACCCAAGGGCGGCCGTCAACCGCTTCCCGATGATCATGACAAGAGTCGCCGGCAAGACATCAGGCCCTTTTCGGGGATCGACGCATCGCATCAGGGCCGCCTTGAGCGCTCGTGCCTCGCATGGGGGCGCGGCCGGCGGTCTTCACGCAGGGCCTGTCCAGGCGCTCTGTGGAAGACGGCCATGAAGGGATCGGCCATGAAAGGCTTTAATACCCTGTTCTACAAGGAGTTACTGCGCTTTTACAAGGTCGCCTTCCAGACCATATTCGCGCCGGTCGTGACCGCGCTCCTCTATCTCCTGGTGTTTGCGAGCACCTTCAAGGGGCGCCCCGACATCCTGCCCGGCGTCTCCTATGTGGCCTTTCTGATACCGGGCCTCATGATGATGTCCATGATCCAGAACGCGTTTGCCAATAGCTCGTCGAGCCTGATCCAGTCCAAGATCACGGGCAATCTCATCTTTATCCTGCTGTCGCCCCTGTCGGCCTTCGAGTTTTTCCTGGCGTTCGTGGGGGCCTCCATCGTGCGTGCCTTCTGTGTCGCGGTCGGCGTGTATGTGGCGGCGATCTTTTTCGTGTCGCTCCCGATCCGGCATCCGGTCTTTCTCCTGCTTTTTGGCCTCCTCGGGAGCGCCGGGCTCGGCGCGCTGGGGGTGGTTGCCGGGATCTGGGCGGAGCGCTTCGATCAGCTCGCCGGTTTTCAGAACTTCGTGGTCGTCCCGCTCTCGTTTCTGAGCGGGGTTTTCTATTCCCTGCGCGATCTGCCGCCCTTCTGGCAGACGGTTTCGCGGCTGAATCCGCTGCTCTACATGATCGACGGTTTCCGTTACGGCTTCTTCGGCACGTCCGATGTTTCACCGGTCCTGAGCCTCGCCCTCGTGGCGGCGTTCTGCGCCGGCGTCTCTGCCCTGGCCATGGCGTTGGTCGGCCGGGGCTACCGTTTGCGGAACTAACCCTTTCCCGCGGTCCCCGAGACGGGTATCCTTAAGGGTTAGATGGGATCGGTGTCAAACATGATTACGCCACAACAGATCAAGGACCTCATAGAGGCCGGGCTGCCGGGCGCGCAGGCGCGCGTGAGCGGCGACGGTCATCATTTCGAAGCGATCGTCGTTTCGCAAGCCTTTCAGGGCAAGAGCCGGATTCAGCAGCATCAGCTCGTGTACGGTACATTGGGCGATCGGATGCGTGAGCAGATCCACGCCTTGTCGATCAAGACGGAGCTGCCGTGAAGACGGGCACCGCTTATTTGGAGACCGAATAGATGAGCATTGAAGAACGCATACGTCAGCAGGTGACGGAGAACGAGATCGTCCTTTTCATGAAGGGTACACCCCAGTTTCCCCAGTGTGGCTTTTCCGGTAAATCGGTGCAGCTCCTGAAGGCCTGTGGGGCGCAGTTCAAGGGCATCGATGTGCTGGCCGATCCCGAGATCCGCGACGGCATCAAGCGTTACTCGAATTGGCCGACCATCCCGCAGCTTTATATCCGCGGCGAGTTCATAGGGGGCTCCGACATCATGTCCGAGCTCTACGAGAAGGGCGAATTGCAAAAGCTCCTGGCGGGCGCGGCGAGTTGAGCGATCCTGCGGAAGACCGAAATAAGGCCGCCCGGCCGGCGGCCTTATTTTTTATCAAAAAGGGGGCGGCGCGACCGTGGATAAGCTCATTGTAAATGGGGGCGTGCCCTTGCGCGGCGAGATTCGCATCTCGGGCGCCAAGAACGCCGCTCTTCCCGTGCTCGTGGCCTCGCTTTTGACCAAAGAGCCTCTGCGCATCGGCAATGTCCCGCACCTCCAGGACATCACGACGACCATGGAGCTTTTGGGTCGCATGGGTGTGCGGCTTGTGGTCGATGAGCATATGACCATCGAGGCCGACGCCTCCGGCATCCACACGCTGCGCGCCCCTTATGATCTGGTCCGCACCATGCGCGCCTCGATCCTGGTGCTAGGTCCACTTCTCGCGCGCTTCGGGGAGGCCGAGGTCTCCATGCCGGGAGGCTGTGCGATTGGTTCGCGCCCCGTCAATCTCCACATCAAGGGCCTGCAGGCGATGGGTGCGGAGATCACGATTGAGGACGGTTATATCCGGGCCCGCACCAAGCGCCTGAAGGGCGCCCGCATCTTCATGGACGCGGTGTCGGTGACAGGCACGGAAAACCTGCTGATGGCGGCGACGTTGGCAGAGGGGACCACGGTCATCGAGAACGCTGCACGCGAACCCGAGATCATCGATCTCGCCGACTGCCTGAATCGGATGGGTGCCCGTGTGAGCGGCGCGGGCAGCGCGGTCCTCACCATAGAGGGGGTGGACGAACTCCACGGGGCCCAGCACGATATCATCCCTGACCGCATAGAGACTGGTACCTACTTGGTGGCGGCGGCCATGACCGGTGGTTCGGTCAAGCTGCGTTGCGCCAAGCCCGCCTTCCTTGAGGCAGTCTTGGACAAGCTGCGCGAGGCGGGGGCCGCCATTGAGGTGGGCCCGGACTTCGTGCGCTTGTCCATGGAGGGACGCGAGTTGCGGGCGGTAAACCTCCGCACCGCGCCTTATCCAGCCTTTCCGACCGACATGCAGGCCCAGTTCGTGGTGCTGAACGCGATCGCCTCGGGGACCGGCACGGTGGTCGAGACAGTTTTCGAAAACCGCTTCATGCACGTCCACGAACTTCAGAGGATGGGCGCGGATATCAGCATGGAAGGCAATATGGCCGTGGTGCGTGGCGTGAAAGCCTTGCATGGCGCGCCGGTCATGGCGACCGATCTGCGCGCGTCGGCGAGCCTCGTGCTCGCGGGCCTTGTCGCGCGCTCCGAGACGCTCATCGATCGCATTTATCATATCGATCGGGGCTACGAGTGTATCGAGGAAAAGCTCGCCCAGCTCGGCGCGCGCATCCGGCGGATTCCGGGTTCGCAGCTCGGCGACTGGACGAATCGGCAGACGGCCTGACATGGTGACGCTTGCCTTATCGAAGGGGCGCATCCTCGAGGAAAGCATCCCTTTGCTCGAACGCGCCGGGATCGTCCCCGAGGAGGATCTGGCCAAGACCCGACGGCTCATAGTGGGCACCAACGTCCCCGATGTCCGACTGGTCGTGATCCGCGCTGCCGATGTGCCCACCTATGTACGCTATGGGGCCGCCGATCTCGGCATCGCCGGCAAGGATGTGCTCTTGGAGGACGGCGGTGACGGGCTCTATGAACTCGCCGATCTAGGGATCGCCACCTGCAGGCTCATGGTGGCGGCGCCTGTCGACGGCCCGGAGGGTGGGGCCTTGCGCACTTGGACGCGCCTGCGGGTCGCGACCAAATACGTGAAGATCACCGAGCGCTACTTTGCCGCCCAGGGTATCCAGGCCGACATCATCCATCTGTATGGCTCCATGGAGCTCGCGCCCCTCGTGGGGCTCGCGGATCGCATCGTGGATCTCGTGAGCAGCGGGCGCACGCTCGCCGCGAACGGCCTGAAGGCGATGGAGCACGTCCTCGACGTAAGCGCTTGGCTCGTGGCGAACCGGGCGGCGATGAAGATGAAATACGAGACCCTGAGGCCCGTGATCGCCTCTCTGGCGGGGGAGCGGAAGATATGAGCCGGATCGCGCGACTACGCAGTAGGGACGAAGATTTCGGCACGGCGTTTCAGGCGCTCCTTCAGCGCAGCGAGGACGATTCGCGCAAGGCCGAGGTGGTGGCCCGCGACATCGTGGAAGATGTCCGCCTGCGCGGGGACGCGGCGCTCCTCATGTGGACCGAGCGCCTCGATAAGCGGGTCGCCCGCTCGGCCGCCGACTTGGAGGTGCCGGCGCACCTTCTGCGCGCGGCCTTCGAGGGGCTGCCACGTGCGGAGCAGGAGGCCTTGACCGAGGCCGCCGCGCGCATCCGCGCCTTCCATGAGCATCAGGTCCTGAGCCCGCACATGCAGCAGGATGCCCTGGGCTCGCGACTCGGCCAGAAGGTGACGCCACTCGATCGGGTGGGCCTTTATGTGCCGGGCGGCAAGGCAGCTTACCCTTCGTCGGTGCTGATGAACGCCATCCCTGCGCGCATCGCGGGTGTGGCCGAACTCATCATGATGGCGCCGGCCCCGGGCGAGCCGTCAGCGCTCGTGCTTGCCGCGGCGCACGTCGCCGGGGTGGACCGCGTGTTCCTTGCCGGTGGCGCGCAGGCGGTGGCGGCGCTTGCCTACGGGACCGCGACCGTGCCTCGCGTCGACAAGATCGTGGGCCCCGGAAACGCCTATGTGGCGGCCGCCAAGCGTCTGGTCTATGGGAGGGTCGCGATCGACATGATCGCCGGGCCGTCCGAGGTCGCAATTGTCTGCGATGGCCGCACGGACCCCACGTGGATCGCCTATGACCTGTTCGCGCAGGCCGAGCACGACGAGGGCGCGCAGGCGCTGCTCTTCGCGCCGGATCCGGCATTCCTGGACGCAGTGGCGG
>JAJYRD010000039.1:20636-30700 GCA_021794275.1 Pseudomonadota bacterium | reverse complement strand
TTCATAGAGACCATGCCGCTCGGCGCCGCGGGGGCCGCCGCAGTGGCCTTTGACTTCGTGGCGGCCGAGGTCGCGCGGGCGATGATCGCCGAGCGCTACAGACTGCGCCCGCTCCCGAGCGCGCCCGATGCGGGACCGGCACGACGCTACGCCGTGGAGGGAAGCACCATAGAGATCGGATTCATAAGCCCCTTGAGTCAGGCGTTTTGCGAGACCTGCAACCGCCTGCGTCTCACATCGCGTGGCCGCCTCGTCTATTGCCTGGGTCGAAGCGAGGGATTGGATCTGCGGGCAGCGCTCGACCAGGGGCTTGCCCCGGACGAACTTTCCTCCCTCATACACACCCACGTGGCGCGCGACAAACCTCGAGGACACGGATTTACCCCCGAAGGCCGCCCGGTCCCGGTACGCATGATGGCAGTCGGCGGTTAGCGAGCAGGAGACACGGTATGGCACAAGAGATCTCCCGCCTCGACCCATCGTCGCCCACCGGCGTCCGCCAAGTCCTGGACGAGGGCGTACGCGACCTGTTCCCAGGCTACTTTGCGCTCGTGATGGCCACCGGCATCATATCGCTCGCCGCGGGACTGCTCGGGGTCCCACTGCTCGCGCGGGCGCTATTCGACCTGAACATAGTGAACTATCTCGTGGTCTCGGCCCTCATGGCCACGCGCCTGATCCGCTACCCGCGACTCCTGTTCGCCGACCTGACCGACCATGGCCGCGGCCCCGGGTTCTTCACATCCATTGCCGGCACCTGCGTCCTGGGCACGCAATTCGTGGCCATAGGCCACGACACCGCCGTGGCTTGGTTCCTTTGGGGCCTGGGCGTCGTCCTCTGGTTTATCGTCGTGTACGCCTTCTTTGCGGCCGCAACCTTACGCGGGGTGAAGCCCGGTCTCGAGACCGGCATCAACGGCGCCTGGCTCATCGCCACCGTGGGCTCGCAATCGATCGCGATCCTGAGCGCCCTGCTCCTGCCCACGGCCGGCCCTTACGCGACGGCGCTCACGACCTTCGCGCTCATCATGTATCTCGTGGGGTGCATGATGTATTTGACCATCATCCCCCTGATCCTGTATCGCTTTACTTTCTTCCGGTTGACGCCCGCCGAGCTCACGCCCCCCTACTGGATCAACATGGGGGCGGTCGCGATCACGACACTCGCCGGCGCCACCCTGGTTTTGAATGCCGGACGCTCGCCGCTTTTGACCGCCATCCTGCCGTTCCTGAAAGGACTTACCCTGTACTTCTGGGCGACCGCGACCTGGTGGATCCCGCTGCTGCTCATCCTCGGCGTCTGGCGCCACCTGTACAGCCACTTCCCGCTGCGCTACAACCCGCAGTACTGGGGCATGGTGTTCCCGCTCGGCATGTACACCGCCTGCACGAAGCGCTTGACCCAGGCCCTCGACCTGCCCCTCCTCGCACCCATCACGCCCTACCTGCTTGCGATCGCCCTCATCGCCTGGGGTCTGGCCTTCGCGGGGCTCGTGCACGAGCTCGTGCGTGACATGATGCGCGCCCGCCTGCCGGCGTCGTCTCCGCGCCGCAGCTGAGGGCAAAGCGCCCTCATCCGACACATCCCTTAGGCTATGAGCGACCGACCGCGTATGCCGACGCACCGTCCGTTCCGTCAGACCTATGCAAATCCGCTCATTGCTGAGCGAATCCGCCGCTGACTTCCTGCTTCATCGAGGCCGGTTTCACCACCGTCTTGGGACGGCGGCCAGAGCCTTCCTCTCCACAGGCGGACACCGTGGAACTCACGGCGTAAGCGGCAAGGTTTCTTGCCGCATTCCCATCCCGGTCGTGACTTGTACCACAATCCGGGCACATCCATTGCCGTATGGATAACGGCATGTCTTTCTGGACCGCGCCGCAGACCGAGCAGGTCTTGCGGCTCGGAAACCCGCGGTCGGCCCCCACCACCGGGCCGCCGCGGCGTGCGGCCTTGTACTCCCGTTGCCGACGAAACTCATGAAAGCCCCTGTCGGCAATGGCGCGGGCCAGGATGGCGTTCGTCTTCTGGAGCGCTTCTTTCACGCCACGCGATCGCCATTCCGGGCCCTGCCTTAAGCGCGCCACAACCCCGCGATTTTCCGGGGAGAAGAGGGGTTTGCGGGGAAAGAGAGGGCATCAGGGGCCGGCCGCCCGATGCGTCCTTCCACCCCCTCATCCCGCAAGCGCCTCCGGCCTTTCTTGTGATGGACCTCCCCGGACCCGGATCGGCGATGACCGTGAACGTCCCACCTTGCCGTGCGCAGTACAACGCCAAACCGGCTTCGGCCTGCCGATCGTCCTTACCGATCGTGGCCGGACACGCGGTCTGGGGCCGGGTGGGGCGCATCGGCTTCGGCGCGGACTCTCTCCGGCTTGATCTTGGTGAGGTCGGAGCGGCGATGGCCGCCCGTTGTGGGTTTGGCGACCCGCTTGCCCGATGCCTCCCAGCGGTGCGGGGTCGTGATCGACACGCCCAGCGCCTTCGCGGCCTCACCTATGCTTACAATCCTCTCCAATCTGGGGAGATTCGCAGAGATAAGAGATATGGGTAGTTGGAAAGCAAACTGCTCAAGCCCTTCGCGTACATGGATCCCCTCGACTCGACGGTCCACGCCTCCCCGAGGTGGGATTGGCTCGTAAGGCTTGGACGTAAAACGCCCTTGCCAAGTCGCTGATCGTGGACACCCAGACGGATTCCGCCCAGGCACGTGCGCCCACCACCCACTCGCGAGTCTTGAGCGCGAGCGCTCGGCGAGCGATCACATGGGCGTATTTGAAGGTGACCGGACGCCGGCGTCAGGTCTGACTAGTACACGGATTGTACATACAATAGGCTATGCGGTACGAATAGGACACAGGCAAACAGGTGCTCAACCTTCGCAAGCACGGGATTGAGTTCGCGGATGCCGTGGGCGTTTTCGATGATCCGCAAGCGCTGACCACCGAAGACCGCGACCATGACGAACAGCGCTTTGTCACATGCGGTCTCGATGGCCTAGGCCGGGTGTTGATAGTGGTATATGCCTACCCCGAGCCGGACGTAATCGGCATCATCTCCGCCCGAAAGGCCGAGCCCTACGAACGCCGCCAGTACGAGGAGTGAGCCATGAAAGACCATTATGATTTCAACAACGCCCGCCGCGGTGCCGTGGTTCCGGCGGCGCCTACCAAGACCCGCATCACCATCCGTTTGGATGAGGACATCCTGGCATGGTTTCGCAAGCAAGTGAACGCAGCCGGAGGCGGGAACTACCATACACTCATCAACGACGCGTTGCGTGAGCATATCAAGCGTGATGCTGTGCCCTTCGAGGACACGCTGCGCCGCGTCATCCGTGAAGAGATGCAGCGCGCCGGGTAAGTGTGACCAGGGTAGGCGAATGTCCCGCTTTCCCGGCGCGGGCTCGCCGGGGTTGTGCCGCCAGAGCCGTGCATCCGTTCGCCGTCCAGATTTCAAGCGGCGCCGTAGGTATACTCGATGGACTGCGGCATAGCGCCTACCGCGGAAGCTTTCAGTATCTCTATGCCAACGACATTACCGGCTTTGTCGAAGTCAAGGATTACCCCAGGCTTGGCTTCATCGCTTTCGCTCACAGGCTGGTCGCTGAGTCGCGGGGTGAGGGTATCGGTTTCAGGGTCGTAGCGTACCTTCATGATGTTCTCCAGTACTTCGTGATCTTGCGTGTTTGGTAGACCGCTACTACCCGCAATGGTGGGACTCTCCTTGGGTCGCAATGACACGAACAAGCACGTCTCGCCCTGAATCCGTAGAGACTACGGATTGATAGGCCACCAAGCCATCCCTCACGGAAACGATTTGCCCAGGATTCCATATGACGGCATCAAGCGTCGATTCCACTATACCTCGGATGGTCATCTCTTCTCTGGCATGATTAGTGATGACGTATGAGGTCAAGCGCAGCTTCCTTCCCGGAAAATCCCGGGGTTGTGTCGGGCTTAAGGCATGGCCCAGAATGGCGCTCGCCTGGCCCCAAGCCTCGGCACTGGGGGATATCCAGGGGCCGGAAGGGGTCATGAAGAAGGCCGTGGAGGACGCCCAGGCATGATCGTCGCCCACAAGATCGCGCTCGATCCCAATAACGTGCAGGCGAGCTATTTCGCGCGCGCGGCGGGCACGGCGCGCTTCGCCTATAACTAGGCCTTGGCGGAATGGCAGCGGCAGTACGCGGCTTGGAAGGCCGACAATAGCCTGCCTAAGCCCTCGCAGGCGGCACTACGGCGACAGTTGAACGCCATAAAGCGCGCGCAGTTCCCGTGGATGCGGGAGGTCACCCAGAACGCCCCGCAGAGGGCGATCATCCCGCTGGGGCAAGCGTTCCCGAACTTCTTCGCCGGTCGGGCCAGATACCCGAAGTTCCGCAAGAAAGGCATCCACGACCGCTTCACGCTCACCTGCGACCAGTTCCGCGTCGCAGGTTCCCGCCTCCGCATCCCAAGTCTTGGCTGGGTGCGGATGCGGGAGTCGTTGCGCTGTACCGGCAAGATCCTGTCGGC
This sequence comes from Pseudomonadota bacterium, assembly GCA_021794275.1. Lineage (GTDB taxonomy): Bacteria > Pseudomonadota > Gammaproteobacteria > Acidiferrobacterales > Acidiferrobacteraceae > Acidiferrobacter. The sequence goes on along the minus strand of JAJYRD010000039.1, from coordinate 26,182 downwards.
CACGGTCTCCCGTGTGGCTGACCGCGGGTGTGTCAGTATCGCCGTGGATACGCCCGACAGTTCGCACCTGCCCCAAGCCGAAAACCAAGGCACGGCGGGTGTCGAGGGTGTCGATCTGGGCGTGTCGGCGCTGGCAACACTCTCCACGGGAGAAATCATCCCCGGCCCCAAGCCCCACAAGGCGCTGCGGGATCGCCTGCGCAGGCTCTCCCAGAGTCTGTCGCGCAAGGTCCAGGGATCGGCAAATCGTTGCAAGGCGAAGACCCGGCTGGCCAAGATGCACGCCCGCATCGCCGCGATCCGCTCGGACGCGCTGCACAAGCTCACGACGGACCTCACGCGCCGGTTCCCTACCCGGCATCGAGGACCTGAACGTGCGCGGCCTGGTCAAGAACAGGCATCTCGCCCGCGCCATTACCGACAGGGGCTTCTTCGAGTTCCGGCGGCAGCTGGAGTACAAGGCCGCGATGCGTGGCGGGCAGGTCGTCGTGGCGGATCGCTTCTTTGCCAGCAGCAAGACGTGCTCGGCGTGCGGACACAAGCTCGAAACACTGCCGCTGTCCGTGCGCGAATGGACGTGCCCGGCCTGCGGCGCGGTTCATGACCGCGACGTGAATGCAGCAATGAACCTCAAGAACATGGCCGTGAGTTCCACGGTCTCAGCCTGTGGAGAGGAAGGCGCTGGCCGCCGTCCCAAGACGGTGGTGAAACCGGCCTCTGTGAAGCAGGAAGTCAGCAGCAGATTGACTCAGTAATGAGCCGGTTTGCGTAGGTATGACGGAACGGATGCCGTACCTTTCGAGGACACGCCACCTCGCGTCATCCGTGAAGAGATCCAGCGCGAGGGTATTCGGTGATCGAGGCGCTGCGCTAGCGGCGCGACTTTGACGGAATCGTGACTCACAAGCCAGTCTTGAGTACAACGAGAAGGGCGGATATCCTATAATGTATCGTTTGCGACTCAATGGTGAGCAAGCCAAACTCGTTGCCGAGACCTTGCGGATTATCGCGGTTGCTGAGTTTGGTTTTTTTGGCTATACGGCTGGTCTTGAGCGTCATGATTGGTGGCTCATGGCTGCCTCACTATTAAGCTTTACCCTGATTGAGTACGCCGCTGTTTTGATCTTAGGAGACCGTACATCATGAGCGCAATCACCACAACGCAGTTATGGATTGGTCTAGGGTGGGTTACTCTCATCGGTGTGGGCGGGCTGGTACTGGCCTGGATGAACCATCGCGGACACAAACATAAGTAATGTGTCGGTGGCGTGTTGCGAACGTCCGCACGCCAGCGATAATCACCCCGCCAGACGCCCCGTTAAAGACGGCGTAATTCGTTCCAGCGGTACCGACCCCGAAGCCCCTCAGTCACCAAACCATCCTCCGCGAACAACCCACTTGCGACGCATGCTTTGAAACACCGCAGTAACGCGTCTTCCTCCGGGGTGAAGGCGATGAAGAGCTTTTCCAGGAGATCGGCGACCCGTTTGTTGATGTACTCCGAACCGTTGTCCGAAAAGGCGCGCTTCTTGTCGAGCTCATACACCCCTTCCCCCGCGAGATTTCCAAGATCGTGTTGGGTTTTTGGCGGCAGCACACGAAACTCCTGTGCCCTTTTGGGTGCCACCGCAATGGACAAATACAGCGTCTCGGCAACTTGCTCGTTCAGCCAAGCCAGCACAGCGGGACAGGGGCGCGGCTTCATCGCCTCGAAAACGACGTTGGTATCGAGGAGGATCATTCAGCCGAGGCGATCAGTCAAAATTGAGGGATTTGGCCGGCGCCCTGTCTCGCGGCCACTCGAAGGCCTCGAAGTCCTCGTCTACGAGACCGATCCTGCGGCCCAGCCCCGCAAGAGCATCCCCCATGCGAACCCGCGCTTTTGGCTTTACCGCGCGCACCAAGAACTCACGTACCCAAGCTTCCGTGCTGCAACCATGGCGGGCCGCCTGCACGCGCAAAGCCCGGTGCACCTCGTCGGGCACACTGCGAATCGTCAATATTGCCATAACATACCCCCAGACAAACGCATGCAATGCATTCATATTGACTAATAGACAGCAATCTTCGCAAGGGGCAAGTCGCAGTTGAGACTCGAGGGGTGATGGCGCCCCCTTACCCCAGAGAGACTCATCATAGGCCCGTGGCAAAGGGCCGGGGCCGCATGTGGGGACACAATGGGGACGCAAACCCGAGCAACCGGATGCCCATCCTTGGAGGCAGGGACCGTCGTGCCGTCGGCCGATCTCGAGGGGCCGACCGTGTGATCCTTCGCGCGACTACGAACCGCCCCAAAAGGAAGGGGCCCGAAGGCCCCTTCGCGCATCGCGGGCTTCAGCCTTACAACAACATTCCCGCCGGCCGGTAACGGCAGGCCGCCGGGAAGTCGGAGACTCCGGCGCCATGTCCCCCTTGCGCTTTACAACGGATACGACCATCGCGGACCGTAGCTTCCAGACGCGCGCCCCGTACCTGGGCCGGGACCGAAGAGCCCTCCGGGATCGTTACGCGCGCGACGCACTGGCTTGCTTGCGCACCGACCTTCGCGACGAGCCCACCATACGCGACTTTCGGACCCGCGCATGAGGTCCCGGAGCGCATCAGTGCCGACCGCGCCAGGCTCCAGGCGGCCGAAGTCTCGGCCCGCGCCGCGCGTGTATTCTGGGCCGGTATCACGATCGACATGCCGACCGAAAGCGCGGTCACGGCGGTCAATCCGGCAAGACCCAATCCCAATGAAGCTTTCATAGCGGCCTCCTCGGTGCCGGGGTCAGGCGACCGCCGGCGGCTACGGATGGTTTACGACTCCAAAGAATCCTCACCTTGCGGACGATATCGACTGCGAGCAGCAGGGCGCCTGCCGAGAACACGATGTCGCCCGGCATGCGCAGCCATTGGTAGGTGGTCGTAGTGTCATAGAACCGCAGGCTACGGGCATAGGCATAACCATGCTCGTAGACGGCGGCAAGCTGTCTGAAGCCGATCGGCCAGAAGTTCAAGGTGAGCCATAAAACCATGCCGGCATTGAAGAGCCAGAAGGCGGTCACCCCCAGGCCCTCGTCCCACTCACCCTCGCCGTTTATATAGCGCAGGGAAAAGTACACGAGCCCAATGGCGATCAGCCCGAAGGCCCCGAACAGGGCGGTATGCGCGTGGCCTAGCGTCAGGAATGTCCCGTGCTCGTAGTAATTGACGAGCGGGGCATTGATGAGCCCTCCCCCGAAAACGCCGGCGCCCACGAAATTCCAGAACGCCGAGCCTATGACGTACTTATAGGCAAGCGCATGCGGGAAATCCTTTTGCGAGCGTATGAGGTCCCGCTGTTGGATCAGGGCCTCGATCACGAGCAGCACCAGGGGCAGGACCTCGATGTAGGAAAAGAGGCTGCCGACCGACAACCACATCCCTGGATCGCCCACCCAGTACATGTGGTGGCCAATACCGTCGTCCCCTCCGAGAAACACGAGGATGGTCTCGAACAGGATCGCAATCAGCGTGGTGCGGCGCGAGACGAGCCCCAAACCCATCAGGAAGTAGCCGGTCACCGCCACCACGAAGAGTTCGAAGGCCTGCTCGACCCACAGATGCACGACCCACCAGCGCCAGAAGTCGGTGATAGTGAAGGAGCTTGCGATCGACGTGACCGGGATCATCCCAAAGACATAGAGCAACGCGATATTGACGGTACTGTAGAAAAGAATGTGCTCGACGCTCAGAAACCCTTTGCGCGCCTTCAAGGCCGGCCACATGGCGCGTCCCACGAGCACACTCCAGAAGGAAAGCCCCGCGAAGAGTCCCATCTGATAGGCGCGACCAAGCTCCAGATACGACAGACCCTGGTTACCGAACCAGAACCAGGAGCCGTGGGTGAACCAGCCCTTGATGCCAGCATAGTCGCCGAAGAGTCCGCCCACGACGATGGCGACGGTGGCGACATACAGGAGATCCACGAGCCGCCCCTGCCCCTTTGGCTCCCCGCCGCCTATGAGCGGGGCGATGAAAAGCCCGGCCCCTATCCAGGCAAGACCGATCCACAGGATGGGCAACTGGATATGGGCGCTACGCAGGAAGGCGAACGGCAGCACCTCGTTGAGCGAGAGGCCGTAGAAGTTCGCGCGCTCGGCGTAGTCGTGAGCCATGAGCGTGCCGGCCGCGATCTGCGCAAGAAACAGGCCCGCCACCGTCACGAAATACTTACCCGTCTTGCGCTGGCTCTCGGTGAGCGGCGGAAAGCCCTTGATCAGGACCTCGCGCGGTGACTGGTCCTCTTTGTGGATGTAACGGTAGAAGAGATAGATGACGGCCCCGGTCGCGAACATCACCCAGGCGAACGAGACCCAGGTCCAGATGAAGGTCGGGGTCGTCGGGGTATTGCCCTCGGTCGGCGCGTAGGGCCAGTTGTTGGTGTAGGAGAACGTGCGCCCAGGACGGCGCGCGATCGTGGTCATGGCGCTATAGATCAGGAAGTTTGCGAGACGCCGGGCCTTGGCGTGATCGAACCCACCAGGGCGCGTCCAGCCATGGGCGAAATGATTATGCAGGAGCTCAGTGACCGCCTGGGCACGCACCTGGCGCAGGGCATTACTCAAGGCCTGCGGCAATACGACCAAGGTATGCCGTAGCGGGATGCCCTGAAGCTCCTCGCGCATCGTCGCGCGTACGGTGTACCGTTGCCCCGGTGTGAGTGCCCGCAGACCCTTACCATAGCGCGCTTGGGCGAGCGCCTGCTCGGTGTGGCGTCCAAGCGCGTGCAGGAACTGCGCCGTGTAGTCCTCCCCGAAATACGACCCCATCCCGTAGATGCTGCCGTAATCCATGAGGTCGGCCTCCTGGAACGCAGCCTTGCCGGCCACGACCCCAGGGCCCGTCATGAGGACCTGACCCTGCGGATCGGTGAAGCGTCCGGGCAGAGGCGGAGTCTTGCTGTAGGTGATGAAGGTCCCGTAGATGAGAATGCCGACTGTGACGACGAGCGTCAGCAAGAGGGCGATTTTGAGATTGCGGATGACGACATCGTGGGTCCCGTCGTCTCCCGGTCCCGAAAGCGTCTGCGAACTGCTCATGATGCCTCCTTGGAAGTGGGTTCCAGGATCCCGGGGCATGGCAACCGGGATACGGCGGGCATTATGAGAAACCGCTAATGTTTGGCGAATTGACCCCGGTCAAGAGTTGTTGATTTATTTACTCAGGATTATCTGTTCACGCTGCCGACCTAAGGCGGGCACGGCCTCAACCATGCACCGGTGACCGCGAAAGGCGTGGAGCGGGGCCAGGGCTGGGCAGTTGATGGCCGCCAAGAGTGGACGATCTTCGGCTGCCATCAATAGAGCGAACCGCCATGCCCGGGCCCATCCTTCGCCACTCAGGCCCCAGGCGTCGTCGTGCGGGGCCATGCCGCAACGGACGTAGCCACGGATAAGCCCGGGGGCACGGATAGCCATGCCTCAAGTGGCGGGCGTCATACGGAGATACGGCGCCCAAGCGCAAGAATCCGGCCGCGCGCCTGTGCCTGGCTGAGAAAGCGGGCAAGAAGATGCTTTATAAGG
>JAJYRD010000039.1:0-20536 GCA_021794275.1 Pseudomonadota bacterium | reverse complement strand
GCCCGGGGGCACGGATAGCCATGCCTCAAGTGGCGGGCGTCATACGGAGATACGGCGCCCAAGCGCAAGAATCCGGCCGCGCGCCTGTGCCTGGCTGAGAAAGCGGGCAAGAAGATGCTTTATAAGGGCGGCATCCGAGCCCCACTCACCCCTCGCCCGACCTTGCCGACGGGATCAATGCGCGTGCGTGAACTCTAGGACCCCAAAGCCCACGGACATCAGCGTCACGATGAGCCCACCCAACCGAATCATCAGACGCATCTCCATGCCGCTCACGTGGGTCGCGAGATTATCAATTCGCTTCCCCAGCCCCGCGATATCACCCTTAAGCTCCCCGATATCGCCCTTGGTGGCAAAGCCCCGTTCCGATATGTCCAGGAACACGGCCATGTGCGCCTCCGCCTGTGCCTCGGGGACGCCGGCTTGGGTTAGGCGCTTGACGAGCGTGTAGGTGTCCAACATGTTCGCACCCACGGCGATATCTCCTCGTATTCTATCACAAGAGCTCTTGTAGACGGGACGGGGCATCAGATCGCCCCGAAAGGTCGCATGCTATGAAATGCCTCGTGATAGGCGCAATCCGGGGAAACCCCTATACCCGTGAATCGCGATCGATGGCCATGCAATACCCAACGCAATGCCCGCCGCCACGACCCCCAGGCGAACGCAAGCACCACGATCGGGACAGGCAAAGGGAGAAAGTGCCGCCAGGCGACGGTCCGCCGGACCGAAACGCCTATCACGCCATCCGGCATCAGGCATGGAGGAAGCCGAGGGGCGTCCGCGTCACGCCATAAACGGCGCCGCGAAAGACCCTTTCAGTCAGGGCGTTACAGCCCCATTGGAGCCCACCTCGGCATAGCAGGCCGCCGCCGTGGGTAGGCAGGCGCTCACAGTGTGTCCCGCACCATCCGTCATCGGCAGCGGCGCGCTCGAGCCGTTTGCGATGACGTCGTTCACGATATCCCGGCCCAAAGCGGCATCGGCCCCGCATGTGCTACCCACCCCCACGCTCACATAGATGGAGCGGGTGATGCCGGGATTGATCCAGGCGCCCCCGGTTGTCTGCGGTGCCTTGGGCCCCTCCCCCACGACATCCACTTCACCGCAATAGGACGGCGCGGCAAACGTCGTCCCGCTCGACCCTATGTAGGCGAAAGTGGTCGGCGAAGCGCCGCCCGGGGTCGCATAGGCGGCGAGATCGGGCAAACCGTCGTTCAAGACGGGGGTTGCGGACCCCGATGCAGGAGCTGCGGGCGGCGTCCCCTGAATGTTTCCCGTCGCGATGAGGGTCGATTGTCCGGCCTGAGCGGCCGAGATCGCATCGGCCGCCGCATTGATCGCGGCGTGGAAATTCTCGGCGATATCCTGGGCCCTGGCCACCGACGCATAGCTTTCGTACTGAGGGATCGCGATCACCGCCAGAACGCTTATGATCGCAATCACGACCATCATCTCGATCAGAGTAAAACCCGCACCCCACCCGCCCCTTCGCGGATTGCCGTCCCCAAAAGCCATAGATCCCCACCCTTCGAGCATGCCGGTTCACAGGGACCGGCTTTCTTTGTGGGCATGTCCTTGCATGATTCATGCGAGAAGATTGAATGGTCGCGCCAGTAAAGAATAATCCTCGGGAATACATAGACATAGATGGCGCCCTCGGGTCATCCTGGGGATTCCAGCGCGTATGTGGCCGAGGCGGATGCGCATATTCTTGACGTATCTGGCATATGCACATGACAAAAAAGGCCCGCCGCGTAAGCCCGTGATCGCAAGCCGATACAGAGATAGGCGCCCACCGGACTCCCCGAGCCGCGACCTTTTGCCTAGCGTCCAATGTCGTCGAGGGGGCCCGCAGATGTCACGCGCCGAGCCGCTCTGTGCGCGGGGGCCGAGGGAACGTCAACTTCGTGGTTTACTGATCCTTTATGCGTTTCATCGAGATACTCGATGACGGGCGACTGACGCCTACCATCATCGAAACGGCAAGTCCTTCTTCTTGCGGGGACGGGACGGCGATTGCGCGCGATAGGAAATAGGGCGACCTGGGGGGGTTATAACGGCAAATACGGAGACCATGCGGAAACCGCCCACATGAACGTCCTAGTTGATTCCTTTAAAATCCGCCTTCGAGAAGAACGCTGAGGCCGAAAAAGGCGCCGATCGGAAGCCTCGGGCACCCCCACCCTTTAGGCCGCGATCGGCAGGGAATAAAAGGAGGGCGCGAACTTTCGGCATGGTCGCAATAAACGACGCGGGCCGGCGCCTATTGGCGTTGAGCTTCCGCAACCTATTGGGGATAGCGTGATGGGCAGCTGGTGGCATGTGATGGTCGGCCCCCTCGTTGGAACTGTTGTGGGCGCCGCCGTAACAGCTCTTGTCGCAGAGCGCCGCGCCCGAAGGGAGGAGCAGAAGCTTATAGTCGAAGCACTTGCGGCTGTCCGTACTGAACTCCTGGTGGGCGCCAACCGTATTGGCGGTTCGGTAATATCGGCGCCGACCTTTATTCAGTGGGGACAGTTGCCGCCCGTAACAGACGATTTGAGTCTGATGTATCGCACGCATGCGGCAGTTCTCCATACCCACCTCTCTGCAAGCGATGTCCTTACAGTGACCGTGGCCTATTCTTGGCTGATGCAATATTCGCGTGGTGGGCATGTCTCAGGAGTCCCGAGCCGGTTCATCTCAGTCTTCGATCTCTACATGTCGGTCACGAACGCGCTTTATAATGCCTACACGCGCATGGGCGAGATCCTGGAGGCAGACTACGGCCTGCATGTCGGTTCGGAATTCGCTGTTTTCGGCTTCGCGGCCTACTGGATTGCAAATTTATGCGAGGGCGAACTAAAGACGCGATCAGACGCCGACGCCAACGCGGAAGAACGCGAGAAGGTCCTGAACATCAAGGCCTTGGCCGAGCGGATGAAAACCGATCTCAAGAAAAGCGGGTTCGAAGGACCGGAGGTCGTGGACGGCCACGCAAAACCTTGACGGGGCCGAGAGACCAGAAAGAAAAGAGGGCGCAAACCTCGCGCCCTCCAGACAGAATGACTATGAACTGAATATTAAGGGCTAACAGTACCGTTGGGCCCGACCAAAGTCTGGCAATAGCTGCCTACCGCGCACGCTTGGGTGTTTGGCGACACTGCCGTAACTGCGGTAGAACCATCATTCGTTATCGCAGAAACGATATCTTGCTCGAGCGTCGTATTACCGCACGTTGTACCGACTGTAATGTATACCGGTTTGGTCATGCCGGGAACCGCGTAAGCGCCGGATGTTGCGGTCGTCGCGGTCGAAAGATCGCCCGCCACGCCGACCTCGCCGCACGCGAGCGTCGTTATGGCGGTAGTGGAGCCGCCCGCAGTTCCACTTCCGAGGAAGGCGTACCCCTTAACTGCGGGATTCTGAGCCGTATTGCTTAGCACAGGCGTGTCGTTACCAGCAGTAATAGCGGTTGCCGGGCTCGCGACGGCGATTAAGGTACTTTGCCCTGCCTGCGCCGCCGCTACTGCGCTCGTGGTGGCTGTGATCGCTGAATGGAAGTTCTGGGCCACGTCCTGGGCCTTGGACGTCACGATGTACTTCTCGTATTGGGGAATGGCGATGGCCGCCAAGATACCGATGATCGCGATCACGACCATCAACTCGATCAAGGTAAAGCCGGCTTGGATACCGGCCACTACCGGGTTCTTTTTACGCATGGCCATAACTCCTCTCACCTCAATAGCACCGGTTCACGATGAACGGTGTACGCAGTGAAGGATAGTGCATGATCCATACCAGTCACGGCCGCTTGTCGGGCGCTTGTTGGCACGAATCCTGTAAGTCATTGATGAGGCGAAGGCGTGCCGACGGGGCTTCGGAACGAGGCGTAGCGCTGGACCGATAGGCGGTACTTAAGGATCTCCTGAATCGGGTGGGCCAGGGGGTGACGTAAAACGTCACCCCTATGGTTGAGCCTGACGATGAGAGGCACCTTGCCGCTTTCCGTCAGGTCCTCCATGGGCCGCGAGCCTCACGGGGCACTTCAACGCATGGGGCCCGAGAGGGCATTTATCTCTCTTAATCCTGGAGAGGGATCACGCGGCGATCACGTGCTGCATGGAGGCGAGACTCTAGAGGCGCAGACGCGGATGGGCGAGGCGATCCTCCGCGACATCGAAGGCGGCCTCCAGGGCGCTCTGGCCCATGAAACGCATGAGACCCCGCGGGCGCTTGGGCCCTAGCATGACGGTCTTCGCGCGCTTGCCCCCGATCTCACGCACCAGCGAATCGACGCTCGCGAAGCCGTCTATGAGACCCAGGGTCTTGCCCTTGCTGCCCAGCATATAGGAGCCATCGAACACCTGCGGTTCGGGGCCCAAGCGGCTGCCACGACGGCTGCGCACCCAGTCCTTGAACTCCGTATGCATGTCGGTCAAGAGCTCTTTCGTGAAGAGGATGTCGTCGGCCTGCTCGGGGCGGAAGGGATCGAGCCGCGACTTATGCTCCCCCGCCGTATAGATACGCCGCTCGATGCCGTGGCGGGCAATGAATTCCGCGAAGCCGAAGCCACCGCCAATGACGCCGATCGAACCTACAATACTCATGCGGTTCGCGTAGATCTCATCGGCGGCACATGCGATCCAATAGCCGCCGGAGGCCCCGACATCCCCGATCACCGCCAGTACCTTGATGTCGTGCTCCTGCGCACGCTCGCGGATGAAGCTTGCCACGAGATCCGACTGGACCGGGGAGCCGCCAGGGCTCTCTATGGAGAGGATGAGGCGTTTGCGGGCCCGCGCCATGGCGACCGCCCTCTCGATCGACTCTCGATAGGCGGCGAGACTGATGGCGTAGGGCTTCGCCGCGATGATGCCGCGCAGCGACAAGACCGGGATGCGGGGCGCTCGCCAGAATAAGAGGCTCATGGGAGACGAGTGTAACGGATCACTGCCGCCGCCAGAAGAGCCGTGCTCGAACGTAAGGTCTGCGGCGGGCGACCGATGTCACTTGCCTATCACATTCGAGGGGCACCCTAGGGTCAGGTCTGGGTGGCCCACCCAAGGAAAGGGCCGCAACAGCGGGGCGGGGGACACCGAAATCGAGCAGCGATAAAGCGCGGCCTGATCCAGGCCAAGACGCCTTACGCGATCAGGTGAGGCTTGCACGGGGACCGCCTTGGAGGCGTGGGGCGAAGCGCGGCGTGGCCTCGGGAACATGCTAAACTCCGATAAAGGGCCGTGCTCGTTTAAAGGGCGCGGCGGGACGACAAAAACAAGAATCGCAACACCAGGTTTACAGCCACTCATGACGGAAGAACGAAAGTCGACGGAAGCCGCCCAGACCACCCTGCCCCTGTCCAAGGGGCTGCGCGTCATACGCGTCCAGGGACGGATACTGGATGGCATGGTCATGACCCTGATCTTCATTATGCTGGCCACCTTGCTCGGCGCCATCGGCGGTCTCGTCTTCGACTACATGACCGCCATCAAACTGCTCTATGAATCCGTGGGCCACATGAGCACGATCGCCGCCCATGATCTCATCAAGGAGACGGGCCAGCATCTCGTCTCGGATGTGCTGTCCGTATTCATTCTCATAGAACTCTTTCGCAGTTTCTCGGATTATTTGGAGTTTCACCGCATCCGCCTCCATGTGCTGGCCGAGGTGGGCTTCGTGTTCGTGCTGCGCGAGGTGTTCGTGGGGCTCTACGCCAACCAATTGAACTGGCGAGACCTCCTGGCCTTGGGTGGTCTGCTCGCGGTGCTCGCCGCCACGCGCGTTCTCGCGACCCGCTTCCCGCCGCGCCCCCACTCCTCGCACCAGTGAGAACGCCGCGCCATCCGTGGCGCAACCAAAGGGCCCTGGGCCCCGTGGCGCGTTCATCCGGCGCGCCGCATCCATACCTTCAAGGCCACGCCCATCTCTGAGCGCGGACACGCGGGCCTGCGCGCCCACCCTCGAAGGCTCTACCGTCTCATACCTTCGGCTGCGGAGTCACGCGCAGGTAGGGGCGCAGTTCGCGATAACCCTCGGGGAAGGCCTGGCGCAAGGCCGCAGGGTCCTTCAAGGAAGGCACGATGACGCAGTCGTCGCCGTTTTTCCAGTTGACCGGGGTCGCCACCGGATGCTCGTCTGTGAGCTGCAACGAGTCGATGACCCGCAGGATCTCGGCGAAGTTGCGCCCGGTGCTCGCGGGATAGGTAATCGTCGCACGGATCTTCTTGTTCGGATCGATGAAAAACACCGAGCGCACGGTGAAGCTCGCGCTCGCGTTCGGGTGGATCATGTCATAGAGCGTGGCGACCTTGCGGTCGGCATCGGCGATGATAGGAAACATCACCCGCACGCTCTGCGTGTCATTGATGTCGCGTACCCAGTCTTTATGGGAGTGGACGGGATCCACGGACAAGGCCGCCACCTTGACGCCACGACGCGCGAACTCGGGCGCGAGCCGTGCGGTCTCGCCAAGCTCGGTAGTGCACACGGGCGTGAAGTCGGCCGGGTGCGAGAAGAGCAGACCCCAGTCGTCGCCAAGCCAGGCGTGGAACGCGAGCGGTCCTAGTGTGGACTCCTGAACGAAGTCGGGGGCGATATCGCCGATGCGCAGTGTCATAGAGGCATCTCCTGTGTCGTGGATGGGTTTCCGGAAAGATCGGGCGCCGTGAGGTAGCCCGCCCGGATCACGAAGTCGCCGAAGCGCTCGGAAGGCTCCCTGCGGACGGCATAGTCGGCGAGAAGCGGTGTCAAAGCCGCGATCACCTCCTCTAGCGATAGGTTCTCGCGGTAGGCCGTGTTCAGACGCTCACCGGCGAACCCGCCGCCCAGGTAGAGGATATATCGACCCAAGCTCTTGCCGACGAGCCCGATCTCGGCAAGCCGCGGGCGCGCGCAACCATTCGGGCAACCGGAGACGCGCACGGAGATCGGCTCGCCGGAAAGTCCCAAGGGGCGAAGCACCCCCTCCAGGCGCTCGAGGAATCCGGGCAAGGCCCGCTCGGCCTCGGCCATCGCGAGGCCACAGGTCGGCAGCGAGACGCAGGCGATGGCGTGTCGTCGCTCCCCCTCCTCGGGCTCTGCCGGAATGGGGACGCCATGCCGCGCGAGCACCGCCTCGATGACGGATTTCCGCCCAGGCCGCACACCCGAGATCGTGAGATTCTGGTTGGGGGTCAGGCGAAAATCGCCATCATGGATGCGCGCCACCTCGGCGAGCGCCGTGAGCCTGCGGCATTCGGGTTCGTCTTGCAGGCGCCCGGCAAGCGCGCGCAGGGTGAGGTGGAGTCTGCCCTCATCGTCCTCGACCCAGCCGAAGCGATCGTTGCGGCTCTCGAAGTGGATATCGCGCACAGGCTCCAGCGCGAAGCCCAAACGGTCCTCGAGCTCGGCCTTGAACCACGCCACTCCACGGTCGTCGAGCGTGTACTTGAGGCGCGCGTGGCGGCGGTTCGTGCGATCACCATGATCGCGTTGGATGCGCATTACCTGTTCGGCAACCGCCAAAACCTGGCCTGGGGCGCAGAAACCTATCAGGTCGGCCAGCCGCGGATAGGTTGCGCGATCACCGTGGCTTGCCCCCATGCCGCCACCTACGGCGACGTTGAAGCCCACAAGGCCGCCCTCCTCGATGATGGCAACGAAGCCCAGGTCCTGGGCGAGGACGTCGACGTCATTCACGGGCGGCACCGCGATCCCGATCTTGAACTTGCGCGGCAGATAGGTCGGGCCATACAGGGGCTCCTCCTCCGCGCCCGCGCCTTCGGCCGGCGGCTCGTCCAGCCAAGTCTCCCGATAGGCCGCGGTGCGCGGCAGCAGGGCCGCGCTCAGATCCGCGGCGAACGCGCGGATCTCGCGGAAGACGGGCGACGTCGCCGGATGATTGTGGCAGATGACGTTACGGTTCACGTCACCGCAGGCGGCAATGCTGTCGAGCCCCAGGGCGTTGAGTTCCGCCATCAAGGGCTTCAGGTCGGCCTTAAGTATCCCGTGAAACTGAAAGGTCTGGCGGGTCGTGATGCGCAAGGTGCCATTGCCGCGCTCGCGGGCAAGACCCGTGAGACCCTGCCATTGGGCGGGCGTGCAGACCCCGCCCGGCATGCGCACACGCACCATGAACTCATAGGCCGGCTCCAGTCGCTGCCCCTGGCGCTCGAGGCGCAGGTCGCGGTCGTCCTGTTGATAGGCGCCATGGAACTTGAGCAGCTTGGTGTCGGTGTCCGACAACGCCCCGGTCACGAGGTCTGCGAGCCCCGAGGCGATCGTACCGCGCAGGCGACGGCTTTGCGCCTTGACGGTCTCCTCTTCCGCGAGCGGGCGCGCGTTTGCGCTCGACTTCGACATGGATATTCCCCTCTCTCTCCGTTTCCTGTTAATAGATGTCGCGCTGGTAACGGCCTTCGGCCATTAGGGCGCGCAGATAATCCGCAGCCTCTTCCCGCGGACAGGATCGCTCGCGCGATACGATCTCGATCAAGGCCGCGTGCACATCGGGCGCCATGGTGGCCGCGTCGCCGCACACGTACAGATGACCGCCCTCAGCAAGCCATGCGTAGACCTCGCGCGATGCCGCAAGCAGGCGATGCTGTACATAGGTCTTGGTAGCGCCGTCGCGCGAGAACGCGGCGTCGATTCGCTGCAAGACCCCTTTGCGACGATAGTCCAGCCACTCGCGCTGGTAGAGGAAATCCTGACGAAACTGCCGATCCCCGACGACTAGCCAATGGGGGCCGGTGGCGCCCATGAGCGCGCGCTCCTCAAGAAATGCCCGGAACGGCGCCACGCCGGTGCCCGCGCCCACCATAAGGATCGGCGTCGCCAAATCCCCGGGGAGCCGGAAGCGCTCGTTCACATGGACATAGACCGGCACCTCCGCGCCACTTTCCACGCGCTCGGCAAGCCAGGTCGAGGCCACACCCCGGTGCGTGCGGCCTTGGTGCTCATAGCGCACCACACCCACGGTCAGATGAATGTGGTCCGGATCGGCCTTGGCGCTCGAGGCGATCGAGTACAGACGCGGGGCGAGCGGCCGCAAGGCGGCCACGAGGTCGCGACCCGCGAGCCCCTCGATCGGGAACTCGCGCATCACATCGACCAGGTCGCGACCCGTGGCATAGGCCTTGAGCCCCTCCGCGCCTCCGGGTTCGAGCATCGCCTTCAAGGCCTGGTCCTCCGTCCACTCGGCCACTCGAGCGAGAAACGATCGCGAAACGCTACGGATCTCATAGCGGCAGGCGAGCGCCTCCGCGAGATCCGTCTCACCCCCCCGGGCATCGACGACCTTTTCGCTGCCCTGCAGGCGCGTGGCCTGAAGGAGCATCTCGACGAGGCCCGGGTCGTTGCGGGGCACCACCCCCAGGGCATCCCCCGGCGCGAAGACCAGCGGCGCGGCCGGGGCGAGTTCCATGTGGCGCACGTCCTTGCTTGAGCCGCGCCCCGTGATGCGGATATTCTCGACGAGCGCCGCCATGCAGGGGTGCTCGCGATCATAGACCGGACCCGAACTCACGAGACGCAGCGCGGGCGCCGCCGCCGGCGGGGCCTCGGCCGCGACAGCCTTCAACACCTGCTCGGTCCAATCGCGCGCCGCCTCCTCGTAATCGAGATCGCACTCGCCACGCGGATGGAGCCGCGCGCCGCCCAGGGCCTCGAGACGCGCGTCGATATCGCGTCCCGTCTGGCAAAAGCGCTCATAGGCGCGATCGCCCAAGGCCAGGACCGCGAACTTCACGGACTCGAGACGCGGCGCGCGCTCACCCATCAGAAAGGCGTGGAAGGCCTGCGCGCTATCCGGCGGCTCCCCTTCCCCGTAGGTGCTCGTGACGAGGAGCAGGATGCGCTCACGCTTTAGGCGCGCCGTCTGGTAACTCCCCAGGTTATCGATCCGCGCGGCGAATCCGCGCTCGGCGAGCTTGGCGTGCAACGCGCGGGCGACGCGTTCCGCGTTGCCCGTCTGGGAGCCATGGAGCACCGTGACCTCTGGCCGCGATACGGCGTGGTCGGCCGATGACGCCGCGAGCGGCTCGGCGCCCAGACCCGCGAGATAACCACTGACCCACGCCACCTGCTCGCGTGACAGGCCATCGAGCAACGAGGACAAAGCGCCGGCCTTCTCCCGACTCAAGGGAGTCTTCAAAGCTGACATCTTCGCGACTCGACTTCAGAGAAACCAGGAACGGCCGTAGGCGATGAACGCGTCTTCCCCGTCCTCGCCCTCGCAGTCCAGGGCGGCGGGTGGCGCATCGTGCACCCCGGGGATCTCGCCTATCAACACGAGCGCGGGACCCGGCGCCGCTTTGGCCGACGCGCGACTCAGACTCCCGAGCGTGGTCTTTGCCAAAACGGCCTGCGCGATCGCCGTCCACTCGATCAAGGCCACCGGCGTATCGGCCTCGAGCCCTCCGGCGAGCAGCGCGGAGGCCGCGGTCCCGTCTTGCGATGACCCGTGGGCTGCCGCCTTCACGAAATAGACGGAACTCATGACGCCACCGCCTCGACGCCCAGCGCCGGCCCCTCGATCATGCCGGCGCCCACGGTGTCGTGCGTCAATGCGTCGATCACGATGAAGGCGCCCGTGGCGCGGTTTGCGGCATACGGATCCCATGGCAGCGGGTCCTGTACGCGCACGGTGACGCGTCCGATATCGTTCATGGTAAGCGTTGACCCCTCTGTGTTGCGCGCGAGAGTAGCGATGTCCAGACGGTAGCTCGGCCGCGACAGCACTGCCGCCACCGTCTTCGCGCCGTGCTTTATGAGATAACGCCGTCTATGCAGGCTCATGGGCTCGGAGCCCAGCCAGCAGACGGTCGCCTCGAAGGCATCCGCAAGCGCGGGGCGACGCGCCGCGGCCACGATCATGTCGCCGCGCGCCACATCGACGTCGTCCTCCAGATGGAGCGTCACGGACTGTGGCGCATGCGCGCGGGCGAGCACGCCGTCATGCGTGTCGATCTCCTCGACATGCGTGACGCGCCCCGACGGCAGCACCACCACCTCGTCGCCCGCCGCCACGCTGCCCGATACGATGCGTCCCATGTAGCCGCGCCGCGACACGCGCCCCGGCCCCCCCGAACGGCTCACCCACTGGACGGGGAAGCGCAGCGGCGCGTCGTCCGACCCGTAGGCGGCACCGGGGATCTCAGCCTCTTCCAGGGCTTGAAGCAGGGTGGGGCCCTCGTACCACCCAAGATTTGCGCCACGCTCCACGATCATGTCGCCCTTCAGAGCCGAGATCGGGATGAACTCCACGCGCTCGAAATGCAGATTGGCGGCAAAATCCAGGAATTCATCGCGTATGTGCGCAAAGGCATCCTCGCAATAATCGAGCAGATCCATCTTGTTGACCGCTACAATCAGATGACGGATCCCCACCGTATCCGCGACACAGGCGTGACGTCGCGACTGTGGCAGCCAGTACTTGCAGGCATCCACGAGGATCACGGCGACATCCGCGTTCGTGGCACCCGTCACCATGTTGCGGGTGTACTGTTCGTGCCCCGGGGTGTCGGCGATGATGAAGCGTCGACGCGCGGTCTCGAATGAGCGGTAGGCCACATCGATGGTGATACCCTGCTCACGCTCGCCCTGTAGGCCGTCTGTGACATACGAAAGGTCCAGCTCCGCGAGGCCGCGTCGGGTGGACGCTCGCGCCAGGGCGTCAATCTGGTCTTCCATGAGGGCCTTTGCATCGTGCAGGAGACGGCCGATCAAGGTGCTCTTGCCGTCGTCGACGCTGCCTGCCGTTATGAAGCGCAAAAGATCCTTGGACGATGCCGGGGCCTCGTCGCCCACATCTTCTATCAAAACTTCCGTCGCAGCCATCAGAAATACCCCTCCCGCTTGCGAAGTTCCATGGAGGCCTCGGAGGCCTGGTCGTCGAGGCGCGTGGCGCCACGCTCGGAGATGCGGGCAACGGCCGTCTCGGCGATGATCTCGCCCACGGTCGTGGCGCGTGAGGCCACGGGGCATGTGCAGCTCATATCGCCCACAGTCCGAAAGCGCACGGACAGGCTCTCGCTCACCTCGCCTTGCGCGGGCTGGATGAGATCCGACACCGGGGCAAGCACGGTCCCACGGCGCACGATCTCGCGCTCATGCGCGAAGTAGAGCGATGGGACCGCCAACTCCTCGCGCGCGATATAGCGCCACACATCGAGCTCGGTCCAGTTGCTCAAGGGAAACACGCGCATATGCTGTCCTTTGTGGACGCGCGCGTTATAGAGGTTCCAGAGCTCGGGGCGCTGGTTACGCGGCTCCCATTCGCCGAACAGATCACGGAACGAGAACACCCGCTCCTTGGCCCGTGCCTTTTCCTCGTCGCGCCGGGCCCCGCCTATGCAGGCATCTATCCCAAGCTCGGCGATGGCGTCGAGCAAGGTCACGGACTGATAGGCATTGCGACTCTCGGTGGGACCCTTCGGCACCACCCGCCCCTCGCGGATCGAGTCCTCGACGGAGCGGACGATGAGCCGCTCGCCGAGTGCGCCCACGAAACGGTCGCGAAACGCAATCACCTCCGGGAAGTTGTGTCCGGTGTCTATGTGCAAGAGTGCGAACGGGAATCGTCCGGGCCGGAAGGCCTTCTCGGCCAAGCGCGTCAGGACCACCGAGTCCTTGCCCCCGGAAAAGAGCAGGACCGGGTTTTGGAACTCGCCCGCGACCTCGCGCAGGATGTGAATCGCCTCGCTCTCGAGCGCCTCCAGGGTTCCCCACGGAGAGACGTCGGGCGCGGTCAGCCGCTTGCGCCGGAAGCCCGGCGCCGGCTGGGACCGCCGGCCGATATCGCAAACCGCCGCGGTCTCGTCTTCGACTTTTCTTACGGTATTGTCGTTCATGTCCCTACCTCCTCAACCTTTGCGTCCTCCGCGGACTTATGGCACCCGCACTCCTTGGCCTGCGCATCCTCCCACCACCAGCGCCCGGCACGGACATCCTCGCCTGGTGCTATGGCGCGGGTACATGGGGCGCATCCGATGCTGGGATATCCGCGATCATGGAGCTCGTTATAGGGGACATCGAAATGACGGATGTATCCCCAGACGTCGTCTTCGGTCCAATCGGCGAGCGGATTGAACTTGTGGAGCCCGTGATCCGGATCGATCTGCGAGAACGGCACGTCAGTGCGCGTGACGGCCTGCCCGCGGCGCAGGCCCGTGATCCACGCCTTCTTGGCGGATAGCGCCCGCGCAAGCGGCTCGACCTTGCGGACCTGACAGCACTGGCGGCGCAAGGCGTGGCTCTCATAGAAGGGGTTCAGGCCGTGCTGGCGCGTGAAATCCTGCACGGTGGCGGTATCGGGAAAATACACTGCCATGCGGACGCCATAACGGTCCGCGACCCGATCCATGAGACGATAGGTCTCCTCGGGCAATCTCCCGGTATCGAGCGTGAAGATGCCGATCCTCGGGAACCGGCTTGCGATGAGGTCGGTCAGCACCATGTCCTCGACACCCAGACTATTGGCAAAGACCGCCGGGGTGTAATCGCGCTCTATGGTCGCAAGCCTCGCAGCCGCCGCCTCCGCCTTGTGTTCCCAGCCCATGCCATCCTCCTGCCAAGCCCCGAGCGGGGCTGAAAAAATGCCGCGTACAACGATGGGCGACACGTTAACGAAAACGGGTTATATTGACAAAGAATATTGCGTTAGGTACTTATATCGTGTGGTTATATAGGCGACGTCATGAAACTTCAGCAACTTCGATATCTCTGTGAGGTCGTGCGTCAGGGCCTGCGCATCTCGGCGGCCGCCGAGGCCCTGCACACCTCCCAACCCGGGGTCAGCAAGCAGTTGCGGCTCCTCGAAGAAGAACTCGGTGTCGACATATTGGTGCGCAATGGCAAGCGCGTGGTCGCCCTGACGGAACCGGGGAAGGCGCTCGTTATGATCGCCGAGCGCATGTTGCGCGATGCCGAGAACCTGAAACGCATGGGGGAGGATTTCCGCAACGAGGCGCGCGGGCGACTCACCATCGCCGTGACCCACACCCAGGCCCGCTATGCCCTGCCGGAAACCGTACGACGGTTCAGGCATCTGTACCCCGACGTACGGCTCTCGCTCCACCAAGGCAATCCCCGGCAGATCGCCGAGCAGGTCCTCTCCGGAGAGGCGGACTTCGGCATCGCCACCGAGGCACTGACCCTCTATGACGAGCTCATTACCCTGCCCTGCTACGAGTGGAATCACTGCGCCATCTGCCCACCCCGCCACCCCCTCTTGAAGGTCCGCCACGTGTCCCTGGAGGCCCTGGCCCGCTACCCCATCGTCACCTACGAGCTCGCGTTCTCCGGTCGCGCCAAGATCAACGAGGCCTTCGAGCAGAAGGGCCTCGAGCCCAACGTAGTGTTGACCGCCATCGATGCCGACGTCATAAAGACCTATGTGGAACTGGGGCTTGGCATCGGCATCGTTGCCCATATGGCCTTCGACCCCAAACGCGACCGAAGTCTGCGCGCAATCGACCTGGGACATCTGTTTCCCTCCAACGTCTCGCGCATAGGAATCCGGCGAGGGACCTACCTGCGACGGTATATGTACGACTTCATCGAGCTTTTCGTGCCGCGCCTGACCCGCAAGGACATCGACGCCGCGCTCGACGCGGGCACCTGACGAGGGAATCGAGAACCGCGGGAACGCCCTTCATATGCGCCGCGTCCGTGGCCGCCGAAGAGCTCGGCTGGGCCCGAGGACCGCGGCCATACTCGCGAAGTCCTGCGCGTTGTGTGGAGCGCCCCGGCGATATCCTCGCGGACGACGTCCACACGCCCATGACTCCCCCCGGCCGCTGCCTGCGGGCGCGTTTCCCGCTCGAGCCGCCTGTAGCCTCTCCTTTTCGGGCGCATTTGATATGGGACAAGACCGCCCCTGGCACGCACGTCAACCGGGATGTAAACTGACAACCAAGTCGTAAACCCCCACTAGGGGGACCAGCTGTGAGCGAGAAAGTGGCGCACGCGCCCGTTTATTACGCGCTCGCGCAGGCGCACTTCAGTCCGGTCGCCGCCATGAACAGATACGTTGAGGAGATCCAGGATAGCCTGCGCCGCGAGGGCTATCCGCGGTTCGAGCCCCAACAGATCACGCAACTCGTGGTGCCGACTACGGGACCCGCACAGCTAGCCGAGCCGCAAATCGCCCACACCATCGCGTGGCTCATCATGCGCGCCGATCGGGCGGCTGGCTTCATCCTGACACCTTCGGCGATCACATATCACACGACCCATTACACGACACATAAGGAATTCATCCCGGAACTGATACGCGACCTCATGGCCGTCCATAAGACCGTGGCCCTTGATCATGTGAGCCGGCTCGGCCTGCGCTATCTCGACGCGCTCTTGCCGAAGGCCGGCGAGAGGGTGGAGCAGTATTTGGCCGACGGACTGCGCGGGATCGAGTTTGGGAGCCAATCCCGCCATGCGTTGACCGAATCGGTCTTTGGGACCACGGTACAGCCGCTGGCCCCCGAGGGTACGTTGGTGGTCCGAGTTTACAGAATGCATGCGCGCCTGGGTTTCCCCCCGGACATGTTGCCCCGCGGCCTGGTTCTCAACGCGAGATTCGATACCCCGGAGGCGCGTGCGCACGCCGTCATCGATACGGACCACTATGTGGAGGGTCAGATGCCGATCGATGAGGACAAACTGGGTAAACAACTGCGCGCGCTCCATGCGACCATAAAGACCGCTTTCCTGGCCACGATAACGGATCACGCTCGCAAGGCGTGGGCCTGAAAAAACAGAAGGAAGGTTATGGATATTGTGACGTTACCCACTCATCGACCCATGACGATCACCACGCCGACGGGGGTCGCGGCCGCGGCCGTGGTCCTTATCGGCTCGTCGTTTGCAGTCAACGGTTCTGGCAGCGTCTTTGAGGTAGCGTACGTCCGTGATTGGTGCTCCCTTGTGCAGCCCAGGGTGTCCTTCCTTGTCGAGGCGAGAACAAGCGACCGTGATGGGATGCGCCGTTGCGACCTTCGTTCCGCAACCGACCATCTGGTCAACATCCGACAGGTCCTGAATCCCGCCATCGTCGAGTTGTCCGCCGTTTTCGACGTCTCACGCCAGGCGATCTACAAATGGTTGGGCGGCGAATCTGCGCCCGAGCCCGACAAGCTCGAGCGGATCCGGGCCTTGAGTCTGGCAGCCGACGCCTTCCGGGAGGCGGGCATCACGCATGCTGGACAACTCTTGAAGATGAAGGCGTTTGAAGGTCTGTCGCTGATGGATCTCGTGGCGAGAAACAGGCTCTTACCCTCGCATACCCAGACGCTGATCGCCGAAATGCAAGCCATGGATGCCGCCTACCACCGTTCGGGTCTAGAAAAAACCAAGGGCAAGCCTTCCGAAGACTGGCGCTCCGAGCTTTCCATCCCCACCTCCTCTGAACGCTGATCCGGGGATGAGGCATGATCGCGCATCACATGAACCTGCGACAGGGCGATCTTATCACCCACGAATCCGCGGCGACGCTTCGCCTCGTTGAAGCCACCGATGCTCAGAGGCGCGTTGTCATCATTGCGCATGACTGCGACCTAGCCAACCCGGCAGAGTCATGCGTCGAAGTTATCGTGGGCTGTGCGCTTCCAGAGAACGAGGGACCCGACCCTAAGCTATGTTACGCAAAGAATCCCAGGCGACTTCATCTGCGCTATACAGACAGTGCGCATACGAGAGTCATGGTCCTTGACCTCCGACACGACGAGAGACGGAGTTTGCCAAGAACCGCCTTTTTGGAGCACGCATCCAAGGACGCCGCCATAACGCTCGCCGCGAATGAGAAGCGCATCTTAAAGCAGTGGCTCGCAGCCCGATACGGGCGCCCGGCGTTTCCGGATGCCTTTGAGGCGCGGCTACGCCGAATGGTCGGCAAACGAACAATCACGGAACACATCCACAAGATCCTGGCGCAACCGGAGGCACGACACATCATTAGGCGTGTTTTTTGACCTGGGCGCGCAGCGAGGGATGGAGGTGCCCGACAAGGAACCCTACGCGCTTGGCATATCAATCGTTTACGATGCGATCGAGGGCGGTCCTCCGGCAAGACAGACTGTGGAAACGGCGGCGCAAGGACTCCGTCAGCTGTTTGAGAAGGCGTATGGGCCGCCCGATCGTGCAACCGAAATCGCGCTCGACTCCTGTGTGGCGATAGCCGACGCCGCCATGATCCTGGCCGCGTCGCGTCGCGTGGATCAATGGCGCCTGGAACACATGAGCCTGCGTGATGGCGAAATGGGCGAGTTTCTGCCGACAGGCGAAACACCGCCCTGACCGAAACAATTGCCGCGGGGAAGGCCCAGAAAGCCTTACGGACTATCGAATGCCGCTCCCGCCGCCCCGCTCTTGCCTCGTCGCCAAAACTCATCTCTCATGACAGGCAGGACATGCCCCGGATCCACGGCAAGGCTCGCGCCGACTGCGTGCTTACGAAGGTTTTTATGCGGGATGAGGGCAGTGAGGGAAGAAAAAAGGGCGCCGGCATGCCTAGGGGACATGCCGGCGCTCAAACCCCGCTAGCAATCTTTCACGGTTTCAGCCGCCGTCTTTGCGGGGGAGGCGGCCATGGGACTGCTCTTGGGACGACGCGCCCGGTTACCCCATACCTCCCGCCAATAATCCTTCTTCAGGATGTAGGCCAGGATCGAGAGGAGGACGAAGGCGCCGATCACGTAACGACCGATGGCGCGCCGCTCGAAGACCGAGGGATCGCTTGCGTAGCGCAGGAAGGCGACCACGTCGGCCACGTGGCGGTCGAAGACCGCGGGGGACTCACGACCGGGCACGAGGAGCTTGCCGTTCTTCGTGTAGATCCCGCCCCAGGGGGCCAGGATATAGGGCATGGCCACGTTCGGGAACACGTGGTTGTTCCAGCCCGAGGGGCGCTTGGGGTCCCAGTAGAAGGACGTGAGGTAGGTGTAGAGGAAGCGCGGCCCCAGGGCACGCGCCATGTGGCTCAGGTTGGGCGCGGGGAGTCCGAACCACTTCTTGGCCTGCGCCTGGGTCATGGCCGGGCGCATGCCCTTTAGGTAGTTGGCCCCGCCGGGCTTCATGAAGCTCTTCTTGATCATGGCCTTGGTGAGGCCGAGATCCGCCCCCATGCGCTTGTAGCGCAGGTTGCTCACCGCATGGCAGGCGCTGCAATGGTCGGCGAAGAACTGGGCGCCGGCGATGACGGTGGCCTTGGTGAACGGCACCGAAGGCGGCGCCACCGGGGGCTTCATGACGGCGGCATGGGCGGCCGTGGCCAGCGCGAACAGGGGGCCCAGGGCGGCCCGTGGCAAGGTCTTTCTCATGAGCGCACCCTTTCCGGCACCGGCCGGGTCGGTTCGAAACGACTGATGATAGGCAGCAGCAGGTAGAAGCCGATATAGATGGCTGCCCCCAGGCGCTCGATCAGGAAGTACTTGGGCAAAGGTGGCTGCTCACCCACATAGGCGAGCGTGAAGAAGGTCACCGCCATGAGCAGGATCATGAAGCGGTAGACCGGCCGATAGCGGCTCGAGCGCACCTTACAGCGGTCGAGCCACGGCATGAAGAACGGCAGGACCACGGCCAGGGCCATGAGGACGATACCCTCGTACTTGTTCGGCACCGCGCGCAGCATGGCGTAGTAGGGCGCGAGGTACCAAGGCGGGGTCACGTCCGGCAGGCTCACCATGGGGTTGGCCCGGAAGAAGGTGGTGCGCTCCAGGAACACCCCGTGCATGGTCGGCGCGTAGAAGATGATGGCCGCGAAGAGGGTGAGGAACACGCCCACGCCGAAGATATCCTTCACCGTGTAGTACGGGTGGAAGGGGATGCCGTCCAGGGGCGTGCCATCGGCGCCCTTGCGGTCCTTGATCTCGATGCCGTCGGGGTTGTTCGAGCCCACCTTGTGCAGCGCCAGGATATGGAGCCCGATGCAGGCCGCCAGAATCAGGAACCAGAGCACCGTGTGCAGCGCGAGGAAGCGCTCGAGGGTCGCGGTCCCGACCCCGGGACCGCCGCGCGCGAGCGTGGTGAGGCCCGGGCCTATGATCGGCACCGCGTGGATGATGGAGGTGATCACCTGCCCCGCCCAGTAGGACAGGTTGCCAAACGGCAGGATGTAGCCGAAGAAGGCCTCGCCCATCATGAGGACATAGATGAGATAGCCTATGACCCACAAGAGCTCGCGGGGGTTGCGGTAGGAGCCGTAGAGAAGGCCGCGGCCCATGTGCAGATAGAGCAGGATGAAGATCAGCGACACCCCGTCGACATGCATGTAGCGCACGAGCCAGCCCCACTTCGTGTCATACATGATGCCCTGCACGGAGTTATAGGCATCCTGGCTCGTGGGCACATAGTGGGCCATGAGGAAGAAGCCCGACAGAACCTGCAAGACCATCATGAGCAACAGAAGCGAGCCCGCGTAGTACAGGATGTTGAAGTTCTTCGGGGCGTAATACTCCGTCATGTGCTCGCGCACCATCTCGCGCGCCGGGAAGCGCGCGTTGAACCAATCGATCACCTTGCTCATTTCACTCCCCTACTGGTTGCGGGCCGTCCGCAAAGCGCGGCCGTCCAGATCGTAAGTCCGCTCTCAAACCTCGTGCCCTCTGGCGTCTCCGAGGCCTTGTGTCGACCCCGCCCGAGGCGGTTTCGACAGTCCTCCACCGACCAGCGCGCCGCCCCTAACATAGATGCGCCTTCGGATACATCTTGGTGATGGTCACCGACTTGCCGTCCGGCGAGTAGTGGTACTCAGGGATTGTCATATTGTGCGGGGCCGGGGACCCCTTGATGACGCGGCCGGACAGGTCGTACATGGATCCATGGCAGGGGCAGTGGAAGCCGCCGAGCCACCAAGCCGTCACCGAGGCCTTCTTCGGGCGGTAATGCGGGATGCAGCAGAGGTGATTGCAGATCCGCACCATCACGAGCCACTCGGGCTTGCGGGCCCGATACATGTTCTTGCAGTAGGGCGGCTGCTGGGGGACCGTGCAGTTCGGGTCCTTCAGGATGCCCTTCTTCTCGGCCTCGGGCAGGGTCGCCAACATCTCGGGGGTGCGGTTCACGATGATCACGGGCTTCTTCTGCCAGGGGATGGTCACCTGCATGCCCGGCTCCACCGGCGCCAAATTGAAGGTCGTCGAGGCGGCCGCCGTCTCGGCGGCGGTCGGCTCAAGGCTTTCCACCAGGGCCACCACCGTGGTCCCTGCGATCCCGGCCCCCACGGCGGAAGTTGCCGCAATGGTCAGGAAGCGCCTGCGGCCCGCGTCTGGTGCGTTATTCATATCTCCCGCTATCTCTGACATACCTTCACCTCAACATTCGCTGATTGTTGCCTTATCGTGACCACCCGCCCCCCACGAACACCCGGATTGCGCGGGGCGAGCCTGACCTTCCGGGGACCTACGCTAAGACGCGCGATCACAGACCCCCTCCATCCACTCCCGCGCCTCCACACGCAGGCCCCGATAGTCGCGGCCGCCGGGGCCCATGAGACAGACATAGGCGGGCATCAGGGCCTCAGGGGGCGGCCAGGAGGCGGATGGCGCGCCTGGGTGGGTGCGCAGCCGCATCTCGGTGCGGG
>JAJYRD010000009.1 GCA_021794275.1 Pseudomonadota bacterium | reverse complement strand
TGGCCTGCGCAAGCCGGGGACCTTGAGACAGACGCCCAGGCTGCGGGTCTTCCGGCACGATTCGGTGACCGGTGTCGCCTGACAGGGAAATCCGTCGGGTCGGAAGCCACGGCTTCCGTGGTAGCCTCCGGCATGTTCGGTGAATGGTCTCGGCAAGCACATGGAGCCTTCCCCGAATCTTTTCCTGCGACATGGTGATGCGGGGCACGTGATACCCGAAAGACCTCCGATAGAACGCTGATGCATGCCGCCCTTAGGCGTTCAACGCCACTTTTCGTTTGTTTGCGCGAGATGGATGGGCCTCTGACTAGCCGGGGCCTACGGCCTGACACCAAACGGCGCGACCGGCCGCTGTTCCATGAGGGGTGTTGATCCGGGTCCACGAGCCGCTCTGTGCTAGCGCGTATCAGTCTTGCAGGGTTTGCCGGTACCGGGGGGACGCAACTTCCGGCCCGGCGCCCCTTACGGCGCCGGGCCGGCCTAGCTTCTTGCGGGTGATCTTACAGTGATGACAGGTACGCGGCCACCTCCTTCATCTGTGTCAGGGTGATGTTCTTCGCAATCTGGTTCATGAGCGTGTTTTTGCGCGTCCCGTTGTGGAAGTACTTCAGCTGCTGGACGGTGTAGCGGTAGCGCTGTCCGGCGATATCCGGGAACGTGCTGGCGCCTTGCGCCTGGGCGCCATGACACTCCATGCACGCCGGGATCTGCTCAGACGTGACCCCGTTCATGAAGATCGCCTTGCCGGCCTTGGCGCCAGCATGAGATACGCCGCTTGCCTGCATGCGCGGGCGCTGGGCGGCGAAGTAGCCCGCTAGCTGGTCGATCTGGCCGTCGGTTAACCCTTGCGCGACGGGTGCCATGTAGATGTTGCCGTTCTGGTCGGCGCGGTGGCCGTTACGGAACTGCTTCAATTGCATGACGAGATAGGCCTTGTGCTGGCCTGCAAGCCGCGGGATGACGTTATAGTCAGTGCTCGCCCCGCGCATGCCGTGACAGATCGCGCAGTTGTCGCTCACTCGATACGGCGTGGGCCCCGCGCCGGCCTTCGCCGCCCCGGCAACCCCCGCGACGGCCAACAACACCGCCCCCGCCAGCGGCCCCCAAGCTCCCCTCATGCCCAAGCCCGAGGCCCGGCGTGAACCTTGTCTCTGTGAATGTGTTGTCATGGTCAGCATCCTTCCCTTAATAAGCAATCCAGGCCAGCAACTCGATGGTATTGAACTTCGAGGCACTCGGCGTCGTCGCCGTGGCACCACTCAGGCCCCGGAACTTGTTGAAGATCGTGTAGCGGACCGAGAGCCGCGTGTTCCACCACGGCAGATAGGAGGCCTGCACCCACTCGTCGCTGGTGTTCGGCGAGCCGTTGGCGGAGGTGTAGATGTTGCCACCCCAGAAGTTGCTATTGGCTGTCCCGGTCACATCCTGGAAGCCACCCTGCGCGCCGTATTCGTCGTGATACCAGTAGGTGGCGTTCAGGTTAAAGGTATTGAGCTGGCCATGTCCGAGGCTGGAGTTGCCGCCGACATCCTCTGCCGCGAAGCGCGCATCCTCATGAATCAGATTGGCGCGCACCGTCACATTGCTATTGTCGTTGATATTGAGCCACTGTAGCTGGGAGTCCAGGTCATAGTCGTAGAAGCGGTCGACTGCATAGCCGGTCTGGCTCGCGTACACCCGCGACCACATATCATAGGTTCCGACCTCCCAGTTCCAGTTCGACCAGTCATGCTGATAGGCAAGACGGAAATACGGGGCGGTGCCAGCCAGCTGCCCAAAAGGGACACCAACAGGATTATTGGCGCCACCTCCAAAATTGCCTCCATTCGGCGCGTTACCTGTTCCCTCGGAGTTGTTGTAGCCGTCGGCTTCGACATAGAACCAGTTGGCACGGTTCGCGCCTACGATGTCGGCAGCGTAGGCACCGAGCCCAATGATCGGGAAGCTTGCACCTTGGCTTTGCGCGATAAAGGTCGAGGGCACTTGTCCTGCGGCTGTGTAATTCGATGAGGAGAACGGCGCCTGCCAGTCGGTCGAGGTGTTCCACAGATCGGTCGCGCTCGGGGTGTTGTTGACGTCAAGGCCCGTGATCAGTGTGTTATAGCGCCCGAGTTTCCAGGCCTGGGCGCGCACGATGCTCGAGTCGTCAAACCCGAAATTGCTCGGCTTACCATGGTTGCCACCACTGTAGGTGATGTGCAGGAAGTCACCGACACGGGGGGTGATCTCGCCCGCATAGAACAGGCTTATCTGCTTCGGTACCTGGAGGTTATTGTTTCCTCCCACTGTGCCGCCATTCGCACGAGGCGTGGCGCCAAAAACCGCTTGGCCGCCAGCGACATGGGTATCGGCAGCCTGAATGAAGACCGAGAACTGCGAGATGCGTGGCAGCAGCAAATGGACCACGTTCCCGACCTTGGCCTCGATGGTCTGCTGCGGTTGGAGGTTCGTGGTGGTATAGCCCATCAGTTTGAACATACGCCCCATGGGGGTGAGCTGCGGGTAGGAGGTGTGGCAGGTGGCACAGGACCAGCCGGTCTGCCGAGTAAAGCTTGGGACCGCCCACGCGTTGACGGACATCGTCAGTCCTCCCAGGACGGATGTCAGTGCGAGAATCTTGCGAGGCTCGAGCCATGATGTTCTGAATGCCATAGTTATTGTCTCCCTGTAAAGCGAGAAGGCGAGCGTTGATAAACGCGCCCATTGGGACGTCGGCCATCAATCGGTGGCGTCATGCAGATGTCAGTCCCCCCTTGTGTTGCCCATAACCATCTTTCGCGTATCGGTCGCCTGTCGTCACCGGGCGCCGCGCGCGGAACTATTCTTTTTTGACGGGAAAATGATAGGGGAATATTCGGCACCTATGTAATGATACATATCAAAAGCCTAATATACAGAGGTGCAGTGGTTGCCTAAATCGCATTGGGCGCGCACGTGGACCGCGCGGTGGTAAGCGAAGCCATTGTAAGGATGCGCATAATATCTGTGCGATGTGGGCACCCCCTCCGAGGAGATAGCCGAGGGGCCGTCGCTCGAGAGCTGCGCGAGCCGTGATACCAGGGACGGGGCGCGGGAACGCAATGACATGATGGTGTTACGGTGCGCCCATGATCGCGCTCCACCATGCGGGTCGCGGCGGGGCTTCCGGGGTATGATCGGGTGGGCGCGGGCGTGAATTGGGTGAGGGCCGTGTGAGAGGAAAGATAGAGGGACAGCGGCCGGTCGTAAAACGACCTCAAAGGCATGAGCGTCCGGGGGGCACCATCCCGATCGAGGTGTTACGCCTCGAGCCCTGGGCGCGGTTGCGTCGAGGGTTCGAGCAGCGTAGGCGGCGTTTCCGGGCGTGGTTTCCGCATGCGCCGGTAGCCCTGGCGGTGGTCCTGCTTGGCCTCATGAACCTCGGGCCGGTCCTGCGCCTCGTGCAAACCGGGGTCGAGGTCTCCCCACTCACGATGCCCCTGTTGACGGCCGAGGTCTGGCGCAGCGCCCCGCGCATCGTCACTGGATTCCTGCTCTTTGGCGCCGCGGGCGGTCTCCTTTGGCGTTCGCGGCTTTCCTGGACCGTCGCCTTGCTGCTCGTGGCGACCACGGGGATGCTCGCGTGGCGCTCGGGAGCGGGTGTTCCGCAGGCCCTGACCGTTTTCAATGGGATCGTACTGCTTGTGCTGCTGGTGTTTCGGCGGGACTTCGACCGCTCGAGTCTCGCCGCCGGGACGCTGTTTGCAATCGTAAGCATCCTTTTTCTGCTCGGGTACGCGGTATTCGGGGCCTTTGTCCTTGGTCGCGGATTCGCGCCGCCCGTGACGACGCTCTCAGGCGCCCTGTATTTCGCGGTGGTCACCATGTCGACTGTGGGCTACGGCGATATCGTACCCAAGAGTGCGGACGCGCGATTTTTCGTGATGTCTGTGATCATTCTCGGCATCACGGTGTTCGCAACATCGATATCGGCGGTCATCGTTCCGGCCATGACCGCGCGCATGCAGGATCTGATGAAGGGAGGGGGCAAGCGGATGATACGCAAGAATCATTATGTGATCGTGGGCGCCACGTCGCTTGCCCGCAATACCTGCCGGGAACTTCTGGCGCGCCATCTTCCGGTCACCGTGGTTGTGGCGAGCACCGCGGAGGCGGGCGCCTTTGGGGATGCCGACGTGCTGGTGGGTGATGCCAGCGATGCCGACACATTGCTCGCGGCAGGGGTGCCGGACGCGATCGCGGTGCTCGCATTGCGCGACGATGACTCGGAGAATGCCTTTCTCGTGCTTGCGGTCAAGGAGCTAAACGGTGCGACCCGCACAGTGGCCGCCGTCAACCACGGCAAGAACATGGCGCGTATGCACCATGTCCGGCCGGATCTCGTCATCGCCCCCCAGGTGATGGGTGGGGAGCTGCTGGCTATGGCCCTCAACAATGAGGAACTCGACAGCGATACGGTGATGCACCGGCTGTTTCGCAAGGGCGGGACCGACCCATAAGACCGGCCTAGAGTCTCGGTGGGGCCCGGGAGTCTCGCGCCGCGGCGGTCTCTCTGGTTGCATTTTAGGGCTTGCGGCGTGATGTACGGATGGGCGCGATCCCGGTCGATTCGGCCTTTTGCATGCGCGCCATGAGGTCGCGATCGTGTTCGTCGCGATAGGGTTTGAGGTCGAGATCCGCTGGCACATTGCGAAGGCGTTCGTCGCCCACGCTCTTGACATAGCGTTGCATAAAGGCATCGTAGGCCCGCCAGGAGATGCGGTCGGCGCGCACCGCCGACTCCTCGGCCCGCGTCGCGATCTGATGGGCATGGAGATAGTGGAGGTCGAGTTCGTCGATCAGGGATTTCTCGACGGCCTCGTGGAGGATCAGGTAGCGGTCCACCTCCACCGTCCGGCCCCTGTCGGTAAAGGTCCGTGGCAGGTGGCGATCGATATAGATCGTGCGCCCATCCTGACTGTAGCCCGCGAGATAGGGGATGTCGCAATCTCGCCGCAGTCTGATGCGCCGCAGGATGGCATCGACCGTGCGTTCCAGCATCAAAGTCGAGACATACCAGTCGGGGATGCGTAGCTTGCGGTGTGGGGCGAGCGGATGACAGCTGGTCGTGGGCATGAGGGCTCCTTGTGCGGTTGCCTGTCTCTTAGTATAGGCGTGGCTTCTGACCCCTACAGGGTCTCGACTCTCTATCTCCGCACCTTTCCCATCGTTCTCGCCCTTTGCCGCCATGTCTATGTAGCGTCTTCTCGCGGCACCTGATCGGAAACCCAGCCCCCCTAGCCCGAGATCCGGACACAGACCGCTTGGCGGTGAATCTCCGGGTGGCCGTCGGGCATATCGATGGAGGCGCGCGCCACGGCCGGGAGGCATCCGGATTGCGATCCGGCGGCAGAGCAAGAGCGGGCGCAAGACCCATGACAGAGGGGGGTTATGGAAACGAAGGGGGAGAGGGGACGGCGCGCGATCGCCGTGGCGGTGTGGGCGGCCGTGTGCACGACGCCGGCCTGGGCGGCGACCGCGGGGATCGTAGTACCCGGCGCGACCCAGTCGCGTGTGGCGCGGGCAGCACGGCGAGTGACGCTAACGAGGACGGCGTCGCGCGCGGTCCAAATAGTTTCGCCGGGTATCGGGGTACTGCGACTGGCTACTCCGCCGCTGCTACTGGTAATTACGCGGTGGCGAACGGCGTGGGCACTGATGCGGCCGCCTTCGATGGCATAGCGATGGGGTCGGTCAGTAAGGTGAGCGCTAGCGGGGGCTTGGCAGTCGGTGCCGGCGCTTTGGTGAGCGGCACGTACGGCGTGGCGGTCGGGGAGACCAGTGTGGCAAGCGGGCCTCAGGCTTCGGCGATGGGCTACCAAAGCTCCGCAAGAGGCCTGGGTGCCTCTGCCCTCGGAACCTTGAGCAGTGCCGCTGGCAACGATAGCGTCGCGACCGGCGATTTCAGTACCGCCGCTGGGAGTGTGAGCCCCGCGAGCGGCAATTACGCCATCGCGCCCAGGGATCCCAGCACGGCGAGGGGGATCGGTGACGTAACCACGGGGGCCGGTACTACCACTAAGGTCGCAAGTGGCGCGCAGGCCAACAATAACATCGCCGTCGGCCGCGCCGCCGAGAATGTCGGGGCGGTGCGCGGTCCCGTGGCGGCGGCCGAGGCAGCGGCGGGACGGCGCCCCAATGTCGTGACGGTCGGCATCTCGGTCTATGTCGACGGCAGCCGCCGCTCGGACACGGAGGTGAGCGGTGCGGCGAGCTTCAGCTGGGAGCGACCGAAAGCCGCCCCGCCCGATGGTCCTCGGATCATGGCGCGCGACTTTCGGCGGGCACGAGACTCTCCAGCCGTGCCGGGGTCCGGGTGGCGCCATGCGTGGCCTTGGCGCCCGGCGAGGCCACGCTCACGCCGGGCCGCGATCGCGCGCAGTCCCGCGGGCGCGGCAGGCCTCGATATGGTATGCGTAGGTCTCCGGGGCGGTCCCGAGTCGCACGGTGAAGTAATGGCGTCGCGCAAGCCGGGTCAGGATATCGCCCGCATGTTCGTGGCCCGAGAGGCGGGCGGCCATCGAGGCCGTCACACTGGGTGCGAGCGATATGGTCAAGAGACCGTCCCGGGTGTCGGCGGCCAGACCATAGCACATCCCGTTCGTGAAATAATCGAAGAGTGATCCATGGATCCATTCCGGCAAGACGAGACCCGGCGAGCCGACCGTGCGGGATTCCTCGAATGTCAGTGTAAGGTCGGCGGTCCATCGCCCGGCGGCGGAGTGAGTCAGGGCAATATCCGCCTCGCCGAGCGTTGTATCGCAGGTTCGGCCGAGCGCCAGGGCCGCAGGCGGCGGGTTGGGCTTATGATAATGATGGCAAAGTCGGGGCCCCACGGCACCCATGGCGCCGTAGACGAGCGTACAGGTCGCACTATCGTCCGAGAGCTCCTGGAAGTCGTCGAGCACCCATACGGAGCCCCCGAGGCGCGGCTCGGCGGGGCCGTCTTGACCGAGGCGATCGGTTGATCCATGGGGCCTGCGCGTCCGGGCATGGTCGTGCGCCCGCGCACTGCCGATATCGTTCTTGTATCATTCGGTAAAGAGAGCATTTTCTGCTGACATCGGGGCGCCCTTTTCGGCACTTTAGGCCCACCGGACCGGCACTGCAAGATGCGACGGGTTTTGATGGTTTTGCCTTGAGGGACCCGTGGAATCATTCCAGGCCGACGGCGGGGCGCCCGGCGGATCGCGGCCTGCGACAAAAGGTTTTGCGTGGCGGATGGCGCGCGCTTAGAGTGGAGTCCGCGTTCGACGGGTTGATGGCGCGGCGATGCCGGAGGGGTGCTATGGGGCGTTGGATCAGGCTATGGGCCATGATGGGCGTGGCCCTGTTGTTTCTGGCCGGGTGTGTCATGCCGCCCGGACGCTACGGGTATTCAGAGAGCGTCATGGTAGGCGGCCCGCAGGTCGCGTTTACCTTCGATGACGGTGTCGCGGCCTATTACGAGCCGGCCTACGGTGTCTATGTTTACGAGGACGACGGGGTATATTACCGCTGGACTGATGGGGCCTGGGTGTATGCGAGGGACTATGAGGGCCCGTGGGCGCCGATGGTCCGGACCGTCTATTTGCCGCCCCTCCTCGTTTACGGTCCGCCACCGCCCATCGTCCGTTACCGCCCCTATTTTCTCTGGTGGCGCGGACATTTCGCCCGCTGGTATGCGATCCATCATCCGCATTGGTGGTATCGGCACCGCTTCTATATGCGTAGTTATCCGGTCTGGCGCGCACATGTAGTTGAATTCTATGAGCGCCACCCGGGCCGCCGCCCGGGCATGCAGCCGTTTTATCGCCAACGCGAGCAAAGGTTCGATCGGCCTGGGCCACCGCCCGGGGCGGTGCGTAGACCTGAGGGTCCTTTTGTCGGTCGCGGGCCTGGGGCGCGGCGCCAAGGGCTCCCGCGTTATCGTCCCTCATTTGCACGGCCCCCGCGACCCATTCCGCACCCCCGACGGCATGATCGGCGGCCCGATGGGCGCAGGCATGAGGGTCGTGGGCATCGGGGTGGTGACCGATGACGCCGAGTTTGGTTTGCTGAGCGGCGAATTAAGAGCGGATGAGGACGGCTTGTCCGGGCCGAGCCGCTGTGCGGGGCGCGCGCGGCTCTTTGGCCGCTGCACGCCGCACGAGGGGGTCGGCGTCTTCTTTGAGGGCCTCGCGCAGTCCCTGCGGGAGGGCGGGGTTGCGCGCGATGAAGTAGCGGACGTTGGGGTCGCGATCGGCGGCGCAGCGCGCGGCCTGTGTTGGTGTGAGGTCGGGGCGCTTGGCGATGCACAGGCGTATTACATGATCCTGATCCTCGAGGAAGGCCGCAACCTCGTCGGGCGTCAGGTCGGCGCGCCGTGCAAAGTAGCAGCGCACCTGCATCCATTGTTCGCGCTGGACTATGAGCGCCCGTTCTTCGGGACTCAGGTGTTCGCGTAAGGCGAGCGCCAGGCGGTCTTCCAGCGGGAGGGCCTTGTAGGCCTTCTCGGTCAAGGACGGGGCCGCTTCGGGCGCGTGTCGCAAGGGATTTTGCATCGCGCGAGTCTAGCAAATCGCAAGCGGCGCGCCATCGGTGCCAATCGAGAGCGCGGGTAGCTTGCATAAACCGTGCTATGATGGCGCGCTACGCCCCGGTGTTTGAAATTCGCCTGGACAAGACCCATGTCCAATCCCGTCATGAGTACCATCTCTTTCAAGATCCGCGCGAGAGGCGCGCAGTGTGCGGGTTTCGTTCTCGCACTCCTCATTGCGTGGCCCGCGATGGCGGCCCTTAGGCTGCATCGGGAGTACCCGAGCTACCTCCAGGTGGCGCCGACCTTTAGCCCCAAGCAGCAGTCGCTCATGTATTTGCTAAACACGCCGCCCACGCGGCACGCGAGGACCCACGCCAGCGCGGCCGGCGGGGGCGCTCTGAGCACGCTCGGTCAGGCGCTCGTTCTGAAGCCGGACCTGGGTGCCTGCCAATCGTTTTCGCACGGCTGCCATGAGGGGGATATCGTTACCCTGCCCCACAATGACGTAATGCGGACCATGGGGGCGGGGCTTGGCATGCGCGTGGGCGGGGTGCGGTTCGAGTACGCCTACGGTCTGCATACCGGGGCCAATTTCATAGGGATCAGGGAAAGTATACCCTAGTCTCATGGGCGTCCTTTCCTACATCGTCGATGGCAGCGCGGAAAACTTCTCGCGGCTCGTGCTTGAGAACTCCCGGCGCGGTCCGGTAGCCGTCAACTTCTGGTCGCCGCGGGCAGGGCCTTGCCTTGTGCTCATGCCGCGCTTGGTGCGGGTCGCGCAGGAATATGGCGGCCGCATCCTTCTTGTGATGATGAATACCGATGAATACGGCGAGCTTGCCGCGCGGCTTGAGATCCGCGCTCTGCCGCTCGTCAAGATCTTTCGGGGAGGCGAGGAGGTCGATAGCCTCCAAGGGGTGCGGTCGGAACCGGAGTTGCGAGCATTCTTCGGGAAGTACGTGGCGGGCCCCGATGAGGTCGCTGGCGCGTATGTCCGTGGGGATGTCGCGCAGGCCGCGCGTCTCGCCGCGCGGACGGCGTTGGAGCGCCCCAACGACCCGGACGCCGCCCTGCGGGTGGCGAGGCTTCTTGTCCTCGACAAGCGGCCGGGCGAGGCCTTTGGCCTGCTCGATGCTCTGCCGCCGAAGGTCCGCGAACAGGGCGAGATCGCCATGCTCCATGCCCATCTGGCTCTCGTTGTGGCGGCCCTTGCGGACGAAGCCACGACGCCAGTGGCATCAGAGGCGGAGGCCCTGTTCCGGGAGGCGGCCGTGGCCGCGTCGCGCGACGATTACGTAGGTGCGTGCGAGCGGCTCGTCGCCTGTGCGGCCTGCGATCCTGTATTCCGCCAGGGTCTGGCCTTGCGTGCGGCGCACGCGCTTGCCGCGTTGCCCATGGCGCGCGAGGCGCGCGGGCGTGTCGAGGCCTTGCTCGCCGGCCGATCTTAGCGCCGAGCCTCCTGATGGCGCGCGTTCGGTACGGGTCCGTCGCGCGCGTCGGTCGGTGTCTCGGTCTTTTTGTCGACCCCTTCGCCGGCGCGCTTGATGACTGCATTGATCTGGCCACCGATTAGAAGCACGAGCCCGCCCAGATACATCCAAGTCAGCAACACGATGACGGCTCCTATCGACCCGTAGGTCTTGTTGTATGAGCCGAAGTTATTGACATAGAAGGCGAAGAGCAGTGACGTTGCGATCCATCCGAAGACTGCGAACAGCGATCCCGGCGTGAGCCAGCGCCAGCTCTGACG
Organism: Pseudomonadota bacterium; assembly: GCA_021794275.1. Lineage (GTDB taxonomy): Bacteria > Pseudomonadota > Gammaproteobacteria > Acidiferrobacterales > Acidiferrobacteraceae > Acidiferrobacter. The sequence goes on along the minus strand of JAJYRD010000009.1, from coordinate 21,102 downwards.
CACGTTGGGCGTGAAGTAATACAAAAGCGCCGTTGCCAGGATCACGGCGAGCAGCACGATGGGCCAGCGAATAATGTCGAGGACGAACGGCAGCAGACGGAACCCGAGGCGGCCGGCGAGGGCATTGGCCGCGATCGGCCCGAAGAAGAAGATCGCAAACGCGATCATGAATACGAGAGCGAGCGCCAACACGAGAAGCACCGCCATCAGCAGTACGCGCCAATAGGGCCGCTCCTCGCGCACGCCATAGGCCTGGTTCATGCCCGCGCTGATCGCCGTGATCGCGTTGCTTGCCGAGTAGAGCGCGAAGGCCACACCGAAGGACAAGAGTCCGCTCTGGTGTTGATGGAGGAGACCCTCGAAATTGCCCTTCACGAGCGTCAATGCCTGGGTTGGTAGGATCTTGGCGAGTATGCTCAACACGGTCTGCGTGCGATGCTGCGCGGGCAGATAGGCAAGCAGTGTTGTGAGAAACAGCATGAAGGGGAAGAGTGACAGGAAAAAATAATAGGCGAGCTGAGCGCTGTAGCCGGTCAGCTCGTTCTCGCCCACGCCCGCGACAACCCGCTTCAGGAGGCCCCAGGAGCCCAGATGCCCCACGGCCGTGGTCGGAGACTTGCGGTCAGCCTTGAGAGTCATGGCGCGAGCATAGGGGCCACGCGGTGATCCCGGGAGGGCCGAAAGGTCCGTCTATGCGTTCCCGAGCCCCAGCACTTCGGTCTTCTGGGAGGCGGCGAACTCAAGCATGCGCATGACCGGCTCGAGGGCGCGCCGCCTGATCGATTCTTCGATGTGAATCTCGGGCGCCCCGGTCGTGAGGGCGGACTCGAGCGAGGCGAGCGAGTTCATGGCCATCCACGGGCAATGCGCGCATGACTTACAGGTCGCCCCGCGACCGCCGGTGGGCGCTTCCATGAACTCCTTGCCGGGCGCGGCTTGGCGCATCTTGTACAGGATGCCGTTATCGGTGGCGACGATGAAGCGGTGCGCAGGTCTCGTCCTTGCGGCCTCAATCATCGCGGTTGTGGAGCCGACCATGTCGGCCAGGGCGATCACAGCCTCTGGCGATTCCGGATGCACGAGGACGTCCGCGTCCGGATATTTTTGCTTGAGATCGACGAGCGCCTGCGCGCGAAATTCCTCGTGGACTACGCACGCGCCCTGCCAGAGCAGCATGTCCGCTCCGCTTTCGCGCCGTATGTAGTCGCCCAGATGGCGGTCAGGTGCCCATAGGATCTTCTCCCCCTGACTCTTCAGGTAACGGGCGAGACGCAAGGCGATGCTAGATGTCACGACCCAGTCGGCGCGCGCCTTGACCTCCGCGCTGGTGTTCGCGTAGACCACCACGGTCCGGTCGGGATGGGCATCGCAGAAGGCGCCGAATGCGTCCGCCGGGCAGCCCTCATCGAGCGAGCAGGTCGCCTCGAGTGCTGGCATGAGGACGCGTTTTTCGGGATTCAGTATCTTGGCCGTCTCGCCCATGAATCGCACGCCGGCCACCACCAGGGTCTGGGCCTTGTGCTCATGGCCGAAGCGCGCCATGTCCAGGGAGTCGGAGACGTAACCGCCCGTCTCCTCGGCCAGCGCCTGAAGGTCGGCGTCCGTGTAATAATGCGCGACCAGCACGGCGTCCTGTTCGACGAGAAGCTTCTTGATACGCTGGATCCTGCGCGCGCGGTCAAGCTCCGAGACGGCCCCGCCGCGAATCGTGGGGCGTATGGGTGGTGCGCTTGCATTCATCGGCATCGTCATCCCTCCAAAGGAGGCCTCGCATCGCGTAAGCGGTAGAGCCGGGCAGGGCGGTGAGGCCCTTCGCGCCGCGCATCGTGGGTCTCGACGAGATCCCAGGACGCGCGTATGCGCCGGCGAAAGTTGCGTTTATCCAGCGCTTGGCGCCCGATAATCTCGTAGACGGTCTGGAGTTCTCCGAGCGTGAAGCGGTCGGCCAGGAACTGATAGGCGATCGGGGCGTACTCAAGCTTGCCTGCGAGCCGTTCGCACGCACGCTCTACGATGACCCGGTGTTCCTCGACCACGATGGGCGCCGGGGTCGGATCCGCCCAGCTGACCCCGGCGCGCCGTATGTGCAGCCGGTCATGGGGGGCCAGAGCGTAATACGCCACAATCACACGCGGACCGCCAGGTCCGCCGTCGAAGGTGTAGAGCTGCTCGAGGAAGACCTCCTCGATACCCGCCGCTTCCCACAGGGCGCGACGGGCGCAAGCCTCCAATGTCTCATCTTCTTCGACTGGGAGGCTCGGGATCCGCCCCTGCTCTCCCTCAAGCCGAAGAAACTCCAGCTTGTCGCGGATGGTAAAGAGCGCGACGGCCGCCACGATCGGCGCCGAAGGCTTGGTGTCGTTCATACACGAACGCTACGCCCTCAGTCCCCCATCGTCAAGAGTTGTCGCGTTCGTCGCATACGGGCGGCCGATCATGGGTCCGCTACGCAGTCCAGGCCTAGTGGCGCTACAATCCTGTTATGGTCTTTTGTCGTAACTGCGGTAAGGGCTTGAGTCGCCGGATCCCGGAGGGGGACACGCGGCCACGCGATGTCTGCGATCACTGTTCCGCTATCCACTACGAGAACCCCAAGGTCGTGGCCGGCTGCCTGCCTTTGTGGGAGGGGCAGGTATTGCTATGCCGGCGCGCCATAGAGCCTCGTCGCGGCCTATGGACGCTTCCCGCCGGATTCATGGAAAACGAGGAGACGACCAGCGAGGCGGCGGCGCGCGAGACGTGGGAGGAGGCGCAGGCACGCGTCGACATCGACGGGCTCTACACCTTATTCAATCTCCCGCACATAAATCAGATCTACCTCATGTTCCGTGCCCGCCTGCGTGATCTTGATTTTGGTCCGGGCCCCGAGAGCCTTGAGGTCGCTCTTTTTCCCGAGGCGCGGATCCCGTGGGACGACCTCGCCTTCCCGGCGGTCCGCGAGACGCTGAGGCTGTATTTCGAGGACCGGGCGCGCGGTCTCTATCCGTTCCGGTCCGGTGATCTCATGAAGACTGCCGACGGGCAGGATTATCGGGTCCATTTTCTGTCGTCCTCTTGAAAGTCCGGGCTCCCGTCCCCACCCAACGGGCTTGAGCGCGCGACGATGGGGCGAGCCATGCGCTGTTGTCCCGTCCGTCCGCTCACGACCTCGGCCGATCGTGGATCGTCGGGAGCGTTACCGGCCGGGACGGGCCGTAGGCGGCCCCGCCCCCTGTTTCTTGCGCCTGTCCGGTCCATTCATTCGCGGTAAACGACTAGGAGAAAGACCTTGGAAAAGTACGTACTTCCTGAACTCGATTACGATTACGGCGCCCTTGAGCCCCATATCTCCGCCAAGATCATGGAACTGCACCACAGCAAGCACCACCTCGCCTATGTGAATGGCGCGAATCAAGCGTTGGAGGGCTTGAAGGAGGCGCAGGAGACCAAGAACTTCGCGCGCGTCGCCGCCCTTGAGCACGCACTTGCCTTCAACCTTTCCGGCCATATCCTGCACTCGCTCTTCTGGAAGAACCTGTCGCCTAATGGCGGGGGCAAACCCGAAGGCGAGCTGGCGCGCGCCATCGACCGCGACTTCGGATCCTTCGAGGGACTGAAGGGCCAGTTCGTGAACGCCGCCATGACGACGATGGGGTCGGGGTGGGCAGCCCTCGTCTGGGACCCCGCCGGCCAGCGCCTCATCACGACGGAAATCCACGACCATCAGTCCGAGATGACGCCGGGCGGCATTCCGCTCATGGTCCTCGACGCCTGGGAGCACGCCTATTATCTGCAGTATCAAAATGAAAAGGCCAAGTTCTTCGAGGCGGTCTGGAACGTGTGGAACTGGAAGGACATCGGCGAGCGATTCAACAAGGCCAAGTCGGCCGAGATCGGGCTTGCAACCGCCACTACCTCCAAGAAGGCCGGCGGCAAGTAGGCCGCCGCAAGGGGCGCTATTGCCCCGCCCTATCGTTTTACGGCGGACCCCGGTAGACTAAATGGAAACCGGGGACCGCCGTGCTTGCTCGAAAAATTCGAGCGGACCCCCCCTAATGTTTTCCCACTGACGACTAGGAGCTCACATGCAAAAGAGGTACGCCGCGTTGGCGGCTATTGGCTGCCTGTTGGCGGCCCCGGTCATGGCCAAGGGGCTCTCACCCAAGGCGCAATTGAGTTATAGCCTCGGCTATCAGTTCGGCGAGAATCTGCGCAACAACGGCGTACCGGTCGAGCCGCAGATCTTTACCCGCGCCATCAACGATGCCCTAAAGGGGGCGAAGCCCTTGCTGTCGCCCGCGCAGATGGCGGCGACGGTGGCCAAGTTCCAGAAAGAGATGCAGGCGCACAATATTGCCATGCTCAAGGCCTTGGGCGCGCGCGAGCAGGCGGCAGGCCGAACGTTCCGTGCCAAGTTCGCGAAGGAGCCGGGCGTGAAGGTCCTGCCGGGCGGTGTCGAGTACAAGGTGCTGACCGAGGGGCACGGGGCGCGGCCGACCTTGAACGAGACGATCAGGGCCGATTATTGGGGTCGTTTCATCAACGGCCGCCTGTTTGCGACGAACGAGAAGACCGGCAAGCCCGCGATCTTGCCCTTGAACGGCCTCATAGCGGGTCTCAAGGAGGCTTTGGTCCTCATGCCGGTCGGGTCCACATGGAAGATCGTGGTCCCGGGGCATCTGGCCTATGGACCGCAGGGACGACCTGCCATTCCGCCCAATACCACTCTGGTCTTCACGATCCACCTTCTGGGTCTGAAGAAGTAACAAGCGCCGAGCGATCGGGCGAGTGTGAAATAGGGGCCCTCGGGCCCCTATTTTATTTGCCTATCGCTCCGGGATGCGGCGGATCCCGAACTCCTTACCTTAGCGCATCGGCCGTACGTGCGTCGCTTGCATGCCCTTTTGGCTTCGCGTGCTCTCGAACTCGACTGCCTGGCCTTCCGACAGATTCCGAAACCCCTCGCCGTGGATCGCGGAATAATGCACAAATACATCCGGGCTTCCGTCCTGCGGAGCTATGAAACCGAAGCCCTTTGCCTCATTGAACCATTTCACCGTTCCCATTCTCATCTGCTTGTTCCCTTTTTCATGAAGATAGAAGTGTCCCACGCGGCTTACCCGCCTGGACCGTTGTAATGTACGCGAGCCGTGGGCTGCGTGGACACCAGCGAAAGTCCGAGACTGATGGAATGTTACTCGGAGGGCCGATCCGGGTCGGATGTGGGTGGCGCGGCGGTTTCGTGCAGGACATGGCCGTGTTCGTCTACGACCCTGACGCTCACCGGGATGCCGGCCCGGACGCTTTCGGTGACCACGCAGTAGTTTTCGAAAAGCGTGAGGCATCGGGGTGTCGCCGCGGGGGCGGCGAGCGTCACTTCCATGCCGACTACCCGCAGTCTCCCTTTGGCGTCGCGAGCGAGCCGGCCCTCAGCCTGGGCCCTCAGGGTTCCCGTGGCGGCCCGGACCTTGGTGAGACAAAAGAAGAGGCTCGCCATGAGGCAGTTGGCGACCGCGGCGGCCAGGAGTTCGGCCGGATGGGGTCCGCTCCCCTGGCCTGCGGGTGGCGGCTCATCGCCTACGATGCTTCCTTGCGCAAAGCGCACGTCGAAGCGGAAGTTCTCGATCTGCTCTATCTCGACACTGAAAGTATTGTTCGTCATTGCGGGTCTCCCGGGCTTGCCCATCGAGGCTACGCTCGGCAGTATAGGCCGCATGAACCAGACCGTAGAGCCGAGCCACCACCACTTGCCGGCGGCCTTCATGCGCCGACTGCGGCGCATCCTGCCCGCTGACGGCCTTCTTCAAAAGTCCACCGAGGTCGCCGCCTACGAATGCGACGGGCTGCCGGTCTACCGGGCGCGGCCGCGGGCCGTGGCCTTGCCGAGGATCGCGGCCGAGGTTGGCCAAGTACTGGCCTTGTGCGCCGAATACCAGGTGCCGGTGGTCGCGCGCGGGGCTGGCACCGGGCTTTCCGGGGGGGCGTTGCCTCATCCGGAGGGGATCGTACTTAGCCTTGCCAGGATGAACCGGATACTGGCCCTGGACCCCGATAACCGTACGGCGCGTCTTGAGCCCGGGGTCCGGAATTTGGCGGTTTCGGAGGCCGCGCGCTCCCACGGACTCTTCTATGCGCCCGATCCGTCTTCGCAGATCGCATGCACGATAGGGGGTAACGTGGCCGAGAACGCGGGTGGCGTCCATTGCCTAAAATACGGTCTCACGACCCACAACATCCTGGCCCTCAAGTTTTTTGATGCGGATGGCGCTTTGCACGAGATCGGCGGCCCTACCGGTGAGTGGCCCTTGGATCTGGCTGCGCTATTGACGGGCTCCGAGGGGCTGCTTGGCGTGGTCGTCGAGGCCACGGTGCGTCTCTGGCCAAAGCCGCCTTCGACGGTGGCGTATCTTGCGGCCTTCAGGTCGCTCGAAGCGGCGGCGGCCAGCGTGAGCGAGGTCGTGGCCTTGGGGCTCGTCCCAGCGGGCCTCGAACTCATGGATGGTCTGGCCCTGTCGGCCGCCCAGGCCTACACCGGCATCGCTTATCCGGAGGGGTCGGCGGCGGTAGTCTTGGCGGAGGTCGACGGGGATGATCTGACGGTCGCCCTGGAGGGGGAGCGGCTACGCGCGATTTTCACGGCGCAGGGCGCGTTCGCGGTCGAGCAGGCTGTGAGTGACGAGGACAGGCGGCGCCTGTGGCTCGGCCGCAAGTCTGCGTTTCCGGCGGTGGGACGGCTCGCGCCCGACTATTACTGTATGGATGGCACCATACCCAGACGCTCCCTTGTGGCGGTCCTGACCGAGATCGGGGAGCTCTCGCGCCGCTACGGGCTGCCGGTGGCCAATGTGTTCCATGCTGGCGATGGCAATCTCCATCCCCTCATCCTCTACGATGCCGCGATCCAAGGCCAACTCGAGCAGGTCGAGGCCTTGGGCGCGGACATACTGCGGCTTTGTCTTGTGCATGGCGGGACGATCAGCGGCGAACATGGGGTCGGCGTCGAGAAACTCGACGGCATGTGCGCCCAGTTCACGGCCGCCGAACTCGCCACCTTTCATGCCCTGAAATCCGCGTTCGACCCGCATCACCTGCTGAATCCCGGTAAGGCCGTGCCGACCCCGGCGCGCTGCGTGGAGGCAGGTGGCATGCATGTGCATGGCGGCCATCAACCGTTTCCTCATCTCGAGCGCTTCTAGCATGCCCCTTCTGTCCATGCTTCAGGATCGCGGCCTTTCCCGCGGTCACGGTCTCTGTAAGGCCGAATCGACCTGCAGGTCCCGACCTGGGCCTTGCCTCTCCGGGGGCCTCCTTGAGGGATAACGACGACACCGCGCTTTTAGCGGCCGCAGTCCGCGAGGCCTACGAGCGCGCCGCTCCGGTGGAGATCATCGCCGGGGGGACGCGCAGGGAGTTTGGTCGCGCCCCGACCGGGACTCCGCTTTCGGTGGCGCGCCACGCGGGTATCGTGGCCTATGATCCCTCCGAATTCGTCGTCACGGTTCGTGCTGGAACGCCGATCACGGAACTCGAGGAACTCTTGTCGCAGGAGGGCCAAGTCCTCACGGTCGACGTGCCGCGCTTTGGTGCCGCGTCCACGATTGGGGGCGCCGTGGCGGTCGGGCTCACAGGGCCCGGACGGCCCTATACCGGCGCCTTGCGCGACGCTGTGCTGGGCGCACGCATCGTCTCGGGAACGGGCGAGGTCGTGCGCTTCGGTGGTCAGGTCCTGAAGAACGTCGCGGGTTTCGATGTCTCGCGTCTTATGGTCGGCGCCTACGGCACTCTAGGTCTTTTGCTCGATGTGAGCGTACGCACTGCGCGACGGCCCGAGGCCGAGGAAATTGTGCGCCTCGATCGGGATTGGCCGACGGCCCGTGTCGCCCTGAGAGGATGGGATTCGGCTCTGCCCTTGACCGGTGCCTGCTACGCGGGCGGCGTATTGCATGTGCGCCTGGCAGGCCTGGCCGCGCGCGTGGCGGAGGCCCACCGGATCATGGGGGGCGAGATCGGGGACGCGGCGGTTTTTACGGATCTGCGCGATCTGCGTGGGGCGTTCTTCGATCGCCCCGGAGATTTGTGGCGGCTCATGGTGCCGCCCGAGAGCCCATGGGATCCTGAGGATACCGTCATTGATTGGGCTGGTGCGCAGCGTTTCTGGCGCGTAGCGGGCGATGCCACGGTGGTCTATGAGCTCGCCGCGCGTCTCCGTGGTCAGGCGATGCGGCTCTTCGGCGGCGATCGGAGTGTGGGCCCATGGGCCATACCTCCGCCGGCCACCATGGCCCTGATGACGCGCGTGAAGGCGGCACTGGATCCGCGCGGCATCCTTAATCGCGGCAGGCTTTATCCAGCTTGGTGAGCGCCTCGTAGACGAGGTCCAGCCAGTGGACGACCGGCCGATCCCCGTGGCTTGCGAGATGCTGTTGGCACCCGATATTGGCGGTCACGACGAGCGCCGGGTCAGCTCCGGTCAATGTCTGCCACTTCCGTTTGGCGAGCGCGCGGGCCAGACGGGGGTGACGCATGGAATAGGGTCCGGCCGAGCCGCAGCAGAGTGCGGCGTCGGTGATCGGGACCAGTCTGTGGCCTAGGGCTTTCAAGATGGCCTCGACGCGTGAGGCCCCCTTCAAAGCGTGTTGCAGACTGCAGGGCGCGTGCCAGGCGATGTCGTGCCTCAGATCCGGCGGCAGCAGGGGGAGGCGCGCGGGATCGATCCAGGCGGCGATGTCGGTCACCGTAGCGGCAAAGGCTTGGCCGCGGTCCGCCTCGCCCGTATTCTGGAATAGCCGCCCGTAGTCCCGCAGGAAGGCCGTGCATCCCGTGGCGGTACTCGTCACGCCCTCGAAATCACCCGTTGTGCCGAGAGAGAGGGTCTCGAGCGCTTGCGCGCGCCCCTTCTCGTGGGCCTGAAGGTGGTAGGGCAGGGCGCCGCAGCAGGCAGGGCCGAGCGGCTGCGCGCTTATGCCGAGATGGTCTAGGACGATGGCCGCTTTGACGTCTAGGTCCGGGCGCAGCGCCGGTTGGACGCAGCCTAAAAGCAGCCCCACGCGCCGCACGTGGCGCGCCGTCGGCCACTCCAACCCTTTTGTGCTCGGCAAGATACGCCGCTTCCAGGCCCTAGGGGCGAGCGGGCGCAGGGCGCGGGCGGCGCGCATGACCGTGGCGAGGGGCTTGCGGGCGCCCAGTACCGCCTCGGAGGCACGATCCAAGGCTCTTTGCAGCGCTGGTCGCCGCGCTTGAGTGCGTTCCCGCACCGTATCGAGTATCTCGCTGTAACGAACGCCGGCGGGACAGGTAGTCTCGCAGGATCGGCAGCCCAGGCAACGGGCGAGCGGCTCGAGATCGGCGCCCTCGACTGCGCCTGTCAGCAGATCCTTCATCAAATAGAGGCGGCCACGGGGACCCTCGCGCTCATCACCCGTGAGTTGGTAGGTGGGGCACGTGGCGTTGCAAAACCCGCAGTGCACGCAGGCCCGCAGCAGCCCCTCGGCGACTGCGACCGTGTCCTTCGGGGGCGGGGGGATCGGGTGTTCGGATGGATTGCTCATGGGCTTTGGGCGACCGTATACTCGCGGCATAGTAAAGGGGCAGGCCGGCTCGGGTCAAAGTGGGGCGAGGCAGGCCATGCGAACGAGGCCTCGTCACGCGAGGGCTGGCTCTTCAGGGCGGGAAGATGACGACGATAGTGGTGGTTCGAAAGGGCGACACGGCCGTGATCGGCGCCGATACCTTGGGTACGTACGGCGATCAGCGTGAGTCGGCAGCCTTCGTCAAGAATTCGAGCAAGCTCATCGGCGTGGACGCCACCTGGCTTGCCGTAACCGGGCATGCGGCCATGGACATGGCGTTGCGGAATATCTTCCAGGAAACCTCCTGCCGGCGATCTTTCAAGGGCGTGAACGATATCTACAAGACGAGCCTGCAACTGCACGGCATCCTGAAGGAACATTATTTTCTGAAGCTAGACGGGGAGGCCGGCGACGAGGCCTTCGAGTCCATGCAGGTCAGTCTCTTGATCGCGAATGCGCACGGGATTTTCGGTGTCTGCTCCAAGCGTACGGTGCTTGAGTACACCAAGTTCTACGCCTTCGGTTCCGGGGAGCAGTATGCGCTCGGCGCCATGCACGCCGTGTATGATCAGGACACGGATGCCGAGCAGGTCGCGCGCGCTGGTCTCGAGGCCGCCATCACGTTCGACACAGGCAGCGGCGCGCCCATCGAATTGCGTAGCGTCACGCTCAAGGGCTGAGTTCTCGCGCAAGGCCCGGTCGGTTCCTAGGCGTTAGGGCCGATGGCGCCGACACGGACCTGTCCTAGAGTGGCTCCATGCCCGAGATCACCCTGGTCCAAATCAACGACAGCCACGCCTATCTCTACGAGCACCCCGAGGCGTTCGCGACTGGACGGGGTACGGTCTATCGGACGGCGGGAGGTTATGCTCGGATCGCCTCCTTGCTTGCTCGTTGGCGAGCCGACGCCGAGATCCTGTTCCTGGATTGCGGCGACACCTTGCACGGTACCTGGCCCGCCGTGGAGAGCGGTGGTGTCATCTTGCCGCCACTCCTGAACCGGCTCGGCATCGCCGCCATGACCGGGCACTGGGAGTTTGCCTACGGGCCCGCGGGTTTCCAGGAGCGCTCGCGGGCCCTGGACTATCCCGTGCTCGCCTGCAACGTCTATGATGAGCGCTCGGGAGCACCCCTCTTTCCTCCTTATCGGATTTTCGAGGTGGGTGGCTGCCGGGTGGGTGTCATCGGTGTGGCCTGCAATATCGTCGACAAGACCATGCCGGCCCGCTTCAGCGAGGGCGCCTTCTTCACCCTGGGGCTCGAGGTGATCGCGCCGCTTGCCGCGCGATTGAGGCGCGACGAAAAGGTCGATCTTGTGGTGTTGCTCTCACACCTCGGTTTGCCCCAGGACCTCAAGCTGCTCGGTATGACCCCCGGGATAGACGTATGCCTGAGCGGACACACGCATAACCGCCTGTTCGCGCCCGTGCGTGCGGGCAACACCCTTGTCATCCAGTCCGGTTCGCACGGCTCCTTCCTGGGCCGTCTCGATCTCCAGATTGAAGGTGGTCGGATCAGTGGCTATCGCCACGAACTGGTCGAGGTCGGGCCCGATATCGCGCCGGACCCAGGCATGGCCGAGGCCGTTTGCGAGGTCATGCGCCCTTATGAGGAAGAGCGCACCGCGGTGCAAGGCGAGGCCCAGGGAGGTTTCGACCGTTTCGCCATGTGGGAATCCACCGCCGACAATCTTCTGCTCGCGGCGATCAGGGCAAAGACCGGTGTCCCGCTCGTGTTCTCCAACGCCTGGCGCTACGGTGCCCCGATCCCTGCAGGCCCCATCACGCGCGGCGCGCTGCGGGACTGGGTGCCCATGAACCCGCCGGTGTCTGCAGTCACGCTGTCTGGGACGCAGTTGCGGGGACTCATCGAGCAAAATCTCGAGCGCACCTTCGCGGCCGACCCCTTTCAGCAAATGGGCGGCTACGTCAAGCGGGCCCTGGGTCTGCGTGCCTATGTGAAGATCGAGAACCCGCCCGGGGCCCGCCTGCAGGCCCTGTTCGTGGGCGACGCCCCTGTGCGCGACGATGCCCGCTATGAGGCCTCTTTCCTTACCGAGCAGGCAGTCCCTCCGGGCGTCGGGGAGGGCCGGCGGCCGCTTGGCCTCAAGGCTGCCGACGTGCTTTGCGACTATGTGGCCGCCCAACGCTCGCTACGCCCCGAACTCCACGGGACCTATGTGCTCATCTGACGACTAGTGATGTATCCTCCGAGGTGCCTATGGGAGGACCAAGGCCGCGCCGGGTGGTTGTCTGTGGGCCGCGGGGGCCCGTTGGTGACCACCCGGGCCCTGCGGCGGGTTCTTGTTCCCTTTGTCGTAGTCGTGTCCGACTTCACCCCTCCTCCTTCCCGGCTGGAAATTGGACGGCAAGGCCGGTATTGTAAAACCTATTGAGGAGCGGGAATGGCGGGCGCTGTTTATATCAAGACTTACGGCTGTCAGATGAACGAGTACGACACGACCCGGCTCGCGGATCTGCTCTACGAGACCCACGGGCTTGTGCGCGTGGACGACCCGGCGTGTGCGGACGTCCTGCTCGTGAACAGCTGCTCCGTGCGGGAGAAGGCCCAGGAAAAACTCTTTTCGGATCTCGGCCGACTGAGTGAATGGAAGGCTGCGCGCCCAGGCGTGGTGATCGGGGTCGGTGGTTGCGTGGCGAGCCAAGAGGGCGAGGAGATACGTAGGCGGGCCCCTTATGTGGACCTCGTGTTCGGTCCCCAGACTCTGCATCGGGTACCCGCGCTCCTGACCGATGCGCGTGCGCGGAAGCCGCGGGTCGATATCGCATTTGTGGAGATGGAGAAGTTCGACCATCTTCCCGAGCCACGCGCGGAGGGTCCGCGGGCCTTCGTGTCGATCATGGAGGGGTGCAGCAAGTATTGCAGTTTTTGCGTAGTCCCTTACACCCGCGGCCAGGAATTCAGCCGACCGTTCGATGATGTCCTGGCGGAGATCGCACGGCTTGCCGAGCAAGGGGTGCGAGAGGTTACGCTGCTTGGCCAAAACGTGAACGCCTACCGAGGGCGTAGGCGCGATGGGCAGACCGCCGATCTCGCCACGCTCATAAGCTATGTAGCGGAGATCGAGGAGATCGGCCGTATCCGCTTTACGACGTCGCACCCGCTAGAGTTCGGGGATAGCCTGCTCGACGCGTTTGCCACTGAGGAAAAGCTCGTAAGCCACCTCCATCTGCCCGTGCAAAGCGGCTCGGACGCGGTGCTTGCACGTATGAAGCGGGGATATGAGATCGCCGAGTACCGTGAGAAGGTGGCTCGGCTGCGCCTGATAAGGCCAGACATCAGCCTCTCGACCGATCTCATCGTGGGTTTTCCGGGCGAGACTGGGGACGATTTCGAGGCAACGATGGCGTTGATCGAGGAAATGCGATTCGACCTATCCTACAGTTTTGCCTACAGCCCCAGGCCTGGTACCCCGGCTGCGTCACTCGCGGATGACGTGCCACCCGAGGTGAAGGCGCAACGGCTCGCGCGCGTTCAGGCTTTGAATCTCGAGCATGCCGCGGCTATAAGCCAACGCATGATCGGGCGCACGGAACGCATTTTGATCGACAGGCCTGCGCCGCGCGGCCGGGGCGACCTCTCGGGGCGGACCGAGAACAACCGTGTCGTCAATTTTCCCGGCGGCACGGAGGATTTGGTCGGGCGGTTCGCGACCGTCGAAATCACGGAGGCGAGACCCAATTCCATGCGCGGCCGGTTGCTGGCAGTCGAAGGCGCCGCAGGATCGGCTATACTGAAACCACGGGAGGCCGCCATTCCTTGAGCACGAAGTCACAGGCGATACAGTTTACCGTGCAACCCCCCGACAGCGAACGGCTGTCACGCCTCTGCGGTCAACTCGACGAGCATCTCCGTCAGATCGAGGGCAGTCTCGGGGTGGAGATCGCGAACCGCGGCAATCAATTCCGCATAACAGGCCGCCATGACCAAGCCCGCCACGCCCAGCGTCTTATCACCGCCCTTTACGCCGTTACCGGACAGTCTCAGGCCATCACACCTTCGGGGGTCAATATGGCGTTGAAAGAAGTGTCAAGGACTCGCGACGATCACGAGCCGCCCACCGAGTTACGCATGCCCAAGCAGCGCGTCTACGGGCGCACCGATGCCCAGCGCGAGTATATCCGGAATATTCTGACGCACGACGTCACCTTCGGGGTGGGGCCCGCCGGCACCGGGAAAACTTTTTTGGCGGTGGCCTGCGCCGTGGACGCGTTGGAAACGGGGCGCGCGCAGCGCGTGGTTCTGGTACGGCCGGCGGTGGAGGCCGGCGAGCGCCTGGGCTTCCTGCCTGGCGACCTCGAGCAGAAGGTCGATCCCTACTTACGGCCGCTCTACGACGCGCTCCATGACATGCTCGGCCCCGAGCGGGTCGCGAAGCTTATCGAAAAGAGCGTGATTGAAGTCGCTCCCCTTGCGTTCATGCGCGGACGAACCCTGAACGAGTCCTTCATAATACTCGACGAGGCGCAAAACACCACCGCCGAGCAGATGAAGATGTTTCTGACGCGCCTGGGCTTCGGGGCGACTGCCGTGATCACGGGCGATGTCACGCAGATCGACCTCCCGCGTCCGGAGCTGTCCGGCCTTCGCCAGGTCTTGCAAATCCTCAAAGGCGTGGAAGGGATAGCATTCACGCACTTCGCGAGCGCCGACGTGGTGCGCCATCCGCTGGTTCAGCGCATCGTCGAGGCCTACGAGGCGCACGAGCGGTCCGTTTAGGCGTGCCGCGCCTGCTTCTTGATCTTGGTCTCGCCTGCGAAGGCTGCTGGGTTCCGCCCCGGGCTTCGATGGTGCGCTGGTGCAAGGCCGCGCTGGCCGAGGTGGGGGGGAGTGTGCAGCTTTCCCTGCGGATCGTGACTGAGGCCGAGTCCGCGGAACTGAACGGACGTTTTCGGGGGCGCGCCGGGCCCACGAACGTGTTGTCGTTCCCATATGGGGACGGGCACCCCGGCAAGACACGGTTTTTGGGCGATATCGTCATTTGCGCGCCTCTCGTCAAGGCGCAGGCCGCAGCGGCCCATCGCCCGGAAGACGCCCATTGGGCGCATCTCCTCATTCACGGTATACTGCACCTCCAGGGTTTCGACCACGAGACGGACCAGGACGCACGGGTTATGGAAGCACGGGAAACACGGATATTGGAGGGTTTGGGGTTCGCGGACCCTTATCGTTGAGTCATGGCTCAGGAAGATAACGGGCACGGACCGGGACGATCCTTCCTTGATCGGCTTGGACATGTTTTGTGGGGCGCGCCGGAGGATCGGGACGCGTTGCGCGAGACCTTGCGAGATGCGCATGACCGCGGGCTGATCGGAAGCGACGCGCTTGACATGATAGAGGGCGTGTTTCAGGTCGCCGAGATGCGCGTCCGCGACATCATGGTTCCGCGTGCCCAGATGGACGTGATCGATCGGGCCGATCCGCCAGAGCGCTACCTGCCGCGGGTGATCGAAACGGGTCACTCGCGCTTCCCGGTCATAGATGGCGACAAGGACAAGGTGGTCGGCATCCTGCTCGCAAAGGATCTGCTGCGGTATTTTCACAACGAGCAGCGGTCTACGTTCAATGTCTACGATTTGCTGCGGCCGGCGGTGTTCGTGCCGGAGAGCAAGCGCCTCGACGTTTTGCTGCGGGATTTCCGTTCCAGCCGTAACCACATGGCGATCGTGGTCGACGAATACGGCGGCGTGGCCGGCCTTGTCACGATCGAGGACGTGTTGGAGCAGATCGTAGGCGAGATCGAAGACGAACACGATCTGGACGTCGACGATGTCATGATCATGCAAAGGGCCGAGCACGAGTTTGTGGCCAAGGCGCTCACGCCGATCGAGGAGTTCAACGAATACTTCGGCACCGACTACGATGACGAGGAAGTCGACACGATCGGCGGCTTGGTCATGACCACGCTCGGACGCGTGCCTAAACGAGGCGAGCGCCTCGAAGTCGGCGGCCTGCGATTCGAGGTTCTGCGTGCCGATTCGCGCAGGGTCCATCTCCTGAAAGTCGTCCCGATTGCCGAAGAAAATCAAGTGGCCGGCTAAGCGCTTCGCGGACGGCGCCGTCTGGATCGTGGCGTTCGCAGCGGGCGCGCTATTGGATCTCGCCTTCGCCCCTTATCGGCAGGCGTGGGTCGCGCCGCTTGGCGTTGCAATCCTCTATGTGCTCTTGGGTGCCGCGTCGGGGCGCCAGGCCTTTGCGCGCGGGTTTTGGTTCGGGGTGGGCTTGTTCGCCTTCGGCGTCCCCTGGATCTACCTTACGCTTACGCGTTTCGGAGGCATGCCGGCGCCGCTCGCGGCGCTCGCGTGGGTCCTGTTCATTTCGATCCTCGCGAGCTACGTTGGGTTCGTGTGTGCGGCTTTTGTCCGTCTGCGCGCCCGCGACGGCCTCGATCCGTGGCTCTTCGCGGCGCTATGGGTCGCGGGAGAGTGGGTGCGCGGCGTCTTCCTGACGGGCTTTCCCTGGCTCGATCTGGGCTACGCGGCGAGCATTCCTCCGCTCATGGGTCTCGCACCACTCGTGGGGGTGCTCGGCCTGTCGTTTTTGCTGGCGGTCTTCGGCGCACTCGCGGTGGAGGCCCTGCGCGGCCGGCGGCGCGGCCTCTGGTGGCTCGTCCTCATCATCGCAGCCACGCCTTCGCTTGCGACGCTCTCCTTCGTCCATCGCGTCGGGCGTCCGGTGACAGTCTCATTGATCCAGGGCGATGTCTCTCCTTACGCGAAGTGGAACCCGCGCGCCCGGCACGCCGTCATCGCCCGCTATCTCGATTTGACGCGCAAAAGTGACGGCCGGCTCGTCATCTGGCCGGAGACGGCGATCCCGGGCTTTTCACACCAGCTGCGCCGCCGTTTCATCCCCTACCTGAAGCGCCAAGCGCGCCTCGGCCACAGACACTTTCTGTTTGGTGTCGTCGAAGGCAATGCCTACTCGCCGAATGGGCCGACCTACAACGCGGTGATGAGTATAGGTCGCCACGACGGTTTTTACCGGAAGCGCCATCTCGTGCCCTTCGGGGAGTATCTGCCGTGGCCTGCGCTCCTGAACCCCATCCTCGATGTCCTGCATATCCCCATGTCGAGCTTCACCGCCTGGCACGGCGTGGAGGCGCCTTTGCGGGCCGCGCACGTGAAGGTTGGCGTTTCAGTCTGTTACGAGGTCGCCTATGGCTCCTTGGTCATCCAGGGGCTCCCAAGCGCGACCTTGCTCGTGAATGTGAGCGACGACGCCTGGTATGGGCATTCGAACGAGGCACCCCAACAACTCGAGATCGCGCAATTGCGCGCCGCCGAGGCCGGACGGGACATGCTGATCGCAACCAACGATGGTGACACCGCATTCGTGAGCCACACCGGGCGCATCCGCGCCCGCTTAGCCCCTTTCCGCGCGGGTGTGCTGACGGTGGTCGCCGAGCCTTACGCCGGGCTCACCCCCTATGACCGCTATGGGGACGCCCCCACGCTGTCGGCGCTTGCGCTCCTTGTGGCCGCGACCGGATGGCGACGACGCCGGACAGGGTCGCGATCCACGCGATCGGGGGGTTCTTAGCTGCTCGCACCCCGCCGCCGGTGTTGTCCTTGCCCACAAGCCCGCTTTTTGCGGTGCAGAGCGCGCCTGCCGCGCCCTACCTCGTAGAGACCGACCCCGCCTTTACCAATCAGCAGAATTTCTTAAGCTCCAACTATTATCTCCAACAGCTTGCGATCAATCCCGCGCAATGGCAGCGGCGCTATGGGGATGGCTTTGTCGAGCAGCAATTGTTGCGCCACCAGATTCTCGCGCTCACAGGCCACCTCCGGCTCGCAGGCTACGCCAACACCCAGGCGGAATACGCAGGCCTCATGCAAGCGGGGGTGGCCTTTGCCAAGGCTTATGGCATCGCGCCCGGCGTGTCGCTCTCGGCCCGGCAGATGGCGCTCGTCACGACCGACATGGTGATGTTGACCACAGACACCGTGCGACTTCCCGATGGCAGCACCGAAAAGGTTCTGGTGCCCCCAGGTCTATCTCGCGCATCCCCAGGGCCAGGACTTGACCTCCGGCGGGGCCTTGATCGCCGGGGGCACGGTGCAGATCACCACCGCGCAGGATGTGGTCAATGGCGGCACGATCGGTGGCGCGAGCGTACAGGTCAGCGCCGGCACCGATCTCACGAATACCGGCACCATCGCTGGATACCAGGTGGGATTGTCGGCCGGCCAAGATTTACAGGACCTCTCGGGGCTCATTGCCGGCTCCACCCGCACAAGTCTCAGCGCGGGGCGTGATCTCCTGCTTGCAACTGAGACCACGGCGGCGACCGGCCCCACCGGCAGCACGACCAGCCCCGATCACGTGGCGACCATCCAGGGTGGCACCGTCACCCTGCAGGCCGCCCGCGACCTGATCGCGCAGGGGGCCATGATCGCCTCTAGCGGCGATCTCACCGCCGTGGCCGGTCGCAATCTGTCCCTGGGTGCTACGACCACCTCCTACCAATTTGCCAGTGGCGGCCCCCTCATCGTGGCGCGCAACAACGTCCTCCAGGTGACGTCCCAAACCCAGCACGGTACGACCGTCTCGGCCGGCGGCAACGTCGCGCTCGTGGCTCAGGGCGGTGATCTCACCCTCAATGCCAGTGCGGTGACCGCCGGGGGTAACGCCACACTCTTAGGCCAGAATGTGACCATCGCCTCCGGCGTCAATAGCCGCACATCCACCACCCAGTTGGTGGGGAATGGGGGCTATGGCGACAACACGCGCACCACCCAGAGTGCCGCGGGCGCCGCCGTCAGCGCTGGCCACACTCTCAGCATCCAGGCGGTCGGCACAGGCCAGGCCGGGACCGGCGACATCACGCTCACCGGCGCCCACGTCACGGCGCGGACGGGCGCCACGACCCTCCAGGCCGCCCACGACCTGAGCGTCAACACGCTCGCCTTGAACGACAGTAGCAGCTATCAAAGCCGCAGCGAGACCAGCGGGTTTTTTGGGAGTAGCACGAATAGCGCGCAGGCTAATACGACGAGCACCACCCAAAAGGCGAGCGTCGTCACGGGCCTGAGCGTCGCCCTAACCGCCGGTCAGGATCTCACCGTCACAGGCTCAGACCTTACCGGCACCGGCACCGCCTCGGGCACAGGGCAAGTGGCGCTCACCGCTGGCGGGGCGATGACGATCCAAGCCGCTGCCGTGAGTACGACGGCGAATAGCAGTACGCGTCACAATGGCGGGGTCTTTGGCCGCAAGAGCCACGACACAAGCCAGCTCTCACAGACCACGGCGCAGGCCTCTCGCATCACGGGCCGGGCGCTCACCCTCCAGTCGGGCGGCGACATGACCTTCCAGGCCGCCCAATTCACGGGGACGCGCCTTGTGGCGCAGGCCGGCACCCTGAACGGCCAGGTGGTCAATCCCGCCGCGCAGCTGCATGTAAACGCCGCGATCAATGATCTGAGCCAAAGTCGCAGCCATTCCGGCCACACGCTCTTTACCCAGTCGAAGGCCGGCCAGGGCACGATCCAGCAGACCTTGCAGTACACCACCATCGCAGTCCCCGGGGCGAGCCGACAGGGCGGCCCCGTGCAGCTCCAAGCTACGGGGGGCATCACGGTCGGGGCGAGCAATCTTCCGACTGCAGCAAGTGGCACCGCTCCGGGCGGCAGTATCACCCCCACCCTCACCGTCAATCTCAGACAGCAGGCCCAACAGCTCGCGAGCCAGCCGGGCCTGGGCTACCTGACGCAGCTCGTCCAGCGCCACGATGTGGCCTGGCAGCAGGTGCAGCTCGCGAGCCAGCACTGGAACTACCACGAAGCGGGTCTGTCGGGGGCGGGGGCGGCGATCGTGGCCATCGCCGTGGCGGTCTGTACCGCCGGGGCCGGTGCCGCCCTGGTGGGGCTTGCCGCCACATCCCTCGGGGGCACCATGGCGAGTGCCGCCTTCACCTCGCTCGTGACCCAGGCTTCCATCAGCCTCGCCGATAATGGCGGCAATATCGGCCAGACCCTGAGGGACTTGGGGAGCCGGTCGTCCGTGCGCGCGCTCGCTACCAGCATCGCCACAGCCGGGCTTACGAGCGCCCAGGTCTTCGGTGGCGAGAGCCTGAATCAGATGGCCGGGCTCAGCAACTTGGGCAATACCGGGCGGTCGTTGGCCACCGGCAGTGTGAGCGGCACCACAGTCGAAGGGATCGCCGGGCGGGCGGTGGTCAACGCCGGGGTGAGCACGGCCCTCGAAGGTACGAGCTTCCGCCAGGGGTTGATCAACGGGGCCGTGGCGGACGTCTCGGCCATCGGGGCCAATGCCATCGGTAGTACCTGGGGCGGCACCGGCACCGACCCCAATGTCGCGCTGCAGACGCTTGCCCATGGCGCGCTCGGCTGTGCCGAGGCCGGACTCACCGGGGGCAATTGCGGCGCGGGGGCCGCCGGGGCCGCCAGCGAATCGATCCTCGGTAATCTCGTGACGCTACCGGCCACCGCCCAGGGGACGGTGAGTCGCACCGATGCGACCCTCTACGCCACCAGTGCCGCGGTCCTGGGCGCCGTTGCCGGCCAGGCCGCCGATGGCCACGCTTTAAGTGGCGCCAACACCGCCATCAACTCGGCTGTGAACAATCGCCTGCTGCACCCCGATGAGCAAAAGACCTTAAGTCAGCTCCAACAAGGCCAATCGCCGCAGGAACAATCCCGCCTCGCAGCCGCCGCCTGTGCCTTAACGCGCTGCGCCGCGGGCGTACCCGCCAATAGTCCCTATAAGGCCGGCTTCGAAGCTCTTCAGGCGGCCGGCAAAAACTTCCCCACTGAGCAAGCGCTCCTCACGAAGAATGGCCTGTTTGGCTATACGTTACTGAACGAGGCGAGCGACTGGGCGAGCCGGGATCAACCCGTCACGCGCGCATGGGGGGCGATTGAGGCTGTGGGTGGCACCGTCGGGGCTGTCGGGGCCGCAGGGGCCGCTTGTGACACGATCCTGGCCTGCGGTCTGGGTGTAGTTGCCGCCACGAACAGTCTCGATTAGGCCCAAGCAGGCTATCGCCAAATGCTCACCGGCACTTACACGCCGACCCTGGGCCAACAGGTGCTCACGGACCTCGGCCTAAGCCCGACTACCGCCGCCTGGACCTATGCAGGGCTGAGCCTCGGGGCCGGGGTGGGTGTTGCCGCGAGTGCTTTCACGGCGGCGGATGGCGCGGGGGCGCCGGGAGCGGCCGAAGCCACTGCGGCCGCGAATACCGAAAGCGCAAATCAGGCCACCTATGCCTATTACCTGCAGAAGGCGCAGACCCTTGACGTCTCGACCGCCCCAAACCAAGCTGTGTTTTATTCGGGGCCGGGCAATCGCGCCCTCGCGGAATCCTTTGCGATGGCCAATGGCAAAACCACGTTGGAGATGACCCCGGGTGGCAGCTGGCTGGATAGCCAGAAGTTATTTGAGGGCGGGAGTAATTTGTCCGAAGACCAAGCCCGTACCATCTGGTCTACACTCTCGCAGCGCTATGCCGAAAGCGCCTCCGGCACGGCCGTGGGGTTCGTCGACGGGGCTCGGCCAAGCAGCA
>JAJYRD010000026.1 GCA_021794275.1 Pseudomonadota bacterium | reverse complement strand
GGAATCTGCCAGCGCTAGGCGGAGAGGGGCTAGGGGCGAGCGGGTACGACCAACAGAGGTGAACCTCTAATAAACGCCGTTAGGTTTGACAAGCCAAAAGTGCTGATAGGCTTGAACCAAAAGGGTACGCAGCAAGGTATGGTTCTTTCCCCCATGGGCCATCGTGGACAGTGCGCTGCCGGCGAAAAGGAGGGGTCCGCCCCGCTCTGACAGGCAAGGGGAACAGGGTAAGATGCTGTGAAACAATAACCTCGACATTGCGCTGGATGGGCGGTACATTCTATTGCATGGATCTGCGAGAAAAGGCGTTACGCGAGAAGTTGGCGGTGGTACTGCCGCTGATGAACGAAAGGCAGCGGCGGATAGTGGCGGCGGTCGAGGCGCGAGGGTACGGGCGCGGCGGCGTGCAAGCCGTGGCGCGCGCGACCGGCATGAGTCGTCAAACGATCTACCGGGGCTAGAGGATCTGGTAGGCGGGCGCGCCAGCCGACCGGATCCGGGCCGCGGGCGGGGGCCGAAAACGGCTAAGCGCGCACCAGCCGCGGTTGGCGGAGACGCTCGAGGCGCTGATCGAACCGACCGTGCGCGGCGATCCGCAATCGCCGTTGCGCTGGACTTCGCGCAGCACGAGGAACCTGGAAGCGGCACTCACCCACGCGGGATACACCATCAGCTACCATACTGTTGCGAATCTGCTGCATGAGTTGGATTATACGCTGCAGGGGAACCGCAAGAGTTCGGAGGGAACGGTGGATCATGCGGATCGGGATGCGCAATTTCGCTACATCAGCGACCAGGCGAGTGCCGCATTACGAGGCCGCCTGCCGGTGATCTCAGTGGACACCAAGAAAAAAGAGCTCGTAGGACACTACAAAAATGCCGGCCAGCAATGGCGCCCGAAGGGGGATGCCATCGAAGTGCTCACACACGATTTCCCCGATCCGGAGGTACCCAAGGCCGTGCCTTACGGTGTCTATGACATCGGCCAGAACACCGGTTGGGTCAACGTGGGGATGAGTTCCGATACCGCCGAATTTGCGGTCGAAAGCATTCGCCAATGGTGGAGGCATATGGGCCGACCCCGTTATCCGCGCGCCCGTCGCCTGCTGATCTGCGCTGACAGTGGGGGCAGTAACGGGTATCGGCTCTCGCTGTGGAAGCGAGAGCTGCAGACCTTCGCGACGGAACAGGGACTGACGATTACGGTGTGTCACTTTCCGCCCGGCACGAGCAAATGGAACAAGATCGAGCATCGACTGTTCTCTTTCATCACCATGAACTGGAGAGGGCAACCGTTGACGGACTATCGCACCATCGTCAATCTCATTGCCGGGACGAAGACGCGGGCCGGTCTGATCGTCAAAGCGCGTCTGGATCGCAAGACATACAAACGGGGAATCAAGGTTTCGGCGCAAGATATGAAGGCGCTCGCACTCGAACCCCACCCCTTCCACGGCGAGTGGAACTACACCCTGAGGCCACAACGGTCCTCGGCGTAACTGCTCAGGTTATTATTTCACAAGCTCTAAGCCCGTAAGGCCGCCGGAAACGGCAGGCGAACCGTAAGGAACGCTGTGGGCGTTGCGGGTATGGGAATACGGAAAAAGCGAACGCCTCTCGGTAATCGAGTGGATACCGGCTGTTCTCTGGCCGGGCGCGAAAGCGCGCTGACTTCCGTGCGGTCATTCCGGGCGAGAGAACATGATGGATCGGACAACGAAGGAAAGCAGATGACGGCCATCGGTGGCACCGCGCAAGCGAGGGTTATCGGGGCTGGTGCGCCTTCGCACCCTGAACAGAGGTGGCTCCAGGCCGACTGGCGCCACATCCAGACAGAGGTGACCCGACTCCAAGTGCGTATCGCTCAGGCCACCCGGTCAGGGAGGTGGCAAGGTCAGCCTACCGGTGGCTAAGTCCACCGCCTCGCATCACTTTCGCGTGCTGCGCGCAGCGGGCGTGATCCATATGCGGCCGGAGGGCACGCTATACGTCAACTCGCTGCGCCGGGGCGACCTGGACGCCCGGTTCCCCGGCCTGCTCGACGCCGTCTTGCGGGCGCCGGGACCGATTTGAAAGGGCATGCCCCGCCGCATCGATTCCCCGGTTCGCGCGGGTCCACATGACCGGATCGGTGGCCACCCATCAGCGCCCGGACAGCCGGCCCCTGTTCACGTATGGCAGGGGGCGGCGCTAGCCACCGCCCGCGTGGGCACCGCTCCTGGACGCTTTTCTGATAGCGAGCAAAAGACGAAAATCAGCGGACGTTCCAGCGTCCCATTTATACGTTCGATAGTGGCCGAGAGGTCGTAGCGGTCCAGCCATCCGAGTACGGCGTCTCTCTGTAGGCGCTTGACATACCCAACCCCCCTGCCATTCGCTTCCACGCGTAGCGCCTGCGGATCCTTGATGTTATCGGGTTCCAGACGAAACGTCACAGGGCTTCCTACCGCCAGTTCCTCGACGGCCACACCCTGGTAACGAAATCCTGCCACTTCGAGAAGAACCTCTCCGGGCGCGCAGACTTCCGTAAGCGGCCATACGAGCGAAAAGCCGTCCGTTGGCAGCTTGGCCCCCGAGTAGGCGAGCAACCCCAGCTCGGACAAGTGCGCACTCGCGCGAAGGCGCAGCAATTCCAGGTATTGTGGGAAATCCCCGCGCGAGCGCGGCGGGACTCGACGTTGAAACGCCGCCAAGACGCCTTCCGTATATTCGCGGTCAAGCTTCCGGAAGGCCGGATAAGAGGAGAAGCCGAGACTCCTCGCATTACGGAAATCCTCAGTGTCCGTGAGGTAGCGAAACGATACCACTTTACCCGTGAGCCGCAGCTCGCCGACCGCAAACTGTGTGCGGTTACCACGCTCCTCCGGGGCCTGCCACGCGAGCAGGAGGTGCGTCGGGGAAAAAGTGTGCTCGATGAATCGCATGATCACCTGTCCAGAGCGTTCATAAGGGCACTATAGCGCCTTTCGGTGAGGCGACAGAAGAGCGCCGCCCGTGGTTCGGAAAGAGGCGTCGGTACCGCGAATCGGGTCATTTCCATGATACGATCATTCACCGTCTCGATGTCGAATGCTGTAAGTCGCTCGCGGACGTGCGCTTTGAGGTCGCGCCAGTCCCCGAAGAGGTGCCCCAGGAAGGCCAGATGCGGTATTCGTTTCCGGTCGTTCGCGTCCCAGCGTAGATGGTGGGCGCCGCGTTGGATATAACGGTCTAGCCGGCCGGGATCCGAAAACCCCGCTAGGTCGGCGGGCGCGATCTCGTGGCCTAGGCTCGTCCCGTTATCGAATGCCGGCGCCATTCGCGCCTTCCTGTCCGCCGACCAGAGCAGCCCCCAATTGTCCTGGTGCCTGTCCGTGTTCCCGATGAGCGCATCAAAGACGAGCGTATCACACCACCACGTACGCCACTCGCGGTCCATGCTCCCGTTGCTTTGGAGCACGGTCAGATAATGTAGGATGGCGGTAAGGTTATGTGTCTTTCCCCTTCTTCTGTCGTATCTCGGGTCCATACTAATCATGATGTCCCCGCCGGGAACATAGCGCTCACTCGCGCGCCCCGGGTAATCCAGAAACCACTCGATGAGGGCGCCACATTCTTGATTCCGGCTATCCCATGCGACAAATGCGGGCGGCACGATCAGGCCCAGAGAGCAGCCGATCTGGTATGCGGCGACCTCCGCCCAAAATTGATCGGGATAACGTCCGGGGGGCCTCTTGAATAGGTAGCGGTGATTTTTGACTAAGAAAGCTTGCGCCTGTTGTTTGGGCGAGTAAAGGAGCCTTTTGTCGCGGGCGCCCTCCGGGTAAATCGGGAACTCCTCGTCGGGGCACCAAAGGGCGATGTCCACCGGCTCCGTAACAGGCTGTATCCGCAGTAGCCCCTCGCACACGGCCACAACCGCCCCCTTTTTTTGCCGCCGGGTAGGCCATCTTCGATGGAGCTTACCTGATCTCTTGAGAATGGACAGGCCCCGTTTTGGAGGGTCACACGGTGCCGTCCGTAGCCACCCACGGCCCCCAACAACGAGCTCCAGGAGGCGCGGGCACGCGGGGGCGAGTTATTCGTGTTCGCCGATGCCCAAAACGGCATCCAGGAAGACGAGCAGACCCACGTCATCAACGTGCCGCCGACCGACGACCTGCTGGCCCCGGTCGTATACACGGTGCTCTTGCAGCTCCTCGCCTACCACGTGGCGGTCTCCAAGGGCGCGGACATCGATCAGCCCCGGAATCTCGCGAAGTCGGTGACGGTCGAGTAGAGGGCTTAAGCGTCGTCAGTCGGCGAAGGCCGCCTCAGCGGACGCGCCGCAACCCATGGCCTCTTTCTCCCGCGCCCCAGGGCTCCCGCCCTCGCATTCAGTTCTTGGTCTTTTGCCGGTAATGAACGCCGGGCAAGCCCGCGAAATCCGCATCCTGTGTCCACACTTCGGCCCCGTGGTGCTGTGCGGTGGCCAGAACCACCGAGTCGGCCAGGGGCAGCTTGTGCATGATGCCAAGCTGCGCGGCCGCGAGCGCAATGTCCGCAGTGAGTTCCGCCACTATCCCCGCCCGCATAAGCGCAACCGCCTGCAGCGCTTGACCGACATCGCGCTGCTGCGTGACGCGTTTGAAGACTTCAAGAAGGCATATTGTCGGGACGACCAGTCGCTCTGTATCGCATAGAGCGGGCGCGAAAAAGTCGGCCTGCTCGCCGCCCGCAAAGTATTCGAGCCAGCCGCAGGAATCCACCACGTTCACGTCCGATCCCCGTCCCTCGGTACGGTGGTATCAAGGGGTCCGAGGAAGCCGCGCATCTCGCGGATATCCCGCTCGGGGATGAGTTCCACGCGTCCTTCAAAGACCAGAACGCGCAGGCTCTGGCCGGGGCGGATGCCAAGCGCCGTCCGCGCCTCGCGAGGAACGACGATCTGATATTTTTCCGAGACCGTGACCGCTGTCATACCAAACCCCTATCGATAGGGAATTCGTAAAGCATACGGTCGTCGCCAGAGAAGGTCAAAGGGCGCATTCGCCTCGATCAGATCGGCAGGCCTTGCCGGACTCCCGGGCGCGTTATTTTTTTGTTTCGCCCTTCAGTCGCGCGAGTTCGGCGTCCACGGACTCCCCGGAGCGGAGTTTCGCGAGTTCACGCTCGGCCGGTGACCGTTCGTCGCCGTCATCCAGGGCCCCGCTCTCGGCGAGCGTGTCCATGGCCTGGGCACGGGCCTGCATCTGTTCGGTCTTGTCCTTGGCCCGACGCACGCTCTCGCCCACGCCGCCCAGCTTTTCGCTAAGCCCCGACATCGACTCGTTGACCTTGACCTGGGCCTCCGCGCTGCCGTATTGGCTCTTTAGGACCTCTTTCTGGGTGCGGAAGGCGTCGATGCGGTCCTGGAACTTGTGCTCGTACTCCACGAGTTTCTGGACCTGCGTCGCGATATTGTCGCGGGCCTCGGTGAGCGACGCGAGCTTGACCGTCGCCGCCTGCTTCTGGGTGAGCGCGCTACGGGCCAGGTCTTCGCGGTTCGATTGCAAGGCGAGCTTGGCGTCGGCCTCGTGACGCGCGATATCGGCCTGCGTGGTCTCCATCTGCTGCTCGAGGACCTTCTGCTCGGTCACGACGTCGGCGAGATGGCGGCGCGTCTCCTGCAGGCCCGCCAGCATCTTTTCGTAGGAAAGGTCCAACTGCTCGTTCGGATCCTCCGCGGCGTTGATGAGCTTGTTGAATTTGGCTTCTATGACTTCGGCCGCGCGTTTGAAAAGGCTCATGGGAATCTCCCTAGTCGTTTACCGGGATGACAATTTGCGGAATCAATCGTTCGGGGATCACGGCCGCGTCTTCTATGGGCTTCACGGCCGTGCCGACGGAGAAGAATTCGATGACGTGCGGTTGCCAGTTGTGCGAGCCCTCATGGAGCTGCACCGCGACCACGCCCTCGGCGCCGGCCTCCTTGGCCTCCTGCTGCATGCGCTCCATGGCGAGTTCGCGGGCGTCGTACATCGCCTGGGTGAAGAGCGGCATTTCGACGTTGCGCCCTACGTTGCCGAGCGACTGCAGCATCCCCTGATGGGCCACGTGGTACACGCAGGAGCCCATGACGAGCGCAAGCGGCCTGTAGCCGGACTGGAGCAGCATCCAGAGATCCTGCCCCGAGAGGTCGGAGGTGAACGGCTTGCCGCCAGGACCTTTGAAGCCCGGATGGCCCTTGCTGTGGGCGATGGCCGTGCCAATGGCAAGAAACTCGAGGATGTCCTTGTCCCAGTCCATGCGCTTGACCTCGAGGCGCACGCCGACCACGCCGTCGGCCGACAAGGATTGCGCCTCCTGCTCCATGCGCGTCATCGCAAGCTCCCGGGCCTCGTACATGGCCTGCGACAGGACCGCCATTTCCTGGTTCTTGCCCCAGCCCGCGTATTGGATGCCGGTGTGGTAGATGCAGGAGCCCACGACCAGGCCGAGCGGCTCGAAGCCGGCCTCGCCCACCATCAGGAATTCGTTCACCGAAAAGTCCGATGTAAAGATGCCGCCCCGGCGGCTTGTGTCGCGCAGGCCTTCCAGGCGTTCGCGGGCGTGCTTTGGTAGATCAGCTGCGGCGTCGCTCGTCATTACAGGACCTCCCTTGTGGTATCGGTGGCGGCCAGCAGCCGCGGGTCGCGCACGCTCGTCACGGGCCGCACGGCAAGCGGCCGGCGCGTGCGGCTATCGTGAAGGATGGCGGTGCCAAGCGCGATATAGCGGGCGAGGAAGCGCGGGTAGGGGTTGTTCTCGTCGGGCTCGACCCGGTAGAGCTCGGTATGCTGGGTATGGGCCAAGACGCCCGAACCCAGGCGTACCCCGTCATCGCGCAGCTCCTGCAGGGCTTGGCGGCGGACTCGCGTGAGAAAGCTCGAGAGCGGGGCGAGCTCCTGGTTCCAGAAGGATGCGGCGTTCGCCGTCCCGTAGCCGCTTGCGACGAACCAGTCGTAATGGGCGCCTATGGCAAGGCCCACGGGCACGATCCCGGATTCGAGCAGCCGCGCAAACTCGAGGGCCGAGACCGTGGCGAGCGCGGGATTGGTCGACTCGGGCAGGCCGTCCAAGCGCACGGCGGTGCCGGTCACGCCATAGTCCATGTGGTCTTCGTTCTCCGTTCCCGGCATGCGGCGCACGCGCAGGGTCACGTCGACCACCGCGTTCGCGCCCATGAGTCCCGCCTCCAGGCGCAGACGGTCGAGTGCTGTGTGCCAGCCCTCGTAGTGGCCGCGTGTCCAGGAGTACCCGAAGTGAAACCAGCAGTTGCCGGAGACCAGGCCCAGCGGGCGGATGCCGTGGGAGCGCTGCGCCAAAAGCCCGGCCGGCGAGGCGGTGGTGACCCACGGGCGCGCCCCGCTCATGGTCTCGGCTAGGCGTTCCTTGACGAATGAGGGAAGCGTGCCGCGCGCGAGCGCCTCGGTCCAGGCCGTTTGGCGCGCGAGCGCCGCTCCCTCGTCTGGGGACCTGCCGCCGGGCGGACGAAATGGGGCCATGAACCCTCCTTGTTATGACGTGAGAAAGTCCTGCAGGACGCCGCGCGCCCCCTCCAGGGTTCCCGAGAGCCGGCGCAGCTCGTCTTCGAGGTCCTGCAGCCAGCGGTCGAGCGGTAGGGTTTCGGTTTTCAGGACTACGCCGCGGACTTCGCGCTGGCGGCTCGCGTGGATCTCGTGGTCGTGGGCGTCGAGGACATAGCGGTTGTCATCGGTGCGGATGGTGACGCCCACCACGCGCTTCGGTCCGGTCAAAAAGCCATCGCGCTTGCGCTCGACCTGCACGCGCCCCGGTAGCGCGCCCTCGAGACGCGCGGCGAGGGCCTCGAGAAAGGCGTGGAGATCGTTCTGCGCCCGGCGGATCCAGGCGGCATGAAGATCGAAATCGCGAACTTCATCCATGACGTGCCCTAAGCTGCGCGATCCCGTAAGTTGACACCACTTGGGCAAGCAATGCAATGCGCGGCCCATCCCGTGACCGCTCCCGCGTCGCGCCCAGGCATTAGTCGCGCCCAGGCATTACCGGAAAGCGGCGGATGGCCCGCCAACAGCAAGGCAGTCACCGGCGGGAGCGCTGCCGACTGCCGCCACGACGCGCTGCACAAGTTCTCCACCGATCTCGTCCGGCGTTTCGACGTGATCACCCTGGAAGACCTCAACGTCCGCGGGCTGGCGAAAAACCACCACCTGGCCCGCGCGTTGCGTGACACCGTCCTCGGTCAAGCCGGGCGGCTGACCGAGGAAAAGGCCGAACGCGCCCGCCAGACCGTGGTGTGGATCGACCGCTTCTATCCGAGCAGCAAGGCCCGCTCATCCTGTGGACACCTATTCTCTTCGCTGGCGTTGAGTTGGCGGGAGTGGACGGGTCTTAAGCGGGGCAGACTTGAATGCCGCGCTGAATAGTTTGGCGGTCGGGCAGAGCCTGACATCGCATGGAGACGGCCTGAGAGCCAGACGGGCTGCAGCCCGCGAGGCCTGCGGTCTGCGAAGCGCGAACCGACAGGACGCGGCGTGAGCCGTGTTGCCGGAATCTCCTTCCTTTGGGGAGGGGAGGATGGCAAACTCGCGCCATGGAATCTTCGTTCATCGAGGGCCTAAACGAGGCCCAACGGGAGGCCGTGACCGCCGCCCCCGGTCCCGTGCGCATTTTGGCGGGGGCCGGCAGTGGAAAGACGCGCGTCCTCACCCATCGCATCGCCTGGCTCGTGGATCGAGGGGCCTCCCCCTTTTCCTTTCTCGCCGTGACCTTTACGAACAAGGCGGCCTCCGAGATGCGTCGGCGCATCGAGCATTTGCTGCGCCAAAGCGTCTCCGGCCTGTGGATCGGGACCTTTCACGGTCTCTCGCACCGCTTTCTGCGCGCGCACTGGCGGGAGGCCGGGCTCCCCGAGGCCTTCCAGATCATCGACAGCGACGATCAGCAGCGCCTCATAAAGCGCCTCATGCGCGCCCAGGCGCTGGATGAGTCCCGCTATCCGCCGCGCATGGTCCAGTCCTTCATCAATGGGCACAAGGAGGCGGGGCGACGCACCCAGAAGGTGGGTCTGAGCGCCGATCCCACGCAACGGGCGCTCCTGCAGGTCTACCAGGCCTACGAGACGCTCTGCCGCGAGCAGGGTCTTGTCGATTTCGCGGAGCTCTTGCTCGCCACGCTCGAAGTGATGCGTGGCCACCCCTCGGTGCGCGACCATTATCAGCGGCGATTCCGGCACATCCTGGTCGACGAGTTCCAGGACACCAATGTCGTGCAATATGAGTGGTTGCGTCTGTTCGGCGCGGCGGGTCACCTGTTCGTGGTGGGCGACGACGACCAATCCATTTACGGGTGGCGGGGGGCCGAGATCGAGAACATCCTGCGCTTCGAGCGAGACTATCCTGGTACGCGCACGATCCGCCTGGAACAGAACTATCGCTCCACGGGCCGCATCCTCGAGGCCGCCAATGCCGTTATCTCCCACAACGCGAAGCGCCTCGGCAAGACCTTGTGGACCGCCGGCCGCGACGGCAGCCCGGTGGCGCTGTACGCTGCTTATAGCGGCGTAGACGAGGCCCAATTTGTCGTCGAACGCATTCGGAGGCTATTGCCTGAGGACACCAGGCCTCGCGATGTGGCGATCTTGTATCGTTCCAACGCCCAGTCGCGGCTGTTCGAGGAATTGCTGGTCCGTGCCGGCATACCCTATCGCGTATACGGGGGCCTGCGCTTCTTTGATCGCGCCGAGGTCAAGGATGCCCTGGCCTATCTGCGGCTCGCCCTGAATGCCCATGACGACACGGCCTTTGAGCGCGTGGTGAACGTTCCGGCACGTGGCATAGGGGCCCGGACGATAGAAGTCCTGCGCGCCCACGCCCGCGGCGAGCGCGTCTCGCTATGGGCGGCCTCGCTTGCGCTCCTTTCGGCCGGCGGACTGAGCGGGCGGGCGGCATCGGCTGTGCGCGGCTTCGTTGCCCTGGTCGAGCGGCTGGCCGCGCAGATCGCTACGGTGACCCTGGACGTGGCCATAGAGGCCATCATCAAGGAGACCGGTCTGCTCGATTTCTACCGCGAGGAGGGGCGCGAGCGCGGCGAGGCCCGTGGCGAGAACCTAGAGGAGCTCGTCTCGGCGGCGCGCTTCTTCATCGCCGAAGAGCACGAGGGCCAGCCGGTGCTCGAGTTCCTCGCGCACGCCGCGCTCGAGGCGGGCGAAGGACAGGCGGGCGAGGGCCAGGACTCGGTCCAGCTCATGACCCTGCACGCCGCCAAGGGCCTCGAATTCCCAGTCGTGTTTCTGACCGGCCTCGAGGAGGGCCTGTTCCCGCACGAGCGCTCGCTGTACGACGAGGCGCGTCTCGAGGAGGAGCGCAGGCTCTGTTACGTCGGCATCACCCGTGCCATGCGCGAGCTCACCTTGAGTTACGCGGAGACCCGGCGCATCCACGGCGAGGACCGCTACTCTCCACCATCGCGTTTCCTGACCGAGATCCCCGATAATCTCCTGGATCACGTGCGGCCACGGCCGGGGGGTGCGGCCCAGGCTTCGTCGTCCCCCTCCCTTGAGGGGCCTTGCGTGGGCGGGCGCGTCGCGCATTCGATCTTCGGCGAGGGGGTCATCATCGACAGCGAGGGCCACGGGCCGCAGGCGCGCGTGCAGGTGCGTTTCGCCGCGAGCGGCGTCAAGTGGCTGGTCCTCGCCTACGCCGGCCTCAAAATTCTTTGACGATGGGTTGGAAAGCGCGCTGTCGGACGCCTATAGTTTCTGTATGAACCTCCGAACCCGGGATGAGGCGTGAATCCGTTCTTTTTTTTGACGAAGCAGGGCAGGCTCAGACGCAAACCCTTCCTGGCTGTGACGGGCGGCCTCACGCTGCTGACCGGGGCTGTGGCTATAGGCCTCAGTCTGGCGTGGCCCCGTCTGTCGCCGCTATTCGCCGGTCTGCAGGCGGTGGGGCTTGCGATCGCGGTCTACGTGCTCGCCTCGCGCATCGTGAACGTCAAGCGCCCCGCCCCCTCCGACAGCCTGTCGGCACCGACGGGCCTCGTGGACGAACTCACGCGCGCCCTGAACCGCCGCGGCATCACCTCGAGCCTCATCGAAGCCATGGCGCAATCCCAGCGCTACGGGACGCCCTTGTCGCTTGCGAGCTTAAGGATTGATGGTGCGGAGGCCTTGGCCGAGCGCCTGGGATCGGAGGCCGAGGGCTCGGTCCTTGAGGGCGCCGCGGCTGTGTTGGCGGAGGGTTTGCGGCTCCCCGATCGCCTCGGCCGCTATCAGGACCGCGAATTTCTCGTGGTCCTGCCCCAGACCCATGCCCAACAGGCGCAACTGGTCGCCGACCGCCTGCGCATCGCGGTCGGGGCGGCTGCTCTTGCCATAAAAGGTGAAGAGGTCACGGTCACCTTGAGCGCGGGGGTGGCCGAGTTCGGGCGCGGCCAGGATCTCGAGCGCTTTCTGGACAATGCCCATGAAGCCCTCTACGAGGCCGAGAGGGCGGGTGGGAACCAGGTGCGCGTCTACAAGCCTTTGCGCGCCAAGGGGGCATCGTAGAGGGCCCCTGATGCCTTAAGGGGGCCATAGCTCAGGTACACCGCGAGCGTGAGCGGCACCAGCGTGACCACGGCCACGAGGGCGCGGATCCATGGCCCCTGGTAGAAGGCAACGATGAGCGGAAGTACGAAGGCGGCGCCGAGCGTCGTGAGCGCAAGTGGCCGTTCGCGCCAGAGTGCCAGGGTGTTCTCGAGGGCCTCCAGCGGGTGCGCATCGGTCAGCACGATGGCGGCGAGCACGTAAAGCGTGGTTATCACCAGCGCCACCTGCAGGCCCCAGAAGATCAGTAAAAGGAGGCCGGTGAAGAGGCGTCCGAGCAGATCTCGGTAGGCGAACATCTGGCCGAGCGATAGACCGTCGATGCCAAAAATCATGGCGAGCACGGTCAAGAAGACCCAAGCCCCCAAGAGAATGGTCGCAACGCTCATGACCGGCAAGGCAAGCGCGCGGTCGCGCAGCGCGCCTATGAAGATGTCTCGGACGCGTCTTGGATAATCGCCGGCCATGCCCGGACGGGCCGCATCGCGCAGGATGCCGGCTACGACGACCGGCGTGAACAAGACGAGCAGCACGTCGCCCACGAACGGCAGATACGAGACCATCATGGCTATGATGAGGTAAGCGGCCGTCGCGCCGCCCCACAACAGAATGTCCGCGGTCACAAGCGCGTAGGCGCCCTTGATCCACGGCCCGGCCTGCGGCAGTTCCTTATCCATGGCACAAAGCCTCCTTCCTGAGAAGACCGCCCTGGGGCGTCAGCCCCGTGTCCGCCAAAGCCCTCGCAATCGCGGTGTCTCCTGTCGGCGCGCCGTCAGTATGCGACGGAAGGCGAGCGGGTCTTTAGTGTGCGTCAGTTCGCCCGCCCTTGGGAAGTGGAGATCGGTCAGGCGCGAGAGCCAGAAGCGCAGGGCGGCGGCCCGCAAAAGGGCGGGCCATGCCCCACGCTCGATGCTTGTGAGCGGACGCACGTCCTGGTAGGCGCCGAGGAGGGCGTCCGCGCGCTGGAAGTCGAGCCCGCCATCCTCCTCACTCGCCCAGTCGTTGACGGTGATCGCCAAATCATAGAGCCAGGTATCGGAGCAGGCGTAGTAGAAGTCGATGACGCCCGTGAGACGCTCGCCGTCGAAGAGTGCGTTGTCACGGAATAGGTCGGCATGAATGATGCCGCGCGGCAGATCGGAGAACCGGTATAGCCCCTGGAAGCGCAGCTCCTCGGCAAGTATGGCCGCGTCCTCGCCATCCAGGTGGCCCGTCAATCGTTCCGCGGCCGATCGCCACCAGCGCGGGCCCCGCGGGTTCGGACGTTCCCCTCCGAAGGTGAAGGAGGCGCCCGCCTTGTGGAGCCGGCCCAGCACATCGCCTATGGCGGCGCAGTGTGCTTCTGTGGGGGCCGCGACCGAGCGGCCGAAGAGCCGCATGACGAGCGCCGTCTTCTTGCCATGGAGCGTGCCCACGTAGTCGCCCCGCGCGTTTGGGACAGGATGCGCGCACGGGATGCCGTGCTCGGCCAGGAACGCCGTCAGATTCACAAAGAATGGCAGATCGGCGGGGTCCACCCGCTCGAATAACGTGAGTACGTACTCACCTCCGCTAGTCGAGACGAAGTAGTTCGTGTTTTCTACGCCGCTCTCGATGCCGGTGTAAGACCGGAGCGTACCGACCGGGTAAGCCGCGAGGAACGCCGCGAGCTCTCCTTCCTCTATGCGCGTAAAGACCGACATGCGACGCCAGACCCCCTCGTCAGAGGTTGAGCTGGATCTCCTTTTCTTCTTCGGAGGGCTCGAAGCCGCTCAGTTCGTAGTAACGGAATATCGCGTCTATGACGTCCTCGGGTTTATCGAGCGTCACGAAGAGATCCATGTCGCTTGGACTAATCACGCCATCTCGCATCAAGGCCGTACGGAACCACTCCGTGAGGCCTGACCAGAAGGGCGTATGCACGAGAATGATCGGGATGCGTCGGCTCTTGCCGGTCTGGATAAGCGTCAGGATCTCCATCAACTCATCCAGCGTGCCGAAGCCGCCGGGCATGACTACATAGGCTGTGGCATACTTGACGAACATGACCTTGCGCACGAAGAAGTGCTGAAAGGTCAGGCGGATGTCCTGGTACGCATTCCCCGATTGTTCGTGCGGGAGGCGGATGTTCAGGCCGACGCTCGGTGAGGGGCCGGCATAGGCGCCCTTGTTGGCCGCCTCCATGATGCCGGGGCCGCCGCCGCTCACGACGCTAAAGCCCGCGTCCGAGAGCTTGCGCGCGATGTCTTCGGCGAGTGTGTAGTAGGGGTGGCCTGCGGCTATGCGGGCCGAACCGAAGATGCTCACCGACGGCCGGATTTGGGCCAAGGCCTCGAAGCCTTCGACGAACTCCGCCATGATCTGGAAGATCTTCCAGGCCTCCCGCGAGAGGGCCCCCTCGGGGGACGCGGTGCCGGGCTGCATGGCGGCCGGCTTTCTTTTGATCAGGGGTTTTTGAGGTTTTGGGGCAGTCATGATACCGACCGGGGATCCTGGGCAACTCTTGCTGTTGGTAGACGGCTCATCCTATCTGTACCGCGCCTTCCATGCCATGCCGGATTTGCGAAACACGCGTGGCGAGCCGACCGGCGCGGTGTACGGCGTGGCCAACATGCTGCGCAAATTGCGCGCTGATTACAAGCCGGATTTGCTTGCCATGGTCTTCGATGCCCCTGGCGGGACGTTCCGCGACACGCTTTATGCGGACTACAAGGCGACGCGGGCGGCCATGCCAGACGATCTCGCAGTCCAAATCCCGAGGCTCCACGGATTGATCGAGGCGCTCGGCGTGCCGCTGCTCGCCGTGGCCGGGGTCGAGGCGGACGACGTCATCGGCACGCTCGCCCGCATCGGTCGCGAGCAGGGTCTGCGGGTTGTGATCTCCACGGGCGACAAGGATATGGCGCAGCTCGTGACCGCGGACGTGACCCTCATCAATACCATGACCGACCAGGGCCTGGATCGCGAGGGCGTGATCGCCCGCTTCGGGGTAGCGCCTGAACGCATCGCCGACTATCTCGCGATCGTGGGCGACAAGGTCGACAACGTCCCGGGTGTCACTGGCGCCGGCCCGAAGACCGCGGCCCGTTGGCTCGAGACCTATGGCTCGCTCGACGAGATCATAGCGCACGCGCATGACATACCGGGCCGCCTCGGGGAGGCCCTGCGGGAAGGTGAGGCGAAGCTGCGGCTTGCTCGCGAGCTCGTCACGATCCGCTGCGACGTGCCACTGCCTCTCGCGCTTTCCGATCTTGCGCCCCGATCCCCCGATCGGGATGGCCTGCGGCGCTTGTACACCGAGCTCGAGTTCAAGAACTGGCTCTCCGAGCTCGGTGGGGCCGGAGGGGGTGCGCAGTCCCCGGCGGTCGTGGTCACCGACTCCGAGGCTCTGCGCGCGGAGATCGCCTCCTGGCGCGCTGCGCCGCTGCTCGCCCTGGACACGTGGGACGAGAACGGGGTGATCACGGCGATCGTCGTGGGTACGGAGCGGGGCGCCTCGGTCATACCGGTCCCCCGCGATCTGCTCGATGGCCCCGGTCTCGCCGACATTCTCGCCGCCTTGCGCCCACTCTTCGACCAGGAAGCGCCGCCGCTCGTTCTCCACGACAGCAAGCGCCTGCTTCGATTCTTGATGGCCCACGGCATGACGGTGGGCGGCACGTGGGATGATGTCTTGCTGCTGTCCTACGTCCTCGACAGTGGTGCGGCGAGCCATGCGCTCGGAACCCTGGCCCTGAAGTACCTGGGCCATCCGGTCAAGACGTTCGAGACCATGATGGGCGAGGGGCGCGGCCGGCGATCGTTCGGCGCGATCCCCGAGGAAGAGTGGATGGGTGTCGCAGCCGACACGGTCCACGCACTTCTTTCCCTGCGCGCCGAACTCTTGGGCAGACTTCATGCCGAGTCCGGACTCGAGCGCATCTACGACTCCATAGAACGTCCTTTGAGCCCGGTGCTTGCGCGTATCGAGGAGGCGGGCGTCCCCATTGATACCGCCATGCTCGAGCGCCAGAGCGCCGAGCTTGGCGTGAAGCTCGCGACCCTAGAGAACCAGGCGCACGCTCTGGCGGGCCGCGCCTTCAACCTGAATTCGCCCTCGCAGATTCAGGAGATTCTCTTTACGGAACAAAAGCTCCCCATCAAGAAGCGGACGCCAAAGGGGCAACCGTCCACGGCCGAGGAGGTGCTCGCGGAACTCGCCCTGGACTATCCCTTGCCGCAACTCATCCTTGACTATCGCGCGGTCGGCAAGCTGAAAAGCACCTACACCGACAAGCTCCCGTCGATGGTGGATCCGCGCACCGGACGCATCCATACGACCTACCACCAGGCGGTGGCCGCCACCGGCCGTCTGTCCTCGAGCGACCCCAACTTACAGAATATCCCGGTGCGCACCGAAGAGGGCCGGCGCATCCGCCAGGCCTTCGTCGCGGGACCCGGCCTGTGCATCCTGTCGGCGGATTATTCCCAGATCGAGCTGCGGCTCATGGCCCACCTGTCGGGCGACGCGGGTCTCGTGCGCGCCTTCAAGGAGGGGCGCGACGTGCATCGGGCGACCGCCGCCGAGGTCTTTGGGGTGGGCCTGGAGGCGGTCTCCGATGACCAGCGGCGCGCCGCCAAGGCCATCAATTTCGGGCTCATGTACGGTATGTCGGCGTTCGGGCTCGCCCGTCAGCTACGCGTCGACCAGGCCCATGCCCAGAGGTACGTCGATCTTTATTTTCAGCGCTACCCCGGGGTCCACCGCTATATGGAGGACATGCGCGCGCTTGCCCGCAGCCAGGGTTATGTCGAGACCCTGTTCGGGCGCAGGCTCTATGTACCAGACATCAAGGCAAGCCACGCGGGCCGCCGCCAATACGCCGAGCGCACCGCCATCAACGCCCCCCTGCAGGGCACGGCCGCCGATCTCATCAAGAGAGCCATGCTGGCCGTGGACGCCTACCTGACGGGGGAGGGGCTTGCCGCCCGCATGATCATGCAGGTCCACGACGAACTTGTGTTCGAGGTCCCGGAAGCGGAGATCCCGACCGTGAAGGAGGCCGTGGTGGCGCGCATGGAGCAGGCGGCGAGCCTTTCGGTACCGCTCATCGCCGAGTGCGGGGTGGGCAAAAACTGGGATGAGGCCCACTAGGAACTTTTTCGAGGGCCCATAGTCTACTGGTATAGGACGATGAGTCCTTTACCCGCTTCTCCTCCCTGAGCGGGTAACCTGGGCCGCTAGGCCCAGGGTCTCGTTTATCCCCGGGCCCTCTCCCTTGCGCCCGGGGTTTTTTTGTGTCCCATCATATACGTATACGGAAGCGCTCGTAAAGACGCGTGAGCTGTGTGTGTTCAAGAACGAATGCAGCGCACTGCGCGAGTTTCTGGTCACGGCGAGGGACGAACCCTCGACCGTTCAGCCGGCCACGGATGATTGCGTCCCGTCGCCTCGAGCTTTGACGTCCCGCCCGGGAGACGTACAATAGCGTCTGAGAGCGCACGTCACGGAGGTTTTCGGGATGCAGACCAAGCTTACGCTGCGATTGGATGAAATGTTGATAAGACGGGCCAAGGCGCGTGCGCGCCTACTCGGCAAGTCTCTGTCTCAAATGGTCGCCGATTACTTTGCGCTATTGAACGAAGAGGCCGGTCAACGGCGCGGTTCCCCAGAGCTGCCTCCGATCACGCGTTCCCTGAAGGGGGCCTTGCGCGCCGGTGGCGTTGATCGAGACGACTACCTCCGCTACTTGGACAAGAAACACCGTTGAAGGTGCTCTTTGACACTAACGTGATCCTCGATGTCCTTTTGGGTCGAGAGCCGTTCGCGCACGACGCAGGTCTTCTGATGGCTTCTGTGGAGCAAGGGGCGCTGGACGGGTCGCTGTGCGCCACAACCATCACAACCATCCATTACTTGGCCAACAAGTCCCTGGGCGCCGAACGGACGCGCGGTCTGGTGAAGGGGTTGCTCTCGCTCTTCGAGATCGCCCCCGTCAATCGATCCGTCCTGGAATCGGCGCAGGAGTTGGCCTTCGCGGACTTTGAGGACGCTGTGTTGCACGAGGCGGCCCGACATGCGAATGTGGATGCCATAGTCACACGTGATTCCAGGGGTTTTGCCCGCGCAGCCCTGCCGATCCATACCCCCACCGACCTTCTCAATGTCCTGAAATCCGTCGACTAAAGGTTTGGATTCCGGGGCAAAAAGGTCAATCTCTATTGAAGGCGCGGGCAGCGAGCCGTGTGAACCCGAGTCGGGCGTTAATGTTTCTGTGCAACCTTAAACCAAGCAGTCGCCTTACTGTGCGCCGCGCCTAGGTGGTCCTGGCCAGGATGGTTGAGGCCAGTCCTGGGGACTGGATCCAAGGCAGAATCAGAAAGCGGGTGTTATTCACCACCAGGGGCAAATTCTTCCGGCGCGCGGGCTCTGACCAACCGATAAAGCGCTCCCGTGCGGCGAGCGCCCAGGCGCTGGCCCCAAAGCTCAGCAGGGCCACAAGCTGGGCGCCGGCATAAACATTGTAGCGCAACTGGTTGCCCGCCATCGGCGTATAGCCCAGGTAGTGATAGCGCGCCATGAACTCATTCCAGAGACGCGAGGCCGCTTTGTCTGTGACCGGGCACAGCCTCAAGGCCTCCAACGCGTGCACGGGCTGGCGCAACGGGGCTTGCGCATCCGTGGCCCCCGTAGGCGGAAAATGCGGTCGTCTTCGGCGGGTGGTGATGCGCGATGGGGGCAACTGGATCAACCCCTCGGCCTCCATGCGCGTAAGGGCCACGCGACAGCTCATGTCCTTCAGTTCGCCGTTGGGTTTTGTCCATCCCCACAGCGCGCACAGCGCGCGTGCCAGGGATGTGCGCCTTGACGTGCAGGTCCACGGTTTTGAAAGACGGCTCTTGGGCTATGAGTCGCTTGATCGACTCGATATCGCCCTCACGGAACTCACGACCACAGTATATTTTCATGGCGTGAACCGTGGCGAAAAACATCGAATGTGTTCAGCGCTTTTCGGGGACGCCCTTGCCTTAAGTCCTCACCCTATCGCCATGAGGGTCTCCCTGTTGTCCCTTTCGGGTACATCCACCGCGGCTAGGTCGCTGAGATGTGGGTAATGACAAGTCCTTCGGGGAGGGGAGGACGTCAACGAGACGCCCAGTCGGAAGCCAGGGACCGAAAGCACAAGTCCGGCCCGTCATTTTCGTGCCCCCTATTTATGCTGTAAGGGGGATACTGGTATCCGGAAACGAACGCAGCACTTTGCCGTCCATGGTTACGAGCCTCGTTCCCAATCTCATTGCCAACGCAACGAACTCGCAATCGTATGCGGAACACTCGCTGCCGCGTACCAGTTCCAAGACACTCCCCGAGCCCACTTCGTGCTCGCCGTCTCTCAGCATGTCCTCCGCCTCGCCCTGGAGGGCAAGCGCTTGTCCGAAGGTGAGTTGTCCACGTCTCAAATAGCCAGCGAGGATGTTCCGAAACTTACTGCGCCAGAGGCCGGGCGCACTCCAATCAGGGTCTCGCGCCAGCAAGGCCTCGGCCGCAGCCGTGAATTCCCCGGGGAGATATAGGTACGCCACCACATTCGAGTCCACAACAATCACGGACGACCTTGCCCCTTTAGCGCATCAATGTCACGGACATGAAACTGGGTCCCCAGTCCTGCCCGCAACTGCCGGGCGCGGGCCAAGCGATCACTAGAGCTCATTTTGGTCGGCAAGAGCACGGTCTCAAGGCACACTACGGCCTCGCGGTTCAAGCTGCGACGATGCGCTTCTGCCGCTTTTTTCAGTCGGTCGTACACCTCGTCGGGAATATTTTTCAAGGTTAACGTCGTAGGCATTGTACCTCCAACCATTGCGGCACCATAATGGTTGCATGATACAAAGCGCGCGGCCTACCTGCCAACCCGCGGATTAACCGCTTTCGCCTCGGGCATATCCGACAGCGCTCGGGTTGAAGGAGAACCGGCCCAGCCGTCGCTGGCAGACGAAACCGGCCGGCGCTTTGTCGCGCTTCGTATGGATTTTGCCAGCCAGCCACCTGCTGGTCGTCGTAGACGCCGAACGAAAGAGCGATACGGTTTGGGCGATCTCGCCCACCTAGCGCCCCACGGCACGCGTCGGGTGTCACAGGCGCCAAGCGCGCCGGCCAGCTGTAAGTCAGCCATCCCACCTACTCGTGCTCGGGCCGTTAGGGCAGATTGGGCTCCACTTGAAGGGCAGGAGTTCGGAGAAGCGCCTATGGGGTCATGCCGGCAATTTCTCGACGACGTCATGGAAGCGGCCAGGGCGTCAGGGTTTTTTGCGCCACGCCTATCGCCACCCCGTATGCACCGGCGGCCCCTATCTCGGGTGTCGAGCAGGGCGGATCCCTTGTGCAGCGACATGATCTTCTTGCGTCGCCCCAAAACATAGACACAGGCCGGTCTAGATGCTATTTTTGACAATATTTGCCACTTATACCATCTAAAGGAGACAGCTGTGCTCATCGAGTTCAGCGTGGCCAATTTCCGCTCCCTGCGCGGTCGACAGACGTTCAGCCTGATGAAGGCCGTTGGCGGCGAGCTCGTCGACACCAACACCTTCAAGGCCCTCGCATCCAATGAGTTCGATTTACTCCGGTCCGCCGCAATTTATGGCCCGAACGCCGGCGGCAAATCCAATTTTCTGCGCGCCCTCGGGACTATGAAGACCATCGTTCTGGGATCAGCGGCGACCCTGAAGCCTGGCGACGAACTCCCCGTGACTCCGTTTCGTCTAAGCCGCGCCACGCGCGATGCCCCAAGCGAATTCGAGGTGACCTTCATCGTAAACCAGGTGCGCTATCAGTACGGCTTCTCGGCTTCCCGAGATCGCATTCACGGGGAGTGGCTGCTGGCTTTCCCCAGGGGCCGCCGACAGCGCTGGATCGAGCGGACCTGGGATGAAAACTCCCAGTCCTATGAGTGGGTCCTGGGCAGCAATCTGGTCGGCGAGAAACAGCTCTGGCAAAAATCCACGCGCGACAACGCCCTCTTTTTGTCCACGGCCGTGCAGCTGAACAGCGAACAACTCCAACCGATCTACGACTGGTTCAATAACGTTTTGCGTATGGCGAACGTCACAGGCTGGAGCCCGGAATTCAGCGCGTCTCTATGCGAAAAGAACGAAAAAGAGCAAGTCATGAGCTTCCTGCGCGCGGCGGACCTGAACATCGACGATATCGTCGTTGAGCGGAAACCGTTCGACCCGAAGTCGTTACCGGATGATATGCCAGTCCACCTTAGGACGGTTCTCGAAACCGAGTTGAAAGGCAAACAACTCGTCGATATCAAGACTCTCCACAGAAGCGGCGACGGCGAAATGGTGCCCTTCGATTTTAAAGACGAATCCGATGGCACCCAGAAACTGTTTGCATTCGCGGGGCCTTGGATCGACAGCCTGGCCAATGGCTATGTGCTGTTTATCGACGAGCTTCACGACAACCTGCATCCGAGCTTAGTAAAGTTCTTGGTGAACTTGTTCCATAGCAACGTAACGAACACCAAAAACGCGCAGTTGATCTTCACCACCCATGAGACCTCCATTCTCAATCAAGGCGTGTTTCGCCGCGACCAGATCTGGTTTTGCGACAAGAACGAAGATCAGGCGACCGCTCTCTACCCCCTGACTGACTTCAGTCCACGCAAGGGACGCGAAAACCTGGAGCTTGCCTACCTTTCCGGCCGCTATGGCGCGCTGCCATATGTCAGATCGTTGGAGGAGGGCGATTGATGGGCGCGGACCCGCTATCGCGTAAGCGTCGGGCAAAAAAGCCAAAAGATCTAGCGCGATCCAAGGCTCGCAGGGCGCCCTATGCGAAGGTGCTGATCGTCTGCGAGGGCGAGAAGACCGAGCCGCGTTACTTTAAGGACCTGAAAGACCACTACGAACTCAATACAGCCAATGTCGAAATCTGCGGGAATTGCGGTTCCGATCCCGTCAGTATTATCGAGCATGCCAAGAAACGCTACCACGAAGAAAAGGAAGCTGGGGACGGATTCGATCGTGTTTTCTGCGTGTTCGACAAAGATGCCCATGCCAGTTACTTGAAGGGCTTGGACGCGATTCGTGGGGCCAGCCCGAAAGGGCTATATGTCGCAATTACATCCATCCCTTGTTTTGAGTACTGGCTCCTTCTCCACTTCAAATACACCACAAAACCGTACGGCCACTTGCCTGGAAAGAGCGCGTGCGAGCAGGTCCAGGTCGACCTCAAGTTACAATGCCGGATTACGCGAAAGGCAACAGAGGGACATACCAAGCACTCCGCGACCGATTGGAGATCGCCAAGCAGAATGCGGCTCGCGGATTGGATGAGGCGCAGGCGAATGGCACAGACAACCCGACTACCTGCGTGCACATGCTCGTGCATTATCTCCAGAGCATCAAAGGGTCGCCGTAAGATGGCAGCAGACAGTTGCCTACGCCCTTAATCCGGCCGCTCAAGCAAGCTTTGCTTGGCCCGCGCG
Source organism: Pseudomonadota bacterium (assembly GCA_021794275.1). GTDB lineage: Bacteria > Pseudomonadota > Gammaproteobacteria > Acidiferrobacterales > Acidiferrobacteraceae > Acidiferrobacter. Next base: position 9,981 of record JAJYRD010000026.1, on the reverse strand, counting down.
TTTGTTTCAGTGGGGCTCGTCCTCAAACGCCTGCTTGGCGCCGGGGTTCCCCGGGTAATCCGGACAAAAACCGCTTTCCCGGATCGGGCTTATCGGCTATACTTTGGATCATGGCCACGCTTGGCAAGGGTGTCGAATACGCCCTGCATTGTTTGCTCTATCTTACCGATCCGCCGGAGGGGCGCAGCCTTGCCGTGGGCGACATGGCGCGCTTCCAGGGTGTGTCGGAGACCTATTTGGCGAAGGTTTTCACCAAACTTAAAAAGGCCGGGCTCGTGCGCTCCGCGCTCGGCGCCAAGGGGGGTTACGAGCTCGCGCGACCCTCGGCGCAGATCACGTTCTGGGACGTGGCGGTCGCCGTGGAAGGTGAGGTCCGCTTGTTCGAGTGCTGGAACATCCGTATGCAGAGCGCGATTCGTCGGGGACGGCCCGAGCCCGAGTGGGTAACGCGTGGGCCCTGCGCCATTCATCGGGTCATGATGGAGGTCGAGGAGGGAATCAGGGCGGCTCTCGGCGCGAAGACGCTGGCTTGGCTCGCGAGAGAAGTCGGCCGCAAGGTCCCGGCATCGGAGCGCGAGCAGATCGTCCGCTGGTTCGCCCAGGAGACGTCGGGCGGCTAGCCAAAATTTTTTGAAGCGATTCCGGATAACCGCGATCCGTCTTCACCGAGAAGGAGGGTTCCATGCCTCACCTTGTTATCGCCGGCGGTGGCTTTGCCGGGTTCTGGGGCGCCTTGAGCGCCGTGCGACAGGTCGCGGAGCTTGGCAGGCGGCCCGAACTCCGCATCACCCTCGTCAATCGCGACGCCTATCACGGTATTCGTCCCCGCTTCTATGAGAGCGAGATCGCCTCCGCGCGCGCCCCCCTCGAGCACTGGCTCACCCCTCTCGGCATTCGGCTCGTCGTCGGGGAGATACATAAAGGGCAGGCGGTTTCGCGCCACCTCCATCTCGCCGATGGTCGCGTCATAGGTTACGACGCCTTGATCCTCGCAACCGGCAGCCACCTTTCGGCCCCCGATGTGTTTGGGGCAGGCGGTGTGTTCGATGTCGACACCTATGCCGGAGCCGGCGCCCTGGACCGTCATTTGCGCACGCTTGCGGACGGCGGCTTTCCCACGCAGGCGTCCCGGACCGTGGCTGTGATTGGCGCGGGCCTCACGGGTCTTGAGGTCGCGACGGCGCTCCCCGGGCGACTGCGAGCGCTCGCCCCCGAGTCCCCGGGGTTCACCGTCCATCTTATCGATCGAGCGCCCGAGATTGGCCTGGGCTATGAGCGCAAGGCGCGTCACTACATCAGGGATCGCCTGCGACGCCTCGGTGTCGTGGTCCACGCCGGCCAGGAGGTGGTCCGCCATGAAGGGTGTCGGCTGGTGCTTGAAGGCGGCGCGGTCGTGCCGGCTGCAACTATCATCCTTGCCACAGGCCTCAGGGCAAGCCCTCTGGCGAGCGCGGTCTCGGGGCCTCGCGATGCTTTGGGGCGGCTGGCAGTCGATGGTTTTCTGCGACTGCCGGAGCACCCGGAGGTCCTGGCCGCGGGTGACGTGTCATGGGCGCGCACCGAAGCGAACCGTAGCGCGCTTATGTCCTGTCAGCATGCTATTCCCCAAGGAAAGTTCGCGGGCCATAACGCCGTCAATTTCCTTTTCGGTCGGGACCTCGTCCCCTACGCGCAACCGCGTTACAACACCTGCCTCGATTTGGGCCCCGGGGATGCCTTGGCCACGGTCGGCTGGGAGCGCCGCCTAAAGAGTATCGGGCCGGACGCCAAGGCCCTGAAGACCGAGATACTGACCCGCTGGATCCACCCGCCCGTGGCCCTGGACGAGGCGCTCGCGCTCGCCTGGCCACCTTTGGACAGGCGGTCCGGAGCCCCGGACTTGGCAGGTTGAGGAGGCCGAGACCTCGGCCGGTGGCCTCAAGAGCTATCCGATGCGTCCATTGCCGTGGCCGATCTTAGGCCGAGCCACTCCAACACGGCCTCCTGGGTTTCCTCCAGACCTTCTCGCGAGAGGCTCGAAAACGGCAGCAGATAGGCGGTCTCGGGGGCCAACTGGGCCATTTCGCGAAGCAGCCGGTGACGCTCGCTGCGATTGACCTTGTCGGCTTTAGAGAGGAGCACCAGGATCGGGATGTCGCTCCGGTATTGGAGGAGGGCGTGGTCTTCGGTCTTCAGGCCCTGACGGATGTCGGCCAAGAGCACGAGGCCTTTCAGGCTTCGCCGTTTCTCAAGATAGTCAGTCGTGAGCGCAAGGAAGGTGTGGCGCAGGGCCTGCGGCACCTTGGCATAGCCGTAGCCCGGGAGGTCGACCAGGCGATGGTCGCGCGACAGCGCGAAGACGTTCAGTTGCTGCGTGCGTCCAGGCGTTTTGCTCACGCGGGCGAGTCCCGTCTGGCCGGTCAGGGCGTTCAGGGCGCTCGATTTCCCGGAGTTGGAGCGGCCGGCGAAGGCCACCTCCGCACCGATATCCGGCGGCAGGTCGCGCACGCGTGGGGCGCCCAAGAGGAAGGTCGCGTCACGAAGCGTCGGCATGGCGCTCCGCGATCTCTCTCATGAGCCGCTCACCCTCGACCCCGAGGACCTCGCCCCGCCAGCCTTGGGCGAGGCTACCAGGAGGGGCCCCTTGCGCGATCTCTTTCAGGGTGCGGCGCGAGCCTATGACGCCTGCCTGGATGCCGAGGGCCTGGGCGCGCGCGTCTATGAGGGCGGTGAGCGCCTTATAGAGGTCCTCTTCCTCGGGACCCAGGCGCGCCGCCGGCCACGGGTGGCTCGGCTGATCCGGGGCCTCCCGGATCACAGCCAGCAGCTGATCGCCCAAGCGCTGTATCTGCCGCTCGTCGAGTCCGCGTCGGTGTCCCAGGTCGGCGCGCGTTTTTGGCGGACGTGCCGCGAGGTCTACGAGGACCGCGTCGGCGAGCACCCAGGCGCGCGGCAGATCGGCCTTGCGCGCTGCCTCCTCGCGCCAAAGGAGCAGCGCCTGGAAGAGGGCTTGGCCTGGGACCGGGAGCCCTGACCCCTGGCGATAGCGACGCACCAACTGTTCGGACGAGAAGCGATAGAGCGCGGGGTCGTTCAGGGCCGCGCAGTCCTCGACGAGCCACGCAACGCGCCCCAGTCGTTCGAGTTCGCCGAGGAGGGCCGCGCGCAGGGCATCGAGATGGCGTACATCGTCTTGGGCGTAGGCGAGCTGTCGGTCGCTCAAGGGCCGCGCCGCCCAGTTGGTGCGGGTGGCGTCCTTGGCGAGGTCCACTTTGAGAAGCTGCGCCACGAGATTGGCATAGCCGATCTGGTCATCATGGCCCACGAGGGCTGCCGCTATCTGCGTGTCGAAGAGTGGCGCGGGCAGGATCCCGGTCTCCTGCAGGAGAAGCTCCAGGTCCTGTCGGCCGGCGTGCAGTATCTTGACCCCGGGTCCGGCGAGCGCCTCGCCCAGCGGTCCGATATCGAGCCGCAGGGGATCGGTGAGCACGATGCCGTCCGGGGTCGCCGTCTGGATCAGGCAGAGCTTGGCGTAATAGGTGCGTTCGCGGACGAATTCGGTATCGAGGCCCGTCCAAGGCGATGCGGCGATTGCCGCGCTCAAGGCAGCAAGCGCGCTACCGTCTGTCAGTAGTTCCGTCATGAGCCGGCCAGTGTAGAGGGATGCGACATTTTCTTCCAGCCGCGAAGCAGTCTATCATCCGTCATTATGCTGCCGCCCTCGCCCGTGCCCCCCTTGCGTGCGTGCCCCTAGATGCGGGCACTCCTCAAACTTTTTCTCGATATCGGGTTTTTGTCGGGCCGCCCGCAGGATCTGCCGGCTTCACGCGCCCTGCTGGCTTTGGCGGCAATATTGGCCTTGGTGACGAATTACCTGGTGGACACGGGCTTTTCGCATAATATCCAGCGGCTCGGCTTCGCTACTGCCCAGACCTCTCTTCTCGGCCTATGGGTTGGGTTATTTATCGCAATTCGCCGGTTCTGGGTCAGGTACGGACAAACCATGACCGCAGTCTACGGGAGCAACGTTCTGATCAACCTCATTACTTGGCCGCTCTCTCTCGGGCACGGCTTCGGCGCCATGGGCTCCGAAGTCGTAGCCATCGCGCTCGCGATCTGGTTCGCGGCGATCGTCACCAAGATCCTCTGGCACGCACTTGAGCTGCCGCTTGTCTTGAGCGCCCTCATGACCCTGACGGGCATTTTCGTGAGCGGTTGGATACTGATCACCCTCTTTCCCCTACCTAAAAGCTGATGCGCATCCATATTCTCGGAATTGGCGGGACGTTCATGGGGGGCTTGGCCTTGTTGGCCCGGGCCTCGGGTTTCGATGTCACGGGGTCCGATCGCGGGGTCTATCCCCCGATGAGTGATCAGTTGCGCTCGAGCGGCATTGCCCTGACCGAGGGCTATGACGGCCTCCCGCAACCCGCGCCCGATCTCGTCGTCATAGGCAACGCCCTCTCGCGCGGCAATCCGGCCGTCGAGGAGACGCTTAACGCCGGCATCCCCTATATGTCAGGCCCGCAGTGGCTCGCAGAGGAGGTTCTGCGCGACCGCTTTGTCATCGCCGTGGCCGGCACGCATGGCAAGACGACGGTCACGAGCATCGTGGCCTGGATCCTGGAGGAGGCCGGGCTCGACCCCGGGTTCCTGATCGGTGGCGTGCCCCAGGACTTCGGGGTGTCGGCGCGGCTCACGGAGTCGCGGTTTTTCGTAGTCGAGGCCGATGAGTACGACACGGCCTTTTTCGATAAGCGCGCCAAGTTCGTCCACTATCGGCCCCGGGCCGTGATCTTGAACAATTTGGAGTACGATCATGCCGACATCTATCCGGACTTGGCGTCGATTTCACGCCAATTCCAGCATTTATTGCGGACCGTGCCGGGTACGGGCCTGATCGTTGCAAACGGCGCTGATCGGGCAGTTGTCGACGTGCTCGCCGCCGGCGCCTGGACGCCCATTGAGTATTTCTCGAGACCCGACGGCTGGGAAGCGGAATTGTTGACAGCCGACGGTAGCGCGTTTCGGGTCCGATTGCGTGGGACCGAGGTGGGCACGGTGCACTGGGGGCTCGCGGGCCGCCACAACGTCGCCAATGCGCTCGCGGCCTTAAGCGCCGCACGCTTCGCCGGGGTTGCCCCAGAGACGGCCTTGCAGGCGCTCGGAACCTTCCGCGGCGTGAAGAGGCGCCTTGAGGTGTTTGGGAGCGCCGGAGGTGTCACGGTCTACGACGATTTTGCTCATCACCCGACCGCTATAAGCGCCACGATCGAGGCCTTGAAGGCGCGGGTGGCGCCCGCGCGTGTCCTCGCCGTTCTAGAGCCGCGTTCCAACACCATGCGCCAGGGCGTGCACAGGGAGACACTCGGTCCCTCGCTCGCCGCGGCGGACGCGACCTACGTCTATGCCCCGCCGGATATCGGTTGGGATGTCGAGGCGGCGGTCACGGGGGGGGCGGCTCGCCACGCACGCGTCTATCGCACGCATGAGGACCTGATTGCCGCTATCGTCGCCGACGCGCGCGCGGGCGACCATGTGCTTATCATGAGTAACGGCGGCTTCGCCGGTTTGCACGGCCGCCTGCTCGCCGCGCTGGCGGCTACCTCTTGATACCGCCCCCCTGGATGTACTGGGAGAAGCCGGCCACGTCATTGCTCACCCGCCGAAACAGATGGTCGAGGCTGATCACCGCGTGTTCGAGGAGGTTCACCGCGATATAGGGATGCTCCACGCGTATGCGCTTATATTTGGCGCGCGACAGCAAGAGCACTCGCGTGTCGTCCGATTTGGCGCGCATACGGGCCGAGCGCGGCTTGCGGTCGAAGAAGGACATTTCGCCCATGAGCTCGCCCTCGGTCATGCGTCCCACCTCGCTCTCCTGGCCGCCGTCATCGTAATAGAGCGCAACTTCGCCCTTTACTACGAAGTACAAGGCCTCGCCGACCTCGCCTATGTCCGCGATCGTCTGGTTTTTGCGAAACTGCACGAGCTCGGTGTAATCGAGCAAGGTCTCGACCTCTTTGATCGTAAGCGACTCGCACAGATATTGGTGGGTCAGGAACTCCGCAAGCTCGACCTTGGATTTGCCCGTCATTTCCTTTATCTCCGACGCCAGGCTTTCTTCACATAGGATAGCCGACATCCTCGCCGCCCTAACAGACCCCAGGCCACGCGGCCCTTCACGCCGGTCCATGACCCGCATTACGCGGCCCGCCATGAAGCTGGAGCTGCCTTGAGGTGTCCAGATATGTTTCGCCCCCCGAGCCGTTTCGGCGGGTCCCTGCTTCACGAAGTGGGGTCCTGCAACGCAGGATCACCAAGCCCCAACAGGCTTTACTTATCCGTCTGCCCGACAGTAGGTCTCGCGGCACCGACAGTATAGGATGCTTCTGGTGTCCGTACTATCCTGATTACCGTGGACAACGGGGGCCGCCGCGCAACGAGTCATTGGGGGCGCAAAAGCGGCTACAATGAAGGCGGTACCATCAAATTTGTTCAAGGAGACGGTGTGATGAGGAGACAGTTGGCCCTGGTCGTGGGTCTGGCCCTGCCTTTGATGATGACGGTAGCGCAGGCGGGTGTGGTCGAGAGCATGGAATACGTCCGGGTAAGTCCCGTGCAACCCGTGCCGCCAGGGCCCAAGATCCTCGTACAGGAGGTTTTCTGGTATGGCTGTCCGCATTGCTTCCACCTGGAGCCGCTCCTGAACAAGTGGCTCGCCCATAAGCCGGCGGATGTCACATTCGAGCGGCAGGCGGCGGCGATCAGCCCCTATTGGCTCCCGCAGGCGCGCGCCTTTTTTGCTTTCAAGGACCTTGGCCTCTTGAAGGCCCTGCACGACAAATTCTTTAATGCCATCCATGTGCATCACGAGGTCTTGGACAACGCCGCGACGATATCGGCTTGGGTGGCGCACCACAGCCATGTCAGCGCGGCGCGCTTCACGAGCGTCTATCGCTCCTTCGCCGTGGGCCTCGCGGTGCGCAAGGCGCGTCAGCAGCAGAACGAGGAGGGCATACACTCCGTGCCGACCTTCATAGTGGACGGGCGCTACCGTACTAATCCGAGCCTTGCTGGCGGACGGCGCCAGCTGTTACGCGAGGTCGACTACCTTGTGCACAAGGCGCAGCACGCGGAGACTCATTAACGGTGAATGCGGCGCAGCTCTTCGTCCGCTGCCTCGAAAATGAAGGGGTCGAGTACATCTTCGGGATACCGGGCGAGGAGAACCTTGCCCTCATGGACGCCCTGCTCGAGTCGCGCATACGGTTCGTGACTACCCGTCACGAGCAGGGCGCGGCCTTCATGGCCGACGTCTACGGCCGGCTCACCCATCGTGCTGGCGTGTGTCTGGCGACGCTCGGTCCCGGGGCCACCAATCTCGTCACCGGGGTCGCGGACGCCAACATGGACCGCGCCCCGCTCGTCGCCATCGCCGGACAGGCCTCGACCCTACGTCTCCACAAGGAGTCTCACCAGGTCCTGAACCTCGTGAATCTCTTCGCGCCGATCACGAAGTACGCGGTCCAGGTGCTGGAGCCGGAGACTGTTACCGAGGTGGTGCGCAAGGCCTTCAAGCTCGCGCAGATCGAGAAGCCTGGCGCCTGCTTCATCGATTTCCCCGAAAACGTCGCGGGCCGCCCGGCCGTGGGCACGCCACTCAAGGTGCAGGCGGCCCCGGCCCCCTACCCGGCGGCCTCGCAGGTTGCGGAGGCGGCCAGCGTCATCGCCGCCGCCAACTTCCCCATCATCATGGCCGGCAACGGCGTCGTGCGCGGGCGCGGCTGCGACGCGCTCGTGCGCTTCGCCGAGAAGCTCAACATCCCGGTTGCCACCACCTTCATGGCCAAGGGCGCGATACCGGCGTCCCATCCGCTGTGCCTGGGGACCGTCGGTCTGCAGGCGCATGACTATATATCGTGTGGATTCGATCGCGCCGACGTCATCATCTGCATAGGCTACGATCTCGTCGAATACCCGCCCGTGCTCTGGCACAAGACGGCGGATCGCCAGATCGTGCACATCGATCTGCGCGCCGCCGAGGTCGATGCCCACTACATCGTCACCTCCGGCGTCATAGGCGATTACGCCGTCACTCTGCCGGCCATCGCCGAGCGCGTGGCGAGCCGTCCGCCCGAGCGCTTCGCGAACCTGCGTGAATTGATCCGCCGTGAATTGAATGGCGGGCGGCACGACAGCGCTTTCCCCCCTAAGCCGCAGCGGGTGGTCAGTGATCTGCGCGAGGCCCTGGGGCCCGAAGACATCGTCGTCTGCGACGTGGGCGCCCACAAGCTTTGGATGGCGCGCCTTTACGACGCCGAGCGCCCCAACACCTGCATCATCTCGAATGGCTTCGCGAGCATGGGCATCGCCGTGCCCGGGGCCCTCGCCGCGGCCCTCGCCGCGCCCGGAAAGCGCATCGTGGCGGTGACCGGAGACGCGGGCTTTCTCATGAACTCGCAGGAGATCGAGACCGCCATGCGTCTCGGGGTCGCGTTCGTGGTGCTCATCTGGAACGACGGTTGTTACGGTCTCATCGAATGGAAGCAACAGTTGCACTACCAGCGAACGGGCAACGTGCGCTTCACGAACCCCGACTTCGTCCAGTACGCGCACGCCTTCGGGGCTGAGGGTCATCGCATCGAGCGCGCCGAGGATCTGCTGCCGACTTTGCGTCGGGCGCTCGAGACGCCGACTGTGACGCTGGTCGATTGTCCCATCGATTACACCGAGAACATACGGCTCACGGACGAACTGGGTCAGATGATCTGTCCGACCTGAACCGCGTCGACCGGGCCGCGCTAGCCTCGTCCGCGGGCGCCCTGTTCGGGGCCGCTCGCCACGAGCAATAGCACGCCCCCCACGACCACCGCCCCGGCCCCGGCCCATAGCGGGATATCGACGTGGTGTTTTTGCTTCACCGACAGCGACACGGGTCCGAGCTGTGCCTCTTTGGTTTTGTGCGTGTAACTGAAGCCGCCATAGGCCGCGCCTAGGATCCCCGCGATGACAAGGACAATGGCAAAGATTCTCACTGGGTTCATCGCGACGCTCCATTCTTGTTTGAGGGCACCAAGCTACCACAGCCGTCGAGCCGTCCGAGCCGTCCGAACGTCCGAGGGGAGCCACAACCCTGGAAGCGCCTAGCCCCGGCCCGCCCCCGAGAGTTTCCTGTCGCTATCTACCCTAGCAGAATATCGTTCAACATAAGGTAGAAAAAGTCTATGGCACTCGACATCAAGAACGAAGAGGCCCACCTGTTGGCGCAGAGGCTCGCCAGGCTCACGGGGGAGAGCATGACCGAGGCCGTGACGGAGGCCCTCCGCGAGCGCCTCGAGCGGCTGGGCCGAGAGCGGGAGGTCCCGCTCGCGGACCGGCTCCTTGCCATCGGCCGGGATTGCGCAGCTCACCTGAAGAACCCTATGCCTCGGCGTCGCATGGTGATCTGCTCTATGATGAAGCCGGGCTCTCGCGATGATCGTGGACGCCTCGGCCCTCATCGCCATCCTTCGCAATGAGGCGGACGCCCCGACCTACGCCGCTGCGATCGCGGCCGCCCCAATCGCCGCCCAACGGATGTCGGCCGCTAACTGCCTGGAGGCCGCGGTCGTGGTCGACGGGAGCCGGGATGCCGTGGCAAGCCGCCGCTTCGACGATTTCATGCGCGAAGCAGCCATCGCCATCGAGCCCGTGACGGAAAGTCAGGCGCGGCTGGCCCGCGAGGCCTATCGCGATTTCGGCAAAGGACGCGGCCACCCGGCCAATTTGAATTTCGGCGATTGCTTTGCCTATGCGCTGGCCAAGACCAGCTCCGAGTCGCTGCTCATGAAGTCTCCCACCACTAAGCCCTACGGGCTGTAGTGGGGTTTCCGGGGTCAACGATCCGTGCGCGAAGGTGTTGCCACCTTCACGTCTTACCGTGATCTCATCCGGCGTGGAGGACGTCTCGGTCCTCGGTTCGGAGCCTTCCGCCCCTACCTGTATCGGAACCTGGGTTCG
>JAJYRD010000085.1 GCA_021794275.1 Pseudomonadota bacterium | reverse complement strand
CGGTGCAGGTCGGGTAGGCTGCCGCCATTGCGACCCACATGAGTTTCATACCCGGATCGATGCGTCCCGCGGCGAGCCGGTTGTGATCTCCTCCATCTCCCTTTTAGTGCTCCAAGGTCTGTTGCTTGGGTCCGTCACAGCAGCGTTTGCGAGCCATGAGCGGCTTGTTTTGGTTTTGTCGAGAGACCGGAGAAGGATCGGCTGGCCCTCGCGACCCATGACCGACGAATATCTATTTACGCCGGCACGCCTCGGTAGGTACAGGTTCGCTCGATTGTCCGCCGGCGGTGACCGACAGCAATTCGTCGCCGCTGGTATCCAGAATCCGGAGCGCCTCCTCGGCTACTGTGTGAGCGTGGTCGACATCGGACCAGTCCACAGAGGCACCGTTCTCTGCGCCACGTGCATAGGACTCCACCAGAAGCCGGCAGGCCCGTAGGGCCTTTTGCGCCGCATAGAGCCGATCGCCCCAGGTCTGGCTCGCGGCGGCGTTACGATGGATGGCGATGCAAGACAGTCTTTGGCAGGTGGTGTCCCGTGCCAAGCGTTCGATTATGCTTTGCGGCAATCCGAGTCGCTCCCATAAAATGGACTCGATGCCACCTTCCATATGGACGATATGCACGTCGATGGCGCCGTCCAAGTAGTAAAGCTCGATCGCGAGATCCGGCAAGTGGCTTTTGGTAGTTACCATGCGAGCCTCTCCCTCGTTGGCGGCCGTACCACCCTTGGGGGCAGTAATGTCATCAGTGTCGCGGCCGACCCGATAATGGCATGCCAGCCCAGCTGACCTCAGTGCCTGGCGTGAGGAAGGTCGGGACGGTCCGGCCTATTGCCCCCAACGCATCACATCAATCTTTCGATGTCGCCTGGCAGTTTCGGCAGCCCTGGTGATGGTGGCTCTGAAGACAGCGCGATGTCGTCGTGCACGCAGCATTCTAAAGGGGTTGGCGCTAAAGTGAACCCCGGCGAATAGGGGGAGTCGTGCTGCGGGGACGATCGGGGTAACAATATCTTCGCTGGTTGCGCATTTCGAGCGTCGGTTTATGACCGCGCCGCCTCTGCCGCTACATGACCTGCGAACGAGGTCACGAAGGTTTCAAGGCTGGTCATGTCCGACAGTGTCGTGAAATCCCCGGTATTGGCCGCCGTCCGCGGCGTAATGATCACCGCGGCGGTCGTGTAAAGTTGTTCTTGGGTGAGCTTCTGACAAAGAACGTCATAGCGCTGGAGGTAAGATGCCCCCTGAAACTCCGGGAGCACGGGAAAGTGCGGGGACCGATCACGGATGGGCGCCTGCGATCTCGGGGCATCCTCGACCACCATCAGCCAACCCACAAAGGGGCGCGGTTGTTTTCCGAACGCGCCCTCGCGGTAGGCCGTCCAGAGGTCATGGGCGGTGCCTATGGCTTCCTCGGTCCGGTTGTTGAAGTTGTTGCCAAAGGAGGGGCCGACCTGGCTTTTTAGCTCGATGGCGGCCACGAGGCGGCCTTCATTGAGGACCAAGAGGTCCCAGAGCTTGGTCGGACGAAAATACCCCGGTAAGGTCACCAAGGCGCGCTCTCGGCAAATGGTGGCGTGACCCAGACCATTGGCGCGCACCAAGTCGACCACGAGGTCCACGAAGCCCTCCATGTTTTTGCCGGCTGTCACCCCGGCGCGCTCGCCCTGGTCGGTGACACCCGCCGCGATCTGCCGTTCGCGGGCCTGGGCGCGGTTATCCCAGAAGGCTTGTACCGCGGCGTGGGCCTTGCGTCCGTAGTCTGCTAAGTCGATTGGCATACGTGGTCGGCCCTTATTTCGTTGTCGCCGTTGCCGCCTATCGCGGCTCGTTCCTCGGGAGAGAGGCCATAGAGCGCCCAGGCGGCTTGGTTGCCGGCCGCCATGTCGTTCCTTTCCGCAGCCTCAATGAGGGCCGCTTGGAGGGCCCGGGGCACATCTTGCCAGCGCGGAAGGCGGATACGCCGCAGGTACTGCGCCTGAAAGCGCAGGTAGCCACCGCGCATGCGTGTGGAGTACGTCGCCACAAAAAGCCGGGCGATCCCCGAGGTGAGCACCGCCTGGAGGGCCCGTAAATCCCATATATCGGACGTGATGTAGTACAGATTGTGATGAGGGTAAAGCCGCCCCTCTTCATAGACGACATGGGCCTCGCCTTTGATATCCGGGATGAGGAGCTTAGGTTTGCGAGCAAGGTCCGGATAGATGCGATCGATCGTGCGAAACCAGTTGTCGGGCGCCCTTTGGGCCACATGGCGGCGCGCGATGATTTCCTTGCGGGCCTCGAGGTAGCGCGCCAGCCGGGGGTATTGGCGCAGATCCACCAGGCGGCCGTCGTCCGCAAAGGGGTTGACCACACCGAGACCCCGCCAGGCGACCTGGCCCGAGAGGATGTCTCGGGTCATTACGAGCGGCAGTTTGCGATCGGGTTCCACGTCCAGTTCCTCGAACGGTCCGATGAAGGCCTTGTCGGCCCCGGTGGCCACCCCGATGCCGACCTTGCAGTCGGCATCCTCGATCGCTGGAAAATCCCGCTCCAGGCGGCGCACGAGCGCTATCTGATCGTGGGTGTCGAGGATCCACGGTTCCGGGCCCGTGGCGACATCAGCCATTTCCTGGACCGTGCCGGACGGATCCGGCGCTTGGGGGTCCAGTAGGGAGGCTGCCAGCTTGTTTAAAATCGATTCCTCAATGACGGGTCGCCGGGCAATGCGAGTGGTCCCCGGCTTTTCCCGGGTCATGACCGTAATCGCCGGATATGCGATGACATCGCTCTGGAAGGCGGGCGTATCGTACATATCGACATAGACCTTCAGGTGAAACCCCTCGGCCACCATCTGGCGCAGGGGGCCACCGTAGCGGTTTTTCATCCACCGATCAGAGCAAATGAACCCCAGCGCGCCCCCTTCACCAAGCAGCGTCAAGGACCGCTCGATAAAGGGAATATAGATGTCCGCCCGATCGTAGACGGTCCGGTAGCGCGCCCGGTACTCAGCCATGAGCGCATCCGGGATCAGTTCCTGCCGTACATACGGGGGATTGCCGACCACATAATCGAAATCCACTTCAAGCGGCGTCAGAAGGAAATCGCCCCGCACCAACCAGGAGCGCGCCAGGGCCTGCGCCGCGGGGGTGGCTATGCCCTGCTCACGGAGTCGGTCGATCAATTGTTCCCGTGTCGCCTCAAGCGAGGCCTCATGCAGCTCCACCGCGCGGAGGCAACCGCTAAGCGATGACGCGGGCGCCTCGGGCGCATGCCTCCGCCAGGCGGCGATCAGGCGATCAACAGCGGGCAGCAGAAAGTCGCCCTGCCCGATCGAGGGCTCCAGCAACCGCCGCTCGTGGAGCGGGGCGGTCGAGGTGTAGCCGACCAGATCCAGAATGAAATGCACGACCTCGGGCCGCGTAAACACGGCACCTCGTCCGTCGATACTGGCAGCGGCCATCTGATCCACCGCGGCAGTTACCGGGCAGAGCCCAAGGAAGGATGCCTGTTGTGCCAGCGAGGTCTTGATCGGTTCGTTCATGGGCGTGTCAGTGAGCCTGCATCGTCTGTACGGTGGCCATTTCTGGTTTTCGGGCAATGGTGGTCATCACGGGAAGCGCGCTACGACCTCAGCTTCGAGCGAGTATACGCCTTCAGCGTATTCAATTGCCTCACCACTCCGCGAGTATCCTATAGGTGCGTATGCATGTGGTGAAAAACACCGTAATCGAGTGCCACCACACTAAAAATACTAGACAGGACATCAAATAAGGGATTATTATGACTTCGTGCTCGGCACACAACCCCGTTTTACTATACACAGGAGAAATTTTTATGCGTGTCCCCGTTCAGGCTTCAACCGTGGCGATGCTTATCGCCCTGAATCTTCATCGATACGGGCAGGAGCGCGCGAAAGACATTACGCGGATCCGCCTATCGTCAGCGACGTTGCGAAAAATCGCTGGCAAGCAAAGGCTCCGTGAGGCGTTCCTTGAGGAGATCGAGGATGCGCTGTTCGAGATCGGGTTTCTGTTTCTGCGGGTGGACGACGGCACGTTCGGCGTTATTGCCAAAGCGAGCGTGAGCAATTGGTCGCGCCTGAGCGCGAAGCGCATCAATGATCTTTTGGGCGCGGATCCCGACACCATTCAGGGCAAATACGATGAAACGCTTCCCCCGGTGGTTGATGAGGACGGCGGCGACGATGAGTGACCGAGCGAACATAGCCGGGGTTTTGATCCCGACCTAAAACAGTCGGTAAAGGGAGGGGGGTGGACATACTCCTCTCTCCTTTTGTCCACGGGGGCCCATGGACAGACATGGATACGGCCAACTACTCGAAGCCAGAGGCGCTGAGAGAATGCAAGCACGATGCCGAGGTGGTTTTTCTGATGACGACTAGCAGGTAAAGACGATCAGAGATCGTTTCCTTTCCGAGTCTAGCGATAAGGCAATTTAACGAACCCATTAACGAATCCGTCCATGGGAAGCGAAATGGAAATCCGGTCAGAAAATCGCTTAATTCGCTAAGTTGGACGTTTGGTCACTCACCCGCCACACCAAACTCCTTCAGGTCGGCGGCGACGCCGGCATCCGGTTTCTCGGGCACGACCTGACCGGGCAGACCCGCTGCAAGGCGCCGTCGGTTCATTTCTCCTCCCATGGCGCGAATCCTATGGAGCGCTTCTTCTTGGGCTCAGGGGGAGTCATCAATTCACGGATGGCCTCGAACACGACCTGGAACTGAGCGTCGTACTTCTTCTCAAGGGCGGCAAGCTTGCGGGCAAGTTCGACGTTCGAGGCGAGCATCTGACGCAGGCGCACGAAGGTGCGCACAACGAATACGCTCATCTCGACCGCCCGCGGCGTATTGAGCACCGAGGCGGCCATGAGGGCGCCATGCTCGGTGAAGGCATTGGGCAGTGCCGGGGAAAACTTAAGGCGCTGGAGGTGGTCGCAGTTTGCGACCACCTGGGCCTTCTCTTCGGCCGTGAGCGGAAACAGGAAATCCGCCGGGAACCGCTCCGGATTACGTTTCACCTGTTCGTTCAAGCGCTTGGTGGTGACCCCGTAGAGATCGGCCAGATCGGCATCGAGCAGGACCTTGTGGCCGCGAATCACCAGGATGCCTCGGGCGATGCGCTCCTCGGGGACGATCAGTGCGGCCCGTTTGGTCTTCTTAACCGCCATATCCCAACTCCTTCAGGTTGGCAGCGATAACAGCGTCAAGCTTCGCGGCTTCCTGTTGTTGCTCGCGCAGTGTCGCGGCAAGCCGCCGCATCTTCTCCTCGAACGGTTCGCCATCGTCTTCTCGGGCGGTGGCACCTACATAACGGCCCGGGGTCAGCACGTGGCCGTGCTTGCGGATGTCATCGAGCTGGGCGGCCTTGCAGAACCCCGGGATGTCTTCATAAGGGCCGGCCTCCGGATCCCCACGCCAAGCATGATAGGTGTTGGCAATCCGGGCGATGTCGGCATCGGTGAGTTCCCGGTGCACACCCGATCGACAAGGGTGCCGAGTGCCCGGGCATCGATAAAAAGGGTCTCGCCCCGCCGGTCCCGAAACCGTCCGTTCTTTTTGCTACGAGTCAAAAACCACAGGCACACCGGGATCTGGGTCGAGTAGAAGAGCTGCCCGGGGAGGGCCACCATGCAATCGACGAGATCGGCCTCGATGAGGTTCTTGCGGATCTCGCCCTCACCCGACTGATTCGACGACATGGAGCCGTTGGCGAGCACGAAGCCCGCGATCCCGGTGGGGGCGAGGTGATGGAGGAAGTGCTGCACCCAGGCGAAGTTGGCATTGCCGGCCGGCGGCACGCCATAGACCCAGCGCTTGTCATCCTTTAAGAGTTCGCCTCGCCAGTCGCTGTCATTGAAAGGGGGATTGGCCAGCACATAGTCGGCCTTCACATCCGGATGCTGGTCCTGATGGAAGGTGTCCCCGTGGGCGATATGCCCCTCGATCCCGCGGATCGCGAGATTCATCTGCGCGAGCCGCCAGGTCGTGTAGTTGGATTCCTGGCCGTAGAGGGCGATATCCCCGATGCGCCCACTGTGGGCCTCGATGAACTGCTCGCTTTGCACAAACATCCCCCCGGACCCGCAGCAGGGGTCATAGACGCACCCCTGATAGGGGGCCAGGACCTCGACCAAGACCCGGACGATATGGCGGGGGGTATAGAACTGGCCGCTTTGCTTGCCCTCGGCGCTTGCAAACCGCGAGAGGAAGTATTCGTACACCCGCCCCAGGGTGTCTTTGGCCCGGTCAGCGGGGGCGCCCAGCGCAATGGTGCTCACAAGGTTGATGAGCTGGCCTAAGCGCTCCTTATCGAGACCGGGGCGGGCGTAGTCCTTGGGGAGCACGCCCTCTAGGGAGACGTTATCCCGCTCGATCGCCGTCATCGCCTGATCGACGAGGACCCCGATCGTAGGCTGCGGGGCGGAGGCCTTCAAATGCGCCCAGCGCGCCTCCTTGGGGACCCAGAAGATCGAGACCGCGCGGTATTCATCCGGATCCTCGGGATCGGCGCCCTCACTCTGCTGGGCCATGAGGGTGGTATGCTGGGCCTCGAAGGCATCCGAGATGTATTTGAGGAAGAGAAGACCCAAGACGACATGCTTATATTCGGCGGCGTCCATGTTGTTGCGCAGCGCATCGGCTGCCGCCCACAACTGGGCCTCAAACCCAATGGGTCCACCCCCTGTCGCCGTCCCGTTCGTCTTCTTATGGGGACGTGCCATATCCTCCCTCCGGCGCCGCGAAAGGTGCACTGTTCTTATGATTTGGACTCTAGCGCACTGGACCGGATTTGTCCCTAGCCGAGCCGATCCACGAGATCCTCGGCCCGCGGGGGCGTATACCGCGTCAGCATCTGTAAGGTCTTGTGGCCCGGATCGCCGCCACCTGCATGGGATTCAGCCCCTTTTCAAACAGCCGCGGGGGAGAGAGGGCGATCCCGCATTCCTTAGGGGGGATCAAAGACGCGAGATTAGGAGCGACAGATCGTGTTTTGCCGCCTGCGCCTGTACGTGGTGGTCCTGCTACTTGGCGATGATTGATGGGGCGCGACCACGGAGAGCTTGCCGATCCGGTCAGTGCTGATCTGCCGGATCATGATCTCGACCGGGCGTTGGCTGCGCTTGGTGGGCAGAGCCTCCTGGGGTACCGATCAAGGGCGGCCAAGGCGATGTTCTCCATCTCGGCGCGGGAGAGGAATAGGCCCTCCATCCCCGACTCGATCTGTTTGGCGCATGTGGCGGCCCGGGTTTTCAGGCCAAGGTTTTCGCCATTTCGGGATAACCGCGCCACTTCACTCGGACCTGCCAGGCTCGGCGGCCGCGCAGGTCTAGACGTTGTTGCAATGACGCTGCGCCCACCCCTTCTTTGTTCCAGTGGATATATTCGGAGGAAAAGGAAAGGGTATTCACGTAACTGCTGGATTTTATGGTGCCCCGGGCCGGAATCGAACCGGCGACCTGCCGCTTAGGAGGCGGCCGCTCTATCCACTGAGCTACCGGGGCGGACGGGGCATTATACGCAATGCCCTTCACGACCCATAGGGGCG
>JAJYRD010000032.1 GCA_021794275.1 Pseudomonadota bacterium | reverse complement strand
TACCCATGCCTTCATAGATGCCGTAGAACACTTCCTTGAGCCTATACGCCTCACCGAGTTCGGGGTCGTTCGATGTCCAGCCGGGGAGCGACAACCGTTCCTTGTCGCCCAGGTCACGGTCGCGCTTGGGCGCCACGAGGCGGTCGTGCATCAACCCCCGACGCGGCTTCGGCGTCAGGGATTCGTGCAGCGACTTCCTAACCTTCTCGACGCCGTCGTTGGCCATGCGCACAACGTGGAACTTATCGACGACGATACGCGCGTTGGGTATGACCGACCGCACCGCGTTGCGGTAGGGTGTCCGCATGTCCATCGCTACGGTCTGGACCGCGCGACGGCCGTCGAGGCTCCCCAGGTGGTCGATGACCGTTTTCTTGTCCCGATTCGGCAGCAAGTTGGCGATGGTGTTGCGGCTGATGTTGGGGATGACGCAGCGCGGGCGGATCAGCTGGGTCTCGCTATGCCCACCCACGTCGGTGTCTCGAACCTGACGGTCTTCTCCAGTTCGTCGACGTGGTCCCGGAAGATGTGGCGCACCGTCTTCTCGTCGAGACCGATGCCCTCCGCGATGCCCGTGAAGGTGCTCCTCAGGCCCTGTGGTCGACCCATGCCACCAGGCGATCCGTCACTCAGGCCAGGCATAGACCGCCGGCAGTGGCTCCATGAAGGTTTTGCCGCACGCGGCAGCGCCATCACTGCGTGTCCACGTAAAGGCCAATACGCCTGCCGTGGATTGGCAGGTCGCGGATAAGTTACTCGTTGCGGCCATGGCGCAGCCGTCGTGCCTGGGCACAGGCCGGACAGGTCGTCGGCGAATGCGCGAGTTCGGTGCGAATGTGGTATCCCCGCCCTGTTTCCTCGACCTGCAGAATCTTGTAGGCGGGA
The DNA here is from genome assembly GCA_021794275.1 of Pseudomonadota bacterium. Taxonomy (GTDB): domain Bacteria; phylum Pseudomonadota; class Gammaproteobacteria; order Acidiferrobacterales; family Acidiferrobacteraceae; genus Acidiferrobacter. The sequence continues at coordinate 32,385 of JAJYRD010000032.1, read as the reverse complement.
ACATTCAAGATAGTGGTGGACATGATCGACCCTAAAAATCTTACCTATGGACTTAAAAACACCCGAGCGACCTCATATTTGAGTCAAGCAAACTTGGAATTGACCCGGTCGGAGAATATGGTTTGGCTTCGGGATTTGCGCTCACATTTTCACGATATGCTAAAAGAGCGCGTTTGTAGGCTTCGCACGCACCCTGCTTGTTGCCCAATAAGGCATCGATGTGCCCGGCGTTGTAAAAATCATTCGTAAGATAGTCGTACCGCTTATTGGCTTCGAGATCCGGGACAGCCCTCTTATAGGCTACCAGCGCCTTCCTGTAATAATAGGCGGCAGACTCCGCGCGTCTATCGTAAGTGGTGAATCCGTCGAGAAACCCATTGTTTTCGTAGTAGGTTTTCCACTTCCCTGATGTTGATGGGGAATCCAGTAGCTCCGCATACTCCCGGTACGCGTCTCCAAGACCGATATTGTTGCCGTGTTTTTTGAAAACAGCGATGGACTGCAATATGAGACGCTCCGCGATCAACGGACGATCCTCTCGGGCGAACAATACATGGGCATTATGCAAATTCTCCATTTGATTATCACTACTCATCACCCCGACCCCGGCACAGCCGGATAAGACAAGCAACGAAAACATAATTACCGGTGCGCCGCCCGCACGCCGACAAATTTCGTCAAACCAGGCCAGTAACGCCATCATTTCGCTTTCTCCAGTACTGACATCATGTACATTGCTCGTTTTGAATCGTTTTCTAAACGATTCTCCAGATCCACTTTGTCGTACCCATGCAGCACTGACCCGGACGCGCCCGGATTGACAGCACGGTGTGCCTCGACTATCTGGCGGATCGTCACATGGTTCGACCCCGAGGCAGCGGATGGTCCTAGGGCTCACTCTCCACAATACAACCCGAGCTTATCGAAGATGAACGTCCACCTAGCGTCAAGATCATGTTCCGAACGCTATACACAATCAAATCGGGATACCCGTTTATTTTAAAGAGCTGCCCACATCTAGAAGGGCGCCCACCAGGTGCGATCGCGACCGGCCGCTTTGGCGGCGTAGAGGGCCATGTCGGCACGCACAAGAAGGCGCTCTATCCCGCGGTCGTCGTGGTGATTCTGCGTCGCCCCTATACTGACCGTGATACCGTACTCATCACCGTCTTCGCCCGAGAAACGCAAGGCCCGCGCTCGCTCCCCCAGACGTTCCGCCACATGCTCCGCCTCTTGACGGCGAACCTCGTGAAGCAAGACCCCGAACTCTTCGCCACCCAGGCGCCCGAAAAGATCCGTCTCGCGCAATTCGGGGCTTGCCGCCTCAACAAAGCGCTTGAGGACGGCATCGCCAGCCAAGTGACCGTGGCGGTCATTGATGGCCTTGAAGTGGTCCAAGTCGACGATAAATAACACTAGATCCTTATCGTAGCGCCCCGCCCGGCGTAAGGATTCCGTGGCCCGTTCGAGGAAGGCGCGGCGATTGGCGATGCCAGTCAGCATGTCGGTGGTGGCGAGCCTGCGTAACTCGCGCTCGAGATTCTTGCGATCGCTAACATCCCGATAGATGCCCTCGACCCCAAGGAACTCCCCTTCAGGACTGTAGAGGGCGTAGCTGCTGATCGAGATGTCGATGATGACACCGTCGCGGCGCACCATGCGTCCCTCGAAATCCTGGACATGGCCATAGGTTCTCAGGGCCTCCTTCAGCGCGTCCCGCTCGCTTGGATGCGGGTAATAGGCCTCCGCGGGACGCCCCACGATCTCCTCCGGCTCATAGCCCAGGACGCGGCGCACTGCGGGGGCGACCTTGAGGACCACGCCCTGGGCATCTGTACGGTAGTACACGTCCTGAGTGCTCTCGAAGAGTCTTTGGAAGTTCTCCTCGCTCTCCTTCAGGCGGTCTTCGGATTCGTGGCGCTTGGTGTCATCCGTCGCGATTATCACAATGAGCGGGGTCTCGCCCAACACGACGCGCATGCTTGAGCTCAATATGCGCCGGAGCTGGCCGCGGCGCGTAATTATTTTTAGATCGATCGGCGCATTCATGGAAGCGCCGGCCCGCAGGTGGCGCATTCTCGCCTCGACGACCCCCCGCTCCAGGGGGTGTACCAAGGCCGCTACCGGCAAGCCAAGGACTTCGTCCGGCGCCTCCGCTTCCAGGAGATCGCACGCCGCCGCATTGACGAAAATGGCCTCGTCGTTAGCGAAGATCATCAACGCGGCTGGCATCATTTCGAGCAGTTGACGATACGGGAAGTCCGAATGTGCAAGCGCGTCCAGGACATTCTTTGCTGTGGTGTTCAACGTCCATCTCCCCCCTGGGCGTAGTCGCAAGCGGCCAACGGCCATCCGACAGGCCGCCAAGGGGCGATGACCACTTCCTGCGCATGCACAGGCCGCCGCGCGCCACGCCCTCTTGGATCCGCGATGTTGGCTACGACGATACCGCGAGGCAATGACAAACGAAAGCGCTAGCAACGGGGCGCTCCCCTTATGTTTCGCGCCCTTTACAATCATCGCGCCTTCCCGGTGCGTGCCGGACTGGGGCGCAGTCACCGTGCGGGCGCGGCCTGGAAACCGACCTAAGCCGCGCTAGGCGCAGACGGCCGGCCTCGGATTTTCCAGAGGCTGGACGGGATCGAAACCTCGTACCGGGGTGCCGGAGATGACGCCTGACGCAAGGCAGGATGACACGGCGCGTCCGCTCTTACGGAAAAGGGGAGTTGATATGAAGTAAGTATTTGTAAAGGCAGTTATTTTATAAGGGGCCGTCGTTGGCACATTGCTTGCTTCGATAAAAGCAAAGACACAGCGCAAGACCCGGGAGGGCACGATGCTAAGTTGCGTACTGACGCTCGTCAACGATTACAAAGAGGCGTTCGGGGTACGCCCTAACGTCGTGTATATGAACCATGCGCACTATGAGTATCTGCGTGAGGAGATGCCGGGGATTCGGGCGCATGATGATGTCGTGGCCATGCTCGGCATCGACATATCGCTATCCAACAACGTGACCTATCCGCATGTCGCCACCGCACAATTTTGCGAGCAGCGCATCCTAGTCAGCTAAAGATTCCGTGTGGGGGAGTAACTTGGGGGCTGGAAAGCCCCCCCTTTTTTTGCCTGATGATCGCATACCACTAGAGTCGCGCGAACACCTGTTCGGCGGCAGCGACCGTGGCTTCGATGTCGGCCTGCGTATGGGCCGCGGAGACGAAACCGGCCTCGAATGCGGAGGGCGCGAGATAGATACCAAGCCCCAGGAGTCCGTGGAAAAAGCGCCGGAAGCGCTCGACATCGGCGCGCATGACATCATCATAGGTTCGTACCGGCCCATTGGCGAAGAAAAGGCCGAACATGCCGCCCACGGCGTTGGTGGAGAAGGGGACATCATGACGTCTCGCCGCCTCTGAAAAACCGCCGACCAAACCCCCCACCCGCCTGGCCAAAGCTTCATAGAAACCCGGCGCCCGGAGCTTGCGGAGCGTCGCCAGACCCGCCGCCATGGCGACCGGGTTCCCGGAATTCGTGCCCGCCTGGAAGACCGGACCGTCGGGGAGCAGTCGGTCCATGAGCGCCGCCGACCCTCCGATCGCTCCCACGGGCAGGCCGCCGCCTATGATCTTGCCGAGTGTCGTGAGGTCCGGCCGGATGCCGTACAGGGCCTGAGCGCCGCCAGGGGCAACCCGGAAGCCCGTCATGACCTCGTCGAAAATGAGCAGCGCGCCGTACTTATCGCACAGCGCCCTAAGGCCTTCATGGAAGCCTGGGGCTGGCGGAACGCAATTCATGTTGCCGGCCACCGGCTCCACGATGACCGCCGCGATATCGTCGCCATGTCGAGCAAAGAGCTCGGCTACGGACTCCGTGTCATTAAAGCGGGCGACGAGCGTGTGGGCAGCGAGCGCGGCCGGTACGCCGGGGGAGGTGGGCACACCGAGCGTCAGGGCGCCAGACCCGGCTTTGACCAATAAGGAATCGGGGTGACCATGGTAGCCGCCCTCGAACTTCACCACCTTGTCGCGCCCCGTAACCGCGCGCGCCAGACGCAAGGCGGTCATCGTGGCCTCGGTCCCGGAACTGACGAACCGCAGCCGCTCGAGGCCCGGCATCAACGCCCGAACCTCGAGGGCCAGATCCGTCTCGAGCTCGGTGGGGGTGCCGAACGACAGGCCACGCGAGGCGGCATCGGCGACCGCACGCGTCACATCGGGGTCTGCGTGCCCCAGGATGAGGGGTCCCCAGGCGCAGACATAGTCGATATAGCGCTTGCCATCCACATCAAACAAATACGCACCTTCGCCACGCTGCATGAAGATCGGTTCGCCCCCGACGCCCTTAAAGGCCCGCACCGGTGAATTGACACCGCCTGCGATGACCGATCGGGCGCGCATGAAGGCGCGGTGGCTTGCAGTCATAGAATCTCCTCGAAAAGCCGTAGATAGGCGCGCGCGGCGCCCTCGATGTCGTTTTGTCCAAAAATGCCGTCTATCACGGCGAGCGCCGAGGCGCCGGCCGCAATGAGCGCGCCCCCATTCTCGGGCAGGATGCCACCGATCGCCACAAGGGGCTTGCCAAGCGCCCGCGCGGCCGTCAGAAGAGACGGATCGGCACGCACTGCATGGGGTTTGGTCCGCGAGGGATAGAAGCTCCCGAAAGCTAGATAGTCAGCCCCCCGCGCGGCCGCGTTCCGTGCCCGATCCAGATCGTCGTAACAGGACACCCCTATGATAGCGGAAGGCCCGAGCGCGGCGCGCGCGGACTCCAGGGTCATGTCCTCGCGCCCCAGGTGCACGCCGTCGGCACCCGCCTCACAGGCAAGCCCTACATCGTCGTTCACGATCACAGTCGCCCCGTGGGCGTGGCCAAGCGAGACCAGGGCGCGGACGGCATCAACGGGCGGCCGAAGGTCCTTGCAACGCACTTGCAGCAACCGCGCGCCGCCCACGAGCGCCGCGCGAATGCGCTCGCGGCCCTCGGGAGCGCAGCATCGCGCATCGGTCACCGCGTAAAGGCCCGTGACCCTCAACCCGTCCCGACCTCATCTTCCCGGGCCCAGAACAGGCGATCCGGTAATTGCTGCCCCATCCCCAAGGACCACGCACGCTCGAGGGTCTTGTATGTGTATTCCAGCGCCTGGACGATCGCATTCACGGGATCCAGGCCCTGGGCAAGGACCGCCGCGCAGCTTGATGCCAACGTGCAGCCAGAGCCGTGATATTCCCCCGGCAGGCGCTTATAGCTGAAGCGCTCCAGGAGTTGGCGATTTCCGTAAAGCAGATTCACGACCGACTCCGTGGGTTCGTGGGTCCCGCTTACAAGGACGTAGCGCGACCCGAGCGACATCAAACCCTGAGCGCAGGCCTCGAGCGTATCGGCCTCCGGCACGAGCCTTCGCGCCTCGCGGCTGTTGGGCGTGAGCAACGTCGCGAGCGGGCAGAGCAGGGAGCGGAATCCCGCCTCGAGCGGCTCATCGCTTAGTTCGTCGCCGCGCCCGCTCGTCAACACTGGATCGATGACCGCCGGAATGCCGGGATAGTCCGCTATGACCTCAGCGATCGCACTCAGGTTGGCGAGACTCCCGACCATGCCGACCTTGAAGGCTGCGACCGGCATATCCTCGAGGATGGCGCGCGCCTGCTCGACCACCAGGGCCGGCTCCAGGGCCGCGAAGCCCTTCAAGCCGAAGGTGTCCTGGACGGTCACGGCCGTGACTACGGGGGCCGCATGGCAACCCATGCTCAAGAGCGCTTCAGCATCGGCCTGGAGACCTGCGCCACCAGTCGGGTCATTACCCGCGAAGACCAGTACAATGGGGGGATTCACACTCACCTCTCTTCCCTAAGGGCGTGACGCACAATGCGTGCAAGCGCGCGTATGAGCGCCGCATCGGCATTCAAGGCCGGCACGACATGATACTCCCGGACGCCCACTTCCCGAGCGAGCCCGGCATAGGTCATCCCGAGTTCGTAAAGCGTCTCGATGTGGTCGGATACGAAGGCGATCGGATAGACGAGAATCTGATCGGCGCCGGCGCGACCCTGGTCGCGGATGACATCGTCGACATAGGGACGCAGCCACTCGAGCGGGCCTACCCGGCTCTGATAACACAAGGTCACTCGCGGCCAGCCGAGCCGCTCGGAAACGAGCCGCGCCGTCTCCTCGATTCCCATGCGATAGGGGTCGCCCCGCGCGATCAGGCGCTGCGGGACACCGTGCGCCGATAAAAGCAGGCTGATGCGCTCGGGGTCTGGGGCGCTGAATCGTGCCGCCATGGCTTTTATGCTGGTGACGATCCCATCCAGGTAGTCAGGGTCCTGGTACCAAGACTCGACGAAACGAACATCGGGACTGTAGTGCAGACGGGCGCACTGTCGCACGAATTCATTGCGCGCGCTGCCAGTCGTGGTCAAAGAATATTGCGGATAGAGGGGCAAGAGGACGATGCGCCCGTAGCCGCCCGCCTTGAGGGTCGCGACGACCTCCGCGGTCAAGGGATGCCAATAGCGCATACAGACGAAGACCCGGGCCTTAAGGTCGGCGAGGGACTGTTCGAGCGCCCAGGCTTGATCCTGGGTATTGGCACCGATGGGTGAGGCCCCGCCAAGGGCCGCGTAGCCACGGCTCGCCTCCTCGCAACGCCGCCGCGCGACGAGCCACGCGAAGAGGCGCTGGGTGATGGGAGCCCCGGGGAACTTGAAGATATCGGGATCGGAAAACAGGTTGCGCAAAAACGGCTCGACGGCCTCGAGGCTGTCGGGACCACCGAGATTGCAGAGGACAATGGCGGTACGGGGGCTTGTCATCGCGGCATTGTACTGCCTGCGGTCGCGTTTCACGAGAAGCGGGAATCGTGGCAATATAGCCGCATGAACGCGAACGTCCCGAAAGTCTATATGTGCGTCATCTGCGGTTTCCTGTACGAAGAAGAGAAAGGCCTGCCGGAACACGGTATTGCGCCGGGCACGCACTGGGAAGACGTCCCGGAGAACTGGACCTGCCCGGACTGCGGGGCTACCAAGGACGAATTCGAGATGATCGAGATCTGAGCGTGCCGCCCTATGCCCTTGTCCGCAGTCGCAAGCGTCGCACCCTCTGCTTGCAGATCAACCCCTCGGGCGCCATGCGCCTACTCGTCCCGGCGGCCACCCAACAGGCCGACATCGAGGCCTTTCTCAAGGCCAAGGCGCGATGGATCGAGCGGACCTTGAAACGGCTGAACGAGGCGCCGCGGGTCCCTGTGTTCGCCGATGGATTGAGTCTGCGGTACCTGGACGAGACCCTGCAACTACGCCTCTGCTACCGATCGGGGACACCGGAGGTCCGGCGAGACGGCGAGCTTCTGCGAGTCGCGGCCGCCAACGAGGTGCAGGCGCGCGGGGCATTGGAGTTCTGGTACCGCGAGGCGGCGCGACACCACGCGCTGGCCCGTATCATCCATTACGCGCCACTGGTCGGACGGGCGCCCAAACGGATTCGCATCGCCGGCCAGAAGACGCGATGGGGCAGCTGCTCGCCGCACGGGACGATCAGCCTGAACTGGAGGCTTATGCTCGTCCCGGCAGACTTGTTCGATTATGTGATCGCCCATGAGCTCTGCCACCTGATCGCCCCGCACCACAGAACCCCGTTTTGGCGCGAGATGGGGCGGGTCATGCCAGACTACGAGACGCGCCGCCTGCGACTTCGCGAGAGCGGGACGCGCTTGTCGCTATGATGAAAAGACGCGCGGGGGCACAAGAAGCGCTGCATATGAACGGGCTCGACGTGGACCCCCCTACGGGGGCGGCGCTGGAGTTCTACGACGTCCTGCCACCTGCGCCCGCCGAGCGTTGTCAGTCGCGCGAAGAAGAGCGGGTCAATGCCGCCCTACATGCGGCGGGGGCCGTCGCGGCCCTGGGCGCGGGCGCGACGCTCACGCGACTTGCAGCACAGACCGGCGATCTTCCAAAACTCCTCTGCGCCGCGGTCTTTTCGCTGGCCATGATCGGCCTGTACACGGTGTCGGCGGCCTACCACATCCTGCCCGCGGGCCCCTTGAAGGACCGGTTTCAGCGCCTGGATCGGATGGCCATCGCGCTGTTCATAGCCGGCACCTACACCCCCGTCGCGGCGCTCATGGTTCGCGGCACGACAGGGGCGGCCCTAGTGGTGGCGGAATGGATCCTGGCCGGGCTCGCGATCCTGCTCCTTTGGGGGGAGCCAGGACGCTACATGCGCCGTTTGGAGCACCTCTACCAGGTCATGGGCTGGATCACGATACTGGGCGCCGCGCCTTTTTTCCGACATACCCCGCCTGCCGTGCTCACGGCCCTGGCTCTGAGCGGCGCCTGCTACGGTGTCGGCGTGGTCTTTCTGATACGCGACCGCGTGAAATACTTTCACGCCGCCTTCCACATTCTGACGCTGCTCGGCGCGGCTCTGCAGTTTTGGGCGATCAGCCAGTTCGTGACCTGACCGCAAGGGCCGCTCGAGGCGGCTCGTCTGGCTCGAAATCCCGGACTAGAATCACCAGGGTCAGCGGGACGGGAGAAGGCCTGCGACCCGCCCCGCGGGGCCGTGCGCGGACTCGGAAATGAACATGCCCGGTCCCTGCCGCCCTCGGCAGGACCAGGTCCGCGATCGCCGCCCTTTATCGATGGAGTGCCCTATCCCTGAAGATGGGCAGCCGGTAAGCTTTAATCGGCGGAAGGCCTGACCGGCGCCGGCGGATACGATGGGGTTGGGAATCTTAAAGGGATGGTCTGATGGCTACACAATGTGACGTTCTCGTGATCGGAGGGGGCCCGGGCGGCGCTACCGCGGGGACCCTGCTCGCCGAACGGGGCTACGATGTCGTCATCGCGGAAAAGAGCCATCACCCGCGGTTTCACATCGGCGAATCGCTGCTCCCGGCCAACCTGCCGCTGCTCGAGCGCCTAGGTGTCGGGGAGGCGGTGCGTGACATAGGCATGATGAAGTGGGGGGCGGAGTTTGTATCCCCCTGGCACGAAAAGCCTCGACAGGAGTTTCAATTCGCCGAAGCCTGGAACAAGGACATGCCCTATGCCTACCAGGTGCGCCGCGCCGAATTCGACGCCATCCTATTTCGCAACGCAAAAACCAAAGGGGCCGTGACCCGGGAAGGCTGCCGGGTGCAGGATGTCGCCTTTCTCGAAGAAGGAGCAGGGGCTCGCGTGAGCGCCCGCCATGAGGATGGAGGCGTCGAGGATTTCGAGGCGCGATTCGTTATCGACGCGTCCGGGCGCGACACCTTTCTCGGCACCCGTTTCCACATGAAGCGGCGCAATCCCCGACACAACAGCGCGGCGCTTTTTGGACATTTCCGGGGCGCCACACGCAACGATGGCCGCGCCGAGGGCAATATCTCGATCTTCTGGTTCGAACATGGCTGGTTTTGGTTCATACCGCTGGCCGACGGCACCACGAGCGTGGGCGCCGTAGTCTGGCCCTATTACCTGAAACGGCGCAATAAGCCCGTGGAGGCCTTTTTCCGCGACACCATCGCCCTTTGTCCAGCGCTTGCCGAGCGCCTCGCCGGGGCCAAGCTGGTCTCGGAGGTATCCGCAACCGGCAATTTCTCGTACGGCTGCGAACGCTCGTATGGAGTAAACCACCTGCTCCTCGGCGATGCCTTTTCGTTCATAGACCCCGTGTTCTCATCGGGCGTGATGCTGGCCATGCACGGCGGCTTCCTGGCGGCCGACGCGGTTGACACCTGTCTCAGTCGACCGGATGAGGCCCAAAGGGCGCTACGCGCCTACGACCGGAAGATCCGCCAAGGGCCGCGCGAGTTTTCGTGGTTCATCTACCGCGTCAACCACCCGACGATGCGCGACCTCTTCATGGGTCCACGCAACATATTTCGAGTCCAGGAGGCGCTCTTGTCCGTGCTGGCCGGCGACATCTTCGGGGACACCCCCATCTGGCGCTCCCTGGCGGCCTTCAAGGGCTTGTACTACCTGCATTCGCTCTACCATTTTCGCCAGTCCGTGCGAGCCTTGCGCAAACGCCGCGAGCAGCGCCGGCTTTCCGAAGAAGCGCCTCTGACGGCCGGAAGCAAATGAGGGCAGAACCGACCATCGAATGCACCGCGACCCGTTGACTATTTCCATAGCCAGATGCCAGCACCTTCCGCAACACACCTCGTACTGATCCCAAGCTACAACCCCGGATCCAAGGTCTATGGGACCGTGGCCGTGGCCTTACAGCATTGGGCGCCAGTCTGGGTGGTCGTGGACGGTAGTACGGACGGAACCGCCGAAGGACTCGCGGATATGGCGCGCCATAACGCCGGCCTGCTCGTCATCACGAGGACCCGCAACCGCGGCAAGGGGGCGGCGGTGCTTTTGGGGCTCGAGCGCGCCCGAGCCGAGGGATACACCCACGTCCTATGCATGGACTCCGACGGCCAGCACCCGGCGGATCTCATCCCGACATTCATGGAGGCATCGAGATCGAACCCCGATGCCATGATCCTGGGCGCGCCGGTCTTCGCCTCCGACGCGCCCCGGGTGCGCGTCTATGGGCGGCGCCTATCGAACGCATGCGCGAACCTCGAAACCTGCGGCCGCCACATCGGGGACTCACTTTTCGGATTTCGCATCTATCCGATCGAACCCCTCTTCAGGATCATGACCGCGCGCCGCTCCATGCGCCGCTTCGACTTCGATCCGGAGGCTGCCGTGCGCCTCTTCTGGGAAGGAGTTCCTGCCCTCAACATTGATGCCCCTGTGCGGTATCCGGGTAAAGCCGACGGCGGCGTCTCACATTTCCATTATGTGCGCGACAATATTCTGCTCACCAGCATGCACATACGCCTGCTCCTCGGGCTGCTCTATCGTATCCCGCGCTTGCTGTGCCGCCGTCGCGGATCTAGATCATGCCGCCGTTGATCGATATGACCTGGCCTGTGATATAGGCGGCCTGATCGGAGACCAGAAAAGCCACCAGATCCGCGACCTCGCGGCATTCGCCGGCGCGCCCCATGGGCACGAGCCGCGCGATGTCGTCTTGGCCGAAGACCTGACTCATGGGCGTGGCGATGATGCCGGGCGCGACCGCGTTTACTGTGATGCCGCGGCTTGCGACCTCGAGCGCGAGGGATTTGCCGGCAGCGTGGAGTCCGGCCTTGGCGGCAGCGTAGTTGGCCTGACCACGGTTCCCAAGGAGCCCCGCCACCGAGGTGACGTTGACGATGCGACCCCAGCGGGTCCTTATCATGGGCAAGAGCAACGGCCGGGCGACGTGAAAAAAGCCATCCAAGGCAACATCGAGCGGGCGACGCCATTGCTCGAGCGTCATCCCGGCGAGGACCGCGTCGGCGTGGACACCGGCGTTGTGGACGAGAACCTGGATGGGCGCCTCGGCTACGAGCGGGGCGAGCGCGTCGGCCGTCGTATGCGCGTCTGCAACATCAAACACACACAAGGTCGCGCTTGCGCCGCCGTTCTTCAGCTCGGAGACGAGTTGCCGGGCGTCGTCCGGGCGGCTGTGGGCGTGGCATATGAGATGGTAGCCGTCGGCCGCCAGACGGCGGCAAATGGCCGCGCCTATGGCACCGCTCGCACCGGTCACGAGCGCGCGGCGCAGGCTCGTGCCCCTCGCGCTAACCCTTGTCGGCACGGTTGAGACCCGCGAGGGCAACGAATTGTACGGTCGCGCGCCCGGATACGAGCGGCCGGCCAGCGGCGCCCACCTGAAACCGATACATCGCCCCGCGGGCATCTTGAGCCAAGGCACGGCAGTCGATCACAAGATCCTCCTCGATATCATCCAGACGCCCGACGGAGAAGCGGATGTCGCGAACCGCGAGCAGGGCGCCGCCCGGTCGCGCGGGGCCGCTTGCGCAAAGCGCGCCGTGAACTGCCATCGCTTGCGCCGCGTACTCAATGGCGCACCCGGCGCCCAGACGGTCCCGGGCGCGAAGCGGATTGGCCAGGTCGCGATGGCTTAGGGCTAGGCATGCTATGCCCTCGGCGTCCCAGGCGCGCACCGAGGCGAGAAGACACATGCGGTCACCGTGCGGGAGCAGGGCGCAAATCTCCGAGCGCGACACAGCGCCTCGCACCACCCCCAAGTCGGGATCGGCGCGCCCATTCATGGCCGGGCCCTGAGGCCCACGGTGAGGACGGCTACGGTGACATCCGCCACCCGTAGGCTGACATCCATAAACCCTTTCCCCGCGTCCTCCCAAGAGATGTCGATAACCTGGTCGGGGCGTACTGGCTGGACGAACTTTGCCTGTCGCACCTCGAGGGCCTCGTAGGGAAGGCCGCGCGCCCCAGCGAGGACCGCCAGGGTCTCATCGAGAAGCAGGGCACCTGGCACCAGCGGATTTTCAGGGAAATGGTCAGGGAAGGCTGCGTGCTCAGCGGGGAACAACAAGCGGCCGGTCTCAACCATGTCCGTGACCGACATCGCGGGCGCTGGATGCGAGGAGCCCCCGGAGTCTTTCTAGGGGCAGTTTGCCGGTCGCAAGTCGTGGCAGCGCATCCACGAGCACGAGCGGACGAGGCAAGAATACGGGGTCGATACGGGCACGCAGCGCCGCCTCGATCGCCGCAGCGGTCAAGCCGGGGGCCACCACGAACGCCGTCAGACGAGCGACCGGGCCCGCCAGATCCTCGTCCGGCATGTAAAAGGCGCCATCGAGCACCCCCGGAATGGCAAGGAGCTGCTGCTCGAGAAAGGCGATGGAACTGCGCTTGCCGGCCACGTTCACGATGTCGGCGCCGCGGCCGTGGAAACGGAAGGACGTCGGGCCCATCGGCTCGACGATGTCGTTCAGAGGGGCCGGTATCAGCACATGACCGCCCCGCACCACGAACCCTTCCCCTCGCGGCTCCAGGACAAGGCCCGGAAAAAGCCTCCAGCCCTCCTCGCGCGTCGGTCTGCGACTCGCGATCTGACCAGCCTCCGTCGCCCCGTAGATTTCGTGCAAAGGCGCCCCCAGCCGCTCCTCGGCCTGCTCGGCCAAGGCCAGCGGGAGCGGCGCGGTCGCGCAGAGGATCGCGTCCAGTGGCGCCGTGGCCACACCACTCGTCAAAAGCGCCCGGAGATGGACCGGCGAGGTCACCAACAGGCGCGGGCGCGGGACCGACGCCAGCGCCTCGATGATGTCCTTGGGATAAAAAGGGCGCCCCGAGTGTGGCACCGCGCCGCCGTGCAGGCCCAGCATGACGGATGACTCGAGCCCATACATATGCTGAGGCGGTACGGTCGCGACCAGCGACCAGGCCGCTCCATCGCCAAATCCCAGCCGGCCGGCCTCGGCGCGGGCCCCCGTAACCAACGAGCCCCATGTCTTGATATGGCCTACGGGCGCGCCCGTCGTGCCCGAGGTAAAAACCATAACCGCGTGCCGCCCGGAGGGGATGTGCGGCATAGGCGGGAGGGACCCGGCGCGGGCCTCGGGTTCGAGCCGGGGAAAACGCACCATGGGCAGAGCGATTTTGGTATCCCCGTCGCTCAGGGCATGCAGATCGGCCATTTGCGCGCTCAGGGCCTTGATCGTCTCAGCTGCATAGGCTGCCGGCAGAACGGTCATCCGGTCCGCGACCAAGGCGGCGCCTAGGCCTACGACGAAATGATAGCGATCGGCGCAGGCATTCAAGACCGGCCCCTTCGGAGGCAGCAAGGCCGCGAGACGTGACACATCGCGCAGAAACTGTGCCACGGAACGGGGCGCGCCATTATAGAAGGCGAACGGAGCGGTCGGGTCGGCGCCCCGGACGAGGGGGACGGTACTCATCGCACGGTCCGTCCGCGCAACGACGGCTCACAGGAGTCGGCCTCGACCAAATGGCGCCAGTACCGGCTGCCAGCGAGGACCACCTGCAGGAAGCCTGCACGCTCCTGCGCGGGGATGACGAGCCGGCGGACCAAGTATTCGCCAATGAACACGAGCGCCATAATGGGCCAGGTGAGCACGTTGGCATAGAAACCCCACGCACGGACCCCAGCCACGAGAAAAAGGAGAATGGAAACGATCGCCATGATACCGAAGAGTGCCGCCCAAAGCTGCGTCACACGCCTCGTGTAGTGCGCGAGCCGCGGACTTAAGGGACCGTGCACGAGCTCAGACAGGCGCGAAATGAGCGGCACGCGCGGGGACTTCAGGGTGCGCGCGAAGAGACTGCAGAGGAGCGTCAACATGCCTACGTCCTCGACGAGATAGGCCCATGAGTAATGGGCCCCAATCAGGATACGGTAATGCCAGAGACCCGCGCAGGCGAGGGCCCATAGGGTGAGCCAAAGCGGGCGCGGGCGGCCTTCCCAGGCTGCGCCCAAGGACAGTCCGAGCAGGGGCAGGAACGCGAACAGCGCACCGAGCGCGCCGGCGTGCCCGGCCACGTTCGAGCGATAAGAAACCACGGAATAGGCAACGATTAAAGCCACGCCAGCCGTCACGCGGGCCCTGCGTAACCACGTCCCCGCCTTGCGTACCCCCATGAGAGCCTCCCAGGCCATGCCGGCCTCGGCGTGGCGGAAAAGTCAGCCCCGCTCGTCGCGCCGTCACGAGCACAGGCGCAAGCATAACAGAAGATAGCGCGCCGCTTCGTCCGCCACTTGGCAGGCGCACACAAAAAAGGGGCAGGAGCCTTCCGGCCCCTGCCCCGCTGGCTAAAAGAGCGGCCGGCTTACATCATGCCGTCCATACCGCCCATACCACCCATACCACCCATGCCGCCCATGCCACCGCCACCGCCGGCCGCGGCCGCCTTCTCCTCCTGCGGGAGCTCGGCGATCATGGCCTCGGTCGTGATCATAAGACCGGCCACCGAGGCTGCATTCTGCAGCGCGGTACGCGTGACCTTGGTAGGGTCGAGGATGCCCATGCTCAGCATGTCGCCGTACTCGCCGGTCGCGGCGTTGAAACCGAAGCTCCCCTTGCCCTCGGCAACCTTGTTCATGACCACCGAGCCTTCGAGGCCAGCGTTCATGACGATCATGCGCAAGGGCTCTTCCATCGCGCGGCGGGCGATCTGGATGCCCACCTCCTGGTCATGATTGTCACCCTTGACCTTCATGTCCTGCAGGGCCCGGATAAGAGCCACGCCGCCGCCAGGCACCACGCCTTCCTCGACGGCCGCGCGGGTCGCGTGCAAGGCGTCCTCGACGCGCGCCTTCTTCTCTTTCATCTCCACCTCGGTGGCCGCCCCGACCTTGATCAAGGCAACGCCGCCGGCGAGCTTGGCAACCCGCTCCTGCATCTTCTCCTTATCGTAGTCGGACGTGGCCTCCTCGATCTGAGCGCGGATCTGCTTGACGCGCGCCTCAATGTCCTTCGAATTGCCCGCGCCATCGATGATGGTGGTGTTTTCCTTGCTGACCTGGATGCGCTTGGCCTGACCTAGCATGTCGATCGTGGCCGCCTCGAGGGTCATGCCGAGCTCATCGGACACGAGCTGGCCGCCCGTCAGGATCGCGACATCCTGCAACATCGCCTTGCGACGATCGCCGAAGCCCGGGGCCTTGACGGCGCATACCTTCAGGATCCCGCGGATGTTGTTCACGACGAGCGTCGCGAGCGCCTCGCCCTCGACGTCCTCGGAGATGATGAGGAGCGGCCGACCGGCCTTGGCGACACCCTCCAGGATCGGCAGGAGTTCGCGGATGTTCGAGATCTTTTTGTCGTAGATCAGGATATAGGGGTTCTCGATATCGGCCGTCATCGTGTCCTGCTTGTTCACGAAGTAGGGCGACAGATAGCCGCGATCGAACTGCATGCCCTCGACGATCTCGAGGGCGTTCTCGAGGCCCGAACCCTCCTCGACAGAGATGACCCCTTCCTTGCCAACCTTCTCCATGGCCTCGGCGATGATGTTGCCGATCGAGGCATCGGAGTTCGCGGAGATGGTGCCCACCTGGGCGATCTCCTTATGGTCGGAGCACGGACGCGAGATCTTCTTCAAGGCGTCGACCGCGGCCAAGACCGCCTTGTCGATACCGCGCTTCAGATCCATCGGGTTCATGCCGGCCGCCACCGACTTTAAACCCTCACGCAGAATGGCCTGCGCCAGAACGGTCGCGGTGGTGGTACCGTCGCCAGCGATATCGGAGGTCTGCGAAGCCACCTCCTTCACCATCTGCGCACCCATGTTCTCGTACTTGTCTTTGAGCTCGACCTCTTTCGCGACCGAGACGCCGTCCTTCGTGATCGTGGGGGCGCCGAACGATTTGTCGAGCACGACGTTGCGGCCTTTGGGCCCCAAGGTGACCTTCACTGCATCGGCCAGGATGTTGACGCCGCGCAGCATCCGGATGCGCGCGCTATCGCCGAATACGACTTCTTTAGCTGCCATGGTTCTTCCCTCTCTTTAAGCGTTCGTTATTTGCCGTCGATGATCGCGACTACGTCTTCTTCGCGCATGACCAGAAGCTCTTCGGCACCGACTTTGACCTCGGTCCCGGCGTACTTGCCGAAAAGAACCTTGTCACCGACCTTCACATCGAGAGGACGGACCTCGCCATTCTCGAGGATCTTGCCCTTGCCGACGGCCACGATCTCGCCCTGGATCGGCTTCTCCTTGGCCGTATCGGGAATCACGATGCCGCCGGCAGACTTCCGCTCTTCTTCCAGGCGGCGCACGATCACACGGTCGTGCAGGGGGCGAATATTCATGTTGAGTTCTCCTGTTTGTGAGTGAGGCTGCGCTTTCATAGGAATCTCCTTACTCTTAAGAAATCGCAATAACCGGGATCAGTCGCGCTTGCTAGCACTCTGTCCGAGTGAGTGCCAATCATAAACAAGGCTGATGCCTTGTCAAGCCCGACCTAATCGCGGTACGAGCGAAACCGCCCCTCGAGCGGCTCGCGGACAGCGGGCGGTGGCGGACCGGGTGGACGTCGCAGGGCCCTGCGCGCGGGTCCGATCAAAAGCACGAGCGCCAGAAAATCCGAAAAGAATCCCGGAAACAGCAACAGCAGGCCGGCAAGGCCCAGGGCCGCGCCCTCCCACATGGCGTCGCCCGGAACGCGCCCCTCGGAGAGGGCCGCGCGGACATGGCCAAAGGTGCGTACGGGCGAGAGGCGCACAAGCGCAAGCCCCGCGATCGGGCCTGCCATGAGCAGGCCTAGCGTCCACCACGGCCCGATCGCGTGCCATACGAGCACTATCACCACGACCTCGATCAGCGGCAGGAAGGCTACGAACCGCAGCAGCCGGCCGATCACGCGATCACCGCCGTCGCCGGGTTTGGTCGCGGCCATAGGGCATCCACTTCCTCGAGAATCCTCGGGATCGCCGCGGTCAGCCTGTGGTCGCCCCCCGGAATGACGACCAAGCGTTTGGCCGGTGCCTGCGCATGGCCCAGAAAGGCCTTGCTCACGGCAAGCGGCACGACACTATCCTGCTCGCCATGGATCATGGTCAGCGGGCAGGGGAGGGTGACGGGTGACGATAGAACATCGTGCAGGTCGGCGTCCTCGATCAAACGATGGCCGAGCCGGTACACGGTCCCGGCGGGCGCGTAGAGATCCGGCAAGGCCAGGTAGCCGTCGGCCCGCCATTGGCGGCGTAGATCTTCCGATAAGCTCGCGTAATAACGCTGGAGGAAATTGAAGGCGGGGGCGAGCAAGACAAGCCCCGCCACCGGGACGCGGCCCGAACGGGCTAGGCCGACCGCGAGCCATGCGCCCAGGCTCGAACCCACGAGAATGAGCGGGCGTGGCGCGTAGCGCTCCACCACCGACAAGGCGTCTTCCAGCCATCCCGAGACGGTCTGTTCTTCCAGGGTTCCGCTCGAGGCGCCATGCGCGGCCAAGTCGAAACGCGCCCATGAATAACCGCGGCCGCGCGCGTGAGCGGCCAGGGCCTGGGCCTTTTCGCCATCACAGTGGGAACGAAAGCCGTGCAGGAAGAGTCCAACCGGGCCGTACCCTAAGTCGAGGGCCCGGCCGCGTATGATAATGCCGGGCCGGGTATTAAGGGAAAACGAGGTCTCGTGCACTGGGCTATTCCGGATGACGGTAAGAAGCTATGGTATAAGAACCCGAGCCGCCCACGCGAGCTAGCCAGGCTGTGAGAACCCTCGGTCCCCCATGCGCCGGTATCGCGAGACCCTGGAGGGCGACTTGATTCACGGCGCGCGTGAATAGGTTCAGATGCGCAAATCGGCGAGGAGTTCCGCGCCCGGCGCCGATCGTGGCGCACCACGAGGCAAGACCATGCCCTCAGAGGCCCTGATCGTTTTTTGTACCTGTCCCGAGTCCTGCGCGACCACGATCGCGCACGCCCTCGTGAACGAAAGACTGGCGGCCTGCGTCAACCAGCTCGCGGCCGTCCAGTCCGTATACCGTTGGCGGGAACATGTAGAGACCGCCGCCGAAACGCTTTTAATCATTAAAACGACGACTAACCTTTATGATGAACTGGAATTGCGCCTGCGCGCCCTGCACCCCTACGAAGTCCCCGAGATCCTGGGGATTCCCGTCGCTCGCGGCTATCCGCCCTACCTCCAATGGCTTGAAGGCGCTCTGCGCGCTTAGCGTCGCAGTGGTGGCCCTGCTGGCTGCGACCCCGGGCGAGGCGATGGCCCAGGGGGGGCCGCTCGCCGCCTTCAAGGCGTTCTTCGCCCATAGACAGAAGCCGTTTCTGAAGCGCAGCCAAGCCTACCGTCTGACCCTGACGGCGCCCACCAAGGACGGTCTTGAGGCCCGCTTTCGCATCGCCCGGGGCTACTACCTCTATCGCGACAAGATCCATTTCAAGCTGCTGTCGCCACGCCACGGCGTGACCCTGGGGCCCGTGGCCATGCCGCCCGGTTCGGTGGAAAAAAACCGCGTCCTCGGCACGATCATCATCTACAAAAAAACCTTTACCCTCCCCTTGCCGCTCACGGGGACTCATCCCGGCCAGTCGCTCACAGTGAGCGCACACTATCAAGGCTGCGCGGTCGCTGGGATCTGTTATCCGCCGGTCACGCACATTTTACAGGTCCGACTTCCGGCCAAATCCGCGGCCCTGGGCGGTGGGCCGCCGGCCGCGCGGGTGGGCGCAAGTCCAGCGGCGGGGGGGGCGCCCTCCACCCCGGCCGCGCACCCCAAGGGTCCGAGCGCCAAGACCTGGCTGTTTGCGATCGTGAGCGCCTTTGGGATCGGCCTGCTGCTCACCTTCACCCCTTGCGTGCTGCCCATGATCCCGATCCTGTCTGGCATGCTGGTCGGTCGCGGACAGGAACGCCTGACGAAGGGGCAGGGTGCGTTGCTATCAGCGGCCTATGTGCTCGGGACCGCCACGACGTATGCGGGCGCGGGCGCCTTGGCGGGGGCGACGGGCGAGCAGCTCCAGGCCTACTTTGAAAATGGCTGGGGCATCGGCTTCCTGAGTCTCTTGTTCGTGCTTATGGCGCTGTCCTTGTTCGACATTTACACCCTGCAGGTGCCGAGCTTCATTCAAAGTCGAGTGGCGGCCCGCACCGGGGGCGCTAACGGCCGGTCGCTGGCCGGGGCCTACGTCCTTGGCCTGCTGTCCGCCTTGGTGGTCGGCGCCTGCGTGTCACCCCTACTCGTGTCGGCGCTCGCCGTGGCCATATCGAGCCATAGCGCGCCCTTGGGCGCCGCGATCATGTTCAGTATGGCCCTCGGCATGGGCATCGTGCTGATCGCGCTGGGCGTCGGGGCAGGCTACCTGCTGCCGAAGGCCGGTCCCTGGATGAGCTCCGTGAAATACGCCTTCGGGGTCCTGCTGCTCGGAGTTGCCATCTATCTCCTGGGGCTTTTACCGCATGTGCCGGTACTGCTCTTGTGGGGTGCGCTCTTCATTGGGGTCGGGGTCTATCTCGGCGGGGGACGCCTGGCGGCGGGGGCGAGCGGCCTTCGGAAACTGCGCGCGGGTCTTGGCGTAGTGCTGCTCGTGTGGGGCGCCCTGTCCCTTGTCGGTGGTCTGCAAGGCAACCGGGACCCGCTGCAGCCGCTCACCTTCCGAAGTGCTGGCGTAACCAAGACGGGGGGGCATGCACTCACCTTCCACAAGGTGGAGTCACTCGCCGCGCTCGAGCACCACCTGTCGCGCGCCGCGAGCCTGAACGAACCCGCCCTGGTCGACTTTTCGGCCAGCTGGTGCGTAGACTGCACACGGCTGCGGCGCGAGACCTTCGCCGACAGGCGGGTCCAAAGCGCCCTGCGCGGATTTATGCTAATAGAGGCGGACGTCACCCACAACACGAAGGCGACCCGCGCCTTGAAGCGCAAGTTCGGTGTTCTCGGGCCGCCTGCGGTTTTGTTTTTCTCAGCACAGGGACGACCTTTGCGGCAAAAAGACTTTTATGGCTACAAAGGCCCACGCGCGGTCGCCGCTCTCGCGCGCGCGGTGAAGACGATATGAGGGGGCGCGCTCATGCCGTCTGGGCGGTGGCCCTGATCGTGGCGCTGGCCGCCGGCTTCGGCTTGGGGCGGTACACGGGGCCCAAGGCGCATCCGCGGTCTCGGCACTCGGTACGCGTGCACTTCAAGCTGCCCGACCTTGCCGGGAAGACCCGGTCGCTCGACCACTGGCCGGCCAAAGTGTATTTGGTGAACTTCTGGGCCCCGTGGTGTCCGCCGTGCCGGGCCGAGATCCCGCTCCTCATGCGCACGGCCAAGGCCGATCGCGCGCGGGGTCTCGTGATCGTAGGCATCGCCCTCGACGGCAAGCAGAAGGTCGCGCGCTTCGTGCGCGCCCACCACATCCCCTACCCCATCTTGTTGGGTGGAGAGCAGGGACTGCAGATGCTGGCCGAGTATGGGGACATGCAGGGGGCGATCCCGTTTAGCCTGCTCGTCACCCCGCACGGCCACATCTTGACCGGCCAATTGGGGGCCTTCACGCGTGGGACGCTCAGGGCGGCGGTCGACACCGCGTTTAAGAAACGGTGATTTGCCGGGAACTGCGTCGAAAAGCGAGTAACTGGACAAAAACGGGCGACCCGGGCACAATGCGCGCACCGGGGACGTCCCGGCGGGAAACCCATGGCTGAGCTGCTCGTACTTAACGGCCCCAATCTCAATCTTCTCGGTACGCGCGAGCCGCGCCATTACGGCGCCGACACCCTGGCCGTGATCGAGGAACGTCTGGCGGCGCTGGCCGCCGACATGGGATATGGCATTGCGTTCATGCAGAGCAATGCCGAGCACGAACTGATCGCCCGCATCCATGGGGCTGCGTCTGATGGCACTCGCGTGATTGTCTTCAATCCCGCGGCGTTCACGCACACGAGCGTGGCGCTGCGTGACGCCCTGGGAGCCGTTGCCCTACCGTTCATCGAAGTCCACCTTTCGAACATCCATGCCCGCGAGCCGTTTCGTCATCGTTCCTATTTCTCGGACATCGCGCTCGGCACGATCAGCGGGCTTGGCGCCCTGGGCTACGAGCTGGCCCTGATGGCCGCCATCTCCCACTTGCAATCTTAGGTAAACATCCGTGGATATCCGCAAAGTCAAAAAGCTGATCGAAATGCTCGAGGCGTCCCATCTCGGAGAGATAGAGATAAAGGAAGGCGAGGAGTCGATACGCATCAGCCGCGGGTCGTCGGCCGCACCGATGCCCGTGATGACCACGCAGCCCCCCGTTGCAGCCCCCATGCCGACCGTCCCCGCGACTCTCGAGCCTGCGGCCGGGCGGTCCGTGCCAAGCGGCCATCCCGTCACGTCCCCCATGGTCGGCACCTTTTATCGGGCGCCCTCACCTGATGCCCAGCCCTTCGTGGAGGTCGGCACCGCCGTGAATGTCGGCGACCCGCTGTGCATCATCGAGGCGATGAAAATGCTGAACGAAATCGAGGCGGATCGCGCCGGCGTGGTCAAGGCCATTCTCAAGGAAAACGGCCAACCCGTCGAATACGGCGAAACGCTCTTCGTCATCGAATAACGGCCATGATCGACAAGGTGGTCATCGCCAACCGCGGGGAAATCGCCCTGCGCGTACAGAGGGCCTGCCGGGCCCTCGGCATCAAAACAGTAGCCCTTCATTCAGAGGCCGATCGCGACGCCAAATATGTGCGTTTGGCGGACGAATCCGTATGCATCGGGCCTGCCGCGGCAGCCAAGAGCTACCTCAACATACCTGCGGTCATAAGCGCCGCAGAGGTGACCGACGCGGTCGCCATCCACCCAGGTTACGGCTTTCTTTCGGAGAACGCCGACTTCGCCGAACGTGTCGAACAAAGCGGGTTTATTTTCATCGGTCCACGCCCCGAGACCATCCGGCTCATGGGCGACAAGATCTCGGCGATCCGCGCCATGAAGGACGCGGGCGTACCCTGCGTACCGGGCTCCGACGGGCCGCTTGACAATGACGAGGCGCGCACGCTCGCGATCGCGCGGGATATCGGCTACCCGATCTTGATCAAGGCGACGGGCGGCGGGGGTGGCAAGGGAATGCGCGTGGTCCATTCCGAGGGGGCCCTCTTGAGTTCGCTTGCCCTCACGCGCGCGGAGGCCAAGGCGGCGTTCAATAATGACGTCGTCTACATGGAAAAGTACCTGGAAAAGCCCAGGCACGTCGAGTTTCAGGTTCTGGCCGACGAACACGGGCATGCCATCCACCTCGGAGAGCGCGACTGTTCACTGCAGCGCCGCAACCAAAAAGTGATCGAAGAGTGCCCGGCGCCCGGCATCTCGAGCGAGACGCGCGAGCGCATCGGAAAAGTCTGCGTCGAGGCCTGCCGGCGCATCGGCTATCGCGGCGCGGGGACCTTCGAGTTTCTCTACGAGAATGGCCAGTTCTATTTCATAGAGATGAATACGCGCGTCCAGGTCGAGCACCCGGTCACCGAGCTCGTGACCGGCGTTGACATCGTGCAGCAACAGATCCTGATCGCCTCGGGGGAGCCCCTGCGCTACCGGCAGGAGGACATCGTCATGCGCGGCCATTCCATGGAATGCCGCATCAACGCCGAGGATCCGATTAATTTCATGCCCTCGCCCGGGCGCATCACCCAATACCATCAACCCGGCGGCCCGGGCATCCGCGTCGACTCGCATGTCTACAACAACTATGTGGTTCCGCCGTTCTACGACTCCATGATTGGCAAGGTCGTGGCCTACGGAGACACCCGCGAGGCGGCCATGGCGCGGCTGCGCATCGCCTTGAGCGAGATGGTGGTGGATGGCATCAAAACAAACATCCCGCTCCATCAGCTCCTCTTGAACGATGCGCTCTTCCAGGCCGGTCCAGTCGACATCCATTACCTTGAAGAACGCCTGAAGGCGTAAGGATCGCGCTTTGAGCGTGAGGCTTTCGTGTAGCGCGCCCGGGTCCCGCGTGGAGGTCTTGTCAGAACTCCTTGACGCGGCCGGGGCCTATGCGGTCGCCTTCGAGGAGGCGCCCGGGGGGCCCGCCTTTTACGACGAGGGTTTGGCGGCCGAACCGCGCTTCTGGCCGACCACCTGCATCGCCGCCTTCTTCGCGAGCGAGGCGGCGGCCCGCTTCGCCTGCGAGATCGTGGCCGGGGAGGTCAGCGACCTCGCGCGGGAATCGGTGGCGGACGAGGGATGGGAGGCGCTCACGTCGCGCAACTGGCACGCATTTCCCGTAGCCGACGGACTTTGGATTTACCCAAATGCCGAAGAGGCGCCCGCCGGGCGCCTCGCCATCCATCTGGACCCAGGGCTCGCCTTCGGGACCGGCACCCACCCGACCACGCGACTTTGTCTCAGGTGGCTTGCCGAGACCCTGCGAGAGGGAGGGGAGACAAGAAGCGTTGTCCTCGATTTCGGGTGCGGATCGGGCATACTTGCAATCGCGGCGCTCCGTCTGGGCGCCACCACGGCGCTCGCCGTGGATATCGATCCGCTCGCGCTCACGGCCACCGCGGACAATGCCCGCCAAAACGGGGTGGGCGACCGCCTGCGCATCGCGCCCGCGCTCGCGCCCGATGACGGCCCCTACGATCTGGTAGTCGCCAACGTCCTGGCAGGCCCTTTGGTGGCGCAGGCCGCGGCCCTCACGCGCGCCACGGCGATCGGCGGTCGGCTCGCGCTGTCGGGCATCCTGCCCGATCAGACCTCGGCGGTGGCCCGCGCGTTTCCGGAATTTCACCTTGCCGTGGAGGAAGACGAGGGCTGGGTCCTACTGCACGGCAGGCGCGCGCCATGATCCTGACCCAGTGCCCATCGTGCCGCACGCTGTTCCGCGTCGAAGGCGAGGCCCTGGAGGCCTGCGGGGGGGCGGTGCGCTGCGGGGAATGCGGGGCGGTCTTTCAGGCGGACGTTTATCGTATCGATGAGGCGGCAGCCGAGACGGCAGACGGCGCTATATCGAACCGCTGGCCGTTCGCCGTGGCCTCAGGGCTTTTCGCGGTGAGTCTCGTCGTGCAGGCCTTGTATGCGGCGCGGACACCGCTTGCGCGCCTGACCATCGCCCGGCCCGTGATTCACGCCGTCTGTCGGGCACTGCCATGCGGCTTGGCGCACCCGACGGCGCTCGGGCGCTTTCATCTTCTGGACCCCAAAGTGCGTCTCATCGGCGCAAACCATGTCTTGCGTATTCGCGCCAGGCTCGAGAACGCGGCTGGCTTCCGCCAGACTGTACCGCATCTGGCGGTGACCCTGCTTGCGGCAAACGGCGCAAGGCTCGCCCGCGCCGACTTCCCGGCGAGCACCTTCCTGCGCCACCCCAAGTCCGCCCTGGGACCCGCGGAGCAGGCGACGGTGCGCCTCACGCTGCGGATCCCGGCGCAGGCGGCGGGCTATAGGCTCACGCTCTTTTCGACCGGAAAACGATAGGCTAGGCCTCCCCGCGCGACAGTTTTCTCGGTATCATGTCCGGCTTCCCGGACGCGACTCATGCAGATCGGATCCTATACGCTCAAGAACACGCTCTTCGTGGCGCCCATGGCTGGGGTCACAGACCGCCCCTTCCGTATCCTTTGCCGGACCCTGGGCGCTGGAATGGCGGTCTCCGAAATGGTGACCTCGCAGTCGCTGCTCTACGGCTCCGAAAAGACGCGTCGGCGTGCCGATCACGAGGGGGAACCCGAACCCAAGTGCATCCAGATCGCCGGCGCCGACCCCGCCATGTTGGCCCACGCCGCTCGTTACAACGTCGAAAACGGCGCTCAGATCATCGACATCAACATGGGCTGTCCGGCCAAAAAGGTCTGTAATGTCATGGCGGGCTCCGCGCTCTTGCGCGACCCCAAGCTGGTCGCGCAGCTCCTTACAGCGGTGGTCTCAGCCGTGGACGTGCCTGTCACCCTGAAGATCCGAACCGGCTGGGACCGCGGTCATCGCAACGGGGTCGAGATCGCGCGGCTCGCCGAGTCCTGCGGGGTGGCGCTACTCGCGGTCCACGGGCGCACCCGATCTTGCTTCTTCGAGGGCGAGGCCGAATACGAGACCATCGCCGCGATCAAGTCCGCAGTGCGCATCCCAGTGATCGCCAACGGCGATATCGATAGCCCCGAGAAGGCGCGAGCGGTGCTTGATGCGACCGGCGCCGACGGCCTCATGATCGGACGCGCAGCCCAGGGACGGCCCTGGATCTTCCGCGAGATCGATCATTACCTGAAGACCGGGCAAAAACTTGCGCCGCCAAGCCGCACGGAGCTGTACACCGTGCTGATGGGACACCTGGAGACGCTCTACGCATTCTACGGCGAACACACGGGGGTACGCGTGGCGCGCAAGCATATCGGTTGGTATAGCAAGGGGCTCACCGGGGGCGCGGCATTTCGACACACCGTGAATCAGGCAGGCACGGTCGAAGAGCAGCGCCGCCTCCTGGAAGAGTTCTTCGGGCACGGCCCTGCGGGAATCGCCGCATGAGCGACGACAAACCTGTAAGGGCGGGACGAGGACCCCTCGCGGGCTGTGTGCGGCTTGCCGTGGAGCGCTATTTCGCGGATCTGAACGGCCAGTGCCCGGGGACATCCTTGTACGAGACGGTCATCGGCGAGGTCGAGGCCCCGCTCATAGAAACGGTCATGCGCCAAGTCGGGCACAACCAATGCCAGGCGGCCAAGATCCTCGGCATCAACCGCAACACGCTGCGCAAGAAACTGCTGAACTACGGGCTGGTCGACCGGCCGGACACCTCATCTCCCACTCAAGGCAGCGATTTAGTATGAAAAGGGCACTCATAAGCGTGTCGGATAAAACCGGCATCATGGATCTTACGCGCGCGCTCAACGAAGCGGGCGTGGAGATCCTCTCGACGGGGGGCACGGCAAAGCTCTTGATGCAGTCGGGTATTCCGGTCACCGAGGTCGCGGCCTATACGGAATTCCCGGAAATGCTCGACGGACGCCTGAAGACCCTGCATCCGCGCGTGCACGGCGGCCTGCTCGGCCGGCCCGATCGCCCCGATGACCGCATGGCGATGCGCGACGCCGGTATCGTCGGCATCGACCTCCTGGTCGTGAATCTCTACCCCTTCGAGCGCACGAGCCGCGATCCGCGCGCGAGTTTCACCGAAGTCGTGGAACAGATCGACATCGGCGGCCCGGCAATGTTGCGCTCGGCAGCCAAGAACCACGAGCATGTGCTCGTGGTGGTCGACAGCGGCGATTACGGGATCGTTATCGAGGCCCTGAAAGACCCTTCGACGGTCACGCGGGAGACCCGTCGGCGGCTGGCCGCCAAGGTGTTCGCGCACACGTCGCGCTACGACGGCCTGATCGCACGCTACCTGGAAGGGGAGCCGGACTCAGCCGAAGGCCTGCCAGAGATCCTGAACCTCGCCTTCGTCAAGCGCTTCGCGATGCGTTACGGGGAGAACCCGCATCAACGCGCGGCATTCTATGAGGCGCCCGGCGCAAGCCCTGCGTCCATCGCCCTGGCAAGCAAGATCCAGGGGAAGGACCTGTCGTTCAACAACGTGGCCGATGCCGATGCCGCCTTGGAGTGCGTGCGCGCCTTCGCGGAACCGGCCTGCGTGATCGTCAAGCACGCCAATCCCTGCGGGGCCGCCCTCGGCGAGACCCTGTCCGAGGCCTACGAGCACGCCTATGCGACCGACCCCACCTCGGCCTTCGGCGGCATCATTGCCTTCAACCGCCCCCTGGACGCGGCGACCGCCGAACTCATAGTCGGGCGCCAATTCGTCGAAGTCATCGTGGCGCCCGAGGTGATGCCAGAGGCGGCAGCAGCGCTTGCCGCCAAGCCCGGTATCCGGGTATTGGTCGTCAACATGACCGAGCCCATGCACAAAGGGCTCGATTACCGGCGCGTGAGCGGTGGTCTGCTGGTCCAGGATCGCGATGTACCCGAGACCGATGTCACGCTCGAGCCCGTGAGCCGGCGGCATCCGACCGAAAAAGAGGCGCGCGATCTCGTGTTTGCGTGGCGCATCGCCCAGTTCGTGAAATCGAACGCCATCGTCTTCGCGCGTGATGGCCGCACGATCGGCATAGGGGCCGGTCAGATGAGCCGGGTCGACAGCGCGCGCGTGGCGGTCTGGAAGGCGGAGGAGGCAGGCCTCAGCGTCCAGGGTGCGGTCCTCGCATCCGACGCCTTCTTCCCGTTCCGCGACGGCCTGGACAGCGCGGCGGCGGCCGGCGTGACGGCCGTTATCCAACCGGGGGGCTCGGTGCGCGATGCCGAAGTCATCGCCTCAGCCCGAGAACATGATATCGCCATGGTCTTTACCGGCCGGCGCCACTTTCGGCACGCATGATGAAGATACTGATTGTAGGATCGGGGGGGCGCGAGCACGCCTTGGCGTGGAAGGCCGCGCAATCCCCACTTGCCTCCGAGGTGTTGGTCGCACCTGGCAATGCCGGCACCGCGCGCGAGCCCGGGGTCCGCAACGTCCCGATCGAGGCGACCGACATCGATGGACTGATCGCAATCGCCCGCGACGAGCGCGTCGATCTCACCATCGTCGGCCCCGAGGCCCCGCTCGTGGCCGGGATCGTCGACCGCTTTGCAAAGCAAGGCTTGGCTTGTCTCGGCCCTACGGCCGCCGCTGCGAGGCTCGAGGGCTCGAAAAGCTTCGCCAAGGAGTTCCTCGCGCGCCACGGGATACCGACCGCGCGCTACGAGACCTTCACTGAAGTCGCCGCGGCCACCCGTTACTTGAAGAATCACCCGGGCGCCCACGTCGTGAAGGCCGACGGGCTGGCCTCCGGCAAGGGCGTCGTGGTGGCGGAAGAGGAAAAGGCGGCCGTGGAGGCGGCAACCTCCATGCTGAACGGGGAATTCGGGGACGCGGGTCGCCGCATCGTCATTGAAGAACGCCTGATCGGTGTAGAGGCAAGCTTCATCGTACTGGCGGACGGGCTCGACTATGTAGCCTTCCCGACATCGGAAGACCATAAGCGGCGCGACGACGGCGACCGCGGACCCAATACCGGCGGCATGGGTGCCTTCTCGCCGGCGTCGGCGGTCGACGCGTCCCTCGAGACCGTGATCCGCAAGTGCATCATCGAGCCGACATTGCGGGGACTGAAGGACGACGGCCACCATTACCGCGGCTTCCTGTACGCAGGCCTTATGCTGACGGCCGACGGACCCAAAGTCCTCGAATTCAATTGCCGCTTCGGCGACCCGGAGACCCAGCCCATCATGATGCGACTCAGATCCGACCTCGTGGCGCTGACCCACGCGGCAGCCCAGGGGCGACTGGGCGAGGCAAGCCTCGAGATCGATCCACGTCCGGCGCTCTGCGTGGTGCTGGCTGCGGCCGGCTATCCGGCGGCGCCGCGCACGGGCGATCCCATCGAGGGCCTCGATGCCACCGATCCCGAGAGCCGGGTATTCCATGCCGGTACGCAGGAGAGGGGTGGACAGATCGTCTCGAGCGGCGGCCGGGTGCTCGGCGTCGCAAGCCTCGGGGCGACACTCGAGGAGGCGCGCGGGCGCGTCTATCGGCGCCTGCAGGGCATCGCCCTCGACGGGGCGTTGTACCGCAGCGACATAGGCCGCAGGCCCTACGGGCTGCGCCCATGAGCGCGAGACGACGGGGCGTTTTGCGGAACGACTTGGCGGCAGTGGCCCGCATCGTGCGCGCGGGCGGCGTGGTAGGCTACGCAGTCGAGGCCTGTTTCGGGTTAGGTTGCGACCCGCGCAATACGACCGCGGTTCGGCGCCTGTTGCGCATCAAGAGAAGACCGGCGGCCAAGGGCCTGATCGTGCTCGCCCACGATGCCAAGGCCCTGCGACCGTACACGAAGGATCTTCCGGCGCAAGCGCGTGCGACCTGGCCTGGTCCGCACACCTGGCTCGTGGACGCGAACCCGAGACTGTCGGCTTCGGTACGGGGCCATCATCGCGAGGTGGCGGTTCGCGTGACCGCGCACCGGCAGGCCGCGCGGCTCGCGCGGCTCTGCGGCGGGGTGCTGATCTCGACGAGCGCCAACCGCGCGCGCGAACGGCCGGCGCGCACGCATCGTGAACTCTGCCGGCGCATGGGCCGGGGGCTGGATGCCGTCCTCGTCGGCCGCATCGGCCGCCTAGCCCGACCGACCCCCATACGGGACGCCCGCACCGGGCGCCTGGTGCGCGCATGAATACGCCGTGCGTCGAAGTTGAGAACTACCTCAAGGACCTGCAGGATCGCATCTGCCGAAGTCTGGCCATGCTTGACGGCGCGCCCGGCGGCTTTCGGGAAGACCTCTGGCAACGCCCACAGGGCGGCGGGGGTCGCACGCGCGTCCTGACTGGCGGCCCGGTTTTCGAGCAGGCGGGGGTCAATTTCTCGCATGTCTTCGGGGAAGGCCTGCCTCCCTCGGCCAGCAAGGGGCGTCCGGCTCTAGCCGGCTCGGCCTTCGAGGCCGTGGGGCTGTCGCTCGTCATCCATCCACGCAACCCCTATGCACCCACCACCCATTGCAACCTGCGCTATTTCGAGGCCCGCACCGAGCCCGTGACGTGGTGGTTCGGCGGCGGCTTCGACCTCACGCCCTATTACGGCTTCCGCGAGGACGCGCGTCATTGGCACGCCACGGCGCGGGCCGCATGCGCGGGCTATGAGGCGGGCGCCTATGAGCGCTACAAGGCATGGTGTGACGAATACTTTTTCCTGAAGCATCGCAATGAGCCGCGTGGGATCGGGGGGCTCTTCTTCGATGACATTCAAGGCGGCGACTTCGCGCGCGATTTCGCATTCATCAAGAACGTGGGCGATCATTTCCTGCCCGCCTATGTCCCCATAATCGAGCGACGCCGGGATCAGCCCTACGGCGAACGCGAGCGGGACTTCCAGCTCTATCGCCGTGGACGCTATGTGGAGTTCAACCTGGTTTATGATCGCGGAACCTTGTTCGGGCTGCAGTCGGGCGGGCGCACGGAATCGATCCTGATGTCCTTGCCGCCGGAGGTGCGTTTTCGCTACGACTGGCACCCGGCGCCGGGCACACCGGAGGCCGAACTCTATGACATCTACCTGAAGCCCCAGGACTGGCTGGCCGAGGCCTAGGGCACGGATCGATCGGGGAGGGCAGCATTGGCAAAATGATAAGAGCAGTGGCCGCGGCCCTCGTAGTCTTCGTGGGGGTCCGGGCCGCGCATGCGGACCTCCCCAAAGGACCCCTCTGGACCTACCTGCGGCATACCGCGGCCATCCGGCAAGGCGTCGGCCGGACACGACTCTATGTCTTCTTTGACGCCAACTGCCCGTATTGCCATGACCTCTACGAGGCGCTGCAACCCCTGATCAGGCGCAAGGGCCTCGGCGTGCGCTGGGTACCGGTCGGGATACTTGCCCTATCGAGTTATGGAAAAGCCGCGGCCCTGCTGGAGGCGGCCGACCCGGCGGCGGCCCTCGCGCGCATGGAACGGGGTTTCCATGACGGGCGTGGTGCGGTGCGTCCGGCGCGCGCGACCGCGCGCGTGGCCCATGGGCTCCGTTATAACGTCCGCCTCTTCGAGGCGTCCGGCGCAGAGGGTGTCCCGTTCCTGGTCTTTCGGACGCGGGACGGCCGTGTACATACCATCGAAGGGGATCCGCCCTACGCGGCGCTTGCGCAGATTGTGGGTAGTATCACGGACTCCTCTAGATCGACACCAGAAATGGCAGCGCCATGAAGGCAAGCCCGCCAAGGATGAGCCATACTTCCTTTGAGACGAGCATGGGGTAGACCATGAGGCCGACACCCGCGAGCAGGGCGATTGCGTGCTGCTGCTTGCGCCCGTATACGAAATAGGCGGAACCTATGGTGCCGAAGATGAGTCCGAGAATCAGATCCATTAAATGCGTCCTCCTTCGCCAGGCGTCCTCGTGGCGCGGGGCCGTGGGGCTTCTGGGTTTTCTACCGAACCTCTGGTCATCGACGCCGCCCTTGCTCATGCTTCAGCATGTACACGAAGGCCAGCAACTGAACTGGGCAGTCGCTGCGCATTCGGGCCAATATCAGGCGCCAGTGGCAGGCCTTACCGTCTCCTCCTGGACCGTGGTCCCCGGGGCCCCGCTCGGGGGCGCGCAACCACCCGACCGCGTGGTCCGATTTTACGTGGCGGGCCGCGTGAAACCCAAGCTCCTCTGTCTCGTGGACGTGCGCTACTTCCAGCAAGGTCGCGCATGGGTGCCTTATTATCGCATGGACGAGCGCATGTACTTTACGCGGCGCGGCAACCGGTGGGTGCCGCTCACGCTCCTAAACGGGGTCCCAGCGCTCGTGACGGCGACCCCGCTCGGCTTTGCCAACGCCGCCGGCTATTACCGGGGGTTCAGCTTCTCGCGGACCACAGGGCCCATCACGCTCGCCGGCTGGACCGTGGCCCGTGACGATGCGAGCCCCTTGCCGGCCCCCTAGGATCGCGCCACCCCAAGCGAAAAGAGCGGCGCGTCACCCAAGCACACTCGCCGGACTTGGCGGTTGTCTCGGGCCGCGTGGCGGACGTATGCTGTCGCAAGAGGCGAGGAGAGAAGCAATGGACGCGGCCGACAAGGCATCCGGGACGGGAGGGGGCGGCGCCGCGGCACTCGATATTCGCGGTGAAGCCAAGCGTCGCGCGGCGGCCATGCGCGAGGCAGCCCTCGCCAACCTCGTGCCGGCGCTGGCGCAGGGTCTGCACGCCCGACGGATCTGGTTGTTCGGATCTGTGGCGCGGGGCGTGCCCTCGCGGGATTCAGACCTGGACGTGCTGGTCGAGGTCGGGGACGCGCTCGCCGCCTTGCCGTTCAAGGAGCGGGTGGCTGCGGCCTACGATATCGTAGCCCGCGCGTCGCTGTCCTTTGGCTGCGACATCATCCCGTGGACGCAAGCTGAACTCGCCGCAAAAAAATGCGCGGGCGGGCCCTTTTTTCGGACACTATGGGGGGAACGGGACCTCGTCTATGAGCATTGAAGCGGAACTCGCCCAAGCCGCGCGCTGGTTTAACGCCGCACAAGCGGACCTCGATACGGCGCGAGCGCTTCAGGGCCTCGGGCGCTTCGCACCGGCGTGCTTCCATGCCCAGCAGGCTGCGGAGAAGGCCTTCAAGGGTCTGCTCGTGGCCACGGGAAGACTCCCGAAGAC
>JAJYRD010000027.1 GCA_021794275.1 Pseudomonadota bacterium | reverse complement strand
ACACGGATCTGGCGGCCGAACAGTTCCCGGCCGGCTCGAGCATTGTCGCCGATTCCGAGTACGCGCCGATGGCGGGGACTTTGCAGAGTGCCCTGCAGTATTTCACGGGCACGAGCGGCCCCAAGCCCGCGTGCGCGCCCAAATACGTGATCCTGATTACCGACGGCCAGCCCACCATGGGCCTGCACGGCCATGTCTACCCGCCGCTTGGGAGTGCGGCGGCGAGCATGTATGGGGAGACACAGAGCAACGACAACGCCGTGAACGAGGCGATCACGGCCGTTCAAAACCTCTACAACAACTCGAGCAACGGGGTCGGGAGCATCAAGACCTACGTCCTGGGCATTGGGCCCAATATCAACTGTCCGCCCTCGGCCGGCCCGTCGTGCTCGGCCGAGGCCAAGGCGGGTTATAGCGTCCTCGAACAATTGGCGACGGCCGGGCAGGGTGGGACTACGAACAGTCCAGTGCTACCCTACAGCGCCCAAAGCCCGGCGCAATTCCAGCAGGCCTTCACGGCGATCCTGAACAGTATCGAGGCGCAGGTGTTCTCCGCCAACGGCGGATCGAGCACGAGTGTGGGCACGAACTCCTTCGAGTATATGGTCACGAGCACGCCAAGACTCGGCGAGGGCGATCTGCTCGCTTACGCGATCCAGGCGAATGGGACTGTCGCCACGACCCCCACTTGGGACATCGAGGGCCAGTTCGGGACGACCACTACCACCGCGCAGAATCCCGGCCAGCGGTCCACGGACCTCTACTCGACGGGGCCTGCGGTCGCTCCCGCCACGGTGGGCCCGATCACGCCGTTGAGCGGGATGAACAACAGCGCAAACGCAAGCGCCTTCGGTACTCTGCCTTCGACGCTCACCGTCAGCGATATCATCAATTACACGATTGATCCGTCCTACAGCAATGACGCCTATCTGGGTGGGCGCGGGGCGTCCTGGTACTGGGGCATGACCGCGTCGGTCCCGCCCGTCTATCTTGGTGCGCCCGATAACGGCGGCCTTCTGACCGACTCGAGCTACGTGAATTACGCGCAAAACGAGCAGGGGCGCGAGCCCGTCGTGTTGTTTGGCGACAATGACGGCTTCGTGTACGCCGCCGATGCCACGACCGGGGCCCTGGTGTGGGGCTGGATCCCGCGCGTCATGCTGCAGGAGCTCCAGAACTACTCGACATTCTGGCAGAACTCGAACATGGGCGGCGGCGTCCGTGCGGTCGATGCCCAGGATGCGAACAACAACTGGCATACCTACATCGTCGGCGTGGCAGGGCAAGGCTTGGCGCAATACGCCCTGCAGCTCACGAACGCGCCTTCCGGTACCTCATCGAGCACAACGACCAGTGCGACCCTGAACAGCGAGGCCTGGGAGGTCGATACCAGCAACGCGACCGAACCGAACCCAGGGCTCGTCCCGGTCGTGTTCCGGCCCATGCCGTCATCGGGTACGGCTTATGTGACGACCGTGCTTACGGTCACGAGCGGAAGCACCGTGACGAGCACTATGGTGGTGACCGATGTCGGCACCGGGGCGAGCACCAGTTATACCCTGCCCTTTGCGGCGACCACGCAACCCTATATCGACCCCAATGGGAATATGTATGTGGGCGATGGGTCCTCCAACGTTTGGGAGGCACAGGCCTTTACGAGCGGAGGTGCTCTCTCGAACTTCGGGTCGAGCCGCACGTGGACTGTCCTGAATGACAGCTCGAGCAATACCTCGGTGGCGGCCAACTTCGGGACCTCGGCCACCACCTCGGGTGGGGCGTCCGGGCTCACCTCCATCGGCGGCGCCTTCTATAACGGGGTCGAGTATCTGCGCGTCCAGTCAGCGACGCGTTTTACCCTGCTGCAAGATGGCTCCGTGGGCTGGCAGCCGGCGTGGACCACCATGGCAAGCGCCAACCCGAGCGCGGGTGGCGACCTCTGGAATGCGACCAGCGGGGCGTATACGTCCGACTCCAATATCGCGGCCCTGCCCGCGGGATCCGCCATCACCGACAACGCCATCATTGCCAATGGCGCGGTCATGCTGCCCGTCACCGTGCCGCCGAGCAGCACATCGACCGACCCCTGCGCGGATCCGAAGGCCTACCTCTATCTTTACCAGCTGGGCTTGGGCCAATTCCCGTTGGACACCTTCCAGGACGCGCAAGGCAATTTCGTGACGGGCCCGATCTTTGTGGGGTATGGCACGGCGTACACGCCGGCACTTGCGCTTTTCGATGGGGTCATGCGCATTCAGCTTGCCTCCTCGCTTGGGGAGTCGCCGCCGGCATCCCAGGGCGGGGGGACGCCGGGTGGTACCGGGGGTGGCGGGCCCAACGGGCCGACGGGGATCAAGCAGCCGCCGCCCCTCTTCGGGAGTGGGCCGCCGGCCGAGGGCCCGGCCGGCTGGCGCCAGCTCTTTTGAGGGCGCTTCCGACATGGCGGACCGGTCCCGGGCCTCTTGCCGAGGCCTGTGGGCGGCTGGGTCGGGCTTGAGGGGTATGGGCCCGCTGAGGTAGGAGCGTCTCGTGACTAGGAGACGATTGGCGGGGGGCTCAAGGCGCGCCCGGCGGTCTATGAAGGCCAGGAGGCAGGGGTTGCGTGGACCGGGGGCGCCGAAACGCCGGACCCGGCATATAGGCGCCCAGCCTTACTCGATGCCGAGTTTTTCGAGCTTGTAGCGTAGCGCCCGGAAGGTGATGCCAAGTTCGCGGGCCGCTGCGGTCTTGTTTTGATGGGTATCGCGCAAGGCCTTTTCGATGGCGGCGCGCTCGACCTGTGCCAGGTGTTCATCCAGGGACTGTTCGCCTGTGTAGTTCGCGGCCTCGAAGGGTGTGTGCTCGTCTGCCGTCTCTTCGGTCAGACGCGCGCCTACCTGACCTGGCAGGCGCAGATCCGCGACATCGATCTCGTCACCTTCGCATAAGGTGAGCGCCCGTTCCATGATGTTCTCGAGCTCGCGGACATTGCCGGGGAAGGCGTATTTCTTGAGGGTGGCCAGGGCCTGGACCGTGAGCGGCAGCGGGCGGCCCGTGGACAGCTTGGTGGCCAGGTGCGCGGCGAGCGCGGGGATGTCCTCAGCGCGTTCCCGCAAGGGCGGGATCACAAGTTCTATGACGTTGAGGCGGTAATAGAGGTCCTGGCGAAAGGCGCCTGTGCGCACGAGGTCATGAAGGTTCTTGTGCGTGGCCGACAGGATGCGCACATCGACCGCCACCTCCTGCTGACTGCCCACCGGTCGCACGGCCTTCTCCTGGATGGCGCGCAGGAGCTTGACCTGCATCGGCACCGGCAGGTCGCCCACCTCATCCAGGAACAGGGTGCCGCCGGTTGCCGTCTTGAAGAGCCCGTCCTTGTCGCTGAAGGCGCCCGTGAAACTGCCCTTCTTGTGACCAAAGAATTCGCTCTCCATGAGCTGCTCTGGGATGGCCCCGCAGTTCACGGCGACGAATGGCCGCCCAGCACGTGGTCCCAGGTCGTGGATGAGGCGCGCCGCAAGTTCTTTCCCTGTGCCCGATTCGCCGGTGATGTAGACCGGCGCTTGGCCGCGCGCCAGTCGCTCTATGAGGGCGCGTACGCTCTTCATGGTCTGGGAGTCGCCGAGCAGCTTGGTGGCGGCGTTCGAGCCATCGCTCGGCGCCTGCTTCGACAGGTTCAGCGCGCTGCGCACGAGTGCGCGCAATTCATTGATGTTTAGAGGCTTGCATACGAAGTCGAAGGCGCCGCCCTTCAAGGCGGCAATGGCCGTCTCCATGCTGCCGTGTGCCGTAATGACCGCCACGGGGAGCCCGCGGTGGTGCTCTTCGATGTGGCGGACGATGTCCAAGCCGTCACCATCTGGCAGGCGCATGTCCGTGAGGCAAAGGTCGAAGCGGTACTCCTCGAGCAGCGCGAAGGCAGACGCCACATCTCCGGCGGAGCGCGTCTCGATATTCATGCGCCCGAGCGTTAATTCCAGGAGCGCGCGGATATCCGCTTCATCGTCGATGATGAGGACTTGAGGTAGCGTCATGACGTGAAGGCGGCATCCGTGCAGTCGTTGAGTCGTCCAAAGGTCAGGCGGAACTGGCAGCCCGTGGCCGCTGGGCGATAATCGAGCCGCGCGCCGTTGGCCTCGGCGAGCTCGCGCCCGATATAGAGGCCAAGCCCCGTACCGCGGGCCGTGGTGGTGAAGAACGGGTCGAAGATGCGCTCAGCCACCGCCTCCTTGATGCCTTCGCCCCAATCGATGACGTCAAGCACACTGTGGCCTTCGCCATCTACGCCGACCAGGAGCTTGACGACGGGCACGTCTTTGTACGGGGGGCTGTGTTTCAGTGAGTTGTGACAGAGGTTGTTGATGATCTGGAACAGGTGGTCGGTGTCGAAGCACACGGTCTGCGGCTGTTCAATCAGGAGGTTCAGCGCCTTCAGGGGGACGTTGAGCGCGGTGGCCACGGCCGGCAGCGTGTCCGCAAGCCAAGCGTGAAGGGGGAAGCGTGTGACGTTCGTGCGGTCGCGCCGTCCGAGCTGCAGGACGTTCTCGACGATGGTGTTCATGCGCCGCCCCTGGTCGTCGATGATGGTCGCGAGGCTGCGTGGCTCGGTGCCAAGATCCGGGGTCTCGGTCAGCAATTGTGCGGCATGCGTAATCGCGCTCAATGGGTTACGGATCTCGTGGGCTATGCCCGCGGTAAGCCGTGCAAGTCCTGCCATCTTCAGCTGCTGCGCCTGCTGCTTCACGATTGCGATATCTTCCAGGAAGATGAGCGTGCCAGCAGCCGCGTCGCGCCCCAAGCCCTTGAATCGCGGCAGGAGCGAGTAACCCGTCGGCGACAGGAAGAGTCGGCGGCCGCCCACCTTCCCGCGGCCCTGCGCGCTCCACTGCTCAAAAAGCGCCGGGGCTACGGTCTGCAGCGGCGGCTGGGCGGGGGAGGGTGTCAGGCCAAGATAGGTCTGAGCGGTCTTGTTGGCAAGCTGGATTTGGCCCGCGGATCCGATTACGAGCACGCCCGACTGGAGGTGTTGCACGATCTGTTCGTTCAGACGCCCCAGATGCAGGATGCTCATCTCCTGCTTCTCGGCCAGCGCCTCGGTAAGGCGCAAGCGATCCGCGACGAGATGGGCGAGGCTTGCGGTCGCAAACAGCACGAGGCCGAAGAGGCCCACCTGCGAGTAGCTTGCCGGCAGGCCGTTCTGCGAGCCGGTAAGGTAGGGCCACGCCCGCTCCAGGAGCACACCTATGGTCGTGAGCGCCGCGAAAAAGATGGTCAGGCGGCGGCTCAAGAGGAAACTCGTGCCGGCGGTCGACACGAGGAGCAGGACGCCCGTGCCGCTCGCGAGCCCGCCGCTTGCGTGCATCAACAGGATGAGTGCCACCACGTCACAGAAGGCGAGTACCGCAGCCTGGGTCTCGAAGTCCCCGACCCTGCGGCGTGTGGTGTCGATTGCAACCAGGTAGACGGCCGCATAGAGCAGCGCCACCACGAGGAACAGCCGCGGGTCGGTGCTTGCAAACGGCGCAAGCGATCCTGCCCAAAAGCCGGCGATACAGGCGAGTAGCGCGAGCGCCAGCCGGTAGCCATTGAAGTAGCTTAAGAGCAGCCAGTTTTGTTCGCGCACCAGTAACGGCGTCTCGACGCCGTCCGCGGCCAGATCCAGGGCATTATGGGTAGCGCTCATACGCTCTGAATTAGCATAGTTTGGACGCTATAGCAAAGTCTTAGCGCCGAGCGGCGGCTTCCTTGTGCTCAAGGCAACAAAAGGCCGTGTCGTGGGTCCCGGAAATACTTTCGGAGCGCGGCACATAGAGGCCGCAATGGGCGCAGGCCACCATGTCGCCCGCGGCGCGCACGCGCCTTCGTATGGGCGTGGGCCGCGACGTACTACGCAAAGGGGGTTGCGAACGAAACAGGCGGCGGACCAGTAACCAAAGGGCCCATGCCACCAGAAGATCGACCAGGAGCTTCACGAATAGGCAACGCTCTCTAAAATTGGTCGGGGTGAGAGGATTCGAACCTCCGGCCCCTAGCTCCCGAAGCTAGTGCTCCACCAGGCTGAGCTACACCCCGTCGATGTGCCGTTCAGGGCCTTCAATGGTCCCTATGAACGGAGAAATGGGCCAGATCCAACAGCGCTTGCTTGTACGGGGAATCGGGCAAAGGCTGGAGCGCCGCCCGTG
Organism: Pseudomonadota bacterium; assembly: GCA_021794275.1. Taxonomy (GTDB): domain Bacteria; phylum Pseudomonadota; class Gammaproteobacteria; order Acidiferrobacterales; family Acidiferrobacteraceae; genus Acidiferrobacter. The sequence goes on along the minus strand of JAJYRD010000027.1, from coordinate 81,416 downwards.
CCCTGTCGGCCTCGCCCTCGGCCCGCGCGCAAGTGTACGCGATCGCCTGAGTGGATTCAATGGCGGCCACGACCCCGTCGATGCGGTCGAGCCCGCCTTGCTCGATGGCCGAGCGCACGAGCGCGCGCTCGGCCTCCGTGCCCGTGCGCAGGACGTGGATGAGCGGCAGCGTGGTCTTGCCCTCCGCCAGATCGTCACCGATGTTTTTGCCAAGCCGGGCGTTGTCGCGACCGTAATCCAATGCATCGTCGACGAGCTGGAAGGCAGTCCCCAGGTGACGGCCGTAGGCGGCCAACACCGGTTCCATCGCCGGCACCCCACCCAAAACCGCGCCCAGTTCGGCGGCCGCCTCGAAAAGTTTCGCGGTCTTGCTGCGGATGACTGCGAGATATTGCGTCTCCTCGATATCCGGATCATTGCAGTTGATGAGCTGCATGACCTCGCCCTCGGCTATGGTGTTCGTGGCGCGGGCGAGGATCTCCATGACCCGCAGGCTCCGGACCTCCACCATCATCTCGAAGGCTCGGGAGTAGAGGAAGTCTCCTACAAGCACGCTCGCCTCGTTCCCGAACACGGCATTGGCGCTTGCGCGTCCCCGGCGCATGGCCGAGCCGTCTACGACGTCATCGTGTAATAAAGTCGCGGTGTGGATGAACTCGATCACCGTGGCGAGCGTTATATGGGCCGCGCCCTCGTAGGCGAAGGCCTTGGCGACGAGCAAAAGCACCGCCGGGCGCACGCGCTTCCCGCCGCTCTGAATGATGTAGCGCCCGAGCTGGTTGATCAGTACGATCTCCGAGTCGAGCCGTTTCGTGATCTCTCGATCCATGGCCGCGCTCTCGTTTTTAATGAGCGCGTGGATACCGTCGAGGTCAAAGGCCGGGCGGCCGACAGGCGCAGGCGTAGACATGGGCTCCCCTATCATAAGGCGCCGTCATGCTCTGCCGGAACGACGCCCGCTGTCAAGCGACTGACAGGCGGTCGCCACTATTCCGCTTGCCGGCCAGGTTGGTGCATTGACCCGTCTCCCCAAAGCCACTAGAATCGCGACCTTTAACGGACCGCCCGGCCTACCCGGCCGGTCCTTCGAGAATTAAAGTCGGTTGGGGAGCTACTGAACGCATGTACGCGGTGATCGAGACGGGTGGTAAACAATATCGGGTGGCGGTGGGCGAGACCGTGCGGGTCGAGACGCTGCCTGTCGAGGTGGGTCAGGACGTGACCTTGGGTAAGGTCCTGCTGATCGCCGATGGCGCGGACGTTCGCGTCGGCGCCCCGGCCCTGTCGGAGACGGTCACGGCACGCGTCGAGGGCCACGGTCGCGGCGAGAAGATCCGGATCTTCAAGACGCGCCGGCGCAAGCATTACCGCAAGCACGCCGGTCACCGTCAAAACTATACGGAACTGAAGATCTTGGCCATAGCGGGCAAGAGCGAACAGTCGGCGCAGGCGTAAGGAGCGGTCATGGCACATAAAAAGGCAGGCGGTAGTTCCCGCAACGGTCGCGACTCCGAATCGAAGCGTCTCGGCATCAAGCGTTTCGGAGGCCAGAAGGTCATCCCCGGCAATATCATTGTGCGCCAACGCGGCACACGCTTCTATCCTGGCCGCAACGTCCGCATCGGCAAGGATGACACCTTGTTCGCCTGTGCCGAAGGGCATGTCGTGTTCGAGGTCAAGGGGCCGCAGCGTCGCAAGACGGTCAGCGTCGACTCGGCGCCTTAAGGACTTCACCGCCGCAGCCCCGGCGTCCTCGGGGAGGGATACATGAAGTTCGTCGATGAGGCCACCGTCCATGTCCATGCGGGCGATGGGGGCAACGGGGCCTTGAGCTTCCGTCGCGAGAAGTTCGTCCCGCGCGGAGGACCCGACGGCGGGGACGGCGGGGCCGGTGGCAGTATTTTTTTCGAGGCCCGCAGCGGCCTCAATACCCTTGCTGATTTCCGCTACACCCGCCAGTTTCGCGCCCAGAACGGCGAGGGCGGGGCCGGGCGACAGCGCTCGGGGCGCAACGGCTCCGATCTTGTGGTCGCAGTCCCCATTGGCACGCTCGTACGCGATACCGAGACCGGTGAGCTTTTGGGCGACCTGACCCGTGACGGCGCGCGACTCTGCGTCGCTCAAGGTGGTCGTGGCGGTGTTGGCAACACGCGTTTCAAAAGCAGTACCAATCGCGCCCCACGGCGGACCATCCCCGGTGCCCCAGGGCAGGCACGCGAACTCTTCCTCGAACTCCAGGTACTGGCCGACGTGGGCCTCGTGGGCCTGCCGAATGCCGGCAAGTCGACCTTCCTGCGGGCGGTCTCCGAGGCGCGGCCCAAGGTGGCCGATTACCCGTTTACGACCCTGCACCCTGAACTCGGCGTCGTGACCGTCGAGCGCCATCGCAGCTTCGTGATTGCCGACATCCCAGGTCTTATCGAAGGTGCCCATGAGGGGGCGGGACTCGGCACGCAGTTTTTGCGCCATCTTTCGCGCACCCGGCTGCTTCTGCATCTCATCGACGTGGCACCCCTCGATCCCGATACCGATGTGGCTGCGGACGTGCGCGTCATCGAGGAGGAGTTGCGGCTCTTCCATGATGATCTCGGTGGCAAGGAGCGATGGCTTGTCTTCAACAAGGTCGATCTGTGGCCCGAAGCCGAGCGCGCCTCGCGTCTTGAGGTCCTGCGCGCAGCGCTTGGCTGGGATGGCCCATACGCCGCGGTATCGGCCATCAAGGGCCTCGGGTGTTCCGCGCTCATGGGCCGGCTGATGCAGCGCCTTGAGGCTCTGGCCCCTGCGCCGCCGGACAGTGGATCTGCGGCCGCCGACGCGGAGTCCGAGGATGCGTAGCGACCTGGGGCCCGCTCGGCGGCTCGTGGTGAAGATCGGCAGCAGTCTCCTTACGAATCACGGCAGCGGACTCGATCGGGTAGCCCTCGAGGACTGGGTAGGGCAGCTCGCCCGGCTGCGCGCACAGGGGCGTGACGTGGTCCTGGTGTCGTCGGGGGCCGTGGCCTGTGGCATGCAGCGCTTGGGCGTCAAGAAGCGCCCGCGCGCGCTCCATGAGCTGCAGGCGCTGGCGGCGCTCGGTCAGATGGGGCTCATCGAGGCCTACGAGACGGCGTTTTCACGCCACGGCCAGCATGCGGCGCAGGTCTTGCTGACCCACGATGACCTGGCCGACCGCAAGCGCTATCTGAATGCCCGCAGTGCCTTGCGCGCCTTGCTGTCCCTGGCCGTGGTGCCGATCATCAACGAGAATGACACGGTCGCGACCGAAGAGATCCGCTTCGGCGACAATGATACCCTGGCGGCCCTCGTGGCCAATTTGATCGAGGCGGATGTGCTCATCATTCTCACCGACCAATCCGGCCTCTACGAGGAGGATCCACGGGTCAACCCTGCCGCGCGTCTGATCTCCGTGGCCCCGGCAGGGGACCCGGTCTATATGGCCATGGCTGGCAACCCAGGCGAGCTTGGCCGTGGCGGCATGCGCACCAAGCTCATAGCCGCGCAAAAGGCGGCGCGCTCAGGGGCGGCTACGGTGATCGTGGCCGGGCGCGAACCCGATGTCCTACCGAGAGTGCTTGGGGGCGAGCCCCTCGGGACCTACCTCTATCCCGCGACGACGCGGCTTGCCGCGCGTAAGCGCTGGCTTGCCGCGCGCCTCTCGGTGTGCGGCCGCCTTATGGTGGACGAAGGGGCTGCGCGCGTGTTGCGGGACGGCGGCAAGAGTCTTCTGCCGGTCGGAGTCCGGGGCGTCGAGGGGACCTTCGCGCGCGGCGAGATGGTGGCGTGCGTGGGGCCAGATGGCCGCGAGGTGGCGCGCGGGCTCGTCAATTACGCGGCGACCGAACTGCGCCTCATCACGGGGCGGCCGAGCGAGGAGATCGAGCAGGTGCTGGGCTACCAGGGCGAGCCCGAGGTCATCCATCGCGACAACCTCGTGATCGTCTGACCGGCCCGCGAACGGGGCCGGGTCATCTTTCTTAGGCGACGCTTGCGCGGTGCAGGCGGGCGTTCAGGCGACTCTTGTAGCGGGCGGCGGTATTGCGGTGCACGAGGCCCCGCGAGATGCCGCGGTCGATCACCGAACTCGCCTCGCGAAACGCGACCTGGCCGCCCGCGGTGTCCTTGTCTTGCGCCGCCTTCAGGACTTTCTTGATGGCGGTGCGCATCTGCGAGCGGAACGCGACGTTACGCTGTCTGTGGATTTCGGCCTGCCGCGCCCGTTTCTTTGCCTGAACTGTATTCGCCAAAAGCCTGCTCCTGAGAAGAGGGGTTTGAAAAGCGGCACACTATGCCGCGCCCCCGGGGGCTTGTCAATGTGGGCGCTGGGCGGGTCGGAGTGGTCGTAAGGCTTTTTATATTGCATCCTGCGCCCCGGCGTACGCGCCCAGGAGACACCCGCTTGCGCGCCTGGTGGGCGCGCGGCTTGTAGGGCCGGCGTCGGGCGCTATACTCGCGGGCTTTACGCCTTCGGGCGCGGCCAGGATTCTTGGAGGGGAGAGGGGTGGCCAACCGCCTTGTTCGTTCGCTTTTCGCCACCGGAGGCATGACGCTTGTCTCGCGCATCACGGGTTTTGTGCGCGATATCCTGCTTGCGCGCCTCCTCGGCACTACAGCCTTGGCCGACGCCTTCTTCGTGGCCTTCCGGATACCGAGCTTTCTGCGGCGGGTGTTCGGCGAGGGGGCATTCGCGCAGGCCTTCGTGCCTGTGTTCGCCGCCCATCTCAGTGAGGATGGGGAAGCGCGGGATGCGAAGGCGCGCGACTTTATCGATCACATGGCCGGAAGCTTCGCCTTGGTGCTCATGGTGGTGACGGCGATCGGGGTGCTGGCGGCGCCCGTCATCATCTGGGTGCTGGCGCCAGGTTTCCTCGCCGAACCTGCCAAATACCATCTGGCGGTGCGGCTTTTGCGCATCACCTTTCCGTATCTCTTCTTCATCTCGCTAGTCGCCATGGCCGCCGGCATCTTGAACACCCGGGGACGCTTCGCGGCCGCCGCCTTCACCCCTGTGATCTTGAACCTGAGCCTGATCGTGGCGGCGGGTGTCATTGCGCCCGGCACGGCAAGCCCGGCCGTGACCGTGGCCTGGGGGGTCTTCGTGGGGGGCATCCTGCAGCTTCTTTTCCAGGTGCCGTTTCTGCGCCGGGCGGGCTTTCTGCCACGCTTTCGCTATTCTTTCCTCCATCCGGGCGTGCGTCGTGTCTTTCGGCTCATGGTGCCGGGTATCTTTGGCTCCTCCATCGCCCAGATCAATCTCGTCGTCGACACCATGCTCGCCTCGTTTCTTGTTACAGGGAGCGTCTCGTGGCTCTATTTCGCCAATCGTTTGCTCGAGTTTCCCTTAGGCATATTCGGTGTGGCTTTGGGCACGGTGATCCTTCCGCATCTCTCCGCCAAGCATGCCAAGGCCTCGGTGGAGGACTTCGGGCATACCCTGGACTGGGCCTTGCGCTGGGTCGTCGTGATCGCGGTCCCCGCGGCGGTCGCCCTGATCGTGCTCGCGATGCCCATGATCTTTACCTTGTATCGCTACGGCGCGTTCAATGCCTTCGACGCGGCCATGACGGGCCGCGCGCTCGTAGCCTTCGCCATCGGTCTGCCGGCCTTCGTCCTCATCAAGGTCTTGGCGCCCGGATACTATGCAAGACAGGATACCCGCACGCCGGTCAAGATCGGCACGATAGCGCTTATCGCCAACATGGGCTTCAATGTGGCTCTGATATGGCCGTTGAAGCACGCGGGGCTCGCGCTTGCGACATCCCTGTCGGGCATACTGAATGCCTGGCTGCTCTATCGCGGCCTGCGGCGCCAGCAGGTCTATCACCCCAGGCCCGGCTGGGCGCGGCTCTGGGTTCAGGTCGGTTCGGCGAGCGCCGTCATGGGCGGAGTGCTCGGGTTTGCCGACCGCGCTCCGCAGGTATATGAGGCGGCCTCGGGCGCGATGCGGGCTCTGATGTTGGGCGCGTGGATTGCGGCGGGACTTGCCCTCTATGTTACAGTGATGTGGGTTTTGGGGGTTCGTCCCGGGGCGTTACGGTTGCAGTCGATAGGTGCGGACGACGTATGACAGCGGCAATTTGGCAGATCGGGTCACCCGGGGACTCGCGCGTCTTTACCCTCGCGGAGGCCCAGGAACTCTTTCCTTTGGTGCGGCGTATCACCTATGGCGCTTACCGTGAGCTCGAGCCTCTGCGTCGCTTGTTGTCGACGCTCCCCCCGGGAAGTGGCGCGCTCTATGAGGTGGAAGAGGATTACGCGTGCGTCGTGAAGCGCTGGGTGAGCAAGATGAGTCGCTTGGGCGTGGTCGTGAAGGGCCTCTGGCTCGTGGATTTCGACACTGGCGACGGCTATCTCTGCTGGCGTTTCCCGGAATTGCGTCTCGCCTATTATCACAGTTATCGTGAGGATTACGCCACGCGCCGTCCCTTGCGCGAGGTAATCGAGGAGTTGGACCCGGATTGGGCCTGTTGAGCGGTTGCCTTGGCGGATGGGCGTGAGTCCCGCCTTCCGATATGACGCCCAGCCAGGCAGGGTCGCGGGCGGCCCGTCTGCGCGTGGCCTGCCTGGACCCGCTCTTCGCGATAGTTTAAGCTTTTTTGCTTTCGGTTAGCGCCGGCATGGAGTGTATTCGGGGGCTATACAACGTCCATCCCCGTCATCGTGGGGCGGTCGTCACTATTGGGAATTTCGACGGCTTTCATCAGGGTCACCGGCAGCTGGTCGGGCTCCTGAAGGCGCGTGCCCGGGAGTGCGGCGCGCCCTCGCTCCTTATGTTGTTCGAGCCGCAACCGCAGGAGTATTTCGCGCGAGGTACGGCGCGCCCGCGACTCATGCGGCTGTCCGCGAAACTTCGGGCGTTCCGCGACGCGGGCGTCGATCTCGTGATGGTGCTGCGCTTCGACGAGTTGCTCGCAGATCTCGCGGCGATCGATTTCGTGGAGAACGTGGTAGTAGGAGCTTTGCGCGCACGCGGCCTCGTCATTGGAGACGACTTTCGCTTCGGGGCGGGGCGCGCCGGGGATTTCGCGTTACTTAAGGACGTGGGCCGGCGTCACGGTTTTTTCGTCGAATCGACGGCAACCTTCACCGAGACCGGGCAGAGGGTGAGCAGTACGCGCGTGCGGGAGGCGCTTGCCCGCGGCGACATGCGCGAGGCCGAGCGACTTATCGGGGAACCCTACGGATGGCGGGGGGTGGTGGTTGCCGGCGATGCCCGTGGGCGACAGCTCGGTTTCCCCACCGCCAATATCGTCATGCCCGATCCTCCGCCCCTGACTGGGGTGTTCGCCGTCGTGGTGCGCAGCGATGACGGCCGGGAATACACGGGGGTCGCCAATGCCGGGCGACGTCCGACGGTGGGCGGGGGACGGGTATTACTCGAGGTCCATCTGCTCGATTTCGCAGGTGACCTCTACGGACGGCGCCTGGATGTGCGTTTCCTCGCGCGGCTGCGCGAGGAGCGCAGGTTCCCGTCGCTCGCAGCACTCGCGGCGCAGATCGATCAGGACCGGATGTCGGCGCGAAGCTTTTTTGCCAAACGGGGAACAGTGGGATCATGACGGCGGACTACAAGAACACGCTCAATCTGCCGCATACGGACTTTCCGATGCGCGGCGGTTTGCCTGCGCGCGAGCCCGAACAGGTTAAGGCCTGGGAGCGGCTCGGCCTTTACGAGCAGCTGCGCGCCTTCCATGCCGGTCACCCGCGCTATGTCCTGCATGACGGCCCCCCTTACGCGAACGGCGCCATCCACCTCGGACATGCCGTGAACAAGGTCCTGAAGGACATCATCGTCAAGGCGAAAGGCTTTGCCGGTTTTGATGCCCCTTATGTCCCGGGCTGGGATTGCCATGGGCTGCCGATCGAACTGGCCGTGGAGAAGACGGTCGGGCGGTGCGGGCGCGACGTCGACGCGCGTACCTTCCGCAAGGCTTGTCGCGACTACGCGGCGCGCCAGGTCGCGGCCCAAAGGGATGACTTTGTTCGGCTGGGCGTGCTCGGGGATTTCGCCCACCCCTATCTCACCATGGATTACGCGATCGAGGCAGGCATCGTGCGCGAGCTTGCCCGCATCCGCGCGCGCGGCCACGTCTATCGCAGCGAAAAGCCCGTGCACTGGTGTATCGACTGCCAGTCGGCCCTGGCCGAGGCCGAGGTCGACTATGCCGATCACCGCTCGCTCGCAGTCGACGTGCCGTTTGCCGTGATCGACACGGCGGATTTCTGGCGTCGCCTGGGAGCGGCGGCGCGCCCGGGATCCGTATGGCTGCCCATCTGGACCACCACACCCTGGACGCTACCTGCGAACCGCGCAGTCGCCGTGCACGATGACATCGTCTATCGGCTGATGCGCAGAGATGGCGGCCATTGGCTGGTGGCGGATGATCTCGCCGCGGTGGTCGCCGTACGCTATAAGCTAGACGATGCGGCGACGGATATCACTGTGCGCGGGGATGCGCTCACGGGGCTCAGACTCACCCACCCCTTCCTCGATCGCGCGGTGCCTGTGATCGCGGGCGCGCACGTCACCACCGAGGCCGGCACGGGGCTTGTGCACATCGCCCCCGCGCACGGCGAAGAGGATTACCAGGCGGCCCGTGCCTACGCGCGCGCAAGCGGCGAGGACCTGCCTGTCGAGGGGCCGGTCGGCGGCGACGGGCGCTTCCTGCCGGGCACGCCTTTCGTGGAGGGGCTCTCGATCGTCGATGGCGGCCGGCGCCTAGTCGATGTGCTGCGCGAGCGCGAGGCGCTCTGGGCCATGGACACCATCACCCACAGCTACCCGCACTGCTGGCGCCACAAGACCCCGATCATCTTCCGGGCGACCGCCCAGTGGTTCATATCGCTTGAGGACGCGGGCCTTAGGCGCGACGCCTTGGCGGCGATAGCAAAGGTGCGCTGGATGCCCTCCTGGGGCGAGCAGCGCATCGCGCAGATGGTTGCCGGGCGGCCCGACTGGTGCATATCGCGCCAGCGCGTGTGGGGCGTGCCCATTCCGTTCTTCCTGCACAAGACGACGGGCGAACTGCACCCGCGCACCGACGCCCTCATGGAGGAGGTGGCGCGCGTCATCGAGGTGGAGGGTGTGGACGGCTGGTTCGATCGGCCGGTCTCCGATTGGCTGGGCGCCGAAGCCCAAGACTACGAGGCCTTGCGCGACGTGCTCGATGTCTGGTTCGATTCGGGCTCGACGCATGCTTGCGTGCTCGCCGTGCGTCCCGACCTCGCCCGCCCTGCGGATCTCTATCTCGAGGGCTCGGACCAGCATCGCGGCTGGTTCCAGTCGTCGCTTCTGACCTCGGTCGCCGATTCCGGGAAGGCCCCCTACAAGGCGGTCCTCACCCACGGCTTCACGGTCGACGCTCAAGGTCAGAAGATGGCCAAGTCCCGAGGCAACGGGATAGAGCCCCAGGAGATCACGAAGTCCCTGGGCGCCGACGTCCTGCGGCTTTGGGTCGCCGCGACTGACACCCGTGCCGAGATGTCGCTTTCACCCGAGATCCTAAAGCGCGTCACCGAGGCCTATCGCCGACTTCGGAACACCGCGCGCTATCTGCTCGCCAATCTCGCGGGCTTCAATCCCGACACAGATACCGTAGAGCTCGACGATCTCCTGGTGCTCGATCGGGCGGCGCTTGCCCGCACCGCGGAATTCGACCGTACGGTGCGTGAGGCCTACGAAGACTTTCAATTCCACATCGTGTACCAGAGGCTGCACCATTTTTGCGTGGTCGACCTCGGCGCTTTCTATCTCGATGTCCTAAAGGACAGGCTCTACACCTCACCCACGGAAAGTCGCGAACGCCGCTCCGCCCAGACCGTGCTTTGGCGCATGCTCGAGGTCTTCGTCCGCCACTTGGCGCCGATCTTGAGCTTCACGGCCGAAGAGGTCTGGCAGTACATGCCGGGCGCACGCGCCGAAAGCGTCTTCTTGAACACCTGGCACGATGTCGAGGTTCCGGCCACGGGCGCTCACGATCTCGCCTTTTGGTCCTTGCTCCTCGATCTGCGTCAGGCGGTGGGTCCGGAGCTCGAGCGGCTGCGGGTGAGTGGTGCGGTCGGTTCCTCGCTCGACGCCGAACTCGATCTCTACGTTGGGCCCGAGCTCCATGCGCGGCTTGCCGATTTCGCGGGTGAACTGCGCTACGTGTTCATCACCTCGGAGGCACGGTTGCACGCGCTCGATGCGTGCCCCGAGGGGGCGGCCTCCACCGAGCGAGGCGACCTCTTCGCAGTCGTAGGGCCCTCGCCGCACGCCAAGTGCGCGCGCTGTTGGCATCATAGGCCGGAAGTGGGTGTGTTTGCCGATTACCCCGAACTCTGCGGGCGCTGTCGGGACACGCTGACCGGTGTCGCGCAGGCCCGGAGGTACGCCTAGGTGCTCGGCTATCTCCTAATTGCGGTAGCTGTATTCGCGCTCGATCAATGGACCAAGGTCTTGGCTGTCCAGTATCTGGCGCAGGCGCCCGTCCATCTCACGGGCTTTCTGAATTTGGTGTTGGTCTACAACCGCGGGGCCGCGTTCGGTTTTCTAAGTAACGCTGACGGCTGGCAAAACGCCTTTTTCATCGCCGTGGCCGTGGCGATCGTCGCCGCCATCATCGTTTTTCTCGCCCGTGGCGGCCGCCGCGACCGCCTGACCGCGATTGCGCTGATGCTGATCCTGGGCGGTGCTGCCGGTAATCTTGCCGATCGCGTGCGGCTGGGCGAGGTGGTGGACTTCATCGATTTCCACATCGGCGCCTGGCACTGGTACACCTTCAATCTGGCCGACAGCGCGATCACGGTCGGGGCTGTGCTCCTTGGCGTCGACGCCTGGCGCGGGCAGCGCGGCACGGCGAAAAAGGAGTAACTGCGCGTGGCGCGGATCGGCTTCGGGTCGCGGGTGGCACTACGATTCATCTTGTCGCTCGCCGATGGGACTCGCGTCGAGGGGACCGAGCCGCATGAGGCGCCCTGGGAGGTGGTCATAGGGCGCAGCGATCTGCCGGAGGGGCTCGAGCGCTGCCTTGTGGGGCTAGCTGCGGGTGAGCGCGGCCGCTTCTTCGTAGCCGCCGCGGACGCTTATGGGGAGAAAGAGGATAATGCCCGCGAGATCCTGCCGCGCGAGGACTTCCCGGTGGACATTGATCTTATCCCAGGCATGGCGTTTAGCTTTACACTGCCTGATGGCCGCGAGGCCATGGGACAGGTGGTGGCGGTGGCGGAGGCGGGTGTCGAGGTTGACTTCAGTCATCCCCTTGCCGGCCACGATCTGATATTCGATGTCGATGTCGTGGCGGTCGGGGGCAACTGAGCGTCTCCGAGGAGCGAGTATGAGGATCTATGTCGCAAATCCGAGGGGCTTCTGCGCAGGCGTGGAACGGGCCATAGCGACAGTCGAGCGCGCGTTGGAGGAGTTCGGGGCGCCGGTGTATGTGCGGCACGAGGTGGTCCACAATAAGACTGTTGTCGAGGGCTTGCGCGCGCAAGGCGCGGTATTCGTCGAGGATCTGGCGGATGTGCCGGCGGGGGCGCGCGTGGTGTTCAGTGCCCACGGCGTGGCCCGCGCTGTGACCGAGGCGGCGCGCGAGCGCGAACTCACGGTGTTCGACGCCACCTGCCCCCTGGTCTCCAAGGTTCACAGGGAGGTCATCCGCTGGCGGGAGGCCGGCCACGAATGTCTCTTGATTGGTCACGCGGGGCATCCGGAGGTCGAGGGGACTCTGGGGCAGGTCAGTGACGGAGTTTATCTGATCGAGACCGAGGATGATCTTGCCACGGTGCCTGTGAAGGATCCGGCGCGCGTTGCTTATGTCACGCAGACCACCTTGTCCGTTGAGGACACGGCGCGCCTCATAGAAGTGCTGCGCGCGCGCTTCCCGGAGGCCCGGGGCCCGCGCACCGATGATATCTGCTACGCGACCCAGAACCGCCAGGACGCGGTGCGCACGCTGGCCCGCCACTGCGATGTCGTGGTGGTGGTGGGCTCCGCGCACAGCTCCAATGCCAACCGTCTACGCGAGCTCGCCGAAAGCATGGGGGTGCCGGCCTACCTCGTGGAGGGGGCCGAGGGGCTGGAGTGCGCCTGGTTTACGCAAAGCAGTGCCGTGGGCATTACTGCGGGCGCTTCGACGCCCGAACATGCCGTGGAGGCAGTGATACGTCGCTTGGGGGAGTGGGGCGCGCGTTTGGTGCAGGAAGAGGAGGGGCCCGCCGAGACCGTGGTCTTCTCGCTACCCAAGGCCTTGGCGCGGGCCGCCACGCGTCGCTCGTAATACCGGGGACCTGAAGGCAAAGGTCCAAAGCCCCGCCCCCCGTGACGTCTTGCGGGGGGCCTGACATGTGAGAGTCTACTCGTGCGAACCCGTCCGATCGTTGTCGTGGGAGGCGGCGTCATAGGCCTCTTGACCGCCCGTGAACTGGCCCTGGCGGGTCACGAAGTCCGGCTTTTCGAGCAGGGGCACCTTGGGCGCGAGGCCTCGTGGGCGGCCGGTGGCATATTGTCGCCCCTGCATCCCTGGCGTTATCCCGACCCCGTCACGCGTCTCGCGCAGCCGAGCATGGAGGCCTATCCGGCCCTCTGCGAGTCCTTGGCGCGCTCTACTGGCATCGACCCGGAATGGACGCCCTCGGGCCTCATGCGCCTGGGCGAGGACGAGGGGACCGAGGCGCGGCGCTGGGCCGATCACTTCACGGTGTCGCTCGAGCCCAAGAGCCTCGGCGAGATCTGCCCCGATCGCGGTGTCGACGGGGCAGGCTTCTGGATGCCGGCCGTGGCCCATGTGCGCAGCCCGCGCCTCCTGCGTGCCTTGGAGGCGGAGCTTCGTATACTGAAGATTGCGATTCATGAAGAGACTATGGTCGAGGGCGTCACCCGCGAGCGCGAGCGCCTCACGGGGCTTGTGGTGAACGGGGAGACGATCGCGGTCTCCCGGGTCGTCGTGTGCGGCGGGGCGTGGACGCGCAGCCTCCTCGAACGGTACGGTCTTGCCTTGCCGGTGCGGCCGATGCGGGGGCAGATGATTGTCATCCAGACACCGCCAGGGTTTCTTAAGCCCATGATCCTGAAGGGCGGCCGCTACCTGGTGCCGCGGCGCGATGGGGCGGTCCTCGTCGGGAGCACCATGGAGAGCGTGGGCTTCGTGAAGGAAACGACCGAGGTGGCACGGGATGACTTGATCGCCGCCGCCCATGGCATCTGGCCTGAACTGGCCGCGTACCCTGTCACCCACCAGTGGGCGGGCCTGCGGCCCTCGTCGCCCGACGGGGTCCCCTTCATCGGGGAGCATCCGGAGATTCGAGGGCTTTTCGTAAGCACGGGGCACTTCCGGAACGGGATCGTGCTCGCGCCCGCCTCGGCCCGCCTCGCGGCCGATCTCGTTCTGGAGCGGGACGGGACCCTCGACCCGCGCCCCTACGGCTTGGACCGGGTAGCGGAGGGCGCGCGCGATGCCCCTGTGCTAAAATAAAGTCGTGAGAGCTTTTCAGGACCACACGAGTCAGGAGTTGGCGGATCTATTGCGCGACCGCGGGATCAATCCCACGGCTCAGCGGGTCGATATCGCGCGGCTTCTCTTGCATCGGCGGATACACATGGCAGCCGAGGACGTTTTTCGGCTCGTGAACCGCGATGGATCGCACGTCTCCAAGGCCACGGTCTATAACACCCTCGGCGTGTTCGCCGAAAAAGGCCTCATACGCGAGGTCGTGATCGACCCGAACCGGGTGGTCTACGACTCGAATACGGCGCCCCATCACCACTTCTACAACGTCGAAACCGGTGAACTCTTCGATATAGAGGAGCACACGATGTCGGTCGACGGCCTTCCGCCCCTGCCCCAGGGGACGGAGGTGGAGGGGGTGGAGGTGATCGTGCGGTTGCGCCCCGCGGCCGAGACGGTCGCCTGAAGCCTTCATTTTCCGTGGCCCAACGGTTATAGTAGCGGGCCACCAAGCCGGTGTAGCTCAGTCGGTAGAGCAACTGATTCGTAATCAGTAGGTCGGGCGTTCGATTCGTCTCACCGGCACCATATAAATCAATGACTTACAGCGATTCACCGAAGAGCCAGTTTTTCAGTGTAGGACCAGTGTAGGACGTAGGAGCGATTTCGGGGATATTTGCCCACGGATCGGCCAGCCTGTGCCGGTACCGCTGTGCTCGGCCTTCGCCCTGCCCCCACCGCTCATAAAAATATCCGATACCCTATCGGAAATCATGCCGACACCCTGTCGGAAATCGTGAGAGTTGTTAGCGCTACACCATTGATTTGATTACGCTTATGGATTCTGGCGCCCTGTCAGAAACCTGTCCGAAACCTATCTGAAATACCTCCGGCACCCCCTCGCGCTCGATGCGCTCCACCTTGGCCAGGGTGCGGCCAGAGACGCCGACCATACCGCTACCGCTGGGATTCGTCCGATACGATACGATTGATACGCTACGCTACGATACGGTTGATACGATACGAAAAGGCCGCTCCACGGGATTGCTCGCTTGGGCCACGGAGATTAAGGTTCGCGCCGAACGACGGGCCGGGGAGTTACTGGCGGCGGCGGTGAAGGCTGAGGGGGGAAGACCCACCGAGAAAACCGGTAGCACGGTGCTACCGGTTTCTGCTAATCCACCCCCAACCCTATCCGATCTCGGCGTCACCAAAACCCAGTCCAGCCGTTGGCAACAGTTGGCGGCTAGACTGGATGGATGCCAATCAGTTGGGGCGCTGCAATCTCACCCCCGACGCCTTCAAGCTCTTGCTTGGCAGACGGTATAACCGGGCGAAGAAAACAAAGGCCGAAGCGGGTGCTATCGGTGGATCAAGCAAAGCTCAACTTGATCCTTGCTTGCCAGATACCGCCGACCGTCTCGCCACGGCACACGGCGTATCGCCGGCTGCCGTGAAACGGGCTGGGACGTACACAAAAGTTAACATTCGTTAATAGCACCGCGCCTTTATCCCGAAGTGCTACCGAAGGTTAAGAAAGGTTAAGAAACGTCAATAAAATCCCGTGCTCGTCTTGGTATTGCGGCCGACCTTCTTCGCGCCCGGCTTCTTACGAAGCGGTGACTTCTTGGGCGAAGGAGGTTAGCGATCCGAAACAGGATCACCGCCACCTTTCGGCGAGCCGTGCGGGCGCTCATGCGGCCCCCTGATCCGAGGTCGATACGCGAGTGCGCGAATCTAGCCACGCCAAAACATCGGAGCCGCGATAGAGAGGCTGGCGACCGACCTTTACATACGCAGGGCCAGTGCCCGCCCAGCGGCTCCGTTCGAACCAGGCAATCGACTTACGCAGGACCGGGGCTAACTCAAGTTGGGTGTAAAGCGCGTCGGGTTCAATGGCGGATAATGTGGCAGATAGTGCTTGCTGTAACATTTCGATACCCCTGTTTGTTTGAAGTCAGGGGTGAGCATGCCGGAAGGCGGGTGTCGTAACACGGGGCCACTTTTGGCAAAAAGTGCCCGAAATCTGACAGTGCCGCGAGGGTTAGGGTTGGGGCTTGTGGTGCTTGAATAGCTCGCGCATAGCGCCCTCGGGCACAATCGCGAGACAACAGAACGTTGATAGATAGGCATCAAAGCTGCCTTTGGCGGGGGCGCGTTGCCAGTCCTCGCTAACGAGGGTTGGTATCCGTCCGGTATCGAGATGGTAGGCTTTAACCAGATACGCGAGCGCCAGGACGCGTTGCTCGCGCATCAGTCTACGGGGTATGTTGCGAACGAGGATAAACCGCTCCGCGAAGCGTTTTATGGGGCCGCGCTTTGTCTCGTTGTACAGTTTCTGCGTCCGCTCAATGATGACGCGCAGGGCGGGCAGATGGTCGCGGTTTGGCGTCTGGAGCGTCGTTTGCAGTTCCCACGGCGTCCACGGGCTCCCTTGAGTCGCCCGCAGGTGGGACAGGGGCGCGCCAGGGCGGGCCGGTACCGACTCAAGGGCCGTCTCGGCCTTCTTGAGGCTTGCTATGATGCGCCGCAGCTCCGGCAAGGTGTCACGCATGCGCCGTGCGCTTTCGTATCCCTCTCTCTGGAACATGTCCATGTGATCGGCCAATCGCTTGACGGGGTGCCCGGCCCCGTTCTTCCAGCCGGCCGGCCACGTCAGGCCCTTTACGCGGCCCCGGTCTATATCTCGGAAAGCGAGAACGAGGAAATTGTCTACGCGGTTCTTGCCGCTTCGGTTGAGTGCCGCGAGCAATTCAGGGTCAACGTCCGGCAGGCGGTCGCGCCAGACGCACTCGCCCGGCACACGGTCAGGGAGATCGGCGACGTGGACCATGGGTCTATTATGCGATACGTCGAACCTTGGGCGGATTCTTGCCTACCCGCCAAAGGTCGTATTGCGCCTGCTGCATGAGCCAGCTTTCGGCGCTGCCACCAAATGCCAGAGAAAGCCGCAGGGCCATGGTCGGGGCGATCCCGGTATGCCCGTTCAGGATCTCGGAGAGTGCCTTGCGCGTCACGCCCAGCGCCTCGGCAGCCGCCGTAACTGACAAACCCAAGGGTTCCAAGCAGAGCTCACGTATGACTTCGCCAGGATGGGGAGGATTATGCATCATAACAAGCTCCTTCAATGATAATCGCGGTAATCCACGTCATGGGCTTCCGCCCCCTCGAACCGAAAGATCAACCGCCAGTTGCCCGACACGTTGACCGCCCAGTAACCGCGCCACTCGCCGCTCAATGGGTGTAGGCGCGCTCCCGGCAGATTCATGTCCTCGGGCTTGCTTGCAGCGTCCAGGCGGGCGAGAAGCACGCGCAGCCGTTTGGCATGGTCGGCGACTATCCCGGCCTTACTGCCCGTCTCATAGAACAGCTTGAGACCCTTATGCCGGAAGCTCTGGATCATGCCGCCACCTTATAGGTTACAGTATAAGACGTATAGGGAGTCGCGCCAAGCCCCTTTTCGGAGTCACAAAGCCCGGTCCAGGGCCACGATCTCGGCGCTTTCCCGTATCTTGGCCGCCTTCAATACGAAGTCCTCGATCTTCTCCATGGGTGCCCGCAGCCGTTCCGTGGTGATTACGAGATAGCCCCCGGTCACGTCCCCTTGGGTCTTGTGGTTCATCAGGCGTTT
The DNA here is from genome assembly GCA_021794275.1 of Pseudomonadota bacterium. Lineage (GTDB taxonomy): Bacteria > Pseudomonadota > Gammaproteobacteria > Acidiferrobacterales > Acidiferrobacteraceae > Acidiferrobacter. The sequence continues at coordinate 64,364 of JAJYRD010000027.1, read as the reverse complement.
TAGGGCGTAGCTCGGTACGTCCAGAGACTCCGCGAGAGTCGCAAAGGTGCGTCTCATGTCATGGATCATGAACTTGACGCCTGATGCCTTGGCGATCCCCTCCAGGCTGTAGCGCAGGTTGCCGATCTGGCCTTGCGTGGACGTGAATACCGAAGGCCCCAGGCGCTCGCGGGCATTGAGTAGGCTTGCGAGATATGGACCCATGGGCAGGGTGTGGCTTGAGTGGTTCTTGGTGCCATGGACGGTGAGCGTCCGAGCCTGAAAATCCACGTCCGCCCATTGCAGCGTGCGGGCTTCTTCTTTGCGTAGGCCAGTGAGTAGCAGGGTTATGAAGTAGTCGCGGTGAGTGGTATTTCGTAGACCCTGCACGGCCCCCCACCATGCGGCCAGTTGGTGCGGCTGGATCACGCTTTGGCGGCGCTCCACGCGGTACCAAGCCCGCGTGCTCGATAGCACCTTGACGGGGTTATCCGTGAGAATGGGTTGCCCCTCGGCATCGGTGTACTTACTGGCCGCAAAGTTCAGGAGTGCCCGCAGATAGCGCCCCCACTTATTCGCGGCCCCCCGTGTCCCTTCTCGCCTAACTCCCTATGGCGGCGCTCGACCATGGTGCGCGTGATCCGGGCCGTGGGCAGGGTCAGCCAGATCGGGCAGCCCCACTCAAGAGTCGCCCGCATGTCATGCACGGTCTTGGGGCTGAGATTCTTGCGCGACGTAAAGTAATCGGCCAGGGCCTCCCCAAGCTTCACCTCGGCAGCGCGGGCACGGCGCTTGTCCGCTACCGGATCGCCCCCCGATGCGATGAGTCCGGCCTTCACCTTGGCGTCCGTGCGGGCTTATTCCACGGTGACATCGCCATACCGGCCGAGCGTCATGCGCCGATGCTTGCCGCTGATGCTCTTCTCCAGCACGAAGGAGCACGCACCACTCTCCGTGATGCGGACCCCAAAGCCTTTGATCTCATCGTCCCAGTGGAGCGCGTAGCCCTTCTCCGGGGGTATCAGGGCGTCTACTGTCCGCTTGGTGATCTTCATAGGCGTTCCTCCGTGTAGGACCCACGTAGGACGGGTGTAGGATTGCGGCGTCAATTCGACTCAAACAACTTGGGACGAAGAATAGGCTTAAAACAAGGGACATTCAAGAGAATTAAAAGGGATGGGGTTTCATGTAGGATGGATGGTAGGCGGGATTTAGCTGAGTCGTAATCAGTAGGTCGGGCGTTCGATTCGTCTCACCGGCACCATAAAACCTATGCGTCAGAGAACCCCTTAGCGAGCATCACGCCCCTCCGCTTGGCGGGCTGGTGGCAGGAGGGCCATCCACAATAAAGTGTTCGCGTCGGCTTACCGGTAGAGACCCGAGAATGGGTCAGTGCTCGTTCGCTCGAAGGGTTGTGGTTCGACCAAGCATCCGCCATACAAGTCAATTGCGACGCCGAGGTTCGCCCAAACATCAATCGCCTGGGTGATCCAGAAGGCGAGGCGTCGCGGGGAAATCGCGGCAATCCCGTGGGGACACCTGGGCCGCACCACCAGTTCGAGTCTGAATGAGGGCGGGGCGTCCCTCATCTCCGGGATCAAAACGGTGATAACGCGCCGGATGCCGTTCTTGTCTGGCTGGCCTCGGAGGGCCGGAGAGGGTGGGTGCGCGTGCGCCTGGATTTTCTCAAACGGCTTTGGTGGGCCCTGCAAGGCGACCGATATCGCGGTGTCTGCCTGTCCGTAAACTACGCCACGAGGCGAGGTCGCGACTCTTTCAGGGGTCTCGCGTTATGGGGGTTATCGCCACCGTGGAACGCAAGGTCCCCAATGTTCCAGAAACACACACGCTGTTTTCGGCAGATGATCCCATGGGCGGCTTCGGGTAACCAATGAACAACGATCAGTTAAAGTACATCGATGGCGTGTTTAACCTTATGGCTTTTGCTGAGTTCGGAGCATTTGGTTATACGGCTCTGGACGCGCATCCTGTGGCTTGGGTAAAGCTGGTTCTTGCCGGTATAGGGTTTGCGAATTTACAATGGTTCGCGATATGGGTGCCGTCATTCTTGGGCGATTAAGGGGCCACGCATGAGTGAATACTGGATCGCGTTTATCGTCGTGATGGGACTGGCGAATCTGGCGGGGTTTGGGGTGATTTTGTATCTGAAGCGCGAGCGGAAAGGGCGTCGGCATCGCCACGGATAAAAGCCTTCGTCGGCGCCGGATCTTTGGAAGCTCGCGTCGGAAGTTCGCGTCGCGCTGTTAACAACAATCATCCGGGGTCGCTCATACGGATGCGCGGTCCCCGAGCGTCGCTCAACAGTTCGGTGCATGGCATAAACCGCCAAAGCCTGTGACTGTCAGCTGTCCGATCTTAGCCAACAGCGCCTCCCGGTCCCCCGCGGGATCGACCCCCAGGGCGGCCTTGCCAAAGAGGCTTACCGCCTGGTCGATGAGCTGCCTACGCTACTGGGTCACCTGGTTGGGATGGACTTGGTGTTTGGCTGCGATCTCGTGGATGGTCTTTTCCCCAGCCAGGGCCTTGAGGGCCACCTTGGCCTTGAATTGCGGGGCGTGATTACGACCGGTCTTGCTCATAGGATTTCTGCTCCTTGTTGCGTACCTGTAAGGGCAGATATCCACCTGATCTAGTGTCCAAGAATCGGGCTCCATTGCTGACCTTTGGGACGACTTTAATATGGCGGCGATTTTGAGAACAGTGGACATTTATCGGGAGCGGTTGATGTGAGGAGTTGCTCAGTTGCTGGCGGCCCGAGGTCGGCCGAGGCCATGGGGGCTTGCGTAGATGTATGTGACGAAGAGGTCTGTCGTTGTATGAGCCCGTTGCATCGTGGGGACTTGAAATTGGGAAGCGATTCTTTGGGCCGCTGTTTCACGGGGTGTCTTTTGGGCGGTGCGGTGGGTGACGCCCTGGGTGCGCCGGTGGAGTTTCTTGAGTATCCGGAAATCATCCAACGCTTCGGGCCCGCCGGGATCACGTCCTACGCGCCGGCCTACGGGCGCCTGGGCGCGATCACGGACGACACCCAGATGACGCTCTTTACCGCCGAGGGCCTGATACGCCGGCATGTCCGTCTGATGAGGAGGGGCATTGCAAGTACCGAGGGCATGGTGGCGGCCGCCTATGCCCGTTGGCTTAAGACCCAAAGCAGACAGGCGCCATGGGGCGACGAGGATGATGACAGGGCGGGCTGGCTTTATTCTCACGCGGATCTCCATCATCGCCGGGGGCCGGGGGAGACCTGTCTTGCCGCGCTTCGGGCGATGCGGTCCATGGGGGATCCGGCCTGCAATGACAGCAAGGGTTGCGGGGGTGTGATGCGCATGGCGCCCGTCGGTCTGGTCTTGGGGCAGCAGGGTGCCGCGCCACGCGAGACGATGAGGCTTGGCAAGTCGCTCGCGGCCCTTACCCACGGCCACCCGACCGGCTATATAGCCGCCGGGGCGTTTGCGGTCTTGATCGCCGAGGTCGTCCAGGGGCGCGATCTCAAGGAGGCCCTGGCCGTCGTCCATGAATGTCTCGCCGACGAGCCGGAGGGACGGGAGACCGAGGAGGCATTGACGCAGGGCGAGTCGTGCGCGGCAAGTCTTTCTGACAATCCCGTTCAGGCCATCGCTCGCATCGGCGGGGGCTGGATCGCCGAGGAGGCTTTGGGTATTGCGGTCTATTGCGCGCTCACCGCGCAGGACTTCGCCGACGGCGTCATACGCGCGGTGAATCATAGCGGCGACTCCGATTCGACCGGCTCGATCACCGGGAACATCCTGGGGGCCTTGTGGGGGGTTGAGGCCATTCCGCCCTCCTTTCTCGAGCCCTTGGAACTGCGTGAGGTCATCGCGGAACTCGCCCAGGATCTGGCGGCCTTCATGACGTGGGATATCGGCGAGTATGACGATGTGGGGGCGAAGCCGGACCGCGCCCTTCAGGAGCGGGTCCGGCAAAAGTATCCGGGTTGTTGAGGTTCAGGGCCTCCGGGTCGCTCCTTGGCGTGCGTTCCTCCATGGGCAAGAGGCCTGGCCCGCGGGGGCGTGTTGTGACGGAGAGGTCAACCGGCGGCTGCGTGCGGGGTCTCGCTACAGGAAGTTCGCGAGCCTATGGAGGAAGTTCTTGATGACCCCGAGGCCCGATCCACCGTTCTCCGGCAGGTAGCCCTTGAGGAAGTAGGCCTCGTGGCGACCTGAGTAGGCAAGGCCGCCGGTCTTGGGGTCGTAGTGCCGGCGCACGACCGTAGGCGGTATGGTGAAGCGCAGGCCCCGCTGGCCGCGAAGGGCCGTCTTCATGAAGTGTATCCAGATGGGGAGCGCCTCGCGGGCGCCCGCCGCCCAGCGTCCCAGGCTGTGGTTGTCGTCATAGCCCACCCACACCGTCGTCACCACCTGCGGATTGTAGCCCGTGAACCACGCGTTGCTCTCGTCGTTGGTGGTGCCGGTCTTGCCGGCGAGCGCCCGGCGATGAAGGATCTGGGCCGCGACCCCGGTGCCCTGGCGTATGACACGTTCCATCATGCGCGTCATAAGGAAGGCGACCCCCGGCGGGATGGCGGTCTTTGTGTCGGGCGTGGACTTATAGCCGAGCGCGCAGTCGCCAAGCGGGATGTGCTCGCCGCTCGCGGTCTGGATGCGCGAGATGAGGTAGGGCCGGGGGCGGCGGCCGCCGTTTGCGAACACCGCGTAGCCGCGTGCGATCTGCATGGGGGTGTAGTCCCCGGAGCCGAGCACCATCGATGGGACCTGTGGGATCTGCTGGGTCGGGAAGCCGAAGCGGTGGACGTAGGATGCGGCAAACGGGATGCCGATGTGCAGCAAGAGACGCACGCTCGGGACGTTGTGGGAGTCCGCCAGGTCCTGCCACACGGCGATCGGTGTGCGCGAGAAGGTGTTGCTGTAATTCGTCGGGCGGTAGTCGGTGCCGTCGGCCAAGTGTACGGAGAGGGGGGTGTCCTTGATGAGCGAGACCGGTGTGAGGTAATGACGGACGCCCGCGGCCTTCAAGGCCGGACCGTCCATGGCGGCCGCGTAGACGAAGGGCTTGAAACCCGATCCCGGCTGCCGATAGGCGTAGAGCGCACGATCGAAGTGGCTCAATTTATAGCTGTAGCCGCCGCTCAAGGCCAGGATCGCCCCGGTCTTGGCGTCGATGGAGACTAGCGCCCCCTGGGCCTTGGGCACCACTGTGAGTTGCCAGCCGGCATTCGGCACGCGGTGCCACACGGCGGTCCCCGCCCACTGGCGGTTGCCAGCGCCTGCGCCTGTGTCCGCGACATAGTGGCGCAGCCATACGAGGTCACCCGGTTTCAGGACCTGATCGACGGCGGACGCCTGCAGGCCTCGTGGGGCGAGCCGCACCCAGGCGATGTCTCGTCCATCGAGGATAACAGTCCTCTGTCCCTCGAGGCGCACGCTCGCCTCCTTGGCGTTGCTCTTTACGACCACCCCCCAGCGCAGATTGGCCGGATCCCGATCCGGGAGCTGGGGCGGGCGGCCACCGGCAAGCGCCGCTTTGAGGGCCTTGCCCTTCAAGAGCGCCACGGGCCCCGCCCAGGTCTTCGGGTCGAGACTGTCCAGGCCCATGGCGTAGTTCTCGAGCCCCACGGCGAGACTCCTGTCGGCGGCCCGCTGGTCCTTGCGGGAGATCGTGGTGTAGACGCGCAGCCCGCGCCGATAGGTGAAGTTCGCCCCGAAGCGCTTGACGAGCCATTTGCGGATCCACTCGGTGGCGTAGGGTGCGACATTGTTGGCGGGCGCGTGGTAGCGCGTGCGCACGGGTTGCGCCTCGGCCTCGACCATGGCGCGGTGGCTTATGTCATGGTCGGCGTACATCTGGTGCAGGACGTAATCACGGCGCTTGCGCGCGAGCTGCGGGTTCTTCACCGGGTTGAAGTACGAGGGCGCGGCGGGGAGCCCGGCCAGGGTCGCTTCTTGGGCGAGCGAAAGCTGTGAGACGTTCTTGCCGTAATAGGTGCGGGCCGCGGCCTCGACCCCATAGGCGCCCTGCCCGAGATAGATCTTGTTCAGATAGAGGTCGAGGATCTGCCCGCGGTTGAGGCGGTCGGCGAGCTTGTAGGCGAGCAGGATCTCCGCCGCCTTGCGCGCGATCGTCTTTTTGGGCGAGAGATAGAAATTCCGCGCGACCTGCTCGGTGATGGTGCTCGCCCCTTGCACGGGCGCCATGTGCAGAATGTCAACGAAGGCGGCGCGCAGGATGCCTGGGTAGCTCACCGGGTAATACAGGGGGTCGCGGCTATAGAACTTGCCGTTCTCGGCGGCGATGAAGGCCTCCTGGAGGCCCTTCGGGATCTTCTGGAGCGGCAGCGCGAATCGGATCTGCGGCCCGATGGCCTGGAGGAGTTCGCCGTTCGCGGCATAAATGCGCAGCGGCTGCTCGGGGTGCCAGTCCTCGAGGGCGCGCACGCGGGGGAGATGGTCCCAGGTCCACCACGTCCAGGCCCCGATCGCGAGCAGGCCGTTCAAAGCCGCGATGGCAAGCGCAAGCAGCACCCAGAAGCGCCGTCCCGGGCGAGGCGGCGATGAGGGGGCTGGGGGCGTGGGCGTCGACACGGGGTGCGGCTCCGTGGGCTAGATTTAGCGGCGCGCCGGGGCCCGCAACGCGCGGGCGCCCCGCATCCGGTCGACGGGGGTCGGGGTCATCATGGCTGTCAGGATATGACGGGAGGCTGACGGGACGCAAAGGTTGGCCGACACGAGGCGCGGCTTGTGGGAGCCGCGGTCGGTCGTGTCAGTGGGGAAAGAGGGCCGAGATGTCACGCGCTATGTCGCAGGCTCGCCGCCTATAAGTGGCGCGGGGGCGGATTCAGGCGTTCGAAGACATTGTCCATGTGGTGACCCTGGGTGTCATAGGCGCGCACATGGAGGCGGTGGCGGCCAGGCGCTATGACCACGAGACAGTCGCGGCGCGCCATGGCGTGAGGCCTTGCGAGAGCGAAGGCAGGCCCCGGCCCGCAGGGGTTGTGTCCGAAGGCCGCGTTCAGGCGTGCCACGAAGGCGCGGGCTACGGCGCGCGATGCCCGTATCGACGCAAAGGGCCCGACAGGGCGCACGCGTAGCGCTGTGTCCAGGTGCCGGCGGACGGCTTGCTGTTCGACTACGATATGGAAACTCAGGATCGCGGCCAGGAGGCCGTAGAGGATCGTGAAGCCGATCATGACGCGTGCGAAGCGGCGTGTGGCGGAGCTCTCCGCTCCACGCGTGGCGCTCATGCGCGCGCCGGCCTTTTCGGGAGCCGCGGTCATGCGGACCCGCCCGCTGCGCGATTGCGCTCAGGTGTCTCGAAGCCGCCGCGGTAGGCCCAGTAGAGCAGCGCAATCCCGATCGGGATCATGGGTGCCGACAGAACCTGTCCCATATCGAGCCTTCCGAGCACGAAGCCTAGCTGTATGTCGGGTTGGCGCGTGTATTCGACCAGGAAGCGGAAGATCCCATAGAAGAGGACGAAGAGGGCGCCGACTGCGCCCGTCGGGCGGCGCTTGCGGCCGTAGACCGCGAGGATGATGAGCAGCGCCACCCCCTCCAACAAAAACTCGTAGATCTGCGAGGGCTGACGGGGCTCGGGGCCGCCCGCAGGAAAGATCACCGCCCACGGGAGGTGGCTCACGCGCCCGAACAATTGATCGTTGATGAAGTTCGCAAGCCGCCCAAGGCCTAGCCCGATGGGGGCCGCTGGCGCCACGAAGTCGAGCACAGCCATCGCCGATCGGTCGTGTTTGCGGCCGTAGACCCAGCAGCCGAGGATGACGCCTATGAGGCCGCCATGGAAGGACATGCCCCCGTCCCAGACCTCCAAAATCTGGATCGGATGGCCGAGGTAGTAGGGCAGGTCATACCACAGGACATAGCCCAGGCGGCCGCCAGCGATGGCCCCCACGGACAGATAGTATTCGAGGTCGAGGACCTGCTCCTTCGTCCATTGCCACTCGGCGCGGCGCCCGCGCCGGATCAGCCAGATCGTGCCGATGACAAAGCTTATGATTTCGAGGAGGCCGTACCAGTGGATCGGTATCGGGCCTATATGAAATCCGACGGGATTTATGTGGGGATAGGCGAGCATGTGCTTCCGTTCACGATCGGCCGAGAATGGCGAAAGCCGGCGCGCGTGTCAAGGACGAGCGGGACCTGGCCCGGCGCCTCGCGAGGCGTCACCTCCCGCCACGCGGATCGGGCGTGGTCTTCAGGCCTTCCGTGATGCGAAATGCCGTGCCCACCATCTTCGACAGATCGCCCATGTCGGCGGGCACGATCATGACGTTCGACTCCTTGGCGATCGCGCCCCATTGGCTTATGAACGACTCGGCGACGCGCATGGCCATCGCCTGGCGCGCGCTTTCGTCTTTCAGGCTGTCGCCTACGATCTTCAAGGACTCGGCGGTCGCCTTGGCTACGAGCAGGATCGCCTGGGCCTCGCCTTGGGCGCGCAGGACCTGCGCCTGTTGTGCGCCGTCGGCACGGTTTATGGCCTGTTGCCTTTCGCCCTCCGAAATGTTGATGGCCTGCTGCTTGGCGCCCTCGGAGGTGGCGATGGTGGCCCGCTTCTCGCGTTCGGCCGTGATCTGGAGCTCCATGGCCCGCACCACGTCCGCAGGGGGGGTGATGTCGCGGATCTCGTAGCGCAAGACCTTGAGGCCCCAGGTGACCGCCGCCCGGTCGAGTTCCTGTACGACCGTCGCGTTCAGTTCGGCACGCTGCGACAAGACCTCATCCAGGGCGCGCTTGCCGACGTCGGCCCGCAGGATGGTTTGCGCGAGCTGGATCATGGCGGTCGTCGGGTTGGTGGTCCCGTAGGCCGCGGCCTTGGGGTCTGTGATCTGCAGATATAAGACCCCGTCGATCGCGATCTGAGTGTTGTCCCGGGTAATGCAGACCTGCTTTTGCACATCGATCGGTGTCTCGCGCAGGTCGAAGCGATACGCAACCCGGTCGATCAAGGGGAAAATAATGTTGAGTCCGGGCTGCAATATGTCGTGGAAACGACCCATGCGCTCGAGAACGAACGCGCGTTGCTGGGGGACGACCCGTATACCTTTGATCACGATGAATAGCGCGATGAACGCCAAGATCACTACAATGACGATGCCTGCTCCCATGGCTCCTCCTTCAAGGTCGCCTTTTTATTGTCGTATCGAGGCCCGCGCCGTAGGCGGCGCAAGCAGAAGATCATTGCCGTCACGGTGGACGATGGTCAGAAGGTCACCTGGGGAGACCGTCATATCGCGATACTGGTCCGTGAGGCGCGCTGTCCACGAGCTGTTGCGGTAGGCGACCCGCAGGCCCTCGGGCGCGACAGATTCCACGCGTACGAGGTGTCCGGCATCCGGGTCGTTTAGCTCCTCGGATTCATGCGTCGGGCGTGATAGACGTTTGCGCGCGATGTGGGCCGCCGGGAGCCCTGCGGACGCGCCGAGGGCGACCGTGGCGAGCGCCCACGAGGAACCCGCTCCTGCAAGCGCGACCGCGCTCCCCGCGGCCAGGGCCAGCGCCACGGCAATCAGATAAAAGGTCATGGACGAAAGTTCGATGGCGAGTGCCACCGCCGCCAAGACCGCCAGTGCGATTCCTGTCCCCACGGCGTTCCCCAAAGGTCTGCCATTAGCCTAGGCGCTCATGGCGATTGGCGCCAGTATGAGGCCTGAAGACGAAGGTGGCGACCCGGGAAATCGTGGCGGCTGTGATCAAGATCAAGGCCCGCCTCGGTTGTCGCTGTCTCCTCGTGCGATCAGCCGGGAATGGGATGCCGTGCTGTGCCTTTAGTGGGGCTCGGACGCATCCGGCCACAGCTCGTCTTCGGGCATGGGCCGGGCGAAGAGGTAGCCCTGCCCCCGAGTGCAACCCATGGCCATGAGGATTTGTTTTTGCTCGCCGGTCTCTATGCCCTCGGCCACCGCCTCGATACCGAAGGCCTGAGCCGCGTTGATCATGCTTTGCACGAGGACGCGGTCGGCGGGATCCTCGGCAAGCCCCGCTATGAAGGTGCGGTCGATCTTGATGCTGTCGATGGGGAGCGATCGCAGATGCTGGAGCGACGCGTAGCCCGTGCCGAAGTCGTCCAGGGCCACGGAGATGCCGAGCGTGCGGCAGCCTATAATGAGGGCGCGCGCCGATTCGATGTCCTGGATCGTGCTCCATTCGACGAGTTCGATGCCAAGGTAGTGGGGGTCGACGGGCGACGGGGTGGTGGCCAGCATACCCTCCAGGATCTCGCAGAATTGGTGATTCTCGACCGATGATGCCGAAAGATTGATGTGCAGCGTCTTGAATATCCCCTTGCCCTGCCAGCGCGCAAGGATCTTTAAGGCCTCGCCTATGACCCAGGCGTCAAGCTTCAGGCTGTTGTAGGCGTGTTCGAGGGCCGCCATGAACTGCGGTGGCGCAAGGAGGCCGCGCGTCGGGTGGCGCCACCGGATCAGGGCCTCGGCGGAGACGATCTCCCCAGTTGCGATCGAGACTATGGGTTGGAAGTGGAGCACCATCTCCCCTTGCCCCAGGGCCTTGCCGAATTCGACGATGAGATCGCCCTTGTGGGTCGCGGCGCGCGCCATGGCGTACGCGAAGAGCACCGCCCTGTTGCCGCCGGCGCGCTTGGCTTCGTACATGGCTGTATCAGCGTTGTGCAGAAGCGCCTGGCCTTTGCTGTCGTCAATCGGGTACACGGTGTAGCCAAGACTGATGCTGACTGCGATCTGCAAGGTGGCGGGCCCCCAGCGAATGCGCAGGGCCTGGCGTATGCGTTCGATGACTATTTCGATATCGTCGTAGTAGCGCACGCCTTCCAGGATGAGCGCAAACTCGTCGCCGCCAAGTCGCGAGAGGGTATCGCTTGCACGGATCAGATCCAGGACGCGATTTTTGACTTCGACGAGCAGGGCGTCGCCCATGAGATGTCCGAGCTTGTCGTTGATGATCTTGAAGTTGTCGATATCGAAAGTGATCACACCCGTGAGCCGCTCGCGTCTTAAGGCGGTAGTCATGGCGTGCTCGAGGCGGTCAAAGAACAGATTGCGGTTGGCGGCCCCAGTGAGCGGGTCGTGGGTGGCGAGATCGAGCAGGCGTTGTTCTGTCCGGTGGCGATGCAGGGCGCTGCCGACGAAATCCGATACGATCCCGATGAAACGGATAGCGGCATCATCGGGCAGTCGTTGCGGGGCGTGAAACCAGGAGATGGCGAGTATCGCCAAGACCTCGCCCTGGGCCATGACCGGACTGCAAAGGCTCGCCTTTAGGCCCGCCTGGACGAATTCGGGCATGGCGTAGGGGCTTGCCGCGTAGTCGGCTACGAAGATCGGCTTGCGCGCGTGCAGGGCGGCGCCTGCGACGCCAAGACTGTCGTTGAAGCAGCGGCCGCCGAGCGACCCGTGCGGCGTCGGTACGCCGTGAAAGAAGCGGTAGCGAAGCTTGTCATGTTCTTCTCGCAAGAGGAGCGCCGCGCCGTCCGCGCCCAAACGGTCCGCCAATCCCTCGGCCGCGATGCGAAAGAACCGGCTGACGTCGAGCTCGCGGGCCAGGCGGTGCAGAAATTCGATTTCAGTAGACCCAGTGTCGTTTCGTTTCACGGCACTTGCCTCTTCGCGTGTTCCGGATGGACTTCTCTCCCGATCCTGGTCGTTCCTGTCTCCCGGTGCCCATTTGGGCGTAGTACATTATGATTGTGCGGGCGTGTCGCAATAATCCATTGCGGCACCCTTCTTGCACACCTTCCTCGCCATCTCCGGGTGTCGCCCACCGCCACCCCCCCCCTGCCAACGCAGACCAAGACATTCGCACCCGCGCCTCGTGGCAGCGCCAGAGATGACCTTGGCGCATCCAGAGGGTGGCCGCGGGGAGTATTCCCGTCGGATTTTTAAAAAGATGCAGGCGGCGGCCTCTCTATCTTGGTCCCCCGCGCTCAGAATGCACTGTCGAGGCTTCCCTGGCTAGTCTTGGTGGCGTTGGCCAGCAATTCTCAATGTGGCAATGGCCAATGAGTATCCGGTGGCTTGGGGTGTGCTAATGAGCGCCAACGTCCGGTATGGACGCCCTCAAACACCCTTGTCCCGATGCCGTCACCGGGCGTTTCGGGTTCTCCCACCATAGCTCCGAGGCCTTACAACTTCACATTGAGAATTGCTGGGCGTTGGCCGTCCTGGTTGCCCAGCGCGCCGCCAAGGAGTGCTTGACAGGAGAGTTATCGATCGTTTACCATGGCGGCCATGGACGATATAGGGGACCTGGACTTCCTCGTGAATCCCGGCGACGCGCCCTCCAAGCGCGAGATCGTGCGCGTGGCCCTGACGCTCTTTGTGCGCGATGGGCTGTGCGCGGCTAGTTTGCGCGACATCGCCGCGGCAAGCGCTTATAGCAGCACGGTCCTTTATAAGTTTTTCGAGAACAAGGAGGCCCTGGCGCGCTATCTCTTCGAGCGATGTTATGGGCTCGTGGCCAAGCGCCTTCGGGCTGCTGTGGAGCCTTCGCGGGATTTCCATACCAACTTGCGATCACTGATCGACGCTTCAGGAAGGCTTTTGGCGACACAGCCCGAGGCCGTGCTTTATGTAAGCGAGCAAGTGCGGCTCATGTGGCCCGGGGTATCGGAGCGCCTGCGTCCGCACTCGGTGGTGCGACTCTTGACAGACCTCTTCCAGCAGGGGGTGGATGAGGGCGTGATCGGGGACGCGCACGAGATCCCCTACCTGATCGCCGTGCTCGTGGGGTCGCTTAGTCAGTACGCGAAGCTGCGCTACTTTGGAGAGTTCAGCGGGGCGCCGCGCGAGGACGCTGCATTTCTTGGTCGGATTGTGGAGCGGCTCGTCGCAGGAGATGGGGGCCACAGGATCGACTGAGCGCAGCCCCTTAAAGCGCAACGGATCAGGATCGGTCATGATCGGGCCCGCGACCAAGGTGCGCGCTCGCCGGGCGGTGTCTGTTGCTCGCGCATGCGGGCTCCGGTTCGTGGCTTATGCGCCCCGTCTCATGGTTGTGCAGGAAGCCAAAAAATTTTGACCCCGAGGTGAACGACTGCTTACCAGGCGCCGCCTCCCTTCGGGCGTGGCCTAACACGAAAGGAGATCTGAATATGAGCGTTCGCATCCATCCGATAAGCACGGGCCACGTACGCGTGAAAAGCAGCCAGCTCCTGCGTGAGTTCGGCGGGCCGTGGCGGGTTATGGGCGACCCTCGCTGGACCGATTGGCTTCCCATCCATGCCTGGCTCATCGATCACCCCGAGGGCCCGATCCTGGTCGACAGCGGCGAGACTTGCCGGGTGTGCGCGGAGGGATATTTCCCCCGCTGGCATCCGTATTACCGCAGGTCCACCGACTTCGCTATCACCGCCGATGATGAGGTGGGACCCGCACTCATGCGGCTTGGCCTACGGGTGGCGGAGGTGCGGAAGGTCCTGCTGACCCATCTGCATACCGATCACGCTGGTGGCCTGCATCACCTGCGTGCGAGCGCGGTCTATGTATCGGCCGAGGAATGGCGGATCGCTCAAGGCGTGGGCGGGGCGCTGCGCGGCTACCTTGCGCGCCATTGGTCGCAGGGCTTCACGCCCCGTTTCTATGACTTCTCCGGACCGCCCTTGGGGCCGTTCCCACGAACCTGCGCGATCACGAAGGCCGGCGACGTGATCGTAGTCCCGACCCCCGGGCATACGCCCGGGCATGTCTCGGTGGTCGTGCGCACGGGTGCGCTAAGCTATTTTCTCGCCGGCGACGCGAGCTATACCCAGGATGCCCTGCGCGCGGGCCGGCCTGACGGGGTCACGTTCTTTCCCCGTACCGCCGTGCGCACACTCGCCCGTATAGTGGCCTACGCCCGCCTCGAGCCCATGGTCTATCTCCCGGCCCACGACCCGCGATCGGCCGCGCGCTTGCAGGCGGCCGAGATCCTCCCACGCGACGCCGAGTCGGCGTAGGGGCCGCCCTTTACCTTTAGAGGTCCACCGGCGGGGAGGACCCCCGGCCAAAGGCCTTTGCGGATCATGAGGGCAGGGCCGCATCATAGCTTGTCTCGAACGTCAGGTTGTGGTGCATAGGTTGTGTCGGCGGAGCTGCGCTGAAGGGCATCATGTGCCTGAGGCATGGTGCCAGACCACTCCCGGCGTTCTGGTCCGCTTGTCCGTAGGAGGTTCGATGGATCATGGTTCGACCAAGCCTTATCAGGGCCCCGGCGACACTGCGGAGCGGCGTCAAACGTCCTCCTTGTTCTCGCCGCTCACTGTCGGGCAGTTGCGGCTGCATAATCGCATCGTTATGGCGCCCCTCACGCGCAATCGCGCAGGCGCAGGCTTCGTGCCACAGGGCTTGAATGCCGAGTATTATCGCCAGCGTGCCTCCGCCGGTCTCATCATCAGTGAGGCCACCCAGGTCTCGCCCGAAGGGCTGGGCTACCCGGATACGCCCGGCATCTACAACGACGAACAGGTCGCTGGTTGGCGACTGGTGACTGACGCGGTGCATGCCGAGGGTGGGCAGATGTTTCTGCAGTTGTGGCATGTGGGCCGCATATCCCATCCTTCGATGCAGCCCGATGGCGCGCTCCCGGTCGCTCCGAGTGCGATCAAGCCTGCGGGCCAAGCGATGACCTACCAGGGGCCGCAGGATTTCGTGACCCCCCGCGCCTTGCTTGTCGAGGAACTCGCGCTCATCCGCGATCAATACCGCCTCGCGGCCCAGAATGCGCAAGCGGCGGGCTTCGACGGGGTTGAGATCCATAACGCCAATGGTTACCTCCTGGATCAATTTCTGCGCGACGGTTCCAACCAGCGCACTGACGCTTACGGCGGCCCGATCGAGAATCGTCTGCGTTTCCCACTCGAGGTCCTGGAGACCGTGCTCGAGGTCTGGCCGCCCGGACGGGTCGGGATACGGCTTTCGCCAAGCGGAGCCATGAACGACATGCGCGATTCAGACCCGTGGGCCACCTTCACGGCCATAGTGAAGGCTCTTGAGGGCTACGGGCTTGCCTACATCCACATCATGGAGGCCTTGGAGGGCGATCTGCGTCACGGCGGGCCGCAGATCCCGATCAGTTATTTCCGGTCGTTCTACCAAGGTGTGCTCATGGTCAATGGTGAGTACGATGGACCGAAGGCCCAGGAGGTCGTGGCCTCCGGCGACGCCGATCTCGTGTCATTCGGGCGCTTGTTTCTTGCGAACCCCGATCTGCCCGAGCGTCTGCGCAAGGCCGCGCCCCTGAATGCTCCGGATCCGCAGACCTTCTATGGAGGGGGAGCCGAGGGCTACACGGATTACCCGACCTTGGCCCAGCACCAAGGGCGACGGCAGGCGCGTTAGGAGGCCTGGCGCTCTGTGAGCGCGCGCTCCACCGGCGCTGCAAGGCTCTCGGGGCGGGCCCGGGGCGCGTAGCGACGCACCGCGCGGCCGTTGCGATCAACCAGGAATTTCGTGAAGTTCCATTTGACGGCGCGTGTGCCAAAGATGCCTCGGGCGCGTGCGACAAGCCAACGGAAGAGGGGGTCGGCGGCGGGCCCATTGACGTCAATTTTGGCGAACATCGGAAACGTGACGCCGTAGCGTTCCTGGCAGAAGGTTTGGATTTCGGCAGCCGTTCCCGGCTCCTGACCGCCGAATTGGTTGCACGGAAAGCCCAGGACCACGAGGCCTTGGTCGCGGTAGCGACGGTAGAGGGCCTCCAGGCCCTCGTATTGGGGCGTGAAGCCGCAGCGACTTGCGACATTGACGATAAGGAGCGCCTGCCCGCGGTAGGCGCTCAAGTCCTGATCCGCCCCTGCGAGCGTGCGCACCCGAAAATCATAAAGCGTGTCGGTCGTTTCGGGAGCCTCCCCCAACGTCATCGCGGCGCGCGCCTTTCGACGAATTCGATCTTGTAGCTGTCAGGGTCCTCGACGAAGGCGATCACCGTGGTTCCGTGTTTCATGGGGCCCGCCGGCCGGGTCACGCGCCCGCCCGCCGCCGCCACGCGCTCGCAGGCGGCGGAGGCGTCGTCGACCTCGAGGGCGACATGTCCGAAGGCCGTGCCCATGTCATAGTGTGTCGTGTCCCAGTTGTGGGTGAGCTCCAGGACCGCGCCGTCCCGTTCATCACCGTAGCCCACGAAGGCCAGAGTGAAGCGCCCCTCGGGATAGTCCGTTCGCCGCAGGACGCGCATGCCGAGGGCTTTTTCATAAAAGCGCAGGGATCGTTCGAGATCGACGACCCGTATCATGGTGTGAGCTATCCGCATCGTTTCCCTCCCGGGGTTCAGTGATGGTCCGGTCTAGGTGTTGGTCTGGCGAAGGGTCGTGTCCGCCGCTGCCACGTTGCTGCGGCAGGCTCACCCGGCTGCTCGCGTCGTCTTCGGTCCGGCGCGTTTTACGCTGAGCCTACCGACGCGCATGAGGGAGCGCAAGGCGCCACGCGGCCCCTCGCGCGATGCCCCGGGGAGGAGGGGCCGTGATGGCGACATGGCCCTCTCGTCGTGAAGGATCGAGAGGGCCACGGGGACTTAGCGGGCGCTTACGTGCGCTCGGGCGAGCCGCACTAAGCGGGGTGTCAGAAGTGTGCGCCGACACCAGCCAGGACCAGGACCTCTGTCGTGCGGCTGTTTGGTTCGTAATAACCGTTCTGGCCGGCGCCGTTCGAGCTGAATATCGGTGTGCTCGAGGAGGCGCCATAGCCGAAATGGGTGACGTCGACCGTCAAGAATGTACGCCACACCCGGTTTATGAGGTAGGTCGCGCGCACGCCGCCGCTTTCGTAGGCGCGATCGCCGAGCGCCTTGGTCTCGCGTGCGTAATAGACGGTGTTCGTACTGGAGTCGATGAACACCGGATCGGTGGCCGTGATCTGGGCCCCGAAGGTGAAGCCGCCCATGGCATGAACTGCGAGCACGACGCGCGGCGCGAGGGCCATCTCCCACAAGAGGCCTCCCCCGAAGTTGCCGTTCGTATAATCTTCTATGCCCCCGGCCCCCTGCCCATTGCCCACGTTTCTCTGCCAGCGGTGTATGCCGATCGAAAAGTAGGGGATGAGCGCCATGCGCCGATACAGACCATAGGCGAAGCCCACACGCCCGTTCACGTCCACGATGGTATTGGCGGTGGTCGTCTGCGCGGGTGCACCATTCAGGAAGTGCCCGTTGTAGTTCGTGTCGCCATGCGCATAGCGTCCCTCTACGCGCCAGTAGGTCCCGCCCTGTGGGTCGCCACTTAGGGAGGATGCGGCGAGGGATGCGAGGGGTATCGACCCGGTCTCCTGGTCCATGACCGCGCCGCCTGCGGTCTCGGTATAGTTTTGATTGAGGTAGCCTATACCCACCGAGAAGCCGCGTTCGGCGCGTTGGATCGCATAAGGGATAGCGCCGGCGATCGCCGCCAATGGGGATAGCAGAGCTATCGTCCCAGATAGACACGCGGCTGCAAGCCTTACACATCTCGTCATGACGTACCTTCCTTGAGTAATCGCTAGAGGCCCGGGGTGCCCGGGGGTCTTCGGCGGATCGCAGGTTTCCTGGCCGGTCGTTCGGGTCCGGGCGCCTTAAGGGCACGGCTTGCGAACCCACTTCGCTGGCTCGGCATAATGTTTTCTCGTCCGCCTAGGGGAAATGTAGCCGACGCGCGCGCTGGCGCAATGGGCGTTTTAAATTCCGGGACGCGAGCGCGCGGCCCATCCGGCCGGCGTCCGTCCCTGGTCCCATGGTCGCTGGTGGCCTTGGGCGCCGCCCTCTACCCTGCGATGATGGCAGCTAACCCAGTGAGGCAGAGCGGGGCCAGGCGAAGGATCGGACTGCGCGATCTGGGCCCCGGCCTTTTGACGGGGGTCGCGGACGATGACCCAAGCAATATCGCCACCTACTCCCAGGTGGGCGCCCGCTTTGGTTACCAGATGCTCTGGACGCTCTGGGTATTCTATCCACTGGTGGCCGTCATCCAGCAAGTAAGCGCACAGATGGCGCGGGCGACCGGCAAGGGGCTCGCCGAGAATCTGCGTGAACATTTTCCGCCGTGGATCTGTTACTCACTGGTGGCGGCCTTGCTGGTCGCCAATGTCATCAATATCGGCGCGGATCTCATGGCCATGGGAGGGGCCGCACGCCTTTTGTGGGGCGGTCCACGCCTAGCCTATGCCGTGGGCTTTCTTGTCGTCATTGTGAGTCTCGAGGTCTGGATCCGTTATGAGCGCTACGCACGCGTGCTTGAGGTGTTGTCGCTTTCCTTGCTCGCCTATGTCATCACCGCCTTTTCAGTGCGCGTCGACTGGCATCAGGCGCTCGTGAATCTCGTGCCCACGGTTATGCCGGGGCGCCACTACGCTACCGCCCTGGTGGCGATCGCAGGGACAACTATCAGTCCCTATCTCTTGTTTTGGCAGGCGGGCCAGGAGGCCGAGATCGCGCAGCGCGATCCTGGCAAGCAGCCTCTCGTCGTAAGACCCGCGCAGGCGCCCCGGGAACTGCGTCGAATCCGCTTCGACACCTACATCGGCATGGCGCTTTCCCAGATCGTGGGCTTTTTTATCGTCGTGACCGCCGCCGCCACCCTCGGGGCGCATGGCATCAGTCACGTCGATACAGCGGCTGCAGCCGCCGCCGCCCTGGCGCCGCTTGCTGGCCCCTGGACCCAGGCGTTGTTCGCGGCGGGGCTCGTGGCCACCGGTCTTCTGGCGATTCCGGCGATGGCCGGGGCCTGCGCCTATGCGCTCGCCGGTGTTTTCCGCTGGCCTCAAGGGCTGGAGGCGCGCGTGGGCGCGGCCCCGCGTTTCTATCTCGTGCTGGTAGCCGTATGTGTGGCCGGCCTCGGTGTCGCGTTTCTCCCTGTAGACTCAATGCGCGCGCTCTATCTGAGCGCCGCCTTGAATGGCATTGTCGCCGTACCGCTCCTCGTGTTCATGATGATTTTGTCCCGCCGCCGAAGCGTGATGGGACGTTTTATCGTGTCCAACGCGCTACTGATCATCGGCTGGGTCGCGACGCTCGTCATGATCGCGGCGGCGCTCATGCTTGTGAAGAGCTGGATTGCATGAGGGCGGCGTCCGGCGGGCGGGACTTTAGGCACCTGTGCCCTGGCCTCGCCGTTCAGTAGCATGCTAAGGTATCGGGATTGCGGTGGCGCGCGGCCACCGAGCCTCGGATGCGATCGGGAGAAGACTGCGGGACATGGAATCGAAACCCGAAATGGACGTCGTGCTTGCTCAGCCGCGCGGGTTTTGCGCGGGTGTCGTGCGCGCGATCGAGATCGTTGAGCGGGCCCTGGAGGTCTACGGGCCGCCTGTGTACGTGCTGCACGAGATCGTTCATAATCAACATGTTGTCGAGGACCTGAAGTCGCGAGGGGCGGTGTTCGTCGAGCGATTGGCGGAGGTCCCCGAGGGGGCGCCCACGATCTTCAGTGCCCATGGCGTGGCCACGGCCCTGGTCGACGAAGCGGCCGAGCGTCATCTCGGTGTGCTCGATGCCACCTGTCCTTTGGTTACCAAGGTTCACTACCAGGCGCAGCGTTACAGCCTTCAGAAGTACGCGGTGATCATCATAGGCCACCCCGGTCATCCGGAGGTGGAGGGTACGCGGGGGCGCATCCCGGGGCCCGTCTATGTCGTTTCGGATGTCGATGACGTGGCGCGTCTTTCGGTGGCGGACGAGACCAAGCTCGCCTATGTGACCCAGACAACTTTGAGCGTGGACGATACCAAGGATGTCATTGCGGCTTTGCGGGCGCGGTTCCCGGCGATCCAGGGGCCGGACCTGAGTGGAATCTGCTACGCCACACAGAACCGGCAGAATGCCGTCCGCAAGCTCGCCGGGCGTGTCGATGTGTTGCTTGTAGTCGGCGCGCGTAACAGCTCGAATTCGAATCGATTGCGCGAGGTGGGCGAACAGCCCGGGACGCGCGCCTACCTTGTTCAGGACGCAAGTGAACTTGATTCCGCGTGGTTCGAGGGGTCGGTGCGTGTTGGCATAACGGCCGGCGCCTCGACCCCCGAGATACTGGTCCGGGGCGTCCTGAAGAAACTCGAGGATTTCGGTGTCGTGCAGGTCACGGAGATGGCCGCGGAACCCGAGACGACGACGTTTCGTCTGCCGGTCGCTTTACTGAAAAAGGCTCGGACTCCCCTTTAGAGGGGGTCCAAGGAGTAGGAGATCACTATGCAAGTGCCCATACGACAACAGTGGAGCGTCGGACGCTACATCCTCGGGCAGAAGTTGCGGGGCAACAAGCGTTACCCGCTGGTGTTGATGCTCGAGCCCTTGTTTCGCTGCAATCTGGAATGCGCCGGCTGTGGCAAGATCGAATATCCAGACGAGATACTGGACAAACGCCTGAGCGTCGAGGAATGCCTGCAGGCGGTGGACGAGTGTGGTGCGCCCATAGTCTCGATCCCAGGGGGTGAACCCCTGATCCACAAGGATATGCCAGCAATTGTCGCTGGCATCGTGGCGCGCAAGAAGTTCGTCTATCTGTGCACGAACGCCCTTTTGTTGCCGCGCAAGATCGACGAGTATACGCCCTCGCCGTATCTCACCTTCTCCATACACCTGGACGGCCTGCGTGAGCGCCATGACCGGTCGGTGTGTCGGGAAGGGGTGTTCGACAAGGCCGTCGAGGCGATCAAGATGGCGCGCGACCGCGGCTTCCGGGTCACCGTGAACTGCACCTTGTTTCAAGACGAGGACCCGGCCGAGGTTGCCGAGTTTTTTGATTTCGTGAACGGTCTGGGCGTGGAAGGCGTGACCGTATCGCCCGGATACAGCTACGAGCGCGCCCCCCGCCAGGATGTATTCCTGCGGCGTGCCCAGAGCAAGACGCTGTTTCGCAACGTATTCGGGCTCGGGCGCGAGCGGCGCGCCAAGTGGCGCTTCAATCAATCGAGTCTGTTTCTGGACTTTCTGGCCGGCAACCAGACTTATCAGTGTACCCCTTGGAGCAATCCGACACGTAATGTATTCGGTTGGCAGAAGCCTTGTTACCTGCTGAGCGACGAGGGGTATGCCGCGACCTTTGCCGAATTGATCGAGACGACGCCCTGGGAGCGCTATGGAACCGGACGGCATCCCAAGTGTGACAACTGCATGGTCCATTGCGGTTACGAGGGGACGGCGGTCAATGATACGTTTGCGCACCCGCTTAAGGCGTTGAAGGTCTTTCTGCGCGGCCCCCGCGTGACGGGCCCCATGGCGCCGGATCCGGAACCTGCCCGCGAGGATCAAGGGGTGGTGGTGACCGTGCGCAGGGCCTCGCCGAAGAGCGTGGGCTAGGCGCGCAGCGCACGCGATGGCGTGGGCGGACCTTGCGGCGGTCGCGGCGTCCGCGTGGCTTGCCTTGTTACTCGTACCCTGGCGTCCGTGGCGCACCGTGGAGCGGCTAGAGGCCGATCCGACGGCGCCCACGCGCGTCTCCTTGGGCGACGTCACGGTCCTTATGCCGGCGCGCAACGAGGCGCCGGTGATCGGGCGGTCGCTCGGAGCGCTTGCGGCCCAGGGCCCGTCCCTGGCCGTGATCGTAGTCGATGACGGCTCGAGCGACGATACTGCGGAGGTTGCTCGGGGGGCAGGCCTTGCGTCCTTGAGCCTGATCCAGGCGCCCCCGCTCCCGGCCGGCTGGACTGGCAAGCTCTGGGCGCTCGAACAAGGGCGCAGGGTTGTCGCAAGCCCTTATGTGCTGCTGTTGGATGCCGATATCGCCTTGGCGCCCGGCCTTGTGGCGACGCTCGTGGAGAAGGCCCGACACGATCGCTTGGCGCTCGTTTCGCTTATGGCGACCCCGGCGATGAGCGGGTTCTGGGATCGCTGGTGGATGCCGGTCTTCATTTACTTTTTTAAGCTTCTCTATCCATTCCGTTTGGCCAATAGGCACGGAGCTTCGATGGCCGCGGCCGCGGGCGGTTGTCTCCTTGTCGCAACCGAGGCCCTCGCCGATATCGGGGGTTTCGGGGCCTTGCGGGACGCGGTGATAGACGATTGCACCTTGGCGCGTCTCATAAAAGCCCGTGGCGCGGGTGGAATATGGATCGGGCTCAGCCGTTCGGCAGTCATGCTGCGGGCCACGGGCTTCGCCGGATTCTGGCGCATGGTCGCGCGTACCGCCTTTACGCAGCTGCGCTACTCATACACCCTGCTCGCGGTGTGCGCGGCGGTCATGCTGCTTGTATTCGTGGCACCGGTCCTGGCGATCATCATGGGCGGAGGGGCGGCCCAGGCCTTCGGTGCTGCGGCGCTCGCGTTCATGGCTGTAAGTTATGTGCCGACCGCGCGTTTCTATCGCCAGTCGCCGCTTTCGATTCCCGCCCTGCCGGTCGCCGGGATCGCCTTTCTGCTTATGACCTTCACGTCGGCGCTGTGGTATGCTCGCGGGTTCCGGTCCCGATGGAAAGGTCGCGATTATCGGCGCGGGTCGGCTTGATCGGCCGGGCGGGAACCGCCGCAATGGCAGAAGGAGAGGCTATGGGACGGCAAGAGACGGGACAGCGACGGGCGGCCTCGTGGGCGATCGCCTTTCTTTGGGTGGTGATGGCAGGCACGCCCGCGTGGGCTTCGCGCACGGGGCCCGCGGTCTCCGTGGTGCGGCAATTCCAGGATACGCTGCTTGCGGTGATGAAGGCGGGCAAATCGCTTGGATTCGAGGGGCGCTATCGGAAGCTTTTGCCGGCCGTGCGCGCGAGCCATGATCTTCCTTATATCGCGGAGTTGACCTTGGGTCCCTACTGGCACAAGCTCACGCTTGCCGAGCACCGGGCGTTCGTGACTGAATTCGCGCGCCTGACCGTCGCCACCTATGCGGCCCAGTTTCGACGCTATTCCGGGCAGGATTTCCGCCGGACCGCCTCGCAGACGGTGGCGCAGGGCGATGTGTTGGTCGCGACCGAGCTTACGACCCACGGACATAAGGACGCGACCATCGATTACCTGTTGGCCCGGAGCGCTGGGCGTTGGGAGATCGTTAATATCGTGGCCAATGGTGTGAGCGACCTCGCGCTGAAGCGTGCTCAGTACACGGCCATCATTCGCAAGAAAGGGTTCCCGGTTTTGCTTTCGATTTTACGCGCCAAGGTCACGGAGCTTAGCCGCGGCGCGCCGAAGAGGTAGGGCGTGGAGGCGGTCACAGCAGCGCGGTCTCATGGCGGATGACCTCTGCCGACGAACGACACGGATCATCGGGCGGACCTTTGGTCTTGGTTGTCTTTTGTTCATGGCGGGGTGCGCGACCACCAGCGGCCCCGACCCTTTGCAGCCGATGAACAGGCGATTCTACGCCTTCAATAGCGACACGGATCGCCTGATCATGAGCCCCGTGGCGCGCATGTATAAGACCGTGACGCCTAAGCCCTTGCGAGCCTCGCTCACCAACTTCTTCCACAACGTCGCATACCCGGACGTCATCGTGAACGATTTCCTGCAAGGGCGGATCAAGCAGGGCGCCGGCGACATCGGTCGCTTCGTCGTGAACAGTACCCTGGGTCTCTTCGGCCTTTTCGATGTCGCGACCCCGCTCGGCCTGAAGGCGCATGTCGAGGACGCGGGTCTCACGCTCGGGCGCTGGGGTGTGGGGCGCGGACCCTACCTAGTGTTGCCCTTCGTGGGCCCCGATACCCTGCGCAACGCCCCAAGCCTCATCATGGGCATATTCACCAACGTACTTTACTACGTCGGCAATTCGGCGCTCACGATTCCTCTGACCGTATTCGATGTCATCAATGCGCGCGCGAACGCCAGCAGTTCCTTGCGCTACATGCGCGAGAACGCAGTCGACAAGTACGTCTTTGCGCGCGATGCCTATCTCCAGCATAGGAATTATCTCCAGGATGGCGGCCATCTCCCCCTGAAGGCGGTGGAGCAGATGATGCTGCCGCCCAGTCCTTCACCTGCGCCGCGTGACCCCCCGCCGCTCGCAGATCCTGCGCCCAAGGCCCTGCCGGTGGTCACAGTCCCGGGACGGGCGCCGGTGGCTATCAGACCGCCTGTGCCCGTGGGATAGGCCCGTGGAGGAGCGATGAAGGCATTGCTGACAGGGGCGTCCGGCTTCGTTGGCTCGGCGGTCGCCCGCGCCTTGCTCGCGCACGGGCACGGGGTACGCGTTCTCGTGCGCAAGACGAGTACGCTTGCGAATATCGCGGAGCTCCCCGTAGAGCGCGTCTGTGGCGACTTGCTCGTACCTGCGTCGCTGCGGGGGGTCATGAGCGATTGCGACGCATTGTTCCATGTGGCCGCGGATTACAGGCTATGGGCGCCCGATCACGAGGCCATGTTCCGCGCCAATGTCGAGGGGACGCGCGCGCTCATGGAGGAGGCCTTGACGGCCGGTGTGCGGCGCGTCGTCTACACGAGCAGCGTCGCCACCCTGGGTTCTGTCCCGGGGGGTGTTGCCGACGAGGAGACGCCGGTGACGATGGCCGACATGATAGGGCCCTACAAGCGGTCGAAGTTCCGCGCCGAGGAGGAAGTCCGGCGCTTGATACGTCTCGGTCTTCCCGCGGTGATCGTGAATCCCTCAACGCCCGTCGGGCCGCGCGACATCAAGCCGACTCCGACCGGGCGGTTGGTGCGCGACGCGGCCTGGGGGCGCATACCAGCCTATGTCGACACAGGCCTCAATATCGTTCATGTGGATGATGTGGCGCAGGGGCACCTGCTCGCCCACGCGCGGGGGCGGGTGGGGGAGCGCTACATCCTGGGTGGCGAAAACCTGACACTCGAGAGAATCTTGATGATCATTGCACGCGCTGCCGGCCGCAAGCCACCCTCGGTGCGTCTGTCACGCCACCTCCTTTGGCCGGTCGCCCTGGCGTCCGAGGCCTACGCGCGCGTGCGCAAGTCCGCCACACCCCTTGTCACCCTGGATGAACTGCGCATGGCGTCGAAGCATATGTTCTTCGACTCGATAAAGGCCCAGCGCGACCTAGGCTATGCGCCGCGCCCCGCCGAAGAGGCGCTGGCCGATGCTGTCGCTTGGTTCTTGGGCCGGGCGGACGCAAACGGCGCGGGCCCAAACTGATGGTCGGGTGGCTATCGGTCGCGGTCCACGGCGTCGCGATCATGGGCGTTTTTGTGCTCGTAGCACAGATCCTTGCGTGGAATTCCTGGCCACGGCGCGAGCCGCGGGCGGCTGAGCTGCCGCCGATCTCGGTCTTGAAGCCGCTCTTTCGTGAAGGACCGCGTCTCTACGAATGCTTGCGATCGTTCTGCAGCCAAGATTATCCGGTCTATGAGGTCGTGTTTGGGGTCCAGGATCCGGAGGATCCGGCGATCAGGATCGTACGCAGGCTCCAGGCGGAGTTTCCGGACCGTGCCCTCACGCTCGTGATTGACCCCACGCGCCATGGCGGCAACGCCAAGGTCGGTAATCTCGCGAATCTCATGAGCCACGTCCGCTATGACATCCTGGTGCTGGCCGATGCCGACATCCTCGTGGGTGCAGATTATCTGCAATGCCTGGCGGGCCCTGTGCAGGATCCGAAGGTCGGGATTGTGACCTGCCTGTATCGGGGGGCGCCCTTTGGCCGAGTGTGGGACCGGATCGGGGCGCTCTTCATACAGGACTGGTTTGCACCTCAGGTACTTTTGGCAAAGACCCTCGGGTCCTCGGATTTCGCATTCGGGGCGACTATCGCCTTGCGGCGCCAGACCCTGACCGCGGTGGGAGGATTCGAGGCCTTGGCCGCGCAACTTGCAGACGACTATCAACTCGGCGCGCGCGCCCGGGCGCTCGGCTTGTGTACCGTGCTGTCGTCCTATCTGGTCGAGACGGTGGTCGATGAGCCGCGATTTGCTGATCTTGCGGCTCACCAGCTGCGATGGCTGCGCACCATCCGCCTCATCAACCCTTGGGGATATTTCTTTTCGGGCGTCACTTTCGGGCTGCCAATCGCGGTGGGTGCGGCCCTCATCGCCGACCAGGGTTTCATGTGGGGCCTTGCGTTTCTGGCGATGATATTGCGGCTCGTGTTACATTCCGAGGCCAGCAGGCGCCTTGGTGTGCGCCGGCGCTTCGGGCTCGTTCCTCTGGCAGACGCGTTGCTATGCGGTCTTTGGGTGGTGGGACTTCTTGGCCGCAAAGTCAGCTGGGGCGGAGCAGTTCTCGCCGTCGGCAACGATGGGAGCATAAAAGCAAACCGGGAGTAAGTCCTTATGATGAAGACCCTTTTCCTGCATCCGCCGTCCTACGAGGGTTTCGATGGGGGTGCTGGATCACGATACCAGGCCAAGCGCGAGGTGCGGTCCTTCTGGTACCCGACATGGCTCGCACAACCAGCCGCCCTGGTGCCTGGCAGCAAGCTCATCGACGCCCCGGCGGCGGGATTGGATCTCGATACCGTGTTGCCCATGGTACAGGGCTACGAGATGGCGGTCCTGCACACGAGTTCGCCCTCGTTCTCCTACGATGTCTTGGTCGCGGAGGCCTTGAAGCGGACCTACCCTGACCTCAAGATAGGCCTCGTCGGTGCCAAGGTGGCGGTAGCCCCCGAGGAATCGCTTGCTGCGTCGTCTGCCATCGACTTTGTGGCACGCGAGGACTTCGACTTTACGATCAAGGAGGTCGCTGAGGGCCGCCCCTACGCGGAGATCGACGGGCTTACCTTTCGCGACGAGCAGGGCTGCGTGGTTCATACCCCGCATCGCGCGCCCATCGAGGACATGGATCAGCTGCCCTTCGTCACCGAGGTATATAAGCGTGATCTGCGCGTCGAGGATTACTTCATAGGGTATTTGAAGCACCCCTACGTCTCCTTCTATACCGGGCGTGGGTGCAAGTCACGGTGCACCTTCTGTCTCTGGCCGCAGACCGTCGGCGGTCATCGCTATCTCGTGCGTAGCGCCGAGCATGTCGTGGAAGAGGTCAAGCTGATCCAGCGATACTTCCCCCAAGTGGCCGAGGTGTTCTTCGACGACGATACCTTTACGGATAACGCCCCGCGGGCTGAGGAGATCGCCCGCAGACTCGGTAAGCTCGGCGTGACCTGGTCGTGCAATGCCAAGGCCAACGTGCGTTACGAGACACTGAAGGTCATGCGCGACAACGGCCTGCGTTTGCTGCTCGTGGGTTACGAATCCGGCAACCAGAAGATCCTGAACAACGTCAAAAAGGGCGTGCGTCTCGACATCGCGCGACAGTTCGCCCGCGACTGCCACAAGCTCGGGATCACGGTCCACGGCACATTCATTCTCGGACTGCCAGGCGAGACCCGCGAGACCATCGAGGAGACCATACGATTTGCCAAGGAAATCAATCCGCATACCATCCAGGTATCGCTTGCGGCGCCATATCCTGGGACCTTTTTGTATAAGCAGGCCCTGGAAAACGGCTGGCTGCAGGAGGAGAACAGTCAGCATCTCGTAAACGACCGCGGCGTGCAGATGAGCGCTTTGAGCTACCCGCACTTGAACCATACCGAGATCTACGATTCCGTGGAGTCGTTCTACAAGCAGTTCTATTTTCGCTCCGGGAAGGTCGCCGAGATGCTGGGCGAGATGGTCAAGAGTCCGCAGATGATGGGGCGGCGTTTGCGCGAAGGGGTCGAGTTTCTTCGGTTCTTCAGGCAGCGCTAGGTGTCACAGGCTTCGCGCCGACTGATCGTCACGGCTGACGATTTTGGGCTCTCGTGGGCGGTGAATGAAGCGGTTGAGCGCGCCTCGCGCGACGGTATATTGACCTGTGCCAGCCTGATGGTCGGGGAAGAGGCGGCCGAGGATGCGGTCGCGCGCGCCCGCCGACTGCCTAGGCTTCGCGTGGGCCTGCACGTCGTGGTCGCCGAGGGGAGGCCGGTGCTTGCTCCGGAGCGGATTCCGGCCTTGTGTGACGCGCATGGACGGTTGGACGGCAGGCTGGTACACGCCGGATTCCGGTTTTTTTTCAGACCACAGGCGAGACGACAACTGGCGGACGAGATCGAGGCGCAGTTCGCGGCCTTCATGCGGACCGGCCTTCCTTTGGATCATGTCAATGCCCATAAGCACATGCATCTCCATCCGACCGTCCTCGGTTTGATTCTGAGGATCGGCCGTCGTTACGGGATGCGCGCAGTGCGCCTGCCCTACGAGCCGTCCACGGTCGCGGTCTCGCCCAGGGCTTGGCGTAAGCACTGGAAGGCGGCGAGCGTGACGGGTCTCTGGACCTGGCTCATGCGGCAGAGGCTCGACCGGGCTGGTGTCTTGCATAACGATGCCGTGATGGGACTCCTGCAGTCGGGCGCGCTGGATGAGGCCGCGGTGATGCAGCTTCTCGGGAATCTCCCGTCGGGCGTCACCGAGCTCTATTGTCACCCGGCGGTAGATGACGACGCGGGGGCGCTCGCGCTGGGTTACAGGAAGAAGGCCGAGTTCGAGGCCTTGGTGAGCCTCAAGGTGGCGGCCGCCTTGCGAGAAGAGGGTATCGTGCGTGTAGGTTTCGGTGATCTCGGCTAAGGAATAGAGGGACGTCCATGCGTGACAAGCGCCAGTCAGGCGGCGTCGACCGGCTCGACCGCCTGTACTACGGGATCTTGATCGGGCTTGCCGATTTTTCCCGCCGCCATGCTTGGCCGGTACTTCTGGCTGCCGCCTTGTTGAGTGCGGCATCGCTCACCTATACCGTCACGCACTTTGCCATAAGCACCAATATGGGCAAGATGCTCTCGCAGGACCTGCCTTTCGAGCGCGCGCAGGTGCGCTTCGACCGAGCCTTTCCGGGATTGAACAAGACCTTGCTGGTCGTCCTGCACAGCCGCTCGCAGGCGCTCGCGCGTCGGGACGCGGCGCGTCTCACGGGGTGGCTGCGTCGCCATGGACGCGGCATAACCTTCGTCAACCAGCCGGACGGAGGCCGTTTCTTTGCGCGCGAGGGTCTGCTCTATCTCCCCCAGAAGGCCCTTTGGCGGCTCTCCGATCGGTTGTCTCAGGCGCAACCTTTCATGGCGACGCTGGCCGCTCACCCGACCTTGCCGCGTTTCACGCGACTGCTCGAGGCGGCCTTGGGGCGCGCCCGGGCTCACGGCGCCTCACTCCCCGGGCTTGCCACCGTACTGAACGGATTTCGGACCACATTGCGGGGTCAGGCGCGTGGACACTACGTGCAGATGCCGTGGGGGAGTCTCATGGGCATGGCCGCACCGGGTGCAGGGGCTGCCGGTGATAGCTTTGTCGTGGTGAAGCCTCGCTACGACTATAAGGGGGGGGCACCTGTACGGACCGCCTTGCGCAGCGTCCGCGCGGGCGCCCGGGCTCTCGGGCTTGATCCCGCACATGGGGTGACCGTCCGAGTCACAGGATCCGCCGCCCTCGACAATGAGCAAGTGAAGACCGTGTCGCAGAGCGCGGGGCTTGCCACGGGTCTCTCGCTTACCCTGGTTCTCGTTATGCTGGTGCTCGGTCTGCGGCGCCCCCGTTACGTCGCGATCATACTGCTTACGCTCTTCATGGGTTTGACGTGGACCGCGGCCTTCGCCTTGCTTGCGACCGGCCCCATGAATCTCATTTCGGTTGCCTTCGCGGTGCTGTTCGTCGGTCTCGGCGTCGACTTCGGGATCCAGTTTTGTATACGCTATCAGGAGGAAGGCGCGCACGGCGACAATGGCGAGGCGATCTGCGCCACCGCGCGTGGGGCCGGCAGCGCTTTGAGTCTCGCGGCAGTGGCGGCCGCCATCAGTTTCTTTTCTTTCGTGCCGACGAGTTACGCCGGCATCGTTGATCTCGGCATCATCTCGGGCACGGGAATGTTCCTTGCGCTCTTTGCCAACCTGACCGTGACCCCGGCCTTGCTCACGATCCTGATCAACGGCCATCCACAGGGCCGCCCGCGCGGGCGCCTGCGGGCGCTCTTGGCCCGTATCCCCGTGGCGCGTCATCCGCGGGGCATCGTGGTGGGCGCGGTGGTGGTCGCCGTAGGCCTCATCCCCATGATCCTCGCGAGCCGCTTCGATTTCGACCCCATGCATCTGCAGAACCAGCATAGCGAAGCGGTATCGACATTCGAGTCGCTGCTTAAGAATAGCCGCATCTCGCCTTACCCGATTGACATTCTGGAGCCGAATCTGCCGGCCGCTCGCCGCATGGCCTCGCACCTTGCGGGACACCCAACCGTGGGCCGCGTCCTCACTGCCGATAGTTTCGTGCCGACGCATCAGGGCGCGAAGCTTGCCGTGATCTCCCAGATGGCCCTCCTCGTGCCGCCGTTTTCGATCCATCCGCATGCCACGAATCCTCCGAGTGCCCCGCATATACGCGCCGCGCTTGAGGGTCTCACGAAGAGTCTGAGAGGGTTCGTTGCGACCCGCGGCCACGGGCCCACCGTGCAGGCCGCGCGCGGCCTGGAGGCCACCCTTACTCCCTATCTGGCAAAATTCGGGCACGACCGCGCAGCGCTTTTGACCCTGCAGCGGCGCGTCATCGGTACTCTACCCTGGCAGCTCTCGGGCCTGCAGGCGGCATTGAGCGCTCGGCGCGTGACGCTTGCGAGCCTGCCCGTCTCGCTAAAGCGCCAATTCATAAGCGCCACCGGCCAGGCCCGCGTCGAGGTGTTCTCCTCGCTCAATTTGAATCGCAATCGAAACATCCGTCGTTTCGCGCTCAATGTCGAACGCCTCGCCCCGGACGCCGTCGGACCGCCCGTGCTGCTCGTGCAGGGTGGTCGCGCCGTGGTTGATGCCTTCAAGGAGGCGACTGCCTTGTCCTTTGTGCTGATCACGATGGTGTTGCTGCTTACCCTGAGGAATCTGGCGGACGCACTCACCATCCTGGCCCCCCTGATCCTGGCGGCTATGACCGCCGTGGCGGTGATGTGGGTGCTTGGAATATCGTTCAATCTCGCCAACATCATCGTTCTCCCCTTGCTCATAGGCTTGAGTGTCGCGTTTAGTATCTATCTCGTGGTGCGTTGGCGACGCGGCGTGGGCACGGCTCTCTTGCTCGACACCAGCACATCGGAGGCAGTGGTGTTCAGCGCCTTGACCACCATGTGTTCGTTTGGAAGCCTGGCCGCTTCCTCGAATCCGGGCATGGCAGTCCTGGGAGAGACCCTATTCATAGCGATGGGGGCGGCGCTCATCACGATCCTTCTCGTGTTGCCCGCAATCCTGAGTCTACGACAGGCCTCGAATGGATAGGGGGCCCTCGGACCGCCGCCGACGCCGTGTGCGCATCTCCGGGGCGCCACAGGGTGTGCGTGGCCCATGGAGCGCCGTCGTCATGGGTTTTCTGGCCATGGGCGGGCTCGTGCTCACCGGATGGCTGCTTGAACGTCTCGGGTGGAGGGCCGTAGCGGGGCTCTTGATGGGTGCGGGGGCTGGACTCTTGTGGCTCATCCCCTTGCGCGCCCTGGTTGTGGCCTGCGAGGTGCGTGGGTGGAAGGCCTTGCTTGGGCCCCGGCGCGGTATCTCGTGGGGGCTGCTCATATGGCTTGGCATGGTGCGCGACGCCGTGAATACCTTTCTGCCGGTAGCCCGCGTGGGCGGCGAGTTCGTCGCTATCCGGCTTCTGCGTCTGAAGGGCGTGAGTGGCGCGAGCGCCTCGGCAAGCGTGGTCGTGGAGACGAGCGTCACGCTGGTGCTGCAGGTCGCGACGACCCTCTGCGGCATCGCGCTCATGCTGCCTATGGTGGGCGCGCGCATTGCGCTCCCAGGATTGTGGCTGGGGGCCGCGGGCGCCGTGATCGTGGTGGCAACCTTTGTCGCAGTCCAACTGCGCGTCGGACTCGGCGAACTTGTTGATCGCACCCTCGGACGTGTCCTGCGGATGATGGGGCGCCAGGACCTTCCGCTCCTCCCCGGTCTTGATCGCCGGGTGTCGGATCTCTACCGGCGACCCGTGATCCTGTTGCGCTGCGCGTTTTGGCAGCTTACGGGATTTCTGGGAGGTGCCGCCGAGATCGGTGTTTTGGCGGCGCTGATGCATGTCCCGCTTACGGTCGAACAGGTGTTTGTCTTCGAGGCCCTGATCCAGGCCGTCCACAGTGTATCGTTTGTCGTGCCAGGCGCCCTCGGTGTGCAAGAAGGCGGATTCGTCGGGCTTGCCGTGCTACTCGGGGTTGCGCCGGACGCGGCCCTCGGCATCGCGCTCGGCCGCCGTTTGCGTCAGTTCGCCATTGGGCTGCCTGTGCTTATCTCGTGGCAGTGGCAAGAGTGGCGACTACGGCGCCTTTCGTCCGTGGAGGCGGCGCCAATGGGCGGTTAGTGGGGCGAAGCGGGTTCAAGAAGAGGTGGCTTTATGGTAAGGTGCGGGCCTCCATGGGAGAGTTTGCCCGCCGTGGCCCAGGAAATCGCATAACCGATAGCGCATCAGGAAGAGGCCCATGTCCGTATCGGTCCAAGACCCAGTGATGAACAGAGACGGCCGTGACGATGAGCGGTTCCAGGCCGCCATGTTGCGGGACGTATCGCGCACCTTCGCCTTGACAATCCCCGAGCTTCCGCCGGGGTTGCGGGAGGTGGTCGGCAATGGTTATCTGCTCTGCCGCATCGTCGATACTATCGAAGACGACCCAGGTTTGAGCAGTGTGCAAAAGCGCCACTTCTGCACTTTCTTCGCGGAAGTCGTGGCGCGGCGCGCCGAGGCCGCCGAGTTCGCCCGCGATCTGGACGCCGTTTTGGCCCCTACGGTGCCGAAAGCCGAGCGCTTGCTGGTGCGCAAGACCGAGCGCGTGATCGCGATCGGGGACGGTTTCACAATAGGTCAGCGCCAAGCGCTCGAGACCTGTGTGGCGATCATGGCCGATGGTATGGCGGAATTCCAGGAACGCAAAGACCCCGCAGGTCTGCCGACCCTGGCCGACATGGATCGCTACTGCTATTACGTGGCGGGCGTCGTGGGGGAGATGCTCACAAGGCTCTTCTGCGAGTACTCGCCGCAGATAAGGCGCCATGAGGATCGCCTTATGGTGCTTGCGGTCTCGTTTGGGCAGGCTCTTCAGATGACGAACATCCTAAAGGATATCTGGGAGGATAGGCGGCGCGGGGCCTGCTGGCTGCCGCGTGACGTGTTTGCCCGCCACGGTTTCGCGCTTGCGGATTTGGAACAGGGCCCGGGCGATCCGCGCTTCGGCGAAGGGCTCGGCGAACTCATCGACGTGGCGCGCGCGCACGCGCGCCGGGCTCTTGATTATGTGCTATTGCTCCCGCGCGCGGAGGCGGGTCTTAGGAACTTTTGCCTCTGGGCCCTTGGGATGGCGGTTTTGACCTTGCGCAAGATCGACAAGAGGCGGGATTTCCGTAGCGGCCAGGATGTGAAGATCACGCGGCGTAGCGTCAAGGCGACAGTGGCGGTGAGCCGCGTGTCGGCCAGTCACGATGCGCTTTTGCGCGTCTTGTTCGCGCTTTCGGGAGGCGCGCCGCGCGCATCGCGCGGCGTCTGACCGAAAGGCGTTATTGCTCGAGGAATCGCACGGCATGAAGAGTCAGGGCGTTCCGGCTAAGAACCGGGAGAGGCGCGAGTCTTTGGCGCAAGACGCGGAGATCGCTTTTCTCGACGCGGCCTTGGCGCAGGCGCGCGACGGCATACTCGCGGAGCAGGCCCCGGAAGGCTATTGGTGTTGGCCGCTCGAGGCCGATTGTACGATCCCGTCTGAATACATCCTCATGATGCATTTCATGGACGAGATCGACGTCGATCTCGAGGCAAAGCTTGCGCGCTATATCCGCCGTCGGCAGGTGGAGGAGGGCGGGTGGCCCTTGTACTACGACGGGCGTTTCGACATGAGCGCCTCGGTCAAGGCTTATTATGCGCTGAAGCTCGCAGGTGACGACGTCAATGCCCCACATATGGCCCGTGCCCGCGCGCTCATCCTGGAGCACGGCGGGGCATCGCGCTGCAATGTCTTTACGCGCATAGCGCTCGCCCAGTTCGGGCAGGTCCCGTGGCGCGCCATACCATTCATGCCCGTGGAACTCGTGTTGGCCCCCCGGTGGTTCCCTATCACCCTTGCCAAGGTCTCCTATTGGTCGCGGACGGTGATGGTGCCGCTTCTCGGCCTCTGCAGCCTCAAGGTTCGCGCCCGCAATCCGCGTGGCATCGGCATAGCTGAACTCTTCGTGCGGCCTCCCGACGAAGAGCGCGACTATTTCCCGGTGCGCTCGTTCATGAACTTTGCCTTGTGCAAACTCGAGCGTATCGGGTTGCGTCTCGAGAGGAGCATCCCCCGGCGCCTGCGGGCGCGGGCCTTGGCGCGAGCCGAGGCCTGGATCGTGGAGCGGCTGAACGGGACCGGGGGGCTTGGGGCGATCTTTCCGGCGATGGTGAACGCGTACGAGTTTTTGGCCGCGCGCGGCTATGCGGCCGACCATCCCTACAGACGCGATGCCCTGATCGCGATCCAGAAACTCTTGCTCGTGAGTGACGACGAGGCCTACTGCCAGCCCTGCGTCTCACCCATCTGGGACACGGGACTCGTGTGCCTCGCGCTGCTCGCGGTGGACCGTGATGGTACGAAGGATGCCGTGAGGCGCGGGCTCTCCTGGATGCGCGATCGTCAGCTCCTCGATGAGCCGGGCGATTGGCGCGACAGCCGTCCGAACCTTCCAGGCGGGGGCTGGCCGTTCCAGTTTGAGAACGGCCACTATCCGGATTTGGATGATACGAGTGTCGTGGCGTGGGCGATGGAGGAGTCGCGCGACCGGACCTTCGCGGCGTCGATCCAGCGCGCCGCGGATTGGGTTGCGGGTATGCAGTCGCGCAACGGTGGCTTCGGGTCGTTCGATGTCGATAACACCCATTATTACTTGAACGAAATCCCGTTTGCCGACCATGGGGCGCTGCTTGATCCGCCGACAAGCGATGTCACCGCGCGTTGCATCACCTTGCTCGCGCGCGCCACGAGCGATGACCGCTATCGCGGGGCGATAGAACGCGCAGTAAGCTACCTGCGCTCCGAGCAGGAGACGCATGGGGCGTGGTTTGGCCGCTGGGGAACGAACTATATCTACGGGACCTGGTCGGTCCTGGTAGGCTTGCGCGCCGCCGGGATCGATCGCGATGATCCCGCGATTCGGGCCGCGGTCCGTTGGCTCAACTCCATTCAGCGCACGGACGGGGGCTGGGGTGAGAGCAATGATTGCTATCACGATCCGGCGACCGCCGGTATGGGTTCGCGCAGCACCGCCTTCCAGACCGCGTGGGCGCTGCTGGCGCTGCTCGCCGCCGGCGAAGGGGACAGTGAGCCGGTGCGCCGGGGCGTGCGCTATCTGCTCGCGCACCGCGAGCCCGGCGGGCTCTGGGAGGATATCGAGTTCACGGCGCCCGGTTTCCCGCGTGTCTTCTACCTCAAATACCACGGCTACGCGCGCTACTTCCCGCTCTGGGCCTTGGCGTGTTATCGCGAGCAAGCGGTCCGCTAGGCCCCCCCTATGGTTTCGTGGTGGCGCTCGTAGCCGAGGCGCGCGCCTTCGGGCGCCCAGCGCGCGGCCGCCCGGTCGCTCTTCCAGGCGGCCATTGGCTGGGGGTGTGTGGGATGGGCGCTGGGCGTGCCCGGGACATGGGTCTTGACCTGGCCGCGCGGGGCGTTCGGACTCTCGTGAGCTTCGGGACGTGCGGAGGACTTGCACCGGGCCTGCCGTCTGGCTCCCTGCTCTGCCCGCGCACGGTGTGCGACGAGCGGGGGGCATGCCACCAAACGGATGTGCCTGCGGATCTCGCCGAGAGCCTGCCTTTGGTGTGGACGGCCGATGTCCTGCTGTCAGTCGCGGCACCCGTTTATGCGGTTCGGCGCAAGGAAGATCTCTTCCAGAGATACGGGGCCTCGGGGGTCGACATGGAGAGCGCGGCGCTCGCGCGTGTGGCATCGGAACGGGGCCTGCGTTTTTTGGCCTTGCGTGCGGTCGTCGATCCCTACGACGAGCCGCTCCCAGAGCGACTGCTTGCGGCTGTTGATGAATGGGGGCGCCCACGCGCGGCGGCGCTTGTGAAGGCGCTCGCGGGAGGGCCGGCCACATGGGCCGCGGCGGTGCGCCTGCGTCGCCATTTTTCGGAGGCGCAGAGGACCTTGGCTGCGGCGGCCGCTGTCGCCATTTCCGGCAGCCCGCGATGAGGCGACGCTGCAGGGGCGCAGAAGGGACTTGAGGGCCGATGGCCAGGGAGAGGCTTTAACATGGACGAAGCGCGGGGCGTGGGCGGGATACGCGCATGGGCGCGGGTTCTGCCGATCGTGGCGGGCCTCCTTGGCCTTACGGGTGCCGTCTTGCTGTTTGCACGCCACGATCCGGCGCGCATCCTGCATCTGGTGGCCCTCGCGGGCTTTGGGATGCTCTGGCTTCTACCGGTACGGCTTGCGGCGATCATGGCGAGCGCCGAGGGCTGGCGCGCGCTCTTTCCCAAGCCCCGCGCCGCCTCCCTCGGGCTGCTCACCTGGATGGCCTTCGTGCGCAATGCCATCAATACTCTGTTGCCGGTCGCGCATGTGGGCGGGGAGGTTGCCGCCGCCCGTTCTTTGATTGGCCGGGGCGTACCCGCACCCATTGCGGTTGCCGGGATCGTGGTGGAGGTCACCATGAACCTCTTCGCGCAGATGGGTTTCACCTTACTTGGTATCGGTCTCCTGTTGTCGTATATAGGGACCGCGCCGCTCATTCAGCGCCTCTGGTGGGGGCTCGCGGTGGCCTTGCCCGCAGGATTGGTGTTCGTGCTCCTGCAGCGCCGATCGCGACCCTTTACCCGTCTGCATCGAGCCATATCGCGCTTCGGCGGCGCGAGCGCAGGTACCGCCGCCCAAGCCCACGCCGTCGACGATATGGTGCTAACCCTTTACCGGCGCCCCATGGCGCTTGCGCGCTGTACCTTTTGGCAGGTAGTAAGTCTCGCGGGCGGTGCCGGCGAATTCTGGGTCATATTGCGGCTCCTCCATGAGCCGGCCGGTCTGAGGCTCGCGCTCCTGTTCGAATCCCTGACGCAGGCCCTGCAAAGCGCGGCCTTCATGGTCCCCGGCACGCTCGGAGTGCAGGAGGGCGGCTTGATTCTGGTCGGGGCGGCCGCGGGCCTTCCGGCGGACGCCGCGCTTGCCCTATCGGCCGTGCGGCGTGTGCGGCAGGTCGGTATTTCGCTACCCGTGCTGTTGGTATGGTTGCGTGGCGAGCGCAAGAGGCGCGACCAGCCGGTAGAACCATCCGTGCGCTGAGAAGCCGGATGGGCAAGAGCTTTTGACGTTGCTAAGATCGCCAACGCGCGGGAAAGTCTCAAGGGATCGTCGGATGACGGAGGAGACGCGATGACGACAACGGTGTGGCCCAATCTTTTCATTGTCGGGGCCGTCAAGAGCGGCACGACCTCGCTCTATGCCTATCTTAAGCAGCATCCGGACATCTTTTTTCCGGAGATGAAGGAACCCCATTTCTTTACGAGGCCCGCGCCATCGGAGGCGCAGAAACACCTCATTACCTTCGTCGCTGACGAGGCGAGCTATCGAGGCCTCTATGAACGCGCCTCCGACATGCGGTTTCGCGGTGACGCGAGCCCCTCATACCTGTGGTCCGCGCAGGCCGCCGCCGGCATCGCGGCGGTATCCCCGCAGGCGCACATCATTGTCATCTTGCGCGATCCCATCGAGCGCGCCTATGCGCAATATCTGATGGATTATTCGGAGGGCGCCATCGACCGGCCGTTTTTCGAGGCCCTGCAGATCGATTGGGGCCGACCCGACAAGGGGTGGGGGATCTCTCAGCTCTATGTCGAGCTTGGACTCTATACGGAGCAAATAAGACGCTATCGCGCCCTGTTCGGACGCGAGCGGGTGCTCATCTTGCTGCTTGAGGACCTGAAGAAGGACCCATATGCAGTGCTTACGCGCGTCGCGCGCTTTCTCGATATCCCCGAAGGGCCCATGGCGTCCGTCGATACCGCGGAGGCTCATAACCACTACAAGCAGCCCAAGGGGCGGTGGGCGAGACGTCTTGCTGGACATCCCGTGAGCCGGTTCCTGGGGGAGCGGGTCATCCCTCGACGCCTAGGCGAATACATATGGGAAAACTGGATGCAGAAGGACGCGCCCAAGCCGCCGATCGATCCGCGCGCCGTCGCATTCCTCCAGGACATCTACACGCCCGAGTTGCTCGCGCTCGAGGCGGAGCTCGGCTGTCCCCTGCCCGAGCTCCGGCGCAGCTGGATGGATATCAAAGACCTGGCCCTGGCCCGCGCTCCGGCGGCTCCCACCGCCCCTTCTCGGGAGGCCCTGGCAGGCGCTTTTATGGAATCGCGCGGGTCGCCAGGCTCGGTCGGCTAGGTGCGCCGCCCTGCAGGCCCATCCGCAGCGCTCAGCCCTTCTGCTCGAACAGCAGCCAGTGTCCGTCCGGGTCGTGCCCCAAGACGGCGTCGGCGGCGCGGCGGATTTCCGCGCCGGCCTGCTCGAGGCGGCGTTCCAGGGCCTGCAGGTCGGCTACCTCGAAGACCGTACGCGTAGCGGCGATGTCCGTCGGGGTCCAAGCACCGTTCCGCCCGCGCGGGCGTTCATAGCCCAGTAGCTCCAGGTGCGGGCCGGGAGCGCGCGCCCGCAGACTCACGACCCGGACGCGGGTCCCAGACAGGCCGTCCAGGCGGTCTTGCTCAATGCCGGTATTGATTTGGTCCCCGCCGATATCAAGGCCCAGGATCTCCTGATAGAAGGCGATGGCGTGGCCGGTGTCGGCGACGCTCATGGCGGTGTGGTCTATGGTCGCCGTGTTGTCCGCTTTTGATTCCGTCACGATGCCGTCTTTGGCATCGCCCGTGGGTACGAGCAGCTCCAGGGGATGGCCGTCCGGGTCCCGGAATTTGTAGGCGGTTACGCCCCCGCTCGCCGCCGGCAGTTTCTGCGGTCCGCCGCAGGTGATCGGCTCGGCGCCCAGGCGTGCCACGGCATCTGCGAGCGCGTCGATGTCATTACAGGTGACCGCGAAGTGCTGAAACCAGAGATCGTTGGCCAGACTTCGCGCCGGGTAGGGTGTCGAGCCTTCGAGAAATCGCGAAAGCTCGAGGCGCGCGGCGCCGAGAGACAGGGTGAGCGATTCGAAACGGCCTCCAAGGAGGGCGACGCGCTCGCTCGGACCCGCTTCGCTTGCCGCCAGGACCCTGAACCCCAGAGCCTCTTCATAGAAGGCGGCGCTTCGCGTGATGTCGGCGACATTCAGTGCCAGGCGTGCGATCCGGGAGGGCGATCTTGGCAGCCGCTCGTTCATCGCGGCGCCGCGGCGCCGCGGCGATTGACGTAGATGCTCATGAGGGTCTGTCCCGCACACAAGAAAAGCCGGCTGCGATGGCGGCCCCCGAACGCCAGGTTCGAGACCGGAAGGCCGGTTCGGATCTTGCCGAGCAACGCGCCGTCGGGATTCAGGCAGTGGACTCCGTCGCCTGCGCTTGCCCAGACGTTCCCCTCTTCGTCACAACGAAGCCCGTCGGCGCCGCGCGGTATGACGTCATGGAAGATTTCCGCATGCGCAAGTCGTGTCCCGTCTTCCGTAAGCGCAGCCCGACGAATATGGCGCGCGGGATCGGCGGAAAATTGCTGCCCGGTCTCCGCGATGTAGAGCACACGTTCGTCCGGCGAAAAGCACAAGCCGTTGGGGCCCTCGAAGTCGTCTGCGACGATGTCGAGTTGTCCGCGTGCCGGGTCGAGCCGGTAGACAGCAGGCGCGAGTTCGGCCGTCTGTTTGCCGCCTTCGTAATCGGTGTTGATCCCGTAGAGTGGATCCGAAAACCAGATTGAGCCATCGCTCTTGACCACCACATCGTTTGGCGCGTTGAGGCGCGAGCCCCGATAATGCGATACGAGCACAGTGACGCGTCCATCCCACTCGGTGCGGCGGACGCAGCGGTCGCGATGCGAGCAGCTTATGAGGCGGCCCTCGCGATCCCGCGCATGGCCGTTTTCGAAGCCGCAGTCGGACCGAAAGACACTGACGCCACCGTTTGCAGACCACCGCATGACACGATCATTTGGAATGTCACTAAAGAGCAGGCAGTCGTGGTCGCCAAACCATACAGGACCTTCGAGCCACCGGAATCCCGTCCCCAGGGTTTCGAGGGCGGCGTTGGGCAGAACGAAGGACCGAAACTGTGGGTCGACGAAGTCATACAGGTCCATGACGCTATCGCCTATGACACGGACGGCGCGGCGCGGCATGCGACAGGCGTACCGTCATGAGAACCGCGGGCTCAGACCCTATCGTGCCGGACCGATGACCTTTGCGCCCCTTGGTGTCCGCCACGCAATGCTGGTCTTCGCCGAGCGAAAGGTCACCGGGCCCCATCTCCACGCGGGTGCCATCCATGGATTCTACCCACCAGCGCCCGGCGAGCGGGACGATCCACTGCGGCGCCGGGTTCTCATGCCATTCCCCGATCCAGCCTACCGGTTGCACGGTAAACACGACCGAGCCTCGTTCTTCAGGCTGGGCGTCATTCCACTGCGCCGCCGCTCCCCCTATCCCCTTCAGAAAAAAATGGTCCAGAGAACAGCGGCTTTGCCGGCTCACTCCCTGTTCATCGGTCCATATATGCCAGTAGCTGATCCGTGGCGGCTCCTCGCGATCCGCCATCTTCTCCTCGGGTCTTTCGTCTGCAGCTGATGTCTCCATGAGGTCCTCCGTTCAGCGGGCGTGGCCCATGACCGGCCCCGTCGCGGCAGGTGGCCGGGCTACGGACGCTACGACGTGCGCGGGCGGCGCTATGCTCGTGGCCGCTAAGACGACCAGCAAAAGGCCGCCCACGAGTCCAAAGTTTTTCAAGAAGTCCCAGAAATGCGCCGCGCCTTCCGGGTTTCCACCCGCCCAGAAACCGGGAAACCTCCAAAAAGGATGAAAAAGAATGGCTGTGGCTACGCAGAAAGCTG
Organism: Pseudomonadota bacterium; assembly: GCA_021794275.1. GTDB lineage: Bacteria > Pseudomonadota > Gammaproteobacteria > Acidiferrobacterales > Acidiferrobacteraceae > Acidiferrobacter. The sequence continues at coordinate 23,669 of JAJYRD010000027.1, read as the reverse complement.
CCAACACGATGGCGGCGACCGCCGGATGCCATCCTATGACGATGCAGACCGGGGTCGTAAGTTCGATTGCGATGGCTGCAATCAGCATGACGGGTGCCCCACCCAGCGGCGAGGAGTTGGCCTGTTTTATGGCCGCGTCCCAGTGGACCACCTTGTCGATACCGCTGAAGGGGAACAAGATCACGAGGCACACACGGGCTAGGAGCGCGATAGATGTCATGGTAGGTGTCGCCCGGCGGGTGGTATGCTGCGCGTATGGAATGCCATGGGCTCACGCCAGTTTTTCGACAATGCGATCCGCCACGCGCAGGGCGTTGGCGACGATGGTCAGGGTCGGATTCACCGCTCCTATGGACGGAAAGAAGCTTGCGTCTGTCGCATAGAGGTTATCGATTTCATGTGCCTTGCAGTCGAGATCGAGAACCGATGTCGCCGGGTCCTCCCCGAAGCGCAGCGTGCCGGCCTGATGAGCGGTACCCCCTATGGGGATGTCTTTCCCCAAGTATAGCTTGCGTTCCATGAGCGTAGGATGGACATCGATGGATTCAAGGAGGCGCTCAAGTTGTTTGCGTAGCCCGCGATGCGCATCCATATTTGTCTCCTTCAGGTCCAAAATTACCCGGTCGCCGTCATAAAACACGCGGTTCTCCGGCCGCGGCAGGTCTTCACTTGATAGCCAGAAACTCAGGGTGCGTTCGGCAAGTGTCGCAAAGGGCGCGGACGGAAACCACTCTAGCCATTCCGGGAGTGCCTCCCCTTGGATTTGGGCGGGATGGGTTTTCGCGAGCAGCTGGATCAGACCGAGCGGATAATCATGATCGGGTCCACCGAAGTAGTAATCGGACACGCCCAACGTCTTTTGGAAGATCGTGGGGTTCGGATGGCGCAGCAGCGTCATGAGCACGGATTGGTTGTGGCGCATGTAGTTGCGCCCTACTTGCCCCGAGCCGTTGGCAAGCCCGTGTGGGTGACGGTCATTGGCCGAACGCAGCAATAAAAGCGCGCTCGACAGGGCGCCGCAGGCGACTACGACGATATCCGCGCTGTACGCCTCTTCGCCGCCGCCGCGCCGCACGTGAACTTTCTTGATCACGCGCCCCGAGGTGTCGGTTTCGAGACGCGATACATAAGCATCGGTCAACAGCGTCAACTGATCCGGGTAGGCGGCCAGGGCCGGATCGACGCACACGACCTGCGCGTCTGCTTTTCCATTCGTGGGACATGGGAAGCCGTCGAAGGCTTCGCAGCGAATACAGGGACTCGTGGGCGCCGCGGCCCCGTCTTTTTCGTCAAGGAGGATGCCCAAGGGAAGATGGAAGGGGCGCGCGCCGGCGCGGCGCAGCCCCTCATCCAGGGCGGCGATCTCGGGTTCGTGCGCGACTGCCGGGAAGGGATACGGCCCGCTTGCCGGTGGCTCGGTCGGATCCTCGCCGCGCGTGCCATGTACATGAAACAAACGCTCCGCGCGCGTGTAGTAGGGTTCGAACGCGGCATAGGGCAGGGGCCAGCGCGGGGACAAGCCCTCCGGATATACGATCTCCTCGAAGTCGCGTTCACGCAGGCGGAAAAGCGCCGCGCCGTAGACCTTTGAATTTCCACCCACGAAATAATGGAGGCCCGGGTGAAACGTGCGCCCGTCGGCGCCGTACCATGTCTCCTTAGCCTGATATTTGGCATCCACGAAGACCGCCTTGGCGTCCCAGTTCTCTGGTGAGCGTTTGAGATAAGGGCCGCGTTCGAGCAAGAGCACCCGCACTCCGCGCGCCGCCGCGGCCTGCGCGACCGAGGCGCCTCCGGGGCCGCTGCCTATGACAATGAGGTCGTAATGGTCATTTGTCGGCATGCGCGATCGTGCCTTTTGTGAAAGGCTACCACCATAACACGGGAGACGTGGGTTTTGGATCGGCCTTTCATCTTCAATGCGGCCCGCGCCGCGCTTAAGCCCCGGTTCCGCGCGCCATACCGACGCGCGCATGTCTATTTGCACCACGAAAATTACCGGCGGCTCCTAGCCTGTGTTTCACGCCCTGGGCGCGTAAAGACTCCACGATGCGGCGCGCGAGGGATGCGGCAGCGCGACTCATTGTTTGCGCTTCGCCTCCATAGCGGTCTGCGCCCCGGACGGAGATCTGCGCCGCGCCGGACTTTATGATCGAGCTGTGGCCCTGGGTCCGCGCCGACCAGCGGACGCGCAGGATCACCTCGCCTGTGCGGTGGGGCGCAAGGCGTTCGACTGTGATGCGGATGACGGCGGCATGGGCCGGGAGAGACTGTCCGGGCAAGCGGACGGCGCGCCTGGGCGAGATTCGCGCGGCCATGTCCTGCGCGATGGCGCGGCGCAGTAGTGTGCCTAGGGGGGCGACCCAGCGTGCATGACGGGCGACATGGATACGCGTGCTTGTGCCGGCATAGATGAGTGCTAGCCGGCTATAGCCCGGCGGCATGGCTATCGGCGCCACCGCGACTCCAGGATAAGAAAGCCTCACGGGGGCGCTCCTGGCCGGCAACGCCCGCAAGGTGAAATAGCGTGTCGGGGTGGTGGCGCAGGCTGTAAGCAAGAGTACGGCAGCCGAGCATGCCACGCAAACGCGACCGAACCCGAAGTGACTGGCAAGCCTCGGATAAAAGAATGCCGTGCGAGATATTGTTTTGGCCATGACAGGAGAACTATCGAATGAAGTGGCATGCCGTCAATCAGGCCGCCGGCATATCGCGGCAAGGGCCTTGGGGTGCTAAGGGGCAGGGAAGCAGGCCCGGCGGGGGGGATAGAACCCCATGTGTAGTGCCGTGCGGCGGCGAATCGACCTGGCGCCCGTCCGTCACGCGAGCGGCCATGCCGTCGCCGTCTTCGACCACAGGCACGAGAACTCCAGTAATTGGAGCGCTTCTTGCGGGCCGCACAGTAACCCCGTCGCGCGTCGCGGATCAGCGCCCAGTGTTGCTTATAAAGGCCCGCTCGCATCATGCAAAGGCCTGATCAGACGGCGTCTCGGCCGCTATACAATAGGCGCGCTTTTCAGCGGGGAAGGACTACGACCATGGCATTGCGCAAGGAACACGCAGGACCTCCTCTTAGTTTGGCGCTGCTCCTGTTCCTTGGCGGCTGCGCCCAACGAGGGTTCTGGCTCTTGCACCCCAAGGGCGCGATCGCCCGGACCGAGTGGCACACGACCGTACTCGATGTCGCCGTCATGGGCGGCGTGGTGCTCGTGGCCGGCGGTCTCGTTGCGGCCTTTTTATGGCGTTATAGGGTAGGCAGTGGGTCGCGCAAATATGACCCCACATATACGTCGTCACTCGTCATCGAGCTTCTGGTGTGGGGCGTGCCCCTCATGATCGTAGGCTATCTATCGTATTTTTCCGTGAAAAGCGTTTTTGCGACAAACCCCTACAATCCTCTTGCCATCCGTCACGCGTTGGCGCACCCACGTCAGACGGACGAGGCCATGGGGCGACGCGCCGACCCTGCTTTGGTCAGCGCCACCGCACCTGGCGCGCACGCGCCGCGCGCCCTGCGTGTGGACGTCGTAACGACTGACTGGCAGTGGGTGTTCATATACCCGCGACAAGGGGTAGCAACCGTGGACGAGCTCGTCGTTCCGGTACGCACACCGGTGAAGTTCGATCTTACGTCGGCCACGGTGGTGAATGACTTCTTCATTCCCGAGCTTGTGGGGGAGATAGACATCATGCCTGGAATGCGTACGAAGCAGGCGATGATCGCGAGCCGCACCGGACTTTATCACGGCTATTCGGACGATTTCAGCGGCGGCGGGTTTTCGTGGATGGGGTTTAGCACACACGTGACCGGTCGCGCGCAATTCAATGGTTGGGTGCGTCGCGTAAGGGCTGCCCCGGATCATCTGACCTATGCGCGGTTTGGACAGATTGCGCGGCCGACGATTAATCTCGCGCAAAGGGTCCGCTATTTTTCGCAGGTACAGAAGGGCTTGTTTGATCACGTCATAGAGCGCGTCATGGAGGGCAAGGTGTACAGGACGCCCCTTGCCATGACCGAGGATATGACCAAACCTATGAAGGTGCGATTGATAAAATGACCGCAAGGAACGCCGGATGTTAGTGGATTATCCGGGGCCGTGGACCCCGCTTCTTGGAAGGCTCGATGCCCACCAGATCCCCCTGCAGAATCCGATTCTGTTCTGGACCTTCGTGCTTGTGAGCTTGGGCGCGGCGACGGTCCTTGGGGCCGTCACGTATTACCGCTCGTGGGGCTACCTTTGGCGCGAGTGGCTGACTTCTCTGGATCACAAGAGGATCGGCGTCATGTACTGCCTCCTGGGGGTCGTGATGCTGTTTCGGGGTTTTATAGACGGCGTCATGATGCGGACCCAGCAGGTCATGGCGGTCGGGCCCAAGTCGCCAGGCTACCTGGGCGCCGTTCACGGCTATCTTCCGCCGTATCATTTCGGGCAGATATACAGCGCCCATGGCACGATCATGATCCTCTTTGCGATCACGCCTATCCTGGTCGGGATCATGAACATTATCGTCCCCCTGCAGATCGGCGCCCGCGACATGGCCTATCCTTATCTGAATGCCGTGTCCTTTTGGCTCACGGCCGCGGCGACCGGGCTTGTCATGATCTCGCTCTTCATCGGGGATTTCTCGCACGCGGGTTGGGTGGGTTTGAGTCCGCTCACAGAGCTTGCATATAGCCCCGGGGTGGGAGTGGATTATTGGAGCTGGGCTGTGCAGATTGGCAGTGTTGGCACGACGCTCGCGTCCATCAACATTATAGCGACCATCATTAAGATGCGCGCCCCCGGCATGTCGTGGACAAAGATGCCCATATTCTGCTGGACTGCGCTTAGCACGAGCGTCGTGGGTCTGAGCTCATTTCCGGTGTTCACGGCGGCGGTGGCGCTCCTAAGTCTCGACCGCTACGCAGGGACCCATTTCTTCACCCCGGGCCTCGGCGGCAACCTCATGCTCTATACGGATCTTTTTTGGATATGGGGTCATCCGGAGGTCTATTATGTCGTCCTGCCGGCGTTTGGTATTCTCTCCGAGATCATACCGACATTCTCGGAGAAGCCGCTTTTCGGCTATATCACCATGGCGGCGGCCAGCATCGCCATTGGCGGGGTCTCGTGGTCTGTTTGGCTGCACCACTTTTTCACCATGGGCGCGGGCCCTGGTGTGAACGCCTTTTTCAGTATCGCGAGCATGCTGGTGGGAATTCCGACGGGGGTCAAGGTATTCAACTGGGCGTTTACGCTCTACCGCGGACGCGTGCGGTTCGATGTTCCCATGCTATGGGCCCTGGCCGCGCTTGTTTTGCTATTGACCGGTGGCCTAACCGGCATGATGCTTGCGATGCCGGCGATCAATTACACGGTGCACAATAGCGTCTTCGTTGTTGCGCATTTCCACAACATGTTAAATGTTGTGGGATTTGCATGCTTTGGAGCGATCAATTACTGGTTTCCGAAGGTCTTCGGATTCAAGCTGGACGAACGTACCGGAAAACTTGCGTTCTGGTTCTTTAGCGCAGGTACCGTGGTGCTCTTCGGGTCTATGTATGCCCTCGGGTTCATGGGCATGCCGCGGCGCATAGACTATATCCCCTTCACATCGTGGCGTCCCCTGCTCATAGGTGAGGAAGTTGGCATTTTTCTATTCCTTATCGCGAGCTACTACATGGTAAAGCAACTCTTCGTGAGCATACGCGACCGCGCCAAGAACCGGGTGACGACCTCGGACGCCTGGGGTACTTCGCGCAGTCTCGAGTGGCTCGCCCACTCGCCGGTGCCGTTTTACAATTTCGCCGTGCAGCCGCATGTAAACGCCCGGGATGAGTGGGCGTGGCGGCGCGAGCACGGCTTGGGCCACGTGCGCCCCGATCATTACGAGGACATTCACCTACCGAACAACACGCCCTTGCCGCTTATGTTGGGGGCGTGCGCCTTTGCGCTCGGTTTTGGGCTCGTGTGGCGGATGTATTGGCTGGCGCTCGTTAGCTTGATCGGGATCGTCATCATAGTGATCGCGCGATCCTTTCAGGATGACCCGGGGCATACGCTGCCAGGCGCCCAGATACGCCAGATGGAGGCGGTATACCCCGATATCCCAAGAGAGGCCGGTGCCACCGGCGGCATGCTGGGCGGGGTCGTGGCACGCCATGCGCTTGCGGCGCCGCGCTCGCGCGCACGGGATGACTGACCAGCCGGCGCGGCCCTGGGCGCGGCGGAGATCGTAGAAAAGGAGGCCAAGTGAGCCAAGAGGCGTACGTTGATCCGGCCACTGCAGTGCTGTGGGACCAAAGTCATACCGAGCACGACATGATCGCGACCCGGACTCTCGGGTTCTGGTTGTACCTTTTGAGCGATGCCATGATCGTGTCGAGCCTTTTTGCGAGCTATCTCGTGTTGGATCACAGGGTCAATGCCGCCGCCGGGCCCACGGCCGGCGATGTGGTCCATCCGATGGCGGCGTTCTGGGGTACTGTGCTCCTTTTTTCCGCCATACTCGCCTACGGCGCGGCGATGGTGGGATTGAAACGCGGTAATCGGACCGCCGTTCTCGTCGGACTCGGAGGGGCCTTTCTGTTGGGGGGCGGTTTTCTGCTTGCCGAGGGCTATGACTTTGCGCAGCTGGCCTTGCATGGCATGGTCCCGGAACGTAGCGGCTATCTGTCGGCCTTTTATGCGCTCGTTCTCTATCACGGCGCGCATCTAGTGTTCGGGGTCTTGTGGATCGCCGTCATGATGGCGCAGGTGGCTCGGCAGGGGTTCACTCCCAACGTGGTCTATCGTCTCTTGAATCTGAAGCTGTTCTGGTTCTTCCAGGGGTTCATCTGGATCTATGTCTTCAGTTTCGTCTATCTGGCGGGGGCCCTTCATGTCCACTGAGGCGCGCGATCCCTTGCAACACCCCGAGGTCCAGCTGGCGCGGGGCGGCCAGTACCTGGGGACCTATATCGTATCCTTGCTGCTGACCGGCGCCCCCTTGTGGCTCGTTGTCCATCATCTAGGTACGCCATTGCGCCTGATGATCGTCGTGGTCGCGTGCGCCGCAGCCCTCACGCTTATTCAAGGGTATTTCTGGTTGCGTCTCGACTTCTCGAGGACCCAGCGCTGGATGACCGCGGCCTTTGTGCTTTTCATACCGCTTTTTGTTATGACGATTGGCTTAACCGCGTGGATGTTCGCTACGCTCTACACACGCACGATGATCCCGACCTTGATGCACGCGCCGGCTTTTGCGCATTAGGAGGGCGGAAGGACCCTGCTCGGCGGCCACCGAGTCGGTCCAGGGCGTTGCGTGTAATACGGTCGACGAGCGGATGGGCGCCCGCCAGGACCTGCACCCGGTCGATGCTGCCGGCGGTGAGGACGGTGTCGCCGCGAGCATGGATGCCCACGAGCGCAGCATGGGGCCGCTGCCGGGCGGACCATATTCGCATGGCGGCGGCCCCGCGCCCGTCGTCGGCCACCAATGGTCGAGGGCGCCGTCGGACCCGCCTTGATGACCGGCGAAGGGGCGGTCCTAGTCGACCATGTGGATGCGCCACCAGCAGACCTTGGCCCCGAAGAAGGACGCGCCGCCGGCCCTCGTAGCGCATCCGGCATGCCGACCTCGCCGCAGGCGACATGGAGATCCGGGAGTCGCCGGGCCCGCCGGTCGCCATAGGGGGCAAGCTCTATGACCGTGCCTTCGTTGCTCTCGCCCGGAAAGATGGCCTGGGTCAACAGGAAATAGAACATGCCGAGTCCCACGGGCCGCCCGCGCTCACCTCTCCACAGTTGCTTGGCGAGACAGGCCAGTCCTTCCCGGTCGGCCTTCCTTGTAAAAGGACGAGACCTCGCGCCAGTCATGGGTGGCGACCGAGTCCGCCGGCCAATCTTCCAGGCACTCGGCGACCGGACTTCCCTGGTCGTCGACGACCCGACAGCCGCCTGACAAAAAGGGGAGGGCCGGAATACGCTACAAAGGTAGGCCAAGTGATGCGGTATCCTCACGCGTCCGGCCTTGGGTCGTAAATGAATTACAGCCTCGATTTCCTGCCCGCTCGTACCCACTGATGCGCCTCATCTCGGCATTCGACGAGTAACACACCACAAGCACATCCACTGGGCCATCCAGTTCGCGCAAGATCCGGCCATACACATCGGAGACGGTGCCGAGTTTGCCCCGGTGACGCTTCTGGCGTGTGACCCGTGCCTTTCGAAAGGCGCACACCAGCTTGGATCGTCGCATAATGCAAAGGCTCGCATCTTGCGTCCGTTTGATCCCTACGATGATGGGCGCGTCCGAGCGACGCCCACTTCATGATGCTTGAGCCTCGTTCGAGACGGGTATCGCGGTCAACCTTTAAGGGGCGGGTCCGGCGGCAGGCGTCTTAAGGGGTGACGCCGGAGTCAACGGAGACGTAGATCAGGAGTTCTGGCGTCCCCCCAGCCTAGCGTGCTGCGAGCCCCGTGCAGTCGCGTAGCTCAAGGTCGCTCCACGGAAAAGACGCATGATCATATGGTAGGGCACGCGCGCACTGGAACTCAACAGGCGCGTTTGCGGCCACGTCCCGTTGGGTTCGATGAAGCAGTCAAGAGACCCTGCGCTAAGTGCAGTGGCGCGTGAGCCAGGGTGAGAGTGGGGCCTATGTCGGGATAGCGTGTCAAGATCGAATTCCTTGCCCTGGGTGCTGCGAATGACGTTAAAGATGAGGGGCTGCGATCCGTCGATTTTTGAGGCATGTCAATTCTCTGTGTCGTTATGAAAGTGTGGCCGTAGCATAGCGCTTTCCATTTTCGCGTGAAGCCGCCGAACGGCGGATAGGTACGGATTCCCTGCTTTGAGTCTGGTCGTTTGCGCCAATAAACGCAGGACGGCATAAATGGAAACGTTAAAGAGCTACACATAAACGCAATGGCGGCGAGGCATGAGCACGCTGGAGATGCGTTGACGGTACGCGCAACAGCCATTCAGCCGCTCTGGGCGACAGGTGGGAGCCCTGCCACTCCGGGCGTAAAGCGTTCTTGACAATTGCTTTCAGGTATCGGGACGCTCTTTGGAGTCCGAGGCGTTTGTGTCGTGGGAGCGGGCGATGCGGGTGGTGAGGTGGCGTATCCAGAAACTCGGGAAGGTAGCGATCACTGTAATAATGATAAGCGCGACCAAGAAGGCGAGCAGCATGATTGGACCCCTCGTGATTTAGACCAATGGCGCCTGATTAAGGTGCTATTGTCTTACACGTGATCGTCGTGCGCCAGTCTGTATGGGTCTATCTGGGGCAATACCAAGCGAACCCACGCCCCGCATTGGGATGAGGTAGCAGCCCACCCACGGGGCTGGTGGGCACCCTTGTTGTGCGGCCGCGAAAGACCATATTTCTCTGCGTCACCTCGGAAAGCGCGATCGGAACACCGCCCAGTCTGTTCGGTAAACGGTGGATGCCAAGCCTAACCTCCCAACCGGCCCATCATCCATGGGGAATGATGGCGGTCGCCCCTCACCGGCTCGTGGGCATCGACCAGGACCGCAGGCACGTCCCCGGGCGGAAAGCCAATCCCGCCCCAGTGGTCAGACCATGCTCATGTCCTCGGTAAGCCCTGCGGCGCGCAAGGCTTGGAGCTGCAGGACTTTCTGGACTGCGGGGTGGGTGGCGAGCCCTTGCTTGCGCTGATCACTGAAGTAGAACATGCTGATCAGGTTGCCGTAATCGAGGCCCTTGCGCGTGAGGCGCAAGATACCGTCTTCGTTCTGAAGGTAGCCCATGCCGATCAGATCCGTCGTGAGCGCGGCGAAGCGCGCATCAAGCGGGCCGCCATGGCGCTTGGCGAAATCGGCCAGGTGGAGGCTCGAAAACCGGAGCCGGCACACCGCTTCGCGATAGAACTCCTCACCCTCATCCAACCATACCGCGCGCTCGACGGCGGTTGTCTCATCCTCGAGCGCGTCAATATACTGGTCGATGGAGCCGTAGTTCTGGTAGGCGACGCCCGGGGCGTACGATTGCGCGCTCGCGCCAAGGCCGATCAGGGGGAGATTTTCCCAGCGGCGGTTCTGGTGCCGATAGGTCTCGGGGTCGCGCGCAAAGATATTGCGGTTGATCATGGTGTAACCGCAGGCTTGCAGCCTGTCCACCGCCTCCCTGTACATCTGGATCTGGACGGCCGTCGGCGCGAGAGCAAGTTCGTCGCGCTTGCGGAAGAATTGCGTGCTTTCGTGAAGGTCCAGGGAATAGACGGTGCATCCGTCGATCTCCATATCGAACATACGGTCGAGGCCCGTATGCCAGTTCTCTAGCGTCTGATCCGGCAAGCCATACATCAGATCGATATTGATCGCGGCGACCCCTTGTTCACGGGCCTGGCGGACCACGCGCTCTATATCCTTGCGCTCAAACGATCGATTGAGGCGTTTCAGTATACGATCGTCAAAACTCTGTATTCCCATGCTAAGCCTTGTGAGGCCGACGCGGCGCAGGGTCGAGAGCTTTGCCTCGTCCAACATGGTGGGCGTCGACTCTACGGTAAATTCCCCGCATTCAGTGAGATCGAAATGCTTATGCAGGGATTCCATAAGGCGCTCTATTTGCGCGACGGTGAGGTAGGTGGGCGTGCCGCCGCCCCAGTAGAGACTCTCTATGACCCGATCCCGCACAAACGGAGCGACCTGCGCCATCTCCCGATCCAGAGCGTCAAGATACTCGTCAACTTCCGCTTCGCCACGATTGGCGGCCACCGTGAAATAGCAGAAGGAGCAGCGGGCGCGGCAAAAGGGGATATGAACATAAAGGGCCGCGCGGGGCCCATGGGCATTGCGGCCTGCCCATAGGGTTTCGTATGACCGGCTGCGCGCGCTACGCTCGGCGAACGCGACGGGGGGATACTGGAAGTCAAAGCACGGGAATGCTTCGGGCGTGCGGGCGAGCGAGGCGCGCAAGCGCTCCGGGAGTGTTGTCCGCTCCCGGGGCAGTGGCCCCGTTTCAGGTACCGGCGCATCTCCCTCCGCAGCCGTCACCTTATTGAAGTACTGGTGCGAAAGGTTGGGGTGCCAGGGCGTGTCGTTGCTCGAATTATTCATCAGAGAACCTCCTTGTGATGGGCAGCTGTTTTGGTCGCTTTCCGTTCCTTATGGCGTCTAGCGAGGGCGCGTACCGTTCGGGCGCGATCAGGAGGCCGACATGGCCGCAGGCTCCCGGCGGGGCTTGCCAAAGAGGTAGCCCTGGCCCCACTGAACTCCCATGTCTCTCAGCATCGCCCAGGCCTGTTCATTCTCGACATATTCTGCCACCGTTACGAGTCCCAGGTCATGCGCGAGCCTTTGCATGCTCTGCACTACCGTTCGCGCCTTTCGGTCGCTTGCGATCTTGCGCACTAACTCACCATCGAGCTTTACGAAGTCCACGGGAAGGTCGACCAGGTAACGGAACGAGGAGTACCCGCTGCCGAAGTCATCTATCGCGATGCGTAGGCCGAAATCGAGCAATGGCTGGAGAACCGCGAGCGCCGTGGCCGTATCTTGGAGAAACTCGCGCTCGGTGATTTCTATCACCATCGGCTTGGGCGCCGTGTCGTCATGGCCGCATGCCTGGCATTGTTTCTGGATCAGGATGAATATCTCTTCAACCAGGTCGGGGTGGCGCAGGAAAGCCGCTGACATGTTCACGAAATGAAGGCGCGAGGCGCCGGCCAGTACTTGTGCTGTGCAGTGCCCGAGCGTCTCGCGCATGATGGCCGCGTCGATTTCATGGACGAGGTCGAAGCGCGTAACAATTTCTATGAACCGACTTGCTGGGAATTCGATCTTGCCGTCCACGGAAATCAGTCGTGCCAGCGCCTCTTCGGCGACGACCTGACCCGTGGCGAGGTCAACTATGGGCTGATAGGCCGCCCGGATGCGGCCGCTCGCAAGCGCCGTGCGGATCTGGGTCATGAGGTGCAAGTCGCCGTCGGTCGGCGCCGGCAGGCGGATGTGACGCCGCCTGAGCCCAGCGTTGGCGGCCTGACCCAGGCGCGTGTTGGCTGCGGCAATCGCGGCTGCGACCGCTGGGTATTCTGGGGAGCTCGCCACGCCCGCGCTTATACCGACGGAGCCCGCAAGCAGCGTGAGAAAGGGTTCCTGGTGAATAACGTTCTGTACGTGTTCGGCCATCAGGGCCGCTTCGGGCTCGGATACATCCGGGAGCAGGCCGATGAACTCCTCGCCACTCCAGCGGGCAAGGATGCCCTGTTGGGGCAGAAGCTGCGCGATACGCATGCCGAGCACCTTTAGAAGGGCATCGCCAGTCTCGTAGCCGTACTCATTATTGATGTACTTCAGGTGATCGACATCGAAAAGAACAATGCTGTAGATGCCCCCGTTTTCTTTGGTGCGCGAATGTTCCCGTTCGGCGATTTCGAGGAAGCCGCGGCGGTTATGCAGCTTCGTAAGAGCATCGCGATTGTTCATATCCCGCAGCTGGCTGTCGGCGGCGCCGTAGTCCATGTGCGCCTCGGCAAGTCGCGTAAAGGCCAGCAGCGATATCATGCCGCCCTCAGCGAGAAATTGCGTTTCACCGAGGCCAAGCGCAAGGAGTCCCCCTACGTGTCCCGCGCGCCCAATGAGCTCTATGACCACGACTTGCGATATGCAGGCCGCAAGCGCATCCGCGCGTAAATGAGCGAACTCCGGGGCATCCAGACTGAATGCGCGTGGCCGTGACGGTGCTGCGCACGCGGAGGTCGGAGTCCGGAGGCCCGCGACGCTCAGCGCGTGCCCAGTCTTGGTGGCCGGTCCTGCCACGTAGGCGGGCAGGGGGTGGGTATCTTGCGGGTACCAGGAGGCGAAGCGCGCATCCGGAACACGGCGAACAAGGGCGTCGCAGCAGCGGAAAGGGATCATTTCCGCACTGGCTTTCGCGAACCCGCAGGCCTCCTCCAGAAGCCACTCTAGGACCGTTTCGCGCATAACCCCCTGTACTTCGACTGCGTCATGCAGACCGTGTTTTAAGACCAGGCCATCCAAAAGTCAGCCAACTAACGCCGTGATCCATCACATCATTTGTGCAGTATATATCATCGAACTATTTGGGAAAGTGGGCGCATGAAAAAATCATAGGCGTTGCTGTAAAATGTTTTCCGTGTGTCAGGAGGCCTGGAAAAAGTCGGGAATTAAATGTAGACGCTAAGAGATAACTTGCGAGTCGGGACGACGATAGGTAGAAATACGCGGCTGGACGGACATGAACGTGGTCGCTCGGCGCGGGCGCGGCGAAGCGGGGGCGATCCATGAACGCGATGAGAAAAAAGCAAGCCGATAGAGCGGCAGTCCGCGCGAGGTGGAGGTTGTTGAGCGCGGGCGTCGGGGCCAAATGCGCCACGAAGAATCAACTTCGGGTGCCTGGGAGGCGACGCAGCTTGGCTAAGGCGCGCTCTCTCGCAATCGGGACCGCGTCGCGATCCGAATTCTGGCCTAGCGCGCATTGCGCACGCGCACTCTTTGGGGCGCTAGGTAGGAGGGGATCCAAGAGCGCGGTAGTCGTCTCTTACATACATCATGCGGGTATTCCCGGTCCAGGGGACGACACAAGCGCCATGCACATCCCGTCCCTACGGGGGCAGGCGAGACGTTAAGAATCGGCGCTCTTGTTATGGCGGTGCCGGTGGTGGATGTCTGGGAAATGGGGATGGCTGTGCAGAAGCGGCACATGTGTGTGGTTGTGCGTGTGCGGTTCCGCGCCATCCCACGGGAAATCATGTTCATGATGGTGGTGGGCATCGTGCGTATGCCGATGCGTGTGGGTCTGCCGTTCATGCTGGTGTAGATGCGAGTGGGATTCGGTGAGGTGCAGATAGACGCCCAAGGCCATGAGTGCCGCCGCGGGCCAGAATAGAGGTGCCAAAGCTTCATTCAGGAGCAGGAGCGAGACTCCCGCACCGAGGAAGGGCGCGGTGGAAAAGTAGGCCCCGGTGCGGGCGCTGCCCAGATGCCGTAGCGCCACCATGAACAACACGAGGCTAAGTCCGTAACCGAGGGCGCCCACGCTCCCTGCCGCGGCGGCGATGGTCGGGTGCGGGAATCGGGCCCCGAGGGCCAGGGCCACGACAGTGTTGGTGAGGCCCGCAACCAGACCTTTGAGACCCGCGATCTGGACCGGATCGCGGGCCGACAACCCGCGGGTCAGATTGTTGTCGATCGCCCAGGCAAGGCAGGCGCCCGCGATCAAAAGGGAGCCTGAGCCGAAGGCGATCGCGCCCCCCTTCCAGGACACGAGCGCCCCGCCTGCTACTATGAGGGCCATGCCCGTGGCGATACGGCGCTCAACGTTCTCGCGGAACACGAGCCACGCAAGCAGCGCGGTGAGCGCCCCTTCGAGGTTGAGCAGCAGCGAGGCGCTGGCGGCGGCGGTGCGTGCAAGGCCTTCCATCAAGAGTACAGGCCCGATCATCCCGCCCGCCGCAATGGCCCCGACTAAGTTGCCGAAATCGGCGCGCGTAAAGGGCCCGTGGGCCGCCACTTCCGCATGCTGACTCATCCTGCGCCACCCGTACCATGCGAGGAGGCACGCCCCCGCGCCGAGATAGAGCAGTCCGGCCAAAAGTACTGGCGCCACACCGCCTACAAGAAGTTTGGCAAGGGGCGTACTGATGCCGAAAAGGGCGGCGGCGGCAAGTGCGCTTGCGATGCCGGGTCGGGTGGTGCGCGTCGTCATGGTCGGACGGATTATAGCGCGTCCGGGCGATGTCGTGGCCGGCCATGGGCCAAGGCGGGGCGGACCCAAGGCAATCCCGCATCGCCATGCCCCTCGCGCGTCGCCACGCGCACGTCAGAACCTGCGCGTGGCATGTCTTGAGTCGTTCAGGGCCCGATCGGACGGGGCAACACGACGATCGTTTTCTGCCAAGCCTCGAGCGTCTCCATGGCTGCGAGCCATCGCCGCACGTGGACATACCCGCTGATGGGGAGCTTCCCGGGTGCAGCGGCGGCAAGTAATCCCGTAAAGGGAGCGACGATGGCCAGGTCTGCAAGCGTAAGGCCACCGGGGCAGATCCATTCACGGCAGGCGAGATGAGTGTCAAGGACGGCGGCGAACTCATGGACCAGGTCCTCGCCGCGCTGCACCTCGGCGCTGTCGGCTTCCCCAAGCCCCATGAGGCGCTTGAGCACATGCTCCCTGTTCAAGATTCCGATGGCCGGCCCGAGATGCTGGGCGCACCAGAAGAGCCAGCGATTGACATCCGCGCGCGCATGGATGTCCGTGGGATAGATATTCTGTCCGGGCGTCTTGTCCGCCAGATACTGCATGATGGCGTGCGATTCCCAGAGGACGAATTCGTCATCCACGAGCACCGGTACCCGGTGGTTGGGATTCAGTTTCAGAAACCAAGGTTCGCGCTGGTCTCCCTTGCGCAGATCGACGGCCGCGAGTTCTACGGGCACGTCGAGGGACAGCGCTGTCATGACGGCGCGCCGCGCATTGTCGGAGTAAGGGTGATAGTAGAGACGCATCATCGGGCTTTTCCTCGTTGTCATGGGGCCGATGCGCGCATCATAGGCGGCGACATTGTCAGCTTCTGTCAGCAGAGCCTTTCTTGTCCATGCGTGAACGTTCGGATGCCCGCGTCTGTTTCCATAGCCTCGTGAGTTCCCGGCGCGTCCGGGGGTAGTTTATCCCGAGAGTCTCCATGCTCGTGATGTGGTCTACGCGGAAGTGCCGAAAGTCCTCCCGCAGTTCGCACCACGCGGCAATGAGCTGCGCGCCTTCGAAGAATGCAAGCGCCACAGGCCAGATCACGCGTTCCGTCCCAGCCCCGGCAAGGCTTGTGTAGCGGATATGGAGCTTGTACTCGCCACGGATCGCCTCGCGAATGGCGCGAAGGCTGATTGCTTGCTCGGCGCGTTCACCGAAACGCGGCGCCCAGAGGCCGATCTCGGCGATCTCCTGGCGCAGGTCTTTGGGTGAGGCCGCACCGATCTTCGCCAAGGCCGTGTCGACGGCCTGGGCGAGTATGGGGTCCCCCTGGCCCTTGACCCAGCGGGCGCCGAGCGTCAAAGCCTCAATTTCCTCGACGTTGAACATGAGCGGTGGCAGGAAGAAGCCTGGGCGCAGGAGATAGCCGATCCCGGCCGCGCCGTCGATCGGCGCGCCAAGCTCGATCAGTGTTTGCATGTCCCGGTAGACGGTGCGCGAAGACACGCGGAGCTCGTGGGCCAGCTGCGCGGCCGTGACCGCGCGGCGACGGCCACGCAGGGTGTCCATGAGCTTGAAGAGGCGTATCGTTTTGCTCATCGCTTTGCTGCGTTCTCGTATGTCCCCGCTCGACGTCGGCTCGAGGGCCGCTCGCGGCATCCCAGAGCCATGTGCGGTCGGCAGCGTCTCCGGTGCCCGGTCCTTCTGACGTGGCGAGTGCGCGTCCCTCAGTTCTTGCGCCCGACCAAAACGCTCAGGGGCCAGACCACCAGACGCAGACGTTCAGGGTCGCCCCACAGAGGGAGAGGGGTCCGGTGAAGCCGATCCACGGGATCATACCCCAGCGCCTTGATGAGGGCGGCCGTGGCCGACCAACTCCTTATATAGCCGAGCAGCTGCGGCAGGCGCCACGAGCCCTCCATGGCGAACGCGGGCGGCGCAAGACGCAGGAAGGGGAAGGCAATCGAGCGGTAGCCGTTTTCGACGTGGCGCCTCTCGGGTGGCCAGTACGGTCCGATCTCCTTCTCATAGAACGCTTGCACTGCGGCGTCGATCTCATCGCCGTCGATGCGCAGTCTCCCATAGCTCCATGCGGCCAGAACGCCGCCGGTCTTGAGCACGCGTGCAGCCTCGGCAAAGAAGCGCGGATTGTCGAACCAATGCAGGGCCTGTGCCACTGTAATGATGTCCGCGCAGGCATCGGGAAGGCCGCTTTCCTCGGCGAGAGCTACGCGGTATTCCACACTATGGGACGCCGCCGCCTTGGCGATCTGCGCCACGCTCGCATCGGTTGCGACGACGCGTTTGAAATGCGCCGCCAAGGCGATCGACGCCTGACCGTTGCCTGCGCCACAGTCCCAAGCAAGCTCGCGGTTGCGGCACTCCCCGGCGAGCCAGACAAAGAGCTCAGGCGGGTAGCTTGGGCGACTGTCCGAGTAATGCGCCGCCACGCTCCCGAAGTGGTCAGCGAACGGTCTATGCATAGGAGTGCCCTCCGGTAGCCCCAGGCGATGAGCTGCGGTCGACTATACCACTCAGGCCTAGTCCAGAATTTCGTCGATGTCATCCGCGTAGGGTCGGGCGCTCGTGATATCGGTGCACTCTATGGCCATCATCTTCAGCGCAAGGCGCCGATGAGCCGCGAAGCCAGGTTCGGGCCCCATGCGTTTCGGCATATCGGCCCTGATAGCGGACCTCTAAGTCGTGCCGCCGCGCCTTTCCCGGAGGGTTGAGGATCGTGGCGGTAAGACTCGACGACGGGTATTCGTCAAATTGCCGGATGACCTAGCATGGGGCCACGAGCACCATGAATATTTCCCTGCCCGATACGCTCAAGGCCTTTGTCGATGAGCAAGTAAACCAACGCGGCTACGGCACCAGCAGCGAGTATGTGCGCGAGCTGATCCGCAAAGATCGGGATCGTCAACAGTTTCATAGCTTGTTGCTGGCCGGCGGAGCATCCGCACCAACTACCCCAGGCCGACAGTAAATACTTTGATGCGCTACGCGCCCGTGTACGCAACGTCTGGCGATGAAGGCCAAACCTGTCATCCCAAGAGCGCCCGCCAAGCAGGATGTCGATGACACAATCAACCACTCCCTGATCGAGGAGGCCGAGCAAGCGGCGCTCGGCTTCTATTGACGCGCCGGAGCAAGCCTACGCTCACATGGGTCGTCATTCCGCGACCGGCCTCCACGCGACGCCCGCGCGCTCGATGCGGCGGCTTTGCGTAGTTGGCCGTTGAAGCGCTACCCGCGCATCGTATTCTATATGGACTGTGCCGAGCACATCGCCGTCTGGCGCGTTTTGCGCGGCATGAGGGATGTTACGGCATGGCTGCGCGACAGACAGCGCGAAGATTCGCGCTGAGGGCCTTTCCTGCTCTGTGTGGGCAGCTATAATACCCGCGATCCGTGCGTTTCTGGCGCCCGAGACGCGAGCGTCAAGGACAATTGAACTTTATGGCAATGCAGCTCGATGCAATCGTGCCATTCGGCCGTTCGATGGATGAGTATCGGCGGCTCTTTGCGCTATCCGATGAGGACCTAAAAAAGAGAATCGTCAGCATCGCTGACGGGCCGGCCAGCTTTAACGCCGAGATGACGCGAGGGGGATTCGCTGTGGTGTCTGTGGACCCCTTGTATTCCTATAGCGGGGCCGACATAGAACGCCGTTTTGATGCCGTGGTGGACGGCATCATAAGCCAGGTCAAGGCGACACCCGCGGACTGGGTCTGGTCCTACCATCGCTCGCCGGAACACTTACGGGCAAGCCGGCACCAGGCGCTGCGGGATTTTGTGGCGGATTATGATGACGGGCGGCGAGACGGCCGCTACCTGGTCGGGGAACTGCCGCGCCTCAAGTATCCGGACGGTGTGTTTGAGCTCGTGCTCTGCTCTCATTTCTTGTTCCTATACAGCGCGCACCTGAGTTATGAATTTCACAAGGCGTCGGTCGTCGAGATGTTGCGTCTTGGGTCCGAGGTTCGCATCTTTCCGCTTCTGACCCTGGATCTGCAGGTTTCTCCGTACCTGGCACCGCTCTTATCGGAGATCAGGGCGCTTGGGTACGTCGCTGACATCGAAGAAATGCCATATGAATTTCAGCGGGGCGGCCGCCACATGCTGCGGATCCGGGGAATGCCGGACTGTTCGCCGATGTCACGCGCGACGACCTTTTTCAATCGCTAAGCTTACTATGACTGCACGCACCGAGCTCGATCACCGCTTGCACATTTTTCACGGAGAAGAGATGGGCGCTCATTTTTTGCTGCGGGGCCCCTCGGGGTAGCGGAACACGCTCGCGCATGAGTTCGTGGTCCGGACCCCGGTGCTGGGCATTTGTTTGGCCTACATTGGGCTTTGAATATGATTCGGGTCGTCAATTCTGGAGATGACCAGAAACGCCAGTAACAGCAGGATCGGGATGATCAGTGTGAGGCTGACGACGCCGCTGCCAAGTCCAAGTCCGCCGAACTGTAATGGTTTTCCGGCCCAATCCGCAAAGGAAGCACCGATAGGCCGCGTGAGTATGTAGGCTATCCAGAAAGCAGCGATTTCATTCAGGTCGAAGATTAAGTATGCCACGACCGGGATTGCAAATAACACGATAAAAAGCAGTGTCGATGCGAAGTAACCCAAGCTTAAGGTGGAGGCCGTCATGTCGCCGGCGGCGGTACCTAAAGCGAAAGTCGCTATGACAGTCGCCCAGTAAAATGCCTCGCGCCGCGGCGTATGCACTCCGTGAATCGAGAGTGTTTTCTCTTTGATCTTCCATGTCGTCAATATTCCGATCAGCGCCAGAAAGAAGGTCACCGTCGAAATGGCGTAGGGGACATGGAGGACCACATGGGTGACATCGGCGATCTGGGTACCGAAGATGCTTACCATAATTACGGCAAACCAATAATAGGGCGCCGAATAATGCGGGCGGCGCATTTGAAGCCAGATAGCGATCATAAACAAAACCCCGCATCCCATAACGGCGAGATAGGGGTTGGTATGAAAGACGAGAAAGTCGGATGTTGCTTCTCCCATGGCGGTCGTCAATAATTTGGCGACCCAAAAGTAGAGGCTTACTCTGGGTACCTTGAGCCAGGGGCCCTCTGTTCTTGACGCACGAGTCACAGTTGCATTCATGGATCTCTCTCGTTCTTGGCTGATGATGGGTGGGGCCTGCGGTGCCTGCTCATACCAAAGGGTAAGAAGCGCATGGCTATAACGGCGCTTGGTAGAAAGATTGCCACGGGCCAGCTTGCGAATCAACATGCGGATGCATCAGATCTAGGGGCTTTGGCTTTCACGCATCGCGCGCTCTCCTAAAGCCACGCTCGACCCCGCTTGCGTTGGGCCCGGATTTTCACGACCATGATGGGTTGGTCCCATTCGGTAATAGCGTGGTTATACAAGCCAACACGCGTTGCTTATCTTTGTCCCGGGAAAGTGACAAACATATCCCAGAGTTCGCGACTTGCGGGTCAAGTCCAATCCCTGCTGTAAATTCGATCCGGTAGTAACGTCTCTTTTCTAGCTCAGTACCACGCTATTGTCCCCGGCGTGCGTGGGTTGTCGCGTCATCCACTATTCATGGAATTCATTCCCGTCGCGATAGCGGCGTTCGGCCCAGGTCTCGTTGTGTTCAGCCAATAGGGCGCCCACAAGGCGCAGGGCTGACTCGCTGTTCGGAAAGATGCGGATCACGCGTTCCCGGCGTCGAATCTCCTCGTTCAAGCGCTCCTGCCTGTTCGTGGTCCGTAGTCGCTTGCGATACTTCTCAGGCGACACCAGCACGCTCAGACCGTCTTCGAATCGCTCCTCTAGACAGGCGACGGTCTTGGGTGCGCTTTTCGCAAAGCGTGTGACAAAGGTGGCGAGCTGCGCGCGGGCCTTGCCGATATCCCGGGCCTCAAAGATCCGTTTGGCGTGTGTGGCCACCAAGGCCCGATAGCGGCTCGGGGTATGCGACAGGAGGTTGCGCATGAGATGGACCTGGCAGCGCTGCCAAGAGACCCCTTGGAACTGCTTGCGGGCGGCCTCCACAAGACCGGCATGGCTGTCGGAGATCACCCACAGGACGCCCCTCAATCTGCGTCCCTTGAGCCCTGTGAAGAAGTCATACCATGTGGCGAAGGACTCGGAATCCCCCATCTGCATCCCCAGGATCTCGCGCACGCCGTCACCGCGAATGCCGGAGGCGATGAGGGCTGCTTTTGATACCACGCGATCGGCTTCGCGCACGGTGAGCACCCGGGCGTCGACCAGCACAAACGGATAATGGGCCGTGAGGCGGCGCTCATTGAAGGCCCGCACCCGGGGGTCGAGACCGGCGCACAGCTGGCTGACTGTGGACTTTGAAAAGGAGGCGCCACACAAGGTCTCGGTGACCTCTGTCGCTTTGCGGGTCGAGACCCCTTGGACGACCCTCTCCATGAGTGCCAGCACAAAGGCCTGCTCCGGCGCTGGGTGCGCTTGAACATCTCGGGCGAAAAGCGGCCGTCCCGGGTTTGGGGGATCTGTAGGGTCACCGGTCCCACGCGGGCGTAGAGCGTCCGGGGGCGCACGCCGTTGCGATGCCCCTGGCGCTCCGTCCGCTCATGCGGTTCCGCACCCAGGTGTTCTGTCATCTGCGCCTCCAGTACCTGATTCAATACCGCCTCCACAAGCTTCGCCAAGCCTTCCGGCCCATTCAGCAATCATTGTGCTGACCCACAGCGACCAGCCCGCTGGGGGCGCGGGTGGAACCTCGACGGGCTGATTCTGGCGGTCGGGGCTGAGGTGACAAGGAGAAATTGGCAATTGGTGAGACAAGATGGCGAGGGGCTGGCGAGTCTCCGTGAACGTTACGTACGCCCCGACCTTCTGGTCGGGGCAAAGCAAAGGCCAACCGCTACGTGAGAGGGAAAATTAGGGGTATACGGGCGCATACCGTATACGGGCGCATACCGTATTGGTATAATTCGCCTGATGCATGTGATCGCCAAACCCATCCTGGTGGACTTTTGGACACTGCATCCGGACGCCGAAAGTCCGCTGAGTGCGTGGTACCACCTTGTCAAAACGGAGGTGTTCGCGGACTTCAATGATCTGCGCAGGACGTTTGCCGGCGTGGATGTCGTGGAGGGGCTCATCCGTCTTCGATATCGGTGGGAACAAATACCGGCTGATCGCGGCGATTCACTATAACCGGCACAAGGTCTATATACGGCACGTCCTGACCCATGCCGAATACGATCGGGGCACATGGGAACTGATCTTCCCCCGGAACCACGGACACTCAGTTAAGCCACATGCCGCCGCTCGAAGGTCTCGGGAGAGAGGAACCCGAGACCGGAGTGCAAGCGCTTGCGATTATAGTATATTTCGATGTATTCGAAAACCTGTTTCTTCGCCTCCTGGCGCGTCGCAAAGCGTTCTCCATGGATGGCCTCGACCTTCAGGCTGTGGTTCCAGCTCTCCATAGCTGCGTTGTCGTAACAGTCGCCCTTCTTGACTCTGCTGGCAATAAGGCCATGGGCCTTTAGGAGGCGGCGATAGGCATGCGCACAGTATTGGCTGCCACGATCGGAGTGGAGGATAACGCCGCGGGGCCGCTTGCACCGCCAGAGCGCCATGCGCCGGCATCACAGGTGAGTCTCGCCGTCATCCGTTCGGACATCGCCCAGCCCACGACTTTGCGGGTGTAGAGGTCGAGCACCACGGCAAGAATAGAGCCAACCCTCGTCGGTGGCGATATAGGTGATATCCGAAACCCACTTCTGGTTCGGACGTTGGGCTTCCGTCCTGGTTCAGCAGGTTGGGGGCCGTAGGCCAATTGTGCTGGGAGTTGGTCGTTGCCTTGAACTTGCGGGCGGCCTTGGCCCGAAGGGCGTTTTGGCGCATCAGGCGGGCGACACGGTTCTTGCCGACCCGCCACCCCTCGTGACGTAGCGCCCAGGTGATCCGTGGCGAACCGGCCCGCCCCTTGTGGTCATGATGGATACGCCGTATGGCCTGCAGGAGGCTCTCATCGGCCTTGGTGCGGGGCGGGACGGTCCCGCCACTCGTAGTAACCGCTGCGGGAAACCGACAGCAGGTCACACATGAGCGCAATCGCATGCTGGCCTTCGTGGCGTCGGATCAGGGCGTACTTCACTTCGACTGTCTCGCTGCGAAGTACGCCTTCGAAGATGAAGCGGTGATTATTCCCGGTGAGGGGATGCGGTTCCAGCCTCGATATTTCAGCGGAGCGTTCAATCTTCACCAGCGCGCCTATGCGCTCATGGGACATAGCGGGGATGCCCGCTTTGTCTATTACGCGATCGATCGCTATAAGGACGTGCTTGCTAGAATGGCCGTGCAAAGCACGGTGCTGTCACTTCGCCTGCCAATTATTGAAGCGTTCCCAGTTTCTGTACCCTAATTAAAAGAACAACAAAGGATCGCCGACTGCCTCTCCTTCCTCGACGAAGTCATAACCCTGGGGTCTCAAAAGCTGGACATGCTCAAGACCCACAAGAAAGGGCTGATGCAGCAGCTCTTCCCCAAACTGGAGGAGGTGTAGAATGATAGCTCTTGCCACGCCTGCATTGGGCATGGAAAATCTGTCTTTGCCGTTGAAAATGCGACGCTCAGTGCGCTCACCTGTCAGGAGGCTTAGCCATGTCCATCAGTGATCTCTTGCCGGTTGTCTCCCGCCTCAGCCATGCGGAGAAGCTTCGTCTGGTGCAGGTGATGCTTCAGCAGCTGGCCGAAGAGGAGGGGGTGAATACCGTCACGTCCAAGCAGAACTTAGACCCCGGCCGCTTCTATGGACGCGGACAGTCCTCTCGCGAAGCCATTGATGCGTATCTTGCCGCGTCCCGCGCAGGCTGGGAGTAATGAGTTACCTCTTCGACACCAACGTCATCATTTACTACTTCAACGGACTGTCCCCCGACGGCCACCCAAACTCCCCCAGCTGTGGCCACCTGAAAATCCCCCACCTGGATGGCGTTACAGTGACGAATTGGTAGCGTCACTGTAACGCATCCGTCGCCGTAGGCGTACGCATCCCGAC
>JAJYRD010000034.1 GCA_021794275.1 Pseudomonadota bacterium | reverse complement strand
GCGCAGGACATGAATGCGAGGATACGGCGCGGTTTGTTCATGCGCGTGAAGGCCGCACCCCGACCCGTCGCATGTTCACGGTAGCGGCGCCCTATGTCTGTGGTGATTCCGGTATACAGGCGTCCGTGCTCGCATTCCAGGATATAGACGAACCAAGGGGGTGGCATCATGCGGATCTCGCTGGGAAGGGGCTCTCTCGCCCATTCATGAGGGCGGTTCCTAGAGATTGCCGCAGGAGAGTCCCCGCGGCAAGGCAGCTTGCGCCACGCGGTCTTGATCAGGGTCAAGGCATCTCCCGGTCCCGATCTGAAAAAGTCTGGCCATGGCGCGGCCTAGTGGCGCGCCAGGGGCGGAACGGGCCCGTGCCGCGACATGTGCGGACTGTTCCGATGCGGCAATGACCGATTTCATATGAGGGGTATGTAATGGTGGAGATCTCGGCCGGCGGTACGCGCGTCTCGATCGACGACGAGGGCTATTTGGTCGACCCTGCGGACTGGAGCGAACCGGTGGCCGAGGTTCTGGCCCGATCCGAAGGTCTCGTGCTGGGCGATGAGCATTGGCAGGTCATCCGCTTCATGCGCAGCTTCTTCGATGAGCACCAAGTCACCCCTGATGCCCGATTCGCGATCCGGCATCTGGCTGATCAGGGTCTGGGCGCCAAGGCGCGTTCACGCCTCTTCGAGCTCTTCCCCTATGGTTATGTAAAGCAGGCCTGCAAAGTGGCCGGCATGCGCAGACCCCGCGGCTGGAGCACGGGTTGATCAGGAGCTGTCCGGCCCCCACAAGCCATTCGGGCCCGCCGCCTGCGCGCGCCCGGTACCGGACGCAGTGGCGGCAGGCCTTGCCCCCCGGTTAAGTCCGAGTTCAGACCCGCCCTTAGGTCCTCGTTCCACCAGCCGTTACCACGCCCCGGTCGAGCCGCGCCATAACCGCGTCACCATCCTGGTGACGCGATCTCCCATGATGGTGATCTCCACCCTACGCTTGGCGCATCGGACCCGCGAAATCGCTAGGGTCCGCGCGTGGCCCGAGTTTTGCTCACAGTGGCCGAGCAGGTAGTGGCGCGGGATCGGTCCGATCGATGGGGGTGCCACGGTGCGTGGCGGGCGCGGGACATGCCTTACCGCCCCGGTCGGCCACGTGGCGGCAGACTGAAAATGGGTATGGGGGTGGCGCGTGGATTTTTTCAAGAAATCTCTGGATCCCATCGTTGCGTTGGCGATCATTGCCGTGCTGGACATATTCTTGTTCCTGATCGTAGGCGCCTGGACCGTGGGCGGCGGCGAGACCATGATCGCGGGATTGTTCGTGAAGTCCTTGGTGGGCGCCAAGGAGATGAACCGCATCCCATTTTGGCACTTGGTATTCAAGCCGACATGGGCCTATTGGAAGATCTACATAAGCCTCGGCATGGGGTTCGGCGCCCTCGTGAGCGCCATCCTGAGCAAGGAGTTCTACTGGCGCGTGCCCAAGCATCTGTCCGAGTGGGTGATGATCACGATAGGCGGCCTGCTCATGGGTGTCGGCATCCGGCTGTCGTTCGTCTGCAACGTGAGCACCTTTCTTGGTCTCACGCCGGAAATGAACCTCGGCGGCTATCTCGCAGTGAGCGGCCTTGTGATCGGCGCTTGGGTCGGAACGTCCGTGTACAAGAAGCTTTTGGAGGCCTGACATGATCACAGTCTACGGACAATGCGTGGCGGCCTTCGTGTTCGGGACGACCGTGGGGGTTCTTGTGCAGCGGTCGCGGTGGTGCAACACAGCGGCCTTGCGCGACGCCATGCTCTTCAAGAGCTATCGCAACACCAAGGCCCTTTTGGTCGCCATGATGATCCTGACCGTGGGCTTTACGGCCATGATCAGCATCGGTAACGGCAATCCCATGCGCTTCGACGTCGGCATCAATCAATTCATAGGGCTCTTTCTCTTCGGTATCGGCATGGTGTTCGCCGGGGCATGCACCGTGTCGTCGTGGGTCAAGACCGGGGAGGGCAATATCGGTGCCTTGTGGGCTCTGCTCTTTCTGATCGTGGGGTTGTTCCTGTCCTCGCTCGTCTGGTCCTTCTCATATTGGCCGCTTGCGGGGCCCTCCATGACGGGACGCGCCAATGCGGCAGGCCTGCAGTTGGGCTTTGCCGATGCGCTGACTTTGCAGCGCGACACGGGGCTGCCCGCGATCGTGTTCGGCGTCATCCAGGCCGGCGCGCTCTACGCCCTGTATCGCCGGATTCTGCGCCGCGAACGCGAGACGCTGGCCATGGAAGGACAGGAGGCGGCGATCTCCGTCAAGAAACCGGCGCTTCCCACCGTAGGCCGCGCGGCCCCGGTGGCGAATCCGGCACCGACCGCGCGCGATGGTTTGTCGACTTTGGGAGATTGACGCTATGGGTATATTTGGCCGCAAATCCACCCCCTCCGAGGTCGCGACCCCGGCCGGGCAGGTGACCTTGGAGGATGGGACGGTGTTAGGCATCAGTCGGGTCGTGGATGTGTTGGGCGACTCCTGTCCGCGTCCGCAGCTCATGACCAAGAAGGCCCTGGGCGAGGCGGTATCGGGGGCCGTGATCGAGATCAGGGTCGATAACCCGACGTCCATGGAGGCCTTGCCGACGGTGGTAGGGGCGGTCGGCGGCACGCATCTTGCCACCGTGAAGGCCGATCGTCATTGGCGGGTGTTCGTGCGCAAGAACTGAGGGGGACCATCTCATGTTGCCAGTCGGTCAAAAGACCATGCTTGCCTTGGCGTCGCTCGCCGGTGTCATGACAATCGGGACCCTCGTCTACATGCTGGTGGCCCCGCCGGCCTCTCTGCATCGCACGCGCGATGGGGTCGCGTATTTCACGCCGCCTGTCATAAGCCCGATCGACGGCCGGGCCTTGAATGTTGAGCGTCTGGCCGCGTACTACAAGGGTAACATTGCGGCTGGCAGGCGTGCCGTGGAGACCCGACCGGTCGCAACCGGCAACCGGCACTAGGAGGATTTATGGATTTCGATCTCCCGACGATCGCGCAAATCGCGATGTTCATCATCATGATGTATGTACTTTACGTGGCTCTGACGACCGACGTGTTCTAGGCGGGGGGACCTTATGACGATCGATGAAATACCGCAGGGCGTGGCGGTGCCGGATACGGGGCGCGCGCGGGCGCAGGCTGTGGTGAAGACCGGGAGCGGGGCGATGACGCGTCCCCAGATTCTGCTCTACTGCGGCTCGTGCATCGTTCTGGTGGTGATCGGTATGTCGCTTCTGATGCGTGCAGCCTCAGTCTCGCCGCAGTTCATGAGGCGCGCGCAGACTCCGCAAACCATGGGTCGCTTCGCGCCGATTCCCATGGGTGGTATCTATGGGACCGTAAGCGTGCGCGAGCTCGTGAATTACTACCTTCAGAACCCGCCGCCAGCTGGGCGCCAGATGGCGGCGCGGCGGTTGCCGAAGGTCGGCGGCTGCTGATGGCGCATGGGGTGACCCTGGCTGTGTCGGGCAGCCGATCCGCCGCCGCCTTTGTGGCGCGCGCCCGCATGCCGTGGCCGAAGCCGCCGCGCGCGGTGGTGGTGGATACGCGGCAGCGCGCCCTATGCGAGCGCCGCTCGGTCGCAGGAGGGCTTTGTCTCTCGCCTCGGGTTTTCCAGGATAGGTGCGGCCGCCTACCGAGCTTCCGTAACGTGCGCTGGCTTTTGGGGACTATGGGGCTCACGGGCTCCGAGACCGCCGTGGTGGCGGGGGACGACGGCACGGCCCGGGATTTCGTGGCGGGTCTTTTATACCTCGCGGGTCAAAGGCGCGTGGAGGTCATTCGGGGTTCCCTGACGGGCTGGCTCGATCGTCATCCGCGCGCCGCGGGGACCGGCCGTACACGCGGTGTCTTTCGGGAGGCCATCTACGTCGCCTGGCCGCGAACACGCCTTGTGGTTTTGCATCGCGAGCTTGCCGCGTTTTTGCGTCACGGTCCCCGTGCAGGTCTCGTGGACGGCGGTTCCGGCGATCGCCGGAGGGGGCCGCGGGCCTATGACCCCATACCGGGCGCGCGATCCTCGCTCCTGGCCGGGCTTGGGCAAGTCTTGGTTGCGGGATCCTTGCCTGCTGGCAGGCGCCGCCTCATCGTCTATGGCGAGGGGTCCTACGAGACGCTGGCCTATTTCGCGCGGCTTCGCATGCTTGGGGTACCGGCGCGTGTTGTCATGAACGGGCGGCGGGATCGGTCGGAGCACGCCCGCGCCGCGCGCGTTCGGGGGCGGAGTAAATTTGCGGCGCCACCTCTGTTTGGTTGGGCTTTGGCCGCGGCTTGGCTTGGCGTGGTCGTCACGACGCTGGTGTGGCGCAGGACAAGGAGGCGCTGATGGAGATCCTGTTTTTGGTGTCACGGAGCGAATCGGCGCCGGCGTTGCGCGCCCTGTTATGGGCCTGCGCGCGGCGCCGTGTGGCGTGCGGATGTTTTCTGACGGGTCCGGCCGCAGCGCTTGCCGGCAATCCCCAGATCGAGACCGACTTGCGGGCGTGCATCGGTGCAGCGGTCTGCGGATATTCCTGGGAACGGTTCGGGCGCGGGTCTTGCCTCGTCCCTCTCGGAAGCCAGACGGACAGTAGCGCCATGGCTGCCCAGGCGCGGCACATCGTGAGCCTCTGAGCGTGGGCGCACAGAAGCGCCTCGTCATTCTCGGTCGTTGCGATCATACCGAGGCCATGCGCGTCGCCGCCGGGCTCACGATCTTCGGTCACGATGTGCGTTTGATCCTGATGACAGCACCGGTCGCCGATACGGTGGAGAACGCCCTGCAGGCCGATACCCTCGAGCTTGCGGAGGTGATGGTCGAAACCACCGTGCCCGGTCAAGGATTGCCGTGCCTCGATGCCGCGGGGCTCGGCGCGGCCTTCGTCGGGGTCGATGCCGTGATCTCACTGTGAGACAACCGGAGGGGGTGCCATGCGCATCATCATCTTGGAGACTGATGTTTTCCCGGACAAGCAGGTCATGGGGGAGGCATTGGCGTGGCTTAAGGAGGATACGGTTGCGCACCGCCTTTCGCGCCACGACTTACGGGGGCGTACGCCGACCGAGCATGAATGGTGGGACGAACTGCTCGACGCGATTCTCGCAGCCGACTTGGTCGTGACCGTGTGAGGGCGAAGGCCGGGCCGCCGGTCCCTGTCGGCCCATCCCCCGGTGCGCATGGGCGCGCCTTCGTGATCCTCTGTGTTTTGCTGGCGCAGCCGCCAGCCTTCGCCCAGGGGACCGGTTTTCGTTTGGAGGTGGCGCTCTTGGCGCAGGAGGCGCATCGCGCTGCCATGGGCGATAGGTCGCCGCGGCTTGGTGCCCGCATATTAAGCGATCTCGGCATATTGGGTTTCGAGGCACGCTCTTACTGCGAGCAGGCGGCGTGCGCGCTTGCACCCATAAAGGCCCGCATCAAGCGCGCACAGAGGGCCCTGAAGGGCGGGGCGGTCGATGTCGTATGGCGCGAGATGCACGCACTCGCCGCCGCGTATCCTTTCGATTTTCGGGGCCTCGTGCCGCGGCGTTCAGGCGCCCGGCGTCTACGGGAGGGCGCCTTTCTCTACGCGCACCTCTGCGCGGACTGTCATGCCGCGCCTGGCGCGGGCAATCCGGCCCCCGATCTCTTTGCGCTGGCGCGCCGCGAGGGGGCCGCCGGTCTGGTCGTCGACATCCTGGCCGGCGTCCGGGGTACGCGGGACCGCGCCTACGCCGATCCCCTGAATGATCGACAGGCCGCAAGTCTTGCCGCCTATCTGTTGGCGTGTGGAACGAGGCGCGGACTGTCCCATCGCTCGCAAGGGGGCCATGCCGGCGGCGACTGAGGGCGTATCGCCGCTTACCCGGGCGGCCCCGACACGGGCGAGGTCTGCGGCCGCGGGTTGTGCCGTCGTGGCGGCAAAATCTCCGCCAAGGCCCCCGCGCGCGGTTATACTCTTAGGTCATGGGCAACAGTAAGAGACAGGCACGGCTCAAGGCCATGGGTATTACCGTCTGGGAGCGACGCGACCGGCCCTCGGCATCGCCAGGCTCGCCCCCCTCGGCCGCTGTTGGCGATTGGGACCGATTGAGCGAGGAAGTCCGGTCTTGCACGCAGTGCCCTTTGCATGCCGGTCGCACCCAAACCGTTTTCGGGGTGGGGCCCCGCGTCGCCCAATGGTTCTTCGTGGGCGAGGCGCCTGGTGCCGAGGAAGATAGGCGGGGTGAGCCCTTCGTCGGGCGCGCGGGACGCCTGCTCGATGCTATGTTGCGGGCACTCGGGCTGGACCGGCAAGAGGTCTTCATCGCAAACGTTTTGAAGTGCCGACCGCCTGGCAATCGTGACCCCGAAGCGTCTGAAGTGGCCTCCTGTCTACCCTTTCTTCGCGCGCAGATCGCCGCTGTCAGGCCACGGATTCTCGTGGCGCTCGGCCGGTTTGCCGCCCAGAGTCTTTTGTCCACCGAACAACCGTTGAGTCGCCTGCGCGGGGGCGTCCATGAGTATGACGGCATTCCGGTGATCGTGACCTATCATCCGGCCTATCTCTTGCGGCGCCCCGCGGATAAGGCCGCGGCGTGGGCGGATCTCAAGCGGGCGAGAGGGATCGTGCACCATGAGTAGCTGGCGATTGCCGACGCACCCCGACCGGAGCGCCGCTCCCGCCATAAAGCTGCGCGCCATGCGCAGCGAGGATCTGCCGTTTGTCATGGAAGTGGAGCGGCAGGCCTATGAGTTTCCGTGGACCGAGGGGATTTTTCGCGATTGCCTGCGGGTCGGTTATTGCTGCCGCGTGCTCGAGGACCGGGGACGGCTCGTCGGGCACGGGGTCATCTCGGTGGCAGCGGGCGAATGCCATGTCCTGAACCTTTGTGTGCATCCGCACTACCAGCGGCGCGGTCTCGGCCGCCAGATGTTGAGGCATCTCCTCGATGTGGCCCGCAAGGGCCATGCCAGGGTGGCCTTGCTCGAGGTGCGGCGGTCCAACAAGGGTGCTTATGCCCTCTACTACGCCCTTGGATTCAATGAGATCGGGCTGCGCAAGAATTACTATCCGGCGCGACGTGGCCGCGAAGACGCCCTGGTCCTGGCGCGCGATCTTTGACACCCGTCAGCCGCGCGAGACCTTGCGTGAGAGCCAAGCGCCGAAGGTCGTGGCGGCAAGACCCAGCACCACGGATCCGAAGAGATAGGCGCCCCCGATGAACCAGGCCCCGCGTTCGAAAAGATGGAGGGCGCCGAAGGCGTAGGTCGAGAAGGTGGTGTAGGCGCCAAGGAAGCCCGTGAGGAGGCCTGTGCGTAGTTCGGGGCTTACGGTGATGCGCTCCAAAGTCTCGAAGAACAGAAAGCCCATCGCAAACGAACCCATGACATTGATCGAAAGGATGTCCCACGGGAATGGGCCGCCCATGATGCGCGCGACGACCAAAGCCTGCAGGTAGCGGGCGATGGCCCCCAGGATCGCAAAGAAGGCGATGAACCCCAGGGTCTTCATTGGACGTACGGCCCATGGACGGGACGAGTGGCCCGGCCCGACTCGCGGCTCGTGCCCGACGGCATCGCCATCAGAGGCATAGCGCGGGCCATTTCACGACATGGGCGGCGGGAATGAGCCCCTGCAGTTCGGCAAGCGCCGCCTCGACCACCTCGGGCGCGTCGAAGAATTCTATGACGAGCGGGAGGTGGGCTGTGATGTGCAGGAGGTCGGCCGCGTGGGTCTCGCCGTGCGCTCCGAAGCCGGCGACCCCACGGAAGACCGTGACCCCATGGACCTTGTGCTCATCATGGAGGATCGCGAAGATCCGCCCCATGAGGTCGCGGCCGCCCGAGCGATCCCCCTCGCGGATGTAGATGCGTACGACTTCGATCTCTTTCATATCACATCCCCCAATCAAAGGTGGGGCGCCACGAGCGCCCCGAGAAAGACGGCGGCAAGCCCCAGAGCGAGCGAGGCCGCGAGATAAGTCAGCGCCCGGATGTCCTGCCCGTCTTCTATGAGCAGCAGGGCCTCGAGCGAGAAGGTCGAGAAGGTGGTATAGGTGCCGATGCCACCCACGATAATGCCAGTGCGCATGGCGGTGCTCACATGCGTCCCATGGTCGAACAGCGAGGAGAGGAGGCCTATGAGAAACGAGCCCGCGACGTTGATCGAGAGCGTGGCCCACGGAAAGGCCCGTCCGAGAAGGCGTTGCACCGCGAGGTTTTGGCCGTAGCGAAGCCAGGCCCCCATTACTGCAAAACAGGCTATCCAGAAAAACGTCACCGTCCCTCCTCAGCGGCCTATGCCTGACGGCTTGGGTCCTTGACGGGCCCGGAGATCGGTCGGTGGGCGCTGGAGGCGAGAGAAAAAACACCCACATTTCCCGATTTCCGGAAACTGTAGGCATCATCAGCCGCAAGGGCGGTTATAAGGAGAATGCCATCTCCTTCAAAAACGGTTGCGAGTCTACCGGCCGCATGCCGCCTGTGCAAGCAAGCGCGCCATGCGGCTCGTTCCGTCGCCCCGGTGCGTTCGTCGAAATCGGCTAGCTCGCGAGACCCGCGATGCGCGTCTCTTGTTCGCAGAGTTTGCGCTGGCGCTCCTCGAAGTCCGTGAGTCTGCGGCGTTCCTCCTCGACCACCGCAGCCGGGGCGCGCGCGACGAAGTCGGGCCGCTCGATCTTGGCGCGGGCGCGCTCGATCTCGCGGCCGATCTTTTCGATCTCCTTGGCGAGGCGGCGAAGCTCGGCGGCCTTGTCGATCAGGCCCTCCAGGGGGACCAGGACGCGCATCGTGCCCACGAGCCCCACTGCGGATTCCGGCGTCTTCACGCCCGGCGGGAGCAGGGTGATGCCGGAGAGTCGCGCAAGCGCCATGATCGTCCGTTCGTTGGTGCCCACGAGATCCGCTCGGTCGCTCGCGCCATCCAGGAGCACCGGGATGCGGGCGGCAGGAGCAATATTCATCTCGCCACGGATCGTGCGCACGGCGCTTATGATGCCCATGAGTATCTGCATGTCGGCAGTAGCGCGTGGATCGATCCGGCTTGTGTCGCAGTGCGGGTAGGGCGCGCGCATGATGGTAGGCCCAGCACGGCCGCACAGGGGCGCGACACGGCCCCATAGGGTCTCGGTGATGAAGGGCATGAGGGGGTGCAGGAGGCGCAAGGTGGTCTCAAGGACCCGCACGAGCGTGCGTCTGGTCCCGCGCGCCGTGAGGGGGTCGGCGTCGGCGAGGACCGTCTTCGACCACTCGAGATACCAGCTGCAGTATTCATCCCACACGAAACCGTAGAGGGCCTGCACTGCGAGATCGAAGCGGTAGGCGCTGAATGCTTCTTCGACGGCCCGTTCTGTTTCCTGGAGACGCGACACGATCCAGCGGTCGCCGATATTGAGAGTGTAGTCGCCCTCGTTCCCGCAGTCCGCATTCTCGGTATTCAAGAGCACGAAGCGCGTGGCGTTCCAGAGCTTGTTGCAGAAGTTGCGATAACCGTCGACGCGCGCGAGATCGAAGTTGATGTTGCGCCCCTGGGTTGCGAGGCTTGCGAATGTCATGCGCAGGGCATCGGTTCCGTAAGACGGGATGCCCTGGGGGTATTCGCGCTCGGTCGCCTTGCGGATCTCCTCGGCCCGGCCAGGCTGCATGAGGCCGCTCGTGCGCTTGGCGATGAGGTCGGGAAGGCTGATCCCGTCTATAAGGTCGATGGGGTCGATCACGTTGCCACGTGATTTCGACATCTTCTGGCCTTTGGCGTCCAACACGAGGCCGTGGACGTAGACCTCCCGAAACGGGACGTCGCCCGTGAACTTGAGCCCCATCATGATCATCCGCGCCACCCAGAAGAAGATGATGTCGAATCCGGTCACGAGGACCTGGGTGGGGTAGAAGCGCCTCATGGCCTCACTCTCGTCCGGCCAGCCGAGCGTCGAGAAGGGCCACAGCGCGGAGGAGAACCAGGTATCGAGGACATCGGGGTCCTGGGAAAGGACGACATCGGCGGAGAGCCCATGACGTGCCCGCGCCTCGTCTTCGCTCTGCGCGACATAGACTTGTCCCGCCCTGTCATACCAGGCGGGGATGCGGTGACCCCACCAGATCTGGCGCGATATGCACCAGTCCTTGATATTGCGCATCCATTCGTAATACGTCTTGTCCCAGTTCTCCGGCACGAACCGGATACGGCCTTCCTCGACCGCCGCGAGCGCAGGCGCCGCGAGATCCGCCGTGCGCACATACCATTGGTCGGTAAGCCACGGTTCGATCACAGCACCGGTGCGTTCGCCGCGCGGGACCTTGAGCTTGTGGGCCTCTGCGCGCTCAAGGAGTCCTTCGGCCTCGAGATCGGCGAGGACCCGTGCGCGTGCCTCCTCGCGACTCAAGCCGTGGTAGGGGGAGCCCGGCAGCTGGATAGAAGCGGCCTTGTCCAAGATATTGGTGAGCGGAAGTCCGTGACGCCGACCCACCTCGTAGTCGTTGAAGTCGTGGGCGGGCGTGATCTTGACGCAGCCCGACCCAAAGGCCGGATCGACGTATTCATCGGCTATGATGGGGATCTCCCGTCCGGCGAGGGGCAGCGTCGCGGTCTTCCCCACCAGATGTCGGTAGCGCGGATCCTCCGGATGCACCGCGACCGCCTCGTCCCCGAGCAGGGTTTCGGGTCGGGTCGTGGCGACGACCAGGTGGCCGCCGGAGGGTAGCGGGTAACGGATGTGCCAGAGGTGGCCGTCTTCCTCTTCACCCGTGACCTCGAGATCGGAGACCGCCGTCTGGAGCTGGGGGTCCCAGTTCACGAGGCGCTTGCCTCGGTAGATGAGGCCTTCGTCATAGAGTCGCACGAACACCTCGCCGACTGCGCGTGAGAGGC
This sequence comes from Pseudomonadota bacterium, assembly GCA_021794275.1. Lineage (GTDB taxonomy): Bacteria > Pseudomonadota > Gammaproteobacteria > Acidiferrobacterales > Acidiferrobacteraceae > Acidiferrobacter. Next base: position 22,805 of record JAJYRD010000034.1, on the reverse strand, counting down.
CTTCGTCCAGCGTGAAGCGCTCGCGAGACCAGTCGACTGAGGCGCCCATGCGCCGCAGTTGTTCGCTGATGCGTCCGCCCGAGCGGCCCTTCCATTCCCAGACTGCCTGTAGAAACCGCTCGCGGCCGAGCGCCGCGCGGCTCTCACCCGCAGCCTCGAGTTGCCTCTCGACGACCATCTGGGTGGCGATGCCGGCGTGATCGGTGCCGGGCTGCCAAAGGGTGTCGTCGCCACGCATCCTATGGTAACGCGTGAGGGCGTCCATGACGGTGTCCTGGAAGGCGTGCCCCATGTGCAGGCTGCCTGTCACGTTGGGTGGCGGGATCACGATGCAATACCCAGGCCCTTGCCCGGACGGCGCGAAGACGCCGCTCGTCTCCCACTGCGTATAAATGGTCTTTTCGATCTCTCCGGGCTCGTAGCTCTTGCCCAGGGTCTGCGAAGATTCAGTCATCTCGGTGTCAGGTCGGCTCTTGGAGGGCTTCAGTCAGGGCGCGTTCGAGGGCTGCCATCATAACAGGGTCGAGCGCGCCATTCCCAGCCGCGCGCCAAAGGGCGTCGACACGGCGCGTGATCGCGGTGGCACGGATCTGGGCACTCAGGCCCTCGCCATTGGACACCTCGAACATGTCAGGGGCGGCCTCCTTTTCGGGGCGCGCCACGACCACGCTCAAGGTCGGGAGGGGGGCACCGACAGCACGCGGTCGCCCCTCGGGTCGCGTCGGGCTTGCGACCGCCGCGGTCAGGACCGGGATGCCGTCGTCTCCCACTTGTGCATCGTTTTGCAAATCCGCTGCAAGCGCCCGCAATCCGGCCAGGATATCCGGTAGCGATTCGCCCGATTCGCGGCTCACGGGAGGTTATGAACGGCGGGCTCCAGGCCCTGCCGGCGGTAGTGACGGAACCGCGCGCGCGAGCGCTCCTTCTCGGCATCGGCGCCCCCCACGGGTTCGAGGACGCGCGCAAAGCCCGCGACCGAAGGTGGCGGGTCGGTCATCAATGGGACCAGGACATCCCCACTGTCCGGGAGCCGCGCCCCTATCAGCACGGGCTCGTCTGCTTCGTCTTCCGGGCCGTGTGGAATGAAGCTCGTGTCGGAGAACGTCCAGAGCCTTTCATTCCAGGCGCCGATCTCGTCTTCCCGTACCCAGAGGAAGACGCGGTGCCCATGCTTATAGGCTGTCTCCACGAGCCTCAAGGCAAGTCCATCGCGCGGCGTATCTTCGTCGCCCAGGTAAAAGTCGACGCGGGTCATACCGGTCTCGCGCGGCGCCTCAGGAATTCCACGAGCAGGGGGATCGGCCGTCCGGTCGCTCCCTTTTCCTTGCCGCCCTTGTAGGCGATGCCGGCGATGTCGAGGTGCGCCCAGGGGTACTTTTCGGCAAAGCGCGAGAGGAAGCAGGCCGCCGTGATGGTGCCGGCCTCACGGCCGCCAATGTTGGCCATGTCGGCGAAATTCGAGTCGAGTTGCTTCTGGTACTCCTCCCACAAGGGGAGCGGCCAGACCCGGTCGGCTGCCGCCTGCCCTGCCTGCTCCAGTTCTTGGGTAAGGGTCTCGTCATTACCCATGAGACCGCCTGCCTGCCCTCCCAGCGCGATGACGCAGGCGCCGGTCAGCGTCGCGATATCGACGACCGCGGCCGGTTTGAAGCGCTCGGTGTAGGTGAGCGCGTCGCAGAGGATGAGGCGACCCTCGGCATCGGTGTTCAGTATCTCGATGGTCTGGCCTGACAGGCTCGTCACGACGTCACCCGGCTTGATCGCGCTGCCGCCGGGGAGGTTCTCGGTCGTGGGGATGACGCCGACCAAGTTTATAGGCAGCTTCATGTCCGATGCCGCCTGGATCACCGCGAGTACCGTCGCCGCCCCGCACATGTCGAATTTCATTTCATCCATGTTGGCCGGCGGCTTCAAGGAGATGCCGCCCGAGTCAAATGTGACACCTTTACCCACGAGCGCGATCGGGGGCGCGCTGCCGTTCCCGCGGTATTGAAGGACGATAAGCTTGGCGGGCTCGTGGGTGCCGCGCGCCACCGCGAGCAGGGCGCCCATTCCGAGGGTCTGCATCTCGGCCTCCTCGATGACGTTGACCTCAAGCCCGCCGCGCGCGCCGAGGGCTTGGGCCTGCTCGGCCAGGTAGGACGGCGTGCACATGTTGCCGGGGAGATTGGCCAGATCTTTCGCCAAGGTGATCGCGCGCGCGATCGCGCGGCCCGCCGACAGCGCCTCGCTCGGGACGGAACCCGCGGCGCTCGCAGCCCCGAACAGGCACGATTGCGGGAGCACCCGTGCGCTCGCGCGGGTCTTCAGTCGATCGAAGCGGTAGAGCGCGTCCTCGGTGGCCACGACCGCCTGCTCCAGGGCCCAGGCCGGCGAGCGGTCCTTGACCTCGACTGCCGGCAGAAAGCTCGCCATCGTCCTTACATGCAAGTCGGACGCCGCCTGGGCCGCGCGCGTTACAGCCTCCTTGTATTGAGAGGGCTTGCATTCGCCGACTATGCCCATGCCGACGAGCAGGACGCGCTCGGCGCGGCCGACTGTCCGGAGGAGCGGCAGCGTCTGCCCCGGTTTGCCTTCGATATCGCCACGTTGCACAATGGCCGCAATCTCGCCGCCGAGGAGCCTGTCGAGGGCCGTCGCGGCCTCCGAGAGCCCACGATTTTCGTGGACTGCCACGATCAGGCATTCCGTGGCCAATTGATCAGGAGCTTCTTGAGTGAGGGCGTATTCCATAGGTCTCGGGGATCTCGGGCAATTTTTGGGTTTTGTTGGCGCCAAGGCGTCTGTCGCCATCATAAACCGCCTGCGTCGTCAGCAAAAGCCGTGATAGTCCATCGAGCCTTTTACCGCGAGGCCACCCAGACCACGCTGCTTGTGACCCTGACGTTTCTGACCCTCTACCTCGTGGTCAGCCTCGTGAAGCTCCTGAGTCAGGCGGCGAGCGGTGAGTTTCCGGCGCATATCGTATTCATGCTCCTCGCCCTGGAGCTCCTGAAGAACCTCGCCATGATACTGCCGCTCACGGTCTTCATCGGGCTCTTGTTGACGATGGCGCGCTGGTATCGAGACAGCGAGGTGACCGTGCTCGCGGCCTGCGGCGTAGGCCTTGCCCGCATCCTGCGGCCGGCCATGGTCTGGACCAGCGTCGTGGCCGCCATCGTGGCCGCCATCGCTTTTTATCTCGCGCCCATGGCCGCACTCCTGCTCCACAAGATCAAGCTCGAGAACACCTCGGCCTATACCGCAGGCATTATCCCGGGGCGATTCAACCACACTCGAAACGGCCGGGCGATCTTCTATGTCGAGCGGGTCGGTGCGAGCGGTCGGCTCCATGATATCTTCGTGAGCCGTACGCAGTTCGGAAAGGGCGGCGTGCTCGTCGCCAAGCGCGGCTATGAGTTTAAAAATCGACGGACCGGCGCGCGTTTTCTCGTGCTTTTGAACGGGCGGCGTTATCAGGGCGTCCCAGGCCGCGCCAATTACCGGATCTTGCGTTATCGCACCTATGCGTTGCGTATCAAGCGGCGACCCTTCACGCCGCTCATGACGGATCTGACACGCGACGAGATTCCAACCCTGCGACTGATGCGGTCGTCGGACCCGCGCGCCATTGCCGAATGGCAGTGGCGCCTCGCTCAGCCGCTATCGCTGTTCATCTTGGCGCCGCTTGCGCTCGTTTTCGCTTATACCGATTCGCGCAGGGGGGCGTTTGCGCCTCTCTTTGGGGCGGTCCTCGCTTATTTCTCCTATGCCAATCTCTTGAGTGTCGCGCACGCCTTGCTCGCGCGCGGCCATGAGCCTTTATGGCTTGGGCTTTGGTGGGTACACGCCCTTTTTGCGGCACTCGCAGCCCTGTTTTTCGCACGCAGGGCGGCCGGAAAGACCCTCCTGCCGCGCTGGGCCACGCGTTGATGCGCCTCCTCTACACCTATATCGCGCGCCGCCTGATCATGAGCACGGTCCTCGTTTTGAGCGTGTTCGTGGGGCTTTTTTTATTCTTCGATCTCGTGACCACGCTAAACCATATCCATCATGGCGGCTTTTCCCGGCTTTTCGTCATCCTGATACTCGGGGTTCCGGCCAAGATCTCCATGCTCTTTCCGATGTCGGCGCTTGTGGGGGCCACCCTCGGCCTGTCGTCTCTGGCCATCGATGGGGAATTGACCGCCATGCGGGCCGCCGGCGTTTCGGTTGGCCGCATCGCCTACGCGGCCTTGCGGGCTGCGCTTGCGCTGGGCTTGGTGGCGGCACTTCTTGGAGATTTTCTTGGGCCCAAGGCCGACTCGCTCGCGCGCCGTGCGCAGGCCCAGGCCGCAGGTATCGGCGCTGCCGTGAACGCTCAAGGGCTCTGGCTGCGGGAGGGCCACAGTTTCGTGGACATAGGAGAGGTGCTCCCGGATCTGAGCATTCTGCGGCTTACGATTTACCGCTTTCGTCATGGGCGCCTGGCCCACGAACTGTTCGCAGCGAGTGGCCGCTATCGTAATGGTCGCTGGCGTCTGCGGGGCGTGTCCGAGACCGTATTCCAAGAGCAAAGGCTGATCGTGAAGACCAGCCCGCGAGGATATTGGAAGGGCATAGCCCCAAGTCTGCTCTCGGTTTTTGCGGTCAACCCGCATACCCTGTCGCTTGTCGACCTGTTCCGCTACATCCGACATTTGCAGCGCAACCGACAGGCCACCACACATTACGAGCTGGTGTTTTGGTACAAGGTTCTGGCGCCTTTCACGACGGCTGCCATGGTGTTGTTGGCGGTGCCCTTCGTCTTCCGTCACGGGCGTCAAGGGGGGCTTGGTTTTCGCCTGTTCGTGGCGGTCGTGCTGGGCCTCATCTTCTACGTGTTCAATCGCGGCTTCGGCGATCTCACGCTGCTTTATCACTGGCCGCCCCTGCTCGGGGCGGCAGTTCCCACGTTGGCGCTAGGCCTGATCTGCCTGTGGTTTCTGGCGCGCGCGGGCTAATTTCGGCACGAAGAGCACGCGCGTCCCGCTCAGTCGGTCATGTAGACACTGGGACTCGGGATCGAGGAATATCCAGAAGTAGGCCGCGCCAAAGAGGGCGAGCAGGGCGGTTGCGCCGAGATAGTCTCCATGGAAGGACAGCGTGAGGCCTTCGATGAGCGCCACCCACCAGGCGACCGCCAGGACATAGCGCCCAAGCGCGCGAGTAATGCTGAGGCGTCCGCGCACTCCTCGTACCGCAAGGCCCCAGGCGCGCATGCCTTGGGTTTGACCGGTCTTGAGCCATGCGCGGCTGAAGTAGATAAAGCCGACCACCGGCAGATAGCCGCGCAGGATGTCCTGCAGAAGCGGGCTTTGCGAGTCGTGGGCGATGGCGAAGGCGATGGCGAGCGGCGCCGCCGCTGCCACCCAGAGTGCAAACAGCAGAAGCGCGTCGTAAGTATTCGCCGCCAGACGTCGAAGCAGCGCACTCGCCCGACCGGGAGGGGAACCAGTAGCCTCGGCCGTGTTCAAAGCGTGATCAATCCGAGAGAAGCGAAGGAGCCAAGCCGCTCCGCTTGACCAACACCGGGTTTATGCACAGGGTTACGCACCATTTTTGTCGATATCTTCCTATTTGTTTTAAGAGGCGCCCCGTACTGTACGAGGCGCGTTGTTTGCGTTACCCTTGCGACCGGCTCGTGGCCATAAGCGGCGCTCTACTCGGGTCGTTTCAGGTTTCCGCTATATAGGGGTGCTGTATGGTATCAGGTGTTTCGCTGAATCTCATTGAGCTTGGTCACTTCGCCGCCTATCTGGCGTTTTTCGTGGCTATTATCCAGGCCTTGGCGCCGCTCGCGGGGCGTGTTTTCAAGACGCCGGGCTTGCGCACATTGTCTATCAATGCCGCTCCGCTCCTGTTTCTGCTGACGACCGTGGGCGCTCTAACCATCGTCTATTCGCTGCTCACGAACAATTTTTCGGTCCTCTACGTCGCGAACAACTCAAACACACATCTGCCCATCTTCTACAAGATTGCGGCCTTGTGGGGCGGTCATCGCGGCTCCTTGTATCTCTGGGTATGGATACTGACGGGCTACACCGCGGCCGTCGCCTACCATGGCCGGTCGCGCTACCCGGACCGCCTGGCGGTCATCATGGCCGTCCAAGGCGCGCTGATCGCGGGCTTCTACGGCCTCATACTGTTCCTCTCCGACCCGTTCACGCGCGTCTTTCCGATCCCGCCGCAGGGGCAGAACATGAACCCGCTGCTCCAGGATCCGGGCATGGTCATACATCCGCCCATGCTCTATATGGGCTACGTCGGGTTTTCGGTTCCCTTCGCGTTCGCGGTGACTGCGCTCCTTACCAACTGGCGCAGCGAACTGTGGGTCAGTCACACACGCCGATGGGCCCTGTTCGGTTGGGGGTTTCTGACCGCCGGCATCATCTTCGGCGCGTGGTGGTCATATTATGTCCTGGGTTGGGGCGGCTATTGGGGATGGGACCCGGTCGAGAACGCCTCGTTCATGCCTTGGCTCATGGGCACGGCCCTGATCCACTCGATCTCGGTGCAGGAGCGGCGGCGCATGCTCCATACCTGGAACATCTTCCTCATTATCACGACATTCGCCTTGTCGCTGCTCGGCACCTTCCTGGTCCGTTCCGGCGTGCTGGCCTCGGTGCACACCTTTTCGGCCGCGCCTGGACAGGGCATCTATCTCCTGACCTTCATGGTGGTCGTGCTGACGCTTGCCTTCGGGCTGTTCCTCATCAAGGGCGGTTACCAGCAGGCCGAGGAGTCCTTCGTCTCGCCGCTCTCGCGTGAATCGATGTTCATCTGGAACAACGTCATATTTACGATCGCTTGCGCGTCGGTGATGTTGGGTACGCTCTACCCCTTGTTCCTTCAGGCCGCGACCGGCGCTCGTATCAGCGTGGGCCCGCCGTATTTCGATCTCGTCATGGTGCCGATCTTCCTCGTCATGCTTGCCGTCATGGCCATAGGACCGCTCGTCTCGTGGCGCAAGGCCAACCTTCCGAAGCTGCGTGGCCGGCTTGTGGTCCCCGCGCTTGTGGGTGTGGCCCTCGCCGTGGTCGTGGCGGTGATCTGGGCGCCGGTGTATTGGACTGCGCCCGTGGCCGTGGGGCTCGTGGGCTTTGTGGCGACCAGCATAGTCAGCAATGTGGCGCGTGCCGTGAGTCAGCGACGCAAGCAGCATCATGAGGGCGTGTGGCGCGCATTTATCGGCACCCTCCTCGGCAATCGCCGACATTACGGCGGCATGATCGTGCACACGGGCATACTCGTCATCGCCATAGGCCTGGTCGGTTCCGGTCTCTTCAAGGCCAGCAAGCTCGTGATGATGGCCCCAGGCGATGTACTGCATCTCGCGCATGAGCGCGTGCGCTTCGACGGCACGCGTAATGTTCGCGGTCCGGACTATAATGCCGTCGAGGGGCGCCTTACGATCTTGAATAACGGCGCGAAGCTCCATCCCGAGCAGCGGGTCTTTTTCGGAAGCCCGATGAAAGTGGAGCGGCCGAGTGTGAATTCGACACTGCTTCGGGATGTCTATGTGGATATCGGCGATCACCAGAACGGCAAGTGGGAGATTCATCTCTTCATCAACCCGCTCGTGAACTTCATCTGGACAGGTGGTGGCATCGTCATCGCAGGCCTCGCCTTCTCTTTGAGCGATTATGCCCGACGTCGCAAGCGCGTCGTCGTGGCCTCCGAGGCCGTGGCCAGTCAGTCATGAGACGCCTTGCGTCCCTGATTGTCCTGTGGGCGTGGCTTGCACCGTGTTTCGCGGCGACGGTCGTCCACGAAAGCGCGGTGCATCGCCAGGAAATCGCGATCGCCAAGAAGCTGCGTTGTACCGTCTGCCAGGCTGAGTCGCTCGCGGTCTCGCAGGCTGGCATAGCGCGGGATATGCGCAAGCTTATTCGCCAAAAGTTGCGCGCCGGGCAAACGCCCGCACAAATTCGCGCGTACTTTGTGAAGCGTTATGGCGACTACATCCTGCTTAAACCCCCCTTCGATCCGCTCGGCGCCATTCTGTGGATATGGCCGTTCGCGTTGGCCGCGGCCTTCGGTGGGGTCGCTATCGCGGTGATGCGACGGCGCGCCCGCGCGCCTATGCCACCGTCTGCCCCCGAGCTTGGACCGGAAGACCAAGCCCGTGTCGAGGCCCTTACGCGTCAGGAGTAGCTATGTTTATTATCGTCATGTTGGCGGCGTTTCTTGCCTTGTTCGCCGCTTGGTTCCTTACTCGTCCGCTGAAAGGGCGGGCCGCGGCCGAGGGGGGTCATATCGCGCTCGAGTTGACGCGCGAAGAGACCTTGAAGCAGATCCGCGAGATCGAGGCGGATCGCAATGACGGGCGTATCGACGAGTCGGTTGCTCACGAGGAGACGGCTCGCCTGAAGTATGCGCTCGCGCAGACCTTACGGGCCCTTGAGGCCGAGAAGGCTGCGCCCTCGGGGCCCTCGGAGAAGCTGCGCCGGCGCGGGTTCGTCCTCGTGGGCCTGCTCATGATCCTGACGACCGCTGCGGTCGCCATGGACTATTGGCAGAATAAGCCCGCGCTCCTTACTTTTGCCACGCTGAATTCCAAGGGCCAGATGCGCGGCGTGCACGGCTTGCCGCCGATGGTGCTCAGTATGGTCGCGAAACTGAAAGCGCATTTGGTCCACCACCCGCGCGACACGGCGGGCTGGCTCGAGCTTGCGCGCGCCAATGTGGTGTTGGGCAACGCCAAAGGGGCGCGCAACGCCTATGCCCATGCCTACAAACTCGCGCCTGATGACGAGACCGTGCTTGCGAACTATGCCTGGCTTCTTTATTCCGCGGATCCGTCCAAGACCACGGGGCTCGTACATACGCTATTCCAGCATCTCTACAAACAGGACCCGCGCCAGCAGGATGCCCTGTGGTTCCTTGGGCTCGCGTCCTACAACGAGCATCATTTTCATAAGACCCTGATGTACTGGGCCAAGCTCGAAAAGGAGCTGCCCCCGGGCAGCAAGGCGCGCAGCGGAGTGGAGACTGCGGTAAGCAAGATCCGGATTATCATCGCTGCTGAACGGGGGCGGAAGGCCGGGGCGATCCCGCCGGGCCCGGGCGCCAGCACCGGGAAGCCCGCAACCCCATGAGTGACGGCTTGTTCGCCGTGCGTGGACTGTCGTGCATGCGCGGCGACAAGACGCTGTTTGCGGGATTGAACCTCGATTTAAGGCCGGGCGAGGCCCTGCATGTGAAGGGGCCGAACGGGCTTGGTAAGACCACGCTTCTGCGTGCTCTCTGCGGGCTTTCGCGCCCGGTGCGAGGCGAGATTCGCTGGCGAGGGGAGAAAGTGTCGGACCTGGGCGAAGAATTTACGGCTGAGGTGGCCTACATCGGGCACCTGAACGGTATCCAAGGCGATCTCACCGCGTCGGAAAATCTGCGGCTTGCAAGCCAGATCTTCACGCGTCGCGGACAGGAAGGACTGAGCGCGGGCGAGGCCCTGGAGCGCGTCGGACTGCGCGCGCAGGCCGGCCGGCCGGCACGTCACCTCTCGCAAGGCCAGAAGCGCAGGCTCGCGCTCGCGCGTCTGCTCGTGTTGCGCCGGCCTTTGTGGGTGCTGGACGAGCCGTTCACGGCGCTGGACGTGGCTTCCGTCGGGAGCCTTTCGTCCTTGATTGGCGAGCATATGGCGGGGGGTGGGCTTGCGCTCGTCGTGTCCCACCAGGCTTTCGATCTTCCGGGCATTCGGGATTTCGAACTCGCGCAGTACTGCAGGGCACGCAAATGATCGCCGACTTGCTTGGGGGGATGCGCGCGGTGTTCGTGCGCGAACTCCTGGTGTTCTGGCGCCGCAGCACCGAGGTCATGACGGCGCTCGTATTTTTTGTGATCGTTACGACCTTGTTCCCGCTCGCGATCGGGCCCGAGCGCCGTGAACTCATGTTGGTGGCGCCCGGAGTCTTGTGGGTGGCGGCGCTCTTGGCGACCACCTTGTCCCTCAACCACTTGTTCGCGAGCGACTATCAGGATGGGAGCCTGGAGCAGGTGCTCATGAGTCCTTACCCCTTGTCCGCCATGGTGCTTGCCAAGATCGCGGCGCACTGGGTGCTGACCGGGCTGCCGCTTGCGCTCCTGTCACCGTTGCTCGCCATCCAAATGGCCTTGCCAACGAAGGCGATCGGCACCCTTGTAGGTTCGCTGTTATTGGGGACGCCGACTTTGACTTTGATCGGTGCCGTGCCCGCGGCGTTGACGCTCGGTGTTCGCGGTGGGGGCGTCCTGGTTTCCCTGCTGGTTTTGCCGTTGTATACTCCGGTCCTGATCTTCGGCGCCGAGGCCGTCGCTGCGTCAGCAGGGCAAGGCTTCGCGTCGGTTGCGCATCTATCGTTACTGGGGGCGTTTTTGGCGCTGGCTTTAAGTTTTGCCCCATGGGCGAGTTCAGCAGCCTTGCGTGTGTCACTCGATTGATGAAGTTAATTCATAAATACGGCGCGCCCAAGCGGTTTTACGACCTGGCAGGCAGCATGGTCCCTTGGCTCGCGGCGCTTACCGCGGTCTTGATGGTGGTCGGCCTTTATCTGGGGCTCTATTGGGCACCACGCGATTACCAGCAGGGCAACGCCTATCGCATCATGTTCATCCATGTGCCCAACGCGTGGATGTCGATGATGGCGTATGTCGCCATGGCGGTTCTCGCGGCGGCGGGTTATATCTGGAACATGCGCCTAGCGGACATCCTCGCCAAGGTGACGGCGCCGCTCGGCGCCTCGTTTACGCTTACGGCACTCGTGACCGGGTCCTTGTGGGGCAAACCCATGTGGGGTACGTATTGGGTATGGGATGCGCGGCTCACGTCTGAGCTCATCCTGTTCTTCCTTTACGTGGGCTATATGGCACTGCAGGCGAGCATCGATGATCCTCGCAGGGCCGCGCACGCGAGCGCCATTTTGGCGATCGTGGGGGTGGTGAACATCCCCATCATCCATTATTCGGTGTATTGGTGGCATACGCTCCATCAGCCCGCCTCGCTGACCTTGACCAATCAGCCGAAGATCTATATCACGATGCTGATCCCGCTCATCATGATGTCGCTCGCTTTCATGTTTTTCTACCTGACCATGCTCTGTGTGCGCGCCCGCAGTGAGATTCTCTGGCGCGAGCGGAATGCGGACTGGGTCCGTAAGCTCGTCGGATCGCGGACATGAGCCTGCCCGCCTTCCTCCAGATGGGGCGGTTTACGGTGTTCATCTGGGGCGCCTACGGGTTCGCCGCGGTCGTGGTTGTGTGGAACATCGTGCAACCGTTGATCCAGAAGCGGAAGGTGTGGGAGCGCTTGCGCCGCAACCTGGACGACGGCGAGGAGGAGATTCATGAGGAAACAGAATAAAAGACTCTTGTTCGTCCTGATCGGACTCGCGGGCGTGAGCGTCGCGGTCTGGCTTGTTTTGTCGGCCTTCAGCCATAATCTCGTATTCTTCTACTCGCCGACGCAAGTGCTTGCGGGCAAGGCGCCAAGTCACGGCGTCTTTCGTCTGGGTGGTATAGTCGAGAAGGGGAGCATCAAGAAGGAAGGCCTTAAGACGACGTTCACCTTGACCGATTTGCGGCATAGCATGGTGGTCCACTATAAGGGCATCCTTCCCGACCTCTTCAGGCAGGGGCAGGGTGTGGTCGTGCAGGGACGGCGCGCCGGCACCACGACCTTTATGGCAAGCCAAGTGCTGGCGAAGCATGGCGCGAATTACATGCCCCCCGATGTGGCGGCGGAACTGAAACGCTCCATGGCGGCCAAGGCCAAGGCGGCGCTCTCGTGAAGAAGTTCCTGATCCCCGTCGCGCTCTTCATTGCGATAGGGATAGCGCTCGGGCGCGGGCTGTTTTTGAATCCGACCTATATTCCCTCACCGCTTATAGGCAAGCCCATGCCGCGATTTTCGCTGCCCTTTGCGGCGAACCCGAAGGCGGATCTGAGCAACGCCGATCTTAAGGGCCATGTCACGCTCCTGAATGTCTTCGCCTCGTGGTGCGTGAGCTGCAAACAAGAGATGCCGAATCTCATGCGTCTGCGCGCCTTGCATCTCGTGCGCCTGGTCGGAGTCGATTACAAGGACACGCCCCGCGGCCTCCACCATTACCTGAGCGCCTTCGGCGACCCGTATTCGACGATCATCACGGATAAGCGCGGCATGACCGCCATCAACTGGGGCATTTATGGTGTTCCCGAGACCTTCGTGGTGAATAAGCGGGGGATCGTCGCCTACAAGTTCGTGGGGCCGATCAGTTATCGGAAACTGCATGCCAAGCTGATTCCGATGGTGAAGCGCCTGGAGGCGCAGCCCGCCTGAGGGGTCCCGCTCGCGGATTGTGCCCCGGATGTGCTCATCCGATGGGGCCGCTCCTGGCCCTGGCTAAGTCCGGGCACTCTTAAGAACCCTTCTGGTCTTCTCGCGAAACCGTCCGGCGGCGGGTTTCCATGCTCGGCGTGCGACGGAGCCTATGCTCAGTGATAGGCCACGCCGGGCTCGGCCAGGGGCGCGACCACCCGCACGCGGACGCGGCGGCCCCTTGGGTTCGCGAGCGAAAACAGCGGTCCCCCCGAGAAAACCGCTCGCCAGAAGGCCTCTCGTAAACCTTCGTTCGAGCAGCGCAGACGCTTCATCTGCCGGACCCGCCCGGTGGGCGAAAGCGTAAGGATGGCGCTACAGACCCCGGTGGGCAGTCGTACGGGACCGCCGCTCCGGCGCATGGCGGCCCGCTCCATGGCGACCCGCACTGCACGCAGGCGGCCGGCGACGACCATGCTGGCGGCAAGGGAGACCCGCCGCGGCTGCGGCACGGTGCGCGCGACCGATGGGCGCGCAGGGGGGTTGGGGGCGGCTCCCTGGGCCAGCTGCGCGGCGACCGCCGCCTTGAGCTGGCGTTTCAGTTGCCGTCCCGCCGCCGTCTCCTTGAGATTCCCGGTACGCATCTGTGCAATGATGACGGCGCGCCATTCGCCTGGTGTAGCGCCTAGGAACGCCGACATGACGCGACAGAGGCGGGGCGCGAAACCCGGACCGAGAAGCGTTCTCGGTCCCATCGCGAGCTTTTCCATCAAGGTGCGGGCGCACTGGGCGCGCATGCGGGCCAGGAAGGCGGGCGGTGGGTAGTCGTGCGGGAGGGCCGATTCCGGGCTGCGCGCCCGACAGTAGCTTATGGCGACCGGACAGGGGTTTTGGGGGGTCGGCGATCCGGCGAGGCCGGCTGCGGCGACCCCCGCCGCAAACAGCAACATGAGCCCGATGAGTGTCGACGTCATGCGCATGCTCTCTCCCTCGCCGCGAGCGCGGTCTTTATGGTAAGCGTAGATTATGTTCGGGCGCGCGGCAAGGAAGGACCGCGGCGCCGGAGATCGATTGGAGTAGGATCCGTGTCACGGCACCCGCTCGGTCCGAAACAGGCTTGGCGCAAGGCGTTTACGGGCCAGCCGGTTGCGGGGGGATCAAAGGAGGTGTGGATGGCGATTCACGAACGAGTACCCCGCGGCCTGACGATAGGCGAACTCGCGCGGGCGACCGGGATTTCCGTCGAGGCGGTGCGCTTTTACGAGCGCCGTGGGCTGATAGAGCAGCCGCCGCGCCCCTACGGCGGAATACGTCGTTACCCCGAGAGACTGGTGCGGCGTATCCAGTTCATAAGGCATGCCAAGTCGCTCGGTTTTACGCTTGCAGAGGTGGGGGAGATGCTCGCACTCTCCGGGGACGATCCCGCCACCTGCGGCGAGGTGCAGCGTCTGGCGCAGGGTAAGCTCGCGCTCTTGCGCGAGAAACGCGAGGCCCTGCGATTCATGGAGTCAGTGCTTGAGACCCTGCTGGAAGACTGCAGGCGCCCTGCGGATAATGCCGGCCACTGTCCTATTCTCGAGGCAGTCGAGGAGGGGGTTGACGTCCCCGGCTCGCCTCGCGCGCACCGGCGGTAGCACGCTTACTTGGCGTATTGGAAGCCCGCGAGCTCGAGTTCGGGGAGTGTCCCGACGATCCCTGGGGTGAGGACCACGCCCGGTATCAGGTGATCAGTGAATTCCGCCGCCATGCGCTCATGGCTCAGCCGATCGGGGTTTACGCCTTTCTTGCGGAGTTTCATGACGAGCTCCCATATCTCGTTATGGCAGGCCAGGAACACCGCGCCGCGCCCCTGCAGGACGGGTATGCTGTTGTCGTGGGGCGAATACACGCCTTTGGCGTCTTCAAAGGCCCGTGGGCTGGCGTGTGCGGCCGCCGGTTCCTTCACGAACTTGTCGGTCGGCGCCTTTCCTTTCGTGAGCTTGCCGAGCTTGTATTTGTCCCAGATGAAGGTGTCGTAGAGCGCCAGATGGGCCGATCCGTGGGTCGCTGATACGCAGAGGAAGTTCGGGTGGCCGAACGACCAGATTTGCGTATTCATCGCATTGCGCATGAGGTTCAGCCACGGGCTCCCGATGCTCGTGTTGTCCCACACCTGGCGCGGTCCGGCGCGGTAGCGCAGCACCAGATCCAAGGCTTCGCTATCCCAGTCGCCGCGGTTCGTGAGGATCATGGGCACGGTCTTGAAGTCGCGACGGCGCGGCGCGCGCGCCAGGGCCAGCGTAAGTTCACGCAGGCTGTGTGCTCCGGGCGGTTCCAGGTCGGGCGGCGCGAAGGCCCGGGCGTTTGCCCCCCTTGCCAATGCCACACCCATTGCCGAGGCGCTCGCACGCCTAAACAGCTCCCGTCTCGTCACCATAACCGGCCCTCCTTGTCCGCTGCCTTTCATGGTCCAGGACTATAGCGTTGTTGACAGCCCGCGCAGCAGCATACAAAGCCGGATGGCGGACCTTAAGGGGCGGCCTCGTCCGTCGGGTCGAAGCCCCGCCCGCCAGCGGCGTAGTGCAGATCGTCAGGCGTGTCGATGTCTTCGAGGACGCCTGAGTCCAGGCAGGGGACCTTGACCACCAGATGGCGGTGCGCCTTGATCAGTGCAAGCGCCCCGGCATCGCCCGTCAAGGCGCCTAGTTGGGGTCCAAGCGCCCTGCCGAACCCCACTGGATGGCCGCGATGACCATGGAAATATGGCGCCGCGATGATGGCCCCTTCACGGAGTTTGGCGGCCACTCCTTGCGCGGTCTCCGGTCTTATGTACGGCATGTCCGCGAGCCCCACGAGCCAGCCCGTCGATCCGCCGGTCACGCGTACGGCGAAGGCAAGCGACGCACCCTGGCCGTTGTGCGTGTCGGGGCAGTACACGATCTCAAAACCTGCCTGCCGCAGTTGGGCTGCCAGCGTGAGATCATCAGGTTTTATCACAGCCACGGCGCGGTCGACGGCGGAGCGTAGGGAGCGCGCGCTATGCACGGCCAGCGCAACCCCATCGCTCAAGGGGTGGAGAAGTTTGGGGGATCCAAAACGCCGGCTACGCCCCGCCGCCAACAACAATCCTGTGATCATGCAAAAGTACCTCGTTGTCTATAGGGTCTGGGAAACAGTGTGGCGCTAGAAGCGGCGCGCGCCGCCTTTCAGCCACGAGCGCCGCGGCAATGGACACGGCGATCTCAGGCGGCGTGTGGCTATTGATAGGAATGCCCGCCGGCCCTCTGATCCGGGCCACAGCCGCGGGATCGACACCAAGCCCCAGGAGCCGCGCGCGGCGTTTAGCGTGGGTGGCCGCCGATCCAAGGGCTCCCACATAAAAGGCCGCGCTCGGTGCCGCCTCCCATAGGGCCAGATCGTCGAGACGAGGGTCGTGGGCGAGTGCCAGGACCGCGGTCCTGCAGTCGGGCGGCATGGATGCCACCGCGTCGTCGGGCATGGCCTCGGTCACCGTGGCGAGGCCAGGCGGGAAGGCGGCGCGCAACTCCCCGCGTGGCTCGCTGACTGTAATCGCAAAATCGAGGGACCGAGCCATGAGCGCAAGCTCGGTGCTCACGGCCCCGCCCCCCACGAGAAGCAGGCGCCACGTGGCGCCATAAGCGCCGAGCCAGAAGCGGCCTGTCCATTTGGAGCGCGCGCCCGATGGCGTGGGTATCAGCGCGTATTCGCCACTCACCGCATCGACAATGCGGTAAAGGCTCTTGCGCGCGGCCAGAGCGGATCGCCACTCGCGGAGGTGGCTGGGGCCTAGGTTGTTTTCCACCAAAAATACCACGCGGCCGCCACAGGGCAGAAAGATTTCGTCGGTGCCGCTTACGGTCTCGATGCGTGGCCGTAACCCTCGGGCGCCTTGCATGCGATCCTTGATCCATGCCCCAAGACAGGTACCGGCGAGGGCGCCCACCTCGTCGCCTTGCGCATTGATCGCGTACAGGGCCCCGATCTCGTGCGGGGCCGAGCCGTAGGTGTGGACGATGGTCGCAAGCGTGACGCCAAGGCCCTGCGTGCGCCAACCGCAGAGGGTGTCGAGAACAACGAGATCACCGCGGGCGGTATTCTCAAGCATGATCTAGCACCGCTGGAAAGGGGAGTTCGCGCACGCGGATCCCGCTCGCCGCGAATATCGCGTTGGCGAGCGCTGGCGCCACGGGCGGGACGGCGGGTTCGCCCAAGCCCTGTGGAGCACGAGCGTTTTTCAGCAGGCGGATATCTATGCGCGGCATCTCGTCTATCCGTAAGAGCTGATAATTGTCGAAATTCCGTTGTTGAATGCGGCCGTCTTCCACGGTTATGGGTCCCTTCAAGGCCGCCTGCAAAGCGAACGCAATAGCCCCCTCGATCTGGGCGCGCGCGATGTTTGGATTGACGACGAGTCCGCAGTCGCAGACGCACACGAGGCGGTCGATGTGGAGTTGTCCCGAGCGTATCCTGACGGAAGCGGCCTGCGCCATGCTAGTGCCGAAAGACTTATGGACGGCGACCCCAAGGCCACATCCGGGGGGTCGTCGCCGGCCCCAGCCAATGGCGCGCGCCGCAGCCCACAGCACGCGCCGCTGATCCAGATCCGATGCGAGGAGATCACGTCGCAGCACGAGCGGATCGCGGCTTGCGGCGTGGGCGAGCTCATCAACGAAGGATTCCTTTACGAAGGCGGTATACGAATCAGCGACCGAGCGCCAGAACCCGACCGGAACCTTGGTGTCGCGCTCCACGTAACCGATCTCGATATTGGGGATGTCATAGGGCATGTCGACGGCGCCACCCACGGCTGTCGGGTCGACGCCGTTTTTTACGGCTGCAGGGTCGCGCGTGCGCATGAGCGAGGCGGCAACGATGGTCTGCCTCCAAGCGATCGGCGTGCCCCGGGGGTCGAGCGCGCCTTGGACCTTGTGGTAGCTGTAGGGGCGATAGAAGTCGTGAGTCATGTCTTCCTCGCGCGACCATACCACTTTCACCGGGTTTGGCACCGTGCGGGCGAGGGTTACGGCGTCGGCCACGAAGTCGTGTTCGAGCCGCCGGCCAAAGCCGCCCCCAAGCAGCGTGGTATGGACCACGACGCGATCGAGCGGCAGGCCCGTCAAATGCGCTGCGGTCTCCTGCGCGCCGGTCTGTGCCTGTGTGGGTGCCCAGATTTCACACACGCCATCATGCAGATGCGCCGTGCAGTTCATGGGCTCGAGCGGCGCGTGGGCAGCGAATGGGATCTCGTAATTCGCCTCGATGACGCGCGGCGCGCGCAGGATGGCGGCGCGGGCGTCGCCACGGCGCTCGGCGATCGCGCCCTCGGTAGCGGCCGCTTGGCGATACTCTTCGCGGATAGCGCGTGTCGATGCACGAGCACCGTCTCCCTCTTCCCAGCGGAGGGGAATCGCATCGAGAGCCTTCCAGGCAGTCCAGGTGTCGACCGCAATCACGCCGAGTCCGCCATCCACCCGGGTGATGCGCACGACACCCGCCATCGCTCGTGCCGCGCGCTCGTCGTAATCGCGGAGGCGGCCGCCAAGCACGGCGGACCGGCGTACGACGCCGATCAGAAGACCTGGTTTTTGCACGTCGATCCCGAATACCGCGCTTCCCGTGGTCTTCTCCGGCGTGTCGAGGCGCGGCAGCGGCTTGCCTATGATATGAAAATGTCGCGGTGACTTAAGGCGTACATCGCGGGGCACGGGCAGCTGTGCGGCAGCCTGGGCGAGTGCACCGTAGAGGAACCGTTGGCCGTCTGGCAGCAAGACCGCGCCGCGCTCCGCGCGCAGCCTCGTGTGTGCCACACCGGTAAGACGGTGCGCCGCCTCGAGCAGCATGAGGCGCGCGGCGGCGCCCGCCGTCCGTAGCGGCAGATAGCTTGAGCGCACGCTGGAACTGCCGCCGGTGGCTTCAGCGCCGAGCGCGGGGTTTATGTAGACCGAGGCTGTGGGGGCTTGTTCGACCCGTAGCCGGTCCCAGTCGGCCTCCAACTCCTCGGCGACCAGCATGGGTAATGCGGTGAGGACGCCCTGCCCCATTTCCGATTTGTCGACGATGATGACGATCTCATCGTTCGATCCGATGCGTACCCAGGCGTTCGGCGCAAAGGTTCGGACATCCGCCCCTTTGGCGCGCGAGCCTTTGTTGACGCCTGCTGTGCGGGTGTCAAGCGCGAGCACGAGGCCTGCGCTGGACGCCACGACTTTGAAAAAGTCACGACGGTTGAGGATCATGGGCATCCTTGCCCGCGCGACGGATGGCGCGCCGGATGCGCGCATAGGTCCCACAGCGACACAGATTACCCGACATGGCTGTGTCGATGTCGCGATTGGTCGGATGCGGGCGGCGCGCGAGGAGCGCAGCTGCGCTCATGATCTGTCCCGACTGACAGTAGCCGCACTGCGGGACGTCTTCCGCGACCCACGCCTTTTGGACGGGATGCTGGCCGTCGGGCGACAGGCCTTCTATGGTGGTGACGCGGCGGCCGGCCAAAGACCCAATGGGCACGGCACAGGAGCGGATGGGTGCTGCATCGAGGTGGACCGTGCAGGCGCCGCAGACGCCGATACCGCAACCGTATTTCGTGCCGGTAAGTCCCCATTCATCGCGGATCACCCAGAGCAAGGGCGTGTCCGGAGATGAGCGCACCTCTCTGTCGATACCATTGATGACCATTCGCATGGCGCTGCCCCGTGTGGCAAGGCTTTAAGTGTAGGGGCCCAGGCGAACTGGACCTAGAGACCTTCGGGCCCGCCGCTCGCGTCCTGGGTTCGGGCGGTGAGGGGCCCGCGCAGCTATGCATCCGCGTCTTCCGTGGTCGCGCCGCCGATCCCAGGGAAAAAGCGCAGCGAGACCGAATTCACGCAGTAGCGCTCGCCCGTAGGCGCGGGCCCGTCGGGAAACACATGCCCGAGGTGCCCTGCGCAGCGCGCGCAACGGATCTCCACGCGGCTCATGCCGTGGCTTGTATCCTCGCTGCGTGTGATGTGTTCGGGATCGAAAGGACGGCTGAAGCTCGGCCACCCGGTGCCCGAGTCGAATTTTGCGTCTGACTGAAAGAGCGGCAGGGCGCAGAGCCGGCAGACGAAGGTCCCCCCGCTGTGCTCGTCCAGCAGCCCCCCGCAGAAGGGGGTCTCGGTGCCCGAGGCGAGCAGGACGCGGCGCTCCTCCGGGGTCAGGTCTTTGACGCGTCGCTCGTAGACAATTGATGGCAGCGGCGAGAGGTCGTAGCCGGAGGCCGAATAGCGCTTGGATTTGTCATGGCTCATGGCAGCAGGCTCAGGGTAAGGGCTCGTGGCGCAGCATGTGCTTGAAATAGCGACGCAGCTTCTCCACTTTAGGGGCGGCCACATGGGCGATATAGGGCTGCGACGGGTGGCAGGCGGCGTAGTTGTTATGGTAGCTCTCAGCCGGATAGAAGGAGTTTTCTGGCACCACCTCGGTCACGATCGGATCCTTGTAGAATTGGTCGCGTGTCAGGCGCTCGATGGCGGCCACGGCGGCGGCTCTTTGTTTTTCATCGACATAGAAGATGGCGGAGCGATATTGGCGCCCGCGATCGTTGCCCTGTCTATCCTTTTGGGTCGGATCATGTGCCACCGAGAAGAAGACCTTGAGCAGGTCTTCATAGCTTACATGTCGCGGGTCAAAGGAGATACGCACGGCCTCCGCGTGATCGGTGCGTCCCGTGCAGACCCGCCGATAGTCCGCAGTCTCGCGCGTTCCCCCGCAGTAGCCGGATTCTACTCTCACGACGCCGTCGAGTTCCCGAAAGACGGCCTCCACGCACCAAAAGCAGCCGCCGGCCAGGATGGCGGTCTCGATCTCCGCCAGGGTCTCGGCTGTGGTGTTTTCGGGGGTGGCCATGTGGGGTTCGGTCATGTCCTTGTTCTCCTTATCATGTCGTCCGAGGGAAGGGTCACGGTGTGCCCGTCGCCGTGAGTTATGGGCTGAATGTCGGCTGGTCGACCCTTGGGATATTTTTTATACTAACGCCAATAAACCGCGAGGCCCATCGGTCGCTACGGCCCAGGACCCGCGGGCATCGTCCTGTGGCCCCGTCTTTCATGCGGGCGCCGCAGGCCCCAGCGGAGTTCTTTGAACATGCAGGCTATTCCAGGGCCCCGCGGGCCCCGATGGTCAGTGGATGATGTCGCCTACGACAAGATCGACCGGAGCGCGATCGTAGATCAGCTCGATTGGTTTTATCTCGTGGCAGCCTCGTCCTTCGTCGAGATTCTCTCGGATCTCTATGCGCGGAATCTCGGCGACTATTATGCCGGGGATGAGGAGGCGTGTGCATGGCTCGCGCATAAATGGGAGCCCGAGGAGATGCAACATGGCGAGGCCCTAAAGCGGTATGTGCGGACCGTGTGGCCGGATTTCGACTGGCAGCGGGGGTTTGATGGATTCCGGGACGATTATGCACCGTATTGTCAAACCGCCCTTCTTGGGCCGACACGCGCCTTGGAGATGGCGGCCCGTTGCGTGGTGGAGACCGGAACCTCGAGTTTTTACGCCATGCTGCGTGAGGCAAGCCCGGAGCCCGTGCTCGCGACCGTGGCCGGTCATATTCATGACGACGAGATCGGGCATTACAAAGGTTTTTATCGCTTCTATCGGGACTATCAAAGGCGCGATCCCCATTCGCGGTGGCGCGTGGCGCGTGA
Source organism: Pseudomonadota bacterium (assembly GCA_021794275.1). Lineage (GTDB taxonomy): Bacteria > Pseudomonadota > Gammaproteobacteria > Acidiferrobacterales > Acidiferrobacteraceae > Acidiferrobacter. The sequence goes on along the minus strand of JAJYRD010000034.1, from coordinate 1,859 downwards.
GATCTGGCGTCGGGTCGTTGAGGTCGACAGCGAGGACGCCTTTCTGGCCGTGAAGAACGTGAGTGTCGTACACAGGCCGGGGAGCGTGTTTACCCGCGGGGATTTTCGCGCCTTTCGCGATCGCATACGTGCCTGGATGCGGGTCCATTACCCCTTTCAGTCGGCGGTCAAGATGTTGTTAAAGCCGCTCGATTTGCCTCCGCCTTTTCAGAGGGCCATGGTCCCCCTGATCGTGGGGGGCGTGCGTCGTATCGTCTAGTCCGACCCCAGCGGCTTTCAGGCGGCGAGTGCGTCAGCGAAGGGCCTCGTCGGCGGCGACTCGGGTGAAGCGTATGAGGACGCCCGCGGCGTTGCGCTCGATGTACTCGATGGCGATGGTGTGGCCATAGCGCAGTTCCATCTGTTGCAGGAGGGGGATGGGATCGTGGTCATTGCGAAACGCCATGGCCTCGCCGGGAGTCAGGGCGTCCAGGGCGCCGAAGATGGCGGCGTGGCGGAAGCGTTTCGCGACCCCGCGGGCATCGAACGGATAGGTACGGTCGTCGCGAAGGTGATTGTGAGCAAGAGTCATGGGCGTGAGTCTCCAGTCGGTCGTGATGAGGGCCGCCGCCGCGCGTCAGAGGCGCGCGTGGTCCGTGGCCTAATACTTGACCATTGAAGTCAGGAAATCCTTGACGGCGGTCAAGGGTGCAGCGGCGCCTTTTCTCGGGACCTCTCGAGGCCGGCCTCTTGTGCCAAGCCCTGCGCGGGCGCAGAATGGCCCCACATACGAAAAGGAACAGTCATGATCGTCCGGTCGCTTGGCCTTCGTCCTGCACTCGCCCACCGTTTCATCGGGGCGGTACTGGTCGTACGCGTAGCGAACGCCGGCGGCCAGATCGACCTTTTGTAAAAAGTCTTCTCAATCCGCCGGCAGATCCGCCGGCGGATATCTCGCATCACCCGTTCGGCGGACTCCGGCCTCATCCCAAGGAGTCGAAATATGTCTACCACCGGTGCCGAACTGCTCGTGACCTTGCTTGAGCATCACGGCGTGCGTCTCGTGGCCGGCATCCCAGGCGGGACCGTCCTTCCGATCTACGATGCGCTGGCCCGATCTTCGCAGATCCGCCATGTGCTGGTCCGCCACGAGCAGGCGGCGGGCTTCCTGGCTCAAGGCTATGCGCGTGCCACCGGTCGAGTCGGCGTGTGTCTCGCATCGTCGGGTCCTGGCGCCACGAATCTTCTGACCGCAGTCGCCGATGCCATGCGCGATTCCATTCCGCTCGTGGCGATCACAGGGCAGGTCCCGCGCGTCCTGCTCGGCACCGACGCCTTCCAGGAGGTGGACACCTGCGCGCTCGCACAAGTCGTCACCAAATTCACGGCCATGGTGGAAAGCGCAGACGACCTCGCCTGTGTCGTCACGACCGCTTTTCGCGAGGCCTTGTCGGGCCGCCCGGGGCCGGTCTGGATCGATATTCCGAAGGATGTGCAGACGGAGATCGTGTCTTCGGGGCGCGAGCGACCACGGCCGGTGCGGGCGGCGGTGCGGGTCACGCCGGCGGACGCGGCGCTACGGGAGGCGGCGGAGGCCATCGCTTGCGCAAAGCGCCCGCTCCTCTATCTCGGCGGCGGGCTCGTCCATGCCGAGGCCACACCGCAGGCCCGCACCCTGGCCGAGACCCAGGACGCGCCCGCGGTCATGACCTTGATGGCGCTTGGTACGCTCCCCAAGGGACACCCCTTGTCCTTGGGCATGTTGGGCATGCACGGATCACGGGCCTCTCACGCCGTGCTGCGCGAGACCGACCTCTTGATCGCCCTGGGAGCGCGCTTCGATGATCGGGCGACCGGAAGGCTCGATGCCTTTTGTCCGC
>JAJYRD010000042.1 GCA_021794275.1 Pseudomonadota bacterium | reverse complement strand
CCAGCGGGAAGGTCATGGGCGAATCACTAAGACCTGTGATACCAAGGCGCAGGCTCAAGCCTGGGCATCTGGGATCGAAAACGAAATCGCCCGGGGGGTCTTTGTTTCCCGGACCGAAGTGGAAAACACCACCCTTGGCGACCTCCTGAACCGCTACGAACGTGAGATTGTGTCCGCCAAAAAAGGCGCGCAGATCGAACGCTACCGCCTCAACCGATTCCGAGAGAGCCCCCTCGCCCGCCGGTCGATCGCATCCATTCGCGGCACCGACCTCGCCCTCTGGCGTGATAACCGCCTAAAAGAAGTGTCGCCCGCCACGGTCGGACGTGAGATGAATATCTTAGGCCACGTCTTTGAGACCGCCCGCAAGGAATGGGGAATCGCGCTTGTGAACCCGGTTCGCGATATTCGCCGACCCCCTGCACCTAACGCCCGTACCCGTCGCCTAGTAGACGATGAGCAAGCCCGGCTCCTGTCGGCCGCTGCCAGTGGCGAGATCGGCCCGATCATCACATGGGCCATAGAGACCGCGATGCGGCGAGGGGAGATCGCGGCGATGTGTTGGGAGCATCTGGATCGGCGGGCCCGGGTCCTGCTGATCCCCGAGACCAAGACCGGCACGCCCAGGCGGGTACCGCTCTCCATAGCCGCGCTGGCGGTCCTTGACGGGCTCCCCCGGCGTATCGACGGGAGAGTGTGGGGCCTACGTCCCGACTCGATCTCCCAGGCCTTTGAGCGGGTCTGTGGGGCCGCTGGCATCGAGGGCCTGACCTTCCATGACCTGCGCCACGAGGCGACCTCGCGACTCTTTGAGAGGGGCCTGAACCCGATGCAGGTGGCGGCGATCACGGGGCATAAGACCCTGCAGATGCTGAAGCGGTACACTCATCTGAGGGCCGAGGATCTGGTGGGGATGTTGGGGTGAAGGATCTCCCGGGTCAGCCGCTACTCTTGCTTGTGGTTATTTCCGCGGCTTGGCCACTGAGAGAACGCAAGAAAATACAGGAGTATCACATTTACGAGCGGCACCACCATGAGCAGACTGAGCCACTTCGAGTAGCCAGCCTTAGAGAAGATCAACCAGAATGGCAAGATAATGATCACCGCAATCCCCAGCATCATCAGGGGGCCAAAGGGCCACATTCCAGTACCCGGCATGGTTTCAGACATAATATGTCTCCTTTATGGGACTTGTGTGACGAAGCAAAAAAACCGACGATACGTTATCGTAGCGTACAGTAGTTTGACCGATTTTCTATAAGGGGCAGTTTTATGGATAAATCCAGATTGGTTTCGCGGCGCGCTTGGATGAAAAAAGCACTCATAACAGCCTCGGCAGTAGCCATTGTTCCGTTTCTAGGGGAACCGACAGCGAAGGCTGCTACATCGGCGAAGGTGACCAAAGCCCTTGCCCATTACCAAAACCATCCCAACGGACGGAAAATGTGCGGCATGTGTAAACACTTTATTCCGGTGGGAGGCACAGCGGGACACGGCATGATGGGCGCCATGGGTTCGGGCATGATGCAGGATGGAACCTGCCAAGTCGTTCAAGGACATGTCAGCCCGAAGGGTTACTGTATCTTTTATATGCCGGTGTGATCCCACAGAATCCGGATACTAAGGGCCACGCAGCAGCGTCACCACCACCCGCAATTTCAGCCCATCGCCACCGCTGCCTACGCGCTGAAGATTTGGTCGGGATGTTGGGATGAGAGCTGGGGGGGGTAGCGTTACGGTAACGCAAACCCCCCTAGGGCTACTTGCGGGGCTTCTCGTCGAGCCGCTGCAGAAGCTCTTTGACGAGCCACCGTGTGATCGCGCCATGGTTTTGTGTCCTGCGCATCGTTCGCTCTTTTCGAAACGCGATCGCGACTTGCTCCAGAAGCCCGGAGTCTGACAAATCCTTGAGGTCTTCCCCGGAGCCCCACACAAACCCGCGGTCGCGGGCGCGTTTTTCGCGCATGCGTTCGGCTGGCGTCATGGGGCCGGATTGGTAGAGGGGTGGACGGGGCATGGGAGACCTCCTTATAAAGTCACCGTGACGATATAGTATAGGCCGTCACGGTGATGGTTGCATTAAGAACCGCGGATCGCGCGCTCCAGGATCGCGAAAAGTTGCGCCCAGAAGAGGCCGCCCCCGCTACCCAGGGCGCCACCCAAGACCGCGCCCGACCCCACATCGTCCTTACCCTCGCTGCTGCGCAAGAATTGCACGATTATCTGGCCGGCCTCGCGGCCGTAAGCCTCCTTCTCCTCCAGCGTAGCGCTGCCTTCCGCCCTCGCTTTCAGTTGCGCGATGCTGTCCGTTAAATGGTTGATAGGGAATTGACGCTTCTTCATGTTGTGCCTCCTGATTATCATGATTGGTCACTGTGACTATTGGTGAAGGCGCGTCCATGCGCCTATGCCACCGTTTTACGCGGCGGCCTGCGCCTCTCTGCTGTCCGTGATGTAGGCGGCGGCCTTGCTCGCGGCTGCGGCGGCCGTGAAGATGGCCTTCTTGTCTCCGCGCAATACGCGGACCCAGGACGCCAGGTAGTGCGCATGATCCTCGCGGGTTGCGCCAAAAATCCCAATCTCGGCGGACAGAAACGCGGCCCCAAGCTCGGCGATTTATCCTGACAGTCAAGAAAAAGGGTATCCGGAATTTCGTGTTGATACTGGCCTAGAGATCGCCGTTTTCAATCAAAGCGGTCAATGTTGATATCCGAGCGCCGTAATTGGTTTCCTGTTCGATGTCTATGCTCCTTGAGAAGATTTTGTACGCGAACATCGAGTCCTCCATCGTCGCCCCCCGCTTGGGATATTTAGGCTTCTTGATTGCATGCACACCTTCGGTGAACAGGATCTTTGCCCGAAGCGCGTCAAAGCTATATCCGCGTCGAAGCCGGTTCATCACCCGAATCAGATTGTTCAGACTTTCCGTATAGGCGTTAGTGATCGGGTTATCGAAGTAGTTGAAGATCTCCGTGCGCCAGTTGCCAATTACGGTGAGAATCGGCTCGAAGGCCTCTCTCATCTCCTCGGACAGGCTCTCACGCCAGATTTCATAAGCACTTTCCGCGTCAGGCCGGTTGTCCATATCCCAGATACCATAGAAAGCCTCCTTGGCGTCGTAGGCCGCTCCCAGCGAGGGATGGTTGACAGTCCACAGCCTGAGAGCTTCAGGTAATCTTCGTCGGAGATGTCATGGCGGCGTTTGAGCAGAACAAAGCGATCGTGCATCAAACCCTTGCGCTGCCGTGAGGTAAGCTGCGCGCGCAAATCTTTTCGTACGGTTTCCAGACATTGGTTCGCCATTCGTACGACATGGAATTTGTCGATGACGATCCTGGCTTGCGGGAAGACCGTGTTGACGGCGTCTCGATAGGGATTCCACATATCCATTGCCACATACCGCACTTTCTCGTGACTAGGCAGCATTAGCAGGCGCTTGATCACAGTTGGCTTATTCCGGTTTGGCAGTACCTCGGCGATGGTTTGATGCTCGATATTCGAGATCACACAGCAAGGCTTCTTGACGATGTGGATCTCATCGATGCCCATTTATCTAGGCGTCTCGAACCGGACTTCCCGCCCCAGCCGGTTGACGTAGTCGCGAAAGATATTGCGGATGCTCTTCTCGTCGAAGCCAACGTCATCGGCGATGCTGGCGAATGTGCGGCGCAGAGACTCACGCTCGACGTCCTGCACAAGTCGCCGTGTCGCCTGCCGTCGATCGTCCATCTCGGGCAGCGGTTCCATGAAGGTCTTGCCGCATTGCTTGCAGCGTAACCGCTTTCGGTCTACCCAGATGCCAACGCGCTTGCCACGCACAGGGGAGTCCATGAAGAGCTGACGCTTACGCCCGAAGCCGACGGCATGGGTAGAACCGCAGTCTGGACAAGATTGATCGGAACCGTTGCTGGAGGCCTCAATGTGATAATCGTGTTCGGATTCATGGACGGTGCCCTGCTGTAGAGACTTGAGACTCAACAAATCCATCCAGATGATCCCTGCCCAAGAATGTTTCATTAGCCGCGTCCAGCCGGCACATTAATGTGGCCACTTTCACCAAACGACCCTAATGTCTGGGCGCAAACATGATAATGGCCATCCCCGTCAGGGCGACGAGACTGCCGATGACATCCCACAGACTGGGACGTATCCCCTCGACCACCCATAGCCATCCGATAGCGACGGCAATGTATACGCCACCATACGCGGCGTAGGTACGCCCAGCCGCTGAAGGGTGAAGGGTCAGCAACCAAGCGAATGCGGCAAGCGAGGTTGCCGCGGGCAACAGCAGCCAGAGCGATCTGCCCTGCTTGATCACGAGCCATGGCAGATAACAGCCGACGATCTCGGCGACCGCCGTGACGGCAAACAACAGGACGACACGCAGCAGCGCCAGGGCCGGGCCAAAGACTGTTACCACTGCCATTCACCGACGAAATCATCAAGAAACGAAAATTTTATCTCGATTGCTCACGAACCACAAATCGATGGATCGATATCATGAGTTGGAACTCTCAGTCGCGCTTTCTTTTGCTCCCCCCCTCGAAAATTTCTCGCACCTCGCTGAAAATCAATAAGGAAATCCCGATGCCGGCTGCGAGATCCACCCAATGGGTGCCAGTGAACCATACGATGCCCCCAGCAATGAAGACCACTAGATTCGCTAATACGTCGGCTCTAGTGCAAATATAGCTGGCATTTAAATGGACACCGCCTTCTCGTATCTTGGCCAGCGACCGGAGCACATAGAGGTTTACAAGGAATGCGATGACCGAGTACCCCACCATGACTGGGCCGAATGGTTCACTTCCTGTAACCCAGTGCTGAATGGCTTCGACAATGATTCCAATGCCCAACAACAGGAGCACGGTACCGGTCCAACGGGCAGCCAGAACTCTAAAGCGCTCATTATGGCCAACGGCGAGAAGCGCCAGAGCATAGCCGGACGCGTCGGCCGCCATGTCGATCGCATCCGCCAGAATGCTTGTAGACTGAGCGAAGTAGGCGGCACCCAAACCGATCACGCACATAATCGCATTGAGGAAGAAGGCACGCCGCACAATCAATCGCTCGATGGCTGACCGGGCGGATACTTGGCCGCAATCACAGCTCATAGCCGTGCCTCGAACGCCATCAAATCAAAGTTCCGTCGTGTAAGCATATCAATGGGTTCTTTTTGTGGCAGTTGACGAACAACCGCATGAATCGGGCTTGTAGGCGGATGATCGCGTGTTTATCGATAACGACATATCTTATGTATGACACCGTCACCATCCGTCAATATGGCGCCTTTCAAAGTGCCATCCTCCCCTCTTGATCACACACATTTTGTCTAACTGGCGCTGAAGCCAGATAGCACGTTCTGATGCACTGTCAGTCTTGAGGTAAGCCTTAAGGTCAACCAATCATGAGGCTCATCCCGTCTCAGGCAGCGGCCATGGACTGACGAATCTCCTGCATGGGGATCCGGTACTCGGTGTGGAAGTGGTCCACCTGGAGCGTCACGTGCGCGATGTCAAAACGCTCGGCAAGCAGTACGCTAAGACGGCGACGCACCGCATGGCACTCTCCCTGGCAAGGCTTGTCACCGGGTATGAGGATGTGCGCGGATAGGGCGGTAAAGCCCGCTGTTACCTCCCAGACATGCAAGTCATGCACCTCGCACACGCCTGGATCCGCAGCCAATGTGCGGCCGATGACATCCGGTTCCACCCCCTTGGGGGCGGCCTCGAGGAAGACACGCCCCGATTCCCTGAGCAGACCCACTCCCGCGCGTAGCATCAAGGCCGCCACCACCAGGGCGGCGAGCGCGTCGAAGCGGTAGAAATGCGTCCAGTGGATCAAAGCGCCGGCGATTGCGGTGACGATAAAGGCGTACAGATCGGTAAGAATGTGCTGAAAGCTGCCCTCGACGTTGAGGCTTTCCCGATTGGCCTTGCTCATCGACCATGTCGCCAACAGGTTCACGACAATACCCACCAGGGCGACCCAGGTCACGAGCAGTCCATCGACCGCAGGCGGCCAGATCAGGCGGCGCACCGCCTCAATCAGAAACCAGCCGGCCAATGCCACCAATGTCAGACCGTTGATCTGGGCACTGAGGACTTCAGCACGCTTGAAGCCGAAGGTAAACCGCCCTCCTGCGGGCCGCTGCGCCAGACGCATCACAGCCAGCGACATCGCGATTGCGCCCGCATCGGTGAGCATGTGCCCTGCATCCGATATCAGTGCCAGCGAGGAGGCCTTCAGGCCCGCGACGACTTCGACTGCCATAAACGCCAGCAGCAACGCCAGCGCGATCGTCAGATAGCGCTTGTCCGCATCCGGACTGATCGAATGGGCATGGTCGTGGTGGTCATGCGCATGCCCATGGTTATAGCGGTTAGAGTCATGTCCGTTCGCATCGTGTTCATGGGGATGGGTATGTGTCACGTTCGGCACCTCTCCGAATAGCCCACCCAGAGCGAGGCCGCGTGCTTGGGCGCCGCACCTGGGCATGAGCTGCGTCAATTTCTATTGTTAACGTTCGCCCCCAGCGTCTTCAGCGACGTGGGTCGTCATATCACTAAGTACCCGACGCACGTGCTCATCGTTGACTGTGTAGAACACCTGCTTGCCACGTCGCGCGGCACGCATGAGGCGTGCCGCCTTCAGCAGACGCAAGTGATGACTCACCAGAGAGGGGGTCAGGCTGAAGCGATCGGCCAGATCCTGGACGCAGACCGCTCCCTCAAGGCAAGCACAAATTAGTCGCAGCCGATTGACGTCGCCAAGCAGATGGAACATGCCCGCCAATTCTTCGGCCTGCTCAAAAGTCGGTTCCATGCTTATCGGGTAGTTCCATGTCAGATCAAAGTAACAATCGAATAAGTGTTCATATGTTAATGGCCAAGTTCTACGATGTCAACCCAACCACCCCAACCACCCCAACCACCCCAACCACCCCGAAGGGAAACCCGACCTCGGACATCCCTACCTGGATACTGGGGTGCTGGTCTGGCCCTTCCGTGTACTGGCTTTCCACAAATCAGAAGGCGCTACGAACTAACTGGTGAAACGGGAAGCTCGATTGCGACTGGGATAACCGCCACGCATACACACAATATTCCGGTTTAAGGGCCAAGAGGCATCGCCTCAGCGTCATCTCAAATCAACACGGAATTCCGGATACACAAGAAAAATAGCATGCTTCCATGCCCCGACAATGTGTCGGCGCCCTAAGCATCGCCAGCCATCTGTGACGCCCCCTCAATCCAGGATCAGCACCCGTGGGGCAACCTATCCTGAGGAGCCACGCCGACGCCGTCGAGCACGCCGTCAAGGCGGACAAGCTCTTCGGAAAGAACAATCCGCTGTAGTCCTGACAAACGCTTCTCATGCAGCAACTCGCGGGCGTTATCAGCGGCCTGCTTCCATGCCGGCTTGTGATGAGCCGTGATACAGGCGTTGGGGCAACGGGTTGGCTGACAGAGTGATATTAGAGGTCCTGTCCGATCTCGACTGGGCATCTCGTTCAGGCACATGGCCATCGCCGGATCAAAGAAACAATCCGCGAGAACACCGACGTGCAGTGTACGGGCTGTGCTGGCCAGCAGCGTGCGCAGGCGCGCGCGGTCAGCGATCATGCCCGGGAGCGGCTCCAGTTCATTCGTCACAGCGTCCAGCGTACGATTAATGCGACTGGCCGCCGGGCCGGAAAGGGTATGCCCCGCCTGCCGGTCATCAAAATAGGTCACAATATCGTCGAGCTGACCCAGGCGTCGCTCGGCGTCCACCTCGGCACGAAAGCTTGATGGGCTGGCACCGGCATAACCTTCAAAAGCGGCAACCGACGCGTGCTTGTACTGGATCATGCCGGCAATGGTGCCAAAGGGACGGTTGGCAATATGCCACGCGATGGTGCGGCGGAACTGGCGCGTCGTGATGCGCCAGGGTGTGCCAGTGGGATGCATGGGAACTGCTGGCTCTGCCTCGGTACCAAACACCCCATTCAGGTGATCACGGAACTCGTTAAGCTGCCGCACAATCTCAGCGGAGACGTGAGACTTTGTCGTGCGTCTGAAGACCAGTACCGGCCAGAGGGTGTCCGTACCCCGCGCCGCATTTGCCCTCGTGGCCAGTCGCTCAAGAATTCGGATGGCTTCGGCAACGGGTGATATCGTCACCCATTCAGCAGGCTCACCTGAGGCCGCCCGGCCTTTGTAGGCAACGGAGCGGATGCGGTATCGTTCAATAATGCCGTCCTCACTGCGTGAAAGGGAGAGACAACCCACCCGCATGGCCTGCACCTCGCAATCGCGCATGCCGGTGAGATAGGCGCACACCACGTAGCAGGCGGCTTGCAGCATGCGCTCTTCACTCGCGAGCGTCTTGGCGTCAAAACGCGACCGCCAGGGCGGGCTGGTCACGGAATCCCTTGAGATTGGGGTATCCATCCCGCCACTCTCAACGCCGAGTGTGTCAATGGCGGCAGCAATCAGATCAGGTGCTCCGGTCGTGAGTGAAAGATGGCTGGCTGGATCAGCCTGTGCATCGATACCCGCGTGCAGATGGATCAATAGCCAATTGACCGGTGGCGTCATCAAGCCGGTAGCCAGGTCGTGGCGCATAACCCCGTTGTGCGCCGTCGTCCAAATCGGCACACCGCGTCCCCGATGGCGCCGCTCCTCCAGATACGCGGCAACCCGCCGCCGGTACAGGGCCCGCCGCTCCGTCGGCACCAATGGAGCATCCGCTGCAATCATCGCATCGCGCCGGTCTTCGAGAGAGGTCAGCTCGTTGCGCGCCGCTAAAATGTCCGGTGCGAAGGTCGTCACATAGCGGATCGACCAGGCCAGGAGCGGTTCCATCACTGACTCGGGTATGCGGGGTGTCAGGTTCTCCCCTTTTTGCGAGCGGTGTCCCGCAACCCAGTAGGGCGACCGGCCCGGCCATGGCTCAAACAATAAACGCGCGGCGGGCAGGTGCTCGCGCCAGGCGTAGAGATGGAAAACAACCTCAAGCAACTGCGCCATGACGATAGGCCGGAGCGTAGTGGCTTGCAACGCTTTGGCATAGCGATCAAGCAACGCCTGGTTTACTTGGGCAAGGTCGAATACGCCAAGGTCCTGCCGGACAAATTCAAAAAAACGCCGCGACCGATTGAACACCTGGCGCACACAGGCCGGCGGCAGGCGAGCCTTATAGCCGATCAGTTCGATATTCAGCCGCGCATAAAGCAGTTCCCGGAGCGCCTCCGCGATTACAGGATCGTCAACGCTGTGGAAATGCACGGTGGTATGGCAGCGTCGGGCATTTTCTCTGAACACGCCGGGTTGGAGGTCCCAGCTTGGATCACCGTAGCGGGAGAGATCGTCGCGGACAAAACCCGGCCGCAGTGGCGCGACCGCCAGTACAGGACGCTGGTCACGGACGCTGGTGTCGAATAGTGTCGCGGGTTTCGCTTTGGTAAATGCATTCAAAAGCTGATTTCCGGCGGCAGGTAAGTCGGTATTCCGGCTACCCTGGCGGCGAGACGCGCCTGGGCGACAATCTCGTCCGAAAACGTAGGCAGAATTTGCCGTGTGATCCGCGCGTGCACGCGACCAAACTTGGCAACCCAATGATCCTCCGCCAGCCCCTCACGCTGCGCCTCAATGAAACCGAGAAAGGCGATAATGGCCGGCAATTTCTGCGCCGTGATGACAGCGTTTGAACACTCCAGGCAACCCCAGACGGGTGTTGGGCAGGCCGCGCCCGGCCTGCCAAATGGACTGGTATAAAAGCCGCCACAGCTGGCGAGCCAGACATCCTGGTCCCCGCCAAGAATGGTGATGGGATCAGCTCCTGCGGGTAGGCCCGCAACGGCGCCTGCGTCGAGCAACCATGCCTCTTCCTGCTCAGGCGTAAGAACACGGGGTTGCAAGGCGCGGGCAACGACATCCTCTAGCGCATTCGCCACCGTTGTTTCATGCAGCGCCCGAAGCGACGGAATATTGGCGTAGTGGCGCGCCGCAACCTCCGGTGTGTGCCCCACAGCGAAGCGCGCCATATGTCCTTCGGTCTTGAGATACCAGAGCGCTTTATGCGTCTTCCTGAGGCGAGAGAGGAGCAGTTGCAGGGGTCGTCCATGGTCATCAACGATGGCATGACGGTTGATCCACGCATCAATCAAACCCTGGGAATGCTTGATGCCAGCAACGAGCGCTGCCTCACGATGGTAGACCCAGATATTTTCGACAGGAAGGTGGTGGCGAGCCGCCGACGTAAGCGTGATCAGCTTGCGAATCAAGCCTCCCGGCGTGCCGGAGCCATTGTCACGGACGCGCATCTGTTTATGCTCGGCGCCACGGGCTCGCAACTTTGTATAGGCGATGTCCACCGTGCCACCGGATGCGTTCTGGAGACATTCCACCCCCAGTGTCTTACAACATTCAATCTCAAGGCCGGTTTCCAAGGCCAGCGCGACAAGAAATGGGATGACGTCGTGCGCGCCCAGGTAGTGGGCGCCGTGTAAATCATCGGTTAGCGATTTCGTCGGTCGTCCAAAGCGAACCCGCGCGCGATACAGCCTCTTCCATAGCGATTCACTACTCAATATGACGCCGTGCTCCGTGATGAATGCATGCGCGGCCGTCTCGATGGTTCTGATCTTCAGCTCTGGATCATCCTGGGGACCGGATTCCACGCGTTGAATAATCTGGCGGATGTCCGCGCGGGCAGCGTCGCGAAGTTGGCGCGCCACGTAGGGACTGTAGGCGTCGCGAGGTGCGCTGCGCTGATACGGCTTGGCGCTGACATAGCGAAGCCGGTGCTGAAGATCAGCAGAGATCGAACTGATACGGTCCGCTGCAATGACCCTCAGCGCCCCAACCAGTTTCACGAGTATTGTGAAAAGATGAATGCGTGTGAGGCCGCGGCCTTCCAGCCAGATCTCGAACCCATCAATATGACTGGCCCGGAGGTCTTCGGGGCCGCTAATCGGTTCGCTTGATTCCGCTAAATAAGCAAAGAATTTTGGCAGGGTGACCGCATACGCTTTGACGGTGGAGCGTACACCCAGCGAGCCGGCCGGGCTTGCCATGTGTCGTAACGCCCGAGCGAACGCCAGTGCAAGCCGGCGTGGCTGAAGCGCGACATAATTGATCAGGACCACGCCACCGTCTGACGTTACGATGGTGAAGCGTAACCCGGTAACCGGGTCCGTGGACGGCGGCAGATCGGCACCATCTTCCGCGCTGAATTGAACTGAGCAGCCTTTACGGGGGCGGCTGCTCATGATGCGCGCACGTCAGAAACCAGGGCGAGAATCTCTTCTACAGCAGCATCAACCGTATCCGCTTGAGCAACAATGTGGTCGAGATAAATGTAGGTCGTCGCCAGGCTGGCATGACCGAGCAAGCGCTGAACCTGCTGCAGCGGGTCGCCCAGCAGGCGACGGTATGCCTCAATGCCGGGATCGGTCAGCTCCTGCGCGGCGTTGCGCAAGCGGTGCCGGATCAGCATGGACAGCATATGCACCGCAAAGGTGTGCCGCAGGCGATGCGGGTTAATGCGGATTGGAATACCCGCTTCGGCACAGCGAAGCGAGGCGCGCGCGAAAATGACTTCCCATGAGTTGGGCTGAACGGGTTGACCCGTCTCAGTCACCCACAATACAGCGGGCTCGGCGGGCGTACCGTCCTCATCACAAATGACAAGCCGGCCACGCTCATCCGGCGTCAGGGCCGCGAGCGGGAGGGCGCCACCGTGTAGCAGCGGAAAGCTCACGGCACCGGCGGCGGGCCGGCGAATTAATATGGGTCGGTCCATGGATTGCCAGCCGGATCGCGCCTTGAATTTGGAAACCGCATGTGTCCGCTCGATCGCAAGGTAGGTGGAGATTTGCTGAAGTATGCGGCGTGGCAATAGCACGGTGCGCCCGCGATCACCTTTGGTGAGTGGTGGCGATAGTTCCAGTCGAACCTGACGACTCCCTTTCGAATTCAGCGCCATCAATCCTCGCAGCTCGGATTCCAGCAGAAACGAGGCCTCCTCCAAGCGAAGCCCGGTGCTGACCAGTAATTCCGCAAAGAGTGCGTTGCGCGTGCCGTTACGGTCGCGGGCACCGACACGCGGGGTGCCGCTCGGCGTCAAGGTGCGCAGGCCAACGTTCTTGAACACACCAAACTCCTCAAGCGAAACAAAGCGAATATCCGAGCGCTTTGCCGCACGCTCGTAGGCGTCGTTCCGCGCCACCGCGCGGGCCCGGCCCGTGCCATGGGTGCGCATCCAAATGTCACGATGAGTGAAGGGGCTGGATGACATCAGGCCCTCGGCCTCAGCCCATCTGTACAGCTTCTCGAACGCGGCCACACTGCGATTCCATGATGACGCCGACACACTTACTTCCGCACTTTGACGCCGTCGGGCTCGCTGAAAAGCCATGACATCCGCTCGCTCGGCCTTCCAAATGTTCGTTCCCCGCGCCTCATCCAGAAACCGCACCCAGACCATGATGTCGTAACCATAGGCTCGCAAAGAATGTGGCGAGCGTACGCCATTCAACGGCAAGTCCATGAAAAACCGGTCCAGATCGGGGTTATAGAGCACACCGTTTTTAAGAATCAGTGGGACATGAAAATCTCGCGGGGAAACCCCATTCTCAACGCCACCGGGTCGATGCTCCTGAAGCGTAATCAACGGTACTCACCGGCACACAAGAAGGCAGACTTGCCACCTTCCACTATCATTTTTATTGAATTCAACATTGTTGGTCTCCGGGTCGGGCAAGCAACTGCGCCCGCAGTGAACGGGCCGCTCTGGCTCACCACGCGGCGAGTCTATTCCAGTTGAGATGATTTCAGAACAAGATGGTCATCTGCTGGCGGTGCAGACTGTCAAGATAAGGCTACCAGCTCCTCCATGGCGTAGGCCTCATCACCAAACCGGGTTGAGAATTGGCGGTCAAGGCGGCTCTTGTGGCCGGTGCTGTGGGTCATTTCGTGGCACGCGGTTGAGTAGAAGGCCTCCGGGCTTACGAACGTCTCGCGGGCTGGCATGTGGATCTCGTCGCGGCTCGGGATGTAGCAGGCCTTGTGCCCACCCTCGATGATAGGCGCCGGGGTGTGCTGCAAGAGGGCTTCGGCGGCCGCCAGAACCTCGAAGGCCGGGCGCTCTTCTCTGGCCGGGCCCTCGATGCCGTCGATCTGGTCCAGGTTGAACGCGGTGAAGGTTTTGAGGATCGCGCCCTGGATGGTTTCCTTCTCGCCCGCGTCGTTGACCTCCTCCGATTCCCAAGGCTTATAGAACACGCAGCGCGTGCCGTGCTCGCCCTTGCGCACCTGACCGCCCATGTCGGCCGCTTGTTTGTAGGTGAGCCAGTACGGTGAGGTGTACCCGTGGCTGAGGCCTGCGCTCCAGAGGATCAAGACGTTTATGCCCTGGTAGGGCTTGCCGGTCGAGAGGTTCATGGGAAGGCTGGGCTGACTGTCCCAGAGCCTGCGGCCTGTGGTACGGGCTTGCTCCATGGCCGCTAGAATCTGGTTAGTGATCGCTTGGTGAATGTCGTGGGTTTGCCCCCCTGCGGATGCGGAGGCTTGAAGCCCCTCGACTTGTGTTCTGCCGTCGGTCTTTGATTGCGCGTTTTCATATTTCGACTCCTGGTTGTTGGTTCTGCGTCTTGCGTCAGCTCTTGCCCTCACTCAAGGCCGAGGTAGTGAGCGGCTTTTGGCGACCGGCAAGGGCCCCATGACAGCACGGCTTTTTGTGCTGGCGTGGGACTTGTGAGGGAGACGCGAACGAACGCGGCATGGGGCAAGAGATGAGGCTTGCAGAACCGCTGAGACGGATAGAGCGCAATCAAGACGGCGGGTTAAAAAGTTATTAAGGGGGTTACTTCAGTTATTGGTTGGGGGTAGGTTTTCGCTATGCGTTCCATAAAAAAGGCCCCCGAGT
This sequence comes from Pseudomonadota bacterium, assembly GCA_021794275.1. Taxonomy (GTDB): domain Bacteria; phylum Pseudomonadota; class Gammaproteobacteria; order Acidiferrobacterales; family Acidiferrobacteraceae; genus Acidiferrobacter. Next base: position 20,201 of record JAJYRD010000042.1, on the reverse strand, counting down.
TTTTGGGGGCCATTATTCCTATGTAGCGTTTATTTGTGGTCGCCCGGGTTGCCCAGGACGACCCAAGGCAGGCAAAACAGAAACGCGACGCCACCCAAAAAAAGGCCAAAGGCAAACGCGGCGGCGGGGCCATATGACAGCAGAACCAGAAACGTCAGAAACGCAACGACGCTAAAAACGAGCGCGACCATTTTAATCTCCCTGTATCAGTAAAGTCGCGGTCGCAATGACGCCCGCGCCGGTCCGCGCCAGATATCCGTTTTCGTCAAACAGCATATTTGCTGTGTCCGGATTTTCTCGGGTCAAGACCACTTTCAGCGTCTCAGTGTCAGCTAGAACCGCCTTTATCTGCTTTGCCGAGGGTCTTCTACCGACTTGCCGCCGCCCGTCTGCGCGAATTGTTTCTAGAACTTCCCATGCCGCGTTTTTCCAGATGCTTTCGCTTTCCATGATTTTGTCTCCTACTTAAGTGTGTCTGTCTATAGCTGCGGCGGCGGAAATTGCCCATAAAAAAGGCCCCCATGCGAGGGGCATTAAGCGGCGCCATTTATAGCCTTACTTCTCTTCCGCCTCCTTTTTCTCTGCGACTGGCAGCGGGCGCGGCGGGACCGGCTTGTAGTCCTCTGCAACCGTCGTACGCGGGGTGTAGCGCAGCGTGACCCGCATCGTGGAAGCCTCGATCCTCAGGTATCCGTTAAGGTCTGGGAGGGCCATGATTTCAGCAGGCAAGACGGCGCGCTCGGTCGTGGTCTGCCAGGTGGTCGAGGCCACGTTCTGCTCGCTCTTCATGACCTCGTTCTGCTTTAGTGAGACCACCTTTCGCTGGATTTGCCTGTCCCCGACCTCCTTGGACATGGCCTCAGCGGATTCTCCGTCGCCGACCCGGAGGATCAGGCGAGTTTTGGGCATGGACAGCAATGCCCGCGCCTCGTACTGCCCAACGCGGTCGTACATCTGCCCAACTTCCTGCACCGCGAGCACGGAGGACAGTCCGAACTTGCGACCCTGGGAAAGTGACGTGGCCACCGCGTCCGATGGCATCAGCTCCGGCAGCTCGTCCAGGAACAGCCAGATGCGGCGCGTAGGATCGGGGCGCAGGCTGGTCGCGGTGCTCACCACCTGAGTCAAGAAGAGCTGATGCAAAGGCCGCAGCGCGTCCTTGGTCCGCCGGCGGGTCAGCAAAAATATGAACCGGCCCTTTGGCTTCTCGCAAAACTCCGCGAGGTTGATCCCCAGCCCCGGAGGGACCGGGGGGAGAAGCGCCAGGCTGCGCAGGTAGGGCGCGAGGTTGCCACGGACGCTGCCAAAGGTTTTGACATTGCCCGCGAGGCCGCCCATGCCCGCGCGCTCCAACCGTTCCACAAGCTCCTGTGCGGACTCTCCCAAACCGGCCTTCACAAGGTCGTCGACCGTGTGGGTCTGCTGGAACAGTACTTCTAGCAACGCCTGTGCCGCGTCGCTGAAATACTTGTTGTCGCCTGTGGCGCTGGGGATGATCGCTTTTGCGAGATTCGCCTCCTCTCCGGGCTGTAGGTCCGACCAAAGATCCCAGGGCGCATGGCGCGCGTCCAAGGGGTTGATGATGAGATCCCCGCGCTTGGGGTCATAGAAAAGCGCGACCATTTCTCCCGTGGGGTCGTGGATCACAGCCCCATCGGACCCGCGGGCACGGACCTGGGCGACCAGGGTTTTGAGGGCTTCAGATTTGCCAGACCCCGGCGCGCCGGCCAGGAGGATATGTTGCTGCTCCACGCTCGCGGGTAGCGGGATGCCCGCGATCGTGAGAGCCCCCTGGGGGGTGGGGAGGTGGTAGGCTGCGTCGCGAACGTGCAGGATTTTTGTGCCCTTCTGGTGGACCTCGTCCTCACGGCCGCCATCGATGTCGATGAGCCGCGCACCCCACGCCTTCATGTGCTGGATCAGCCACCAGGCGCCAAGACCCGAGCCGATCGCGAGGAGGAAAAACAACGCGGCCATCGCCGGCTGGGCTGGGGTGTAGAATGCCAGAGTGCCCCGTGGCGCGCGGTGGCGCGCGAGGTTCCAGAGCCCCGCGATGCCGAAACCGAACGCGGCCAGGATCGCCACGAGCGCGGCCCCTGCCAATTGCCAGTATAGAAGCCACGGGGGCTTGCCCCCTGATACCTCACGATTGTGTTTCGCGACGGCCTTGTGAATGTCGAAGTGTTCCATGGTGTTCTCCTTTTGCTTGTGAGTGATTACATTTCCAGCTCTTCGTCTTCGTCCTGGTCCTGCGTGTGTTGCGCCGCGGGGGCCTTAGGTTCGGACTTGGTAGGCTCCTGTGCCTGGACAACCCTGTGGGGGCGTTCCTCCACCTGGACCTGGGCCGCCCCGGCCATGCGGCCGGCAATGTCGCGTTCCTCCCGGAAGGCCGCCATCTGGCGGTCGCTGTTGGCCCGGATGCCCAGCACCTCGCGGGGGAGAAAGGCCTCACGCTGTGAACGGCCCATAGGGTCCTGGCGGTCGATCTCCCGAAGTTTTTCCCGCTCGGCGGGCGTGAGCTGGGTCAAGGTCCCTTCCCGCTCCCAGCGGGCGAGCCAGCCGGGGTCCATATGCGGGTCAGGCAGTTCTTGCCCGTGGGGGCCGCGGATGGGGGCACCGCGCCCCGTCAGATCCTGGTCCCGCGCCTCCTGCCGGTCGCGGGAGTCCATTACCCTTTGCACCTTCTCCCCGATTTCGCGGGTGGCGGGGTCGTCGCTCGCGCGCATGTCCGCGAGGCGCATGGCGTCCCGGTGGCGCAATTCAGCGCGGGCCCAGTCGTCTGCGCGGCGTTGGTCGGCCGCGTCCAGGTCGTCGGCGCGGCGTTGGTCGATGCGGCGCTGCTCAGCGAGGCGCCAGGCTTCCAGTTTGGCTTGGTCAAGTTCGTTCATGGGTCAATCTCCTTATTGCAGGGTGTAGGTGCCGCACGCGCGGATCAGCATCATTTCATCCGCCGTGGTGACACCACATCGCGTAGCCTTTTTGACCTCCTTGAGATTCAGGTAGAGGAACAAGGCCTCGATCAGGCGCTGGTAGTTATTGCCAGACCACTCTGAAAGAATCAGATGGACTTCTCCTGGGGGGATCGCGGCAAACACGACCCCCTCCATTTTTTCCAGCTCGGCCTCAGTCATTTTTCAGTCTCCTTGTTGAGGTATTTGTCCCTCAAGCGGTCCAGGTGAGGACGGCCCCACACCTCTCCACCGGACAGGTGAGAGTCAAGCAGCACCGCCTCCACGCCGCGCGGGTGGCGAAGCCCCCGCAGGGAGGCCATGATCTCGGTAGTCAGATCAGGTTTAGCTTTCCCTTCGAACAGAACAGCATCGAAGGCGCGCGCAAAAACGGCATCGGATATTTCACTCATTGTTCTTCACTCCTTATAAGGGGCCGGGATTGGCCCCGTGCTATTAGCTGCTTCGGCGGAAATTCATTTGCGACGGGGCAGCAACGTCCGGTTGTTGATGGTTCGGCCCCCCGAGACCGCGCCCCATTGGCGGCGTCGGTCGTTCCAGCGAGTAGCGCCTGGGTAGGGGCTCGGATGTTCGCCACGCGGACCGCGTTTTTTTCGAATGGTCGTCATAAGGCCTCCTTTTAGCTGTGTAGTGGGATAACGCGGTCGTGGCGACCGATCACCACCTCGACGCGCTCCCCGACCGTGAACTGCTGTTCTTTGGCGGCCAGGGGCTGGGCGAACGCGCGGATCTGGCCCGTGATGAATCTCACGGTCACAAGATCGCCGGGGCGTGTCTGTTGGCTGCCGACAAAGGCTCCGAGGCCGATCCCCGCCAGGGCCCCGATGATCGCGCCGCGGGTGTTACCAAGCGCCGCGCCAATCCCGCCCCCGCCCAGGCCGCCGACTTCGGCGCCGGTCTGGCCGTCCTGTGATCCGGCACGGATCTGAATGGGGCGGACGGCGATCACTTGACCTAAAGCCACCTGGCGGGCCTGCATGGAGGACGAGCCCGCGTACACGTTCGCGTTTTGCGGGGGCATGGCGCAGCCGGTCAGGGAGGCGACCAGAGCCGTAGTAATAACTCGATGCTTCATGTTCATTGGTAATCTCCTTATATAGGGAGGCCACCCCGTGGTGGGGTGGCCGTTCTGCTTTACTGGAAGGTCCGCGCCACGGTCAGAGCGACCCCTTCGCTTTTGAAGGTCACGCCTCGGACCGGAACCGCGAGGCGGCTGTAGGTCAGGACCGCGATCGCGTGGGGTGTTACCCGGTAACGAATCCCCATCCCCAGGTCGGTGGCGAACGGGCTGTGGCTACCGGTGGTGGCAGGGAGGCCCGTCACCGAACCCCCGATACCGGCCCCGATACCCGCATGCGCGGACACGGACCAGTGGGGGTTGAGGTCGAGACGTGCGCGCAGGCCCACGAAACCAACTCCCATTACTACCCCGCGCGGGGGTAGGTTGGTGGCGGTGGTGATCGGGGTGATAAGCCCGCCACTATTCACCTGGTAGGTGGTGGCCGTGCTGGTCGCCCCGGACAGGGAGGCCAGGTCGATCACCCCCGCGCTCGCGTAGGGGCTCAGGGCTGCCCGTGGGTTGGCCGTCGCGCGGACCCCAAGGTTTTCCAGGGACGCGCCCGCACCGCGGGCATACGACACTCCCGCACGGATGCCGACCCCGTGGTACACCCCACCCACGCCCAGGCGTAGGCCGGGCATGTTGGCGGCCGCGCCGGCCCCCATCGCCACGTGCATTTGAGATACCCCGAGGCGCAGGGTGCCGGGGGCGTTGTGGGCCAGGGCGACAGCCGGGGCCAGGGCCAAAATTGCAATTCCAAGCTTGTTCATGGTGAGCACTCCTTAGAAGGGCCGCCCGATGCGGCCCTGCCCTCTTAGCTGCGCCCGTGGAAATTCGAAGCGGCCATCGATCAACGCCACCAGTTTTTCCCCACTCACAACCACCACGCCTGATCCCCGCCGCGCATCCCAGGAGGCCGCGCCCGTGCGGCCGGTGTGGATGAAAAAGCCGAGGTGGGGATAGATCAGGTGCGCGAAGTCCGCGACGTGGGTAGGGTCAATCGAGTTCCGGTACCGCTTGCACTGAATGGGACACCAATAGGGGTGGCCGGGGGGCCGCGTGTGGCCGTCGATCCCGCCATCGCCTGAGTAGCGGGTACCGCGCTTCACATGCCAGCCCATGTCCACGAACGCTTGCAGGGTGAGTTCTTCAAAGGCCAGGGCGTCGATCTTTCTGAGATACCCGAAGACCCGCGCGGGGCCGTTGGGCTCCAGGAGCCATGGGCGGATCTTGCGCAGGACGCGCCGGGCCGATCGGATGCGACGGCGATGGGAACGCGGGAGGAACCAACAGCGGATACGGTCTCTGGTACGAGGGGAAAAGATCATCGGTCCATCTCCATTTCTTGGCGGGCTTGCTCGATCTCTAAGGGGCGCTGTTCACGGGCGCGCGCGAGGTCGCCGGCGCGGCCTAGGCCCATGTCGGCCCCGGGCTCGCGTTCCAACTCGGCGCGGATCTCGGCACGGAGGGTGTCCAGGCGCTGGGGGTCCATGTCACCCAGGCGCCGCGTGGCCTCGCTGGCCTGCTCGCGGTCGGCCCAAGAGGACCAACCTCTCAGGGTCCGGTCGGGGTTGTCGGAAAGGATCTCTACATCCTGTATGCCCCGCGTCAGGCCGACATTTGCCAGTTCTGCCGACGACCCCTGAGAGGCCTCGTCCAACAGGATCGCGCCCATTTTTTCTGACCCCTGTGCCTTGCTGACTGTCCGGCACCAACCGTAGTCCAGGCAGTGGCGGGCCTGGTCGGACAGCACCACCTCCCGCCCATCGGCCAGGCGCAGGCGCGGCCCGTCCTTGTCCAAGGCCACGACCTTTCCTGTTTGGCCGTTTCCCAGAAAGTCTGGATCGCGTTTGTTGCCCGTGTTGGCGCGGATCTGCACCGCGTCACCGACCGCTAACTTCATTTGGCGTTCTGTGAAAATGACAAAGCTGCCCTCGCGCGCCTTGTGGGGCTGCCAGCGTTTTTCCTCCCCTGCATCGTTGGCGAGAATGACGTGCCGCCCTTCTACCCGGGCCACGCGGTAGTCGATGGTGGCCCGTTGGCGGCCCCGGCCCTCAGTGAGGCGCACGACCTCGCCCGGCTGGTAGGAGTCGGGGCGGGTGGCGGCCTCCTTGGTGATGTCCTTTTGGTCCAGGGCGCGGATAGTCACTTCCCCGCCGGTGATCACCCCGCGCTCTTTGAGCCCGTCGCGGACCAGGGTGTTGACCCGTCGGCGCACGTCGTTTGTCCCGGACATCATCAAGGTGGCGTCACGGCGCTCGGGGTCGCGGGCCAGATAATTTTTTGCCCCAGCCGCTGCCAAGGCTGCGCGGCGCTCGTCGGTGTTGGGGCGCTTGCGGGCCTTCTCATCGAACGGTACTTCCACTTTGGTGATAAGACTTTTGGCTTTGGCGAGCGCCCCGGCCACATCGCCATCGGCCCACGACTGGGCCATGGACAGCAGGGCGTGGTCCTTTTGGCGCTGGACCTCACGGATTTTGACAGACCGGATCGCCCCCGACTCGATCAAAGCTTTGAAAGGCGCGCCCGCCTCAACCGAGGGCGTCTGGTGGTAGTCGCCAGTCACCAGGAGGCGCGCGCCCGGCATCGCAGCGAGCTTGGTTTGAAGGCGGGTCATGTCGTTGGTTGAGACCTTCCCCGCCTCGTCCAGAATGATGAAGCGCGGGGTGTTGGGGTCTTTGGGGACCGGGGAGGCCAGGAAGCTCTGCATGGTCCGCGTGTCATCCGCGCCCGCGCCGACCAGGGCGGTCGTGGCGTCGGTGGTTGGGGCCAAGCCGATGACCTCATATCCGCCGTCGCGCATTGCGAATATTAAAGGTTTCATGGAAGTGGTTTTGCCCACGCCCGCCGCGCCCTGGATACCGAACGTTTGATCGGCGCAGGTCAGGCCCAGCGCCAGGGCCTCACGCTGGCCTGGGGAAAACTGAAAACCTTGGGAGGCCTCGCGCTGAGATATAAAGGACTCGGCGGCCTCGGGGGTCATAAGTGCCTGGGATACACCATGCCCCGCACGTCCGATCTTGAGGATGCGCGCCTCGGCGACCAAGGCCGCCTTGGTGATGAGCTTGTTTCCACCAACGTCGATGACGGCGCCATCGGCTGTTATGGAAGCGTCGATTGCGTTTATGGTGGTGCCGCCCATGCCCGCTTTCAAAGCCTCAAGGCGCGTCGCGTTTTTCCCGAACACGCTTTCACGTTCGCCCAGGTGGCGGGCGGCGCTTTTGATTGCCGCTTCGGTCAGATCCGGGGCCTCGATGGGGCCGCGGGCACGGGCTTCGGCCACGATGGCGTCCAGGTCGAGACCTGCTTCCCGAATGCGGGACCGCCACTCCCAGCGTTGCTCATCCTGCCCGGCCTGCGCTTTGCCGCCGCGGGTGGCGAGGCAGGCGGCCTCCTTCTGCGCGTCCGTCGCGGTCTCGGGGTCGAGGCCCTGGGCTTTTAGATGGGCGTCAATTTGCGCAGAGCGGCGGGAGAAATCGTCGATGGCTTCTTGGGGGACGGCAGAGAACTCCCAGCCGTCTTTGGTCTGCCGAATCTCATACCCGAGTGCTTGAGCGCCCTTGGCGAGAAAGGCTTTTTGGGCGAAATCCGCCAGCTTGGCCAACTCCATCTGGCGACCAAAATCGAGGTCGAGTCGCACCCAGGTGCCGTCCGCGCGTTGGGTCATGTTGCAGGCCAGGAGATGGTTATGCAGATCCATGTCCGCGACCCCCTCGACCGTCCGCGTGTCCTCGTGGCGAAAGGAGGCGATCACCAAATTCCCCGTGCGCTCGACCTCGACCCCGCCGTGCCCGTGCCGGGAGGTGGCGCACTCTTTTTCCAATACAGCGGCGGCGACCTTGACGCTTTCATCCCAGAGGGCGACTAGGCGGGGGTCGGCCTGGGCCATGATCGAGTAGGACTTGCTGGCGCTCAGGGTCAGGTCCGTCCCGCGCCTGGCGCTGGCGGCTTTGCCTCCACGTGTGGATAGGTCGGTGCCGTCTGGGAGACGGCCTTCCAACAACTCGACGAGCTGTTCCCTACCGACCTCCCCTTGCAGGCCCAGGGTCGCGGCGCCTTGGCCGAGCCACTGGCTGGGGGCCGCCTTGGCCTGGTAGTACCCCGCGGACCGCGCGGCCTCAGCCTCGCGTTTCTTGTGCTCAAAATAGTCGGCGATGCTGGCAGAGGACCGCGAGGATTTCAGGTGGTGGATGCGAAGCATTGGGGAGATTCCTATATATGGACTCCCCTTTAGCTGCACCCGTGGAAATTCCCCCCTGGCGACCCAAGGCCGGGGAGCGGGTGGCACCCCGTAGGGGGGTGAACCCGCCCCATCCCCGGCCCCAGCTCCGCGAAGCGGACGGGTGGCGGCGCCAGCCGCGGGAGACCCATCCGGCCCCGCCAAAGCCCGTGCCCACGCCATTCGGCCTGCAATGAGCGCAGCGATGCCCGGCCACCATCGCGCCTACGGCAACGGGGAGAGGCCCGCTGGCGCGGGCCATCATCCGCACCCCGTGGACCGAAGGGGCCGATTTTCGAGGCCCCGGAGGGACACGGCCCACAAGCGCGAAGCGCTGGTGCGGATGTGTGATCTCTCTAGCCCACCCCCACGGGGTGGGCGCCTAACCTCGCTTGCCGGCCAGTGCCGGAAAAGCGCCGCTTCCGTGCCGCCAGCGTGCCGCTTCCGTGCCGCATACTCTGAATTTGTGCCGCCAGCGTGCCGCTAGAGGTCTGAAATCCGTCCGCATAAATGTCTGAAATCCGTCCGCTTCCGTGCCGGATTCATTCCCGCCCGTCTGAAATCGTTCACACAATCTGAATTTGTGCCGCTTCCGTGCCGCCTTGTCTGAAAAGCGTCTGAAATCGTTCACGGGCCGTCCGGATTCGATCCGGGCGGAGTCCGGGGAATTTCCGCGCCGACAGCTAATAGCGAAGGGCCACATCGGGCGGCCCATCGGAGGGACATCAATGGAAGACGGACTTCAGAAACTTGCCGGGGAATGGCGCGGGGAGCTACGGGAAAAGAACCTCGCGGGGCGTGTCCTCGCGGATTTCAAAATGATCCAGGCTCTGCGCCTTCAAAAATGCCCCTGGCACCGGATCGCGGGGGCCATGGGGGTCAACCCCGATTCATTGAGAAAGCTCTATCTCTGGACCCTGGCCGAGGTCGAAGCGGGGCGGCTAGAACCCCCTGCCGCGACCCCGACGCCCACCCCCACGCGCTCATCCCCGGCCACCAAGGCGTTGGGGGCCGCAGCGGGGATAGACCCGGTCTCGGGGTTTAGAACGCCCGCGGTCCCACCAAAAAAGGAGGCCGCGGACGACCACAAATGGATCGAGTGAATTTCCACGCGTGCAGCTAAAGACAATGGCGGCGCTGGCCGCCACAACAAACGGAGATACGGACATGACAGTTTACGTGTCACATGGTGAAAAGGGCGGGGTCGGTAAATCCCGTCTTGCGATGGTCCTTGTGGATCTTCTGCAGAAGCAGGGCCGCCCGGTCGTGATTGTCGAGGGCGACAAGAGCGGGGCCGACGTCGGCAAACGGTACGGTGACCAGATCGAGACGGGGTTTATCAACCTGAACCGACCCGATGCCATGGAAGAGGTTTTCTCCACCCTGGGGGGATGGCTCGAAGAACACGCGGCAGGCAAGGATGTGGTTATCAATTTGCCTGGGCAGGCCTCGAACACCTTAGACCAATTTGCCGGGTTGCTGGCCGATTCCTTGGGCCTGCTCGGGCAGGACATGACGGTTTTTTACAGTGTCGGGCCGCTCGACATTCACACCAAGAATCTCGTTGACTCGGCCGAGCGCGGTCTCCTGTCCGCGGTCCCTGCCGACCGCCGCATCGTGGTCATGAGTGAGATCAGTGGGCCCGCCAAGGGCTTTCATTGGGCTAGCTCCAAGGCCCGCGAGGCGTTCTTGAGTGAGGGCGGCAAGGAAGGCGTCATGCCGCTCTTTAAGCCGCCGCTGTTGGATCAGCAGATCCGTGACATGCCGGGCGGGTACTCCCCACTGATCGCCAAAGACTCGCCCCTCAAAATCGCGGACCGTGCATTGCTGTTCCGCTGGTTGAGTGCCGCGCACTCGGTGGTCACGCTGGGCGTCCCGCAGTAGTACCAACACGATGCCGGGGCATGGTGCCCCGGCTTTTCTTGGAGAAAAGAGCATGACTGAGCAAACGACTGAGCAAACAGAACTGGCGCGCGCTATCGCCATCAAGGCTAAGACACTGGCTACTTGCCCCTCCTGTGGGCTCCGCCACAGGACCGAGGTCGACCCAACCGCAGCTTACAAACTGGCAAACCTAGGGTTTTCCGGCGAACTCTATAGTGATGTTTTTCCTGACCGGCGCGCCCTGACGGACGCGATTAAAAACGTGATCGAGGCCGCCGCCGCGACCTGCGCGTGCAGCACCCCATCACCCGAGAAACCGCAAGCCACGGTCAAACCGCCCCGGCCTCTCTCTAGCCCTAGAGGTATTGAAATGAATTTACGCGAAGAGGTTCTAAATGCCATTCCCAATACGGCCCGCGAGGGCGTTTTAAAGATGGCCCTCGATCACAACATCGTGGACCCCAACGACCCAACGTGGGCCATGGTCGCGCTGGCGTGGTCGGCAACCACGGCGGCGGTGGGCGCACGCGTCACCCTCGATGAGGCCGCCAAGATCCCCGACGTGCTTTACAAAAACGTCACCAGCGCCGGAGCCGATCTCAAGGCCGTTTTAGAGGCAGGGATCAAGGCCAAAGCGGACGAGGCCGGGGCCAACCTGACAAACGTCATCCTGGCCGCCAGCGGGCATGGCGCGGATGCGCTCAAAAAGGCGGCAGCGGGGTTAGATATGATGGCCGAGAACCGCGCAGAAGCGTTCGTGGAACAGTGGAAGGCGCAGGTGGCTTCCGCTGTGGAGCGGCAGGCGCGGACCGCGCTGCGCAGGTCGATCGCGAGGTCCTGGGTGTCAGCCAGCTTTGCCTTGCTGCTCGCGGCATCGGCTGGGGGTGCCGTGGCGCTGGGTGGGGCACTTCTGGAACACAAGCTCATTACCAACCAATTCCTCACATATCATCGCCACACGCCGGGGCGGTGGCCCACGGTGCGCTTTTCTGGAACGGGGATGATCAAGGCCGCTCACTCTTGCCCTGCAGAAGAAACTTGTCTGCAAGTCCCGCAATGAACAAGGAGAATGATATGAACGAGAATGATATTGTGACACCAGGTGAAATAACATGCCCGCTGTGCCACGGACCGATGCGCGAGGTATCGGGGAAGAACGGGCGGTTTTTGTCTTGTGCTGAGTACCCTGCCTGCAAGGCGACCGTGGACCTGGGTCCGGACGGGCGACCCGCGCCGACCTGCCCGGGCGACCCCGCGCATGGGCGGATGCGGTTTTTCCGGGAGGGGAAGCGCGGCCCGTGGTTTGGTTGTCGCCACTACCCGGACTGTCGGGAGACGATGGACGCGGAGGAGCGCGAACCCGGCGCCGACTAACCCCCGCCGCCGACAACATGGCCCCGGTAATGATCGGGGCTTTTTTACGCCTACAGGAAGTCTCGAAACTCGAAACACTCCCCTCCGGGTTCGTAATAAAAATACCCCCTTACTCACAAGGGGGTGTCGCGAGCCTCCCCATAAAAATTTGACTCCCCGTATCCGCGTCGTCTTTTCTAACTGAAAAAGCTTGAAAACAGCCGTGCCGAACGCCGTTTTGTGTACATATCCGGACCCGTGACGCGCGGAAACCGGGCGGAGGCCATGGGGCTCCCGCCCGGTCGATGCCGGGGTTTAGGTTTTGTGGTGGTGGCGCTTAGGCCGCGCCGGGCCCGCCCACGGCGGGAGGTCGTGTCGCCTGTGCCTGTTGGGTGGGGATGTCTAGGAGTTCGGCGACCGTCCAGTCCTGGGTGGCCACCGCAGCGGCCATGGCGGCGTCCAGGTCGCCACGTGCGCCGTGCAGGTAGCTATCTGCGCGTTTCGCAACTTGCTGATAGATGGCCTCGATGTCGTCCCCGCTGGAGCGCGCCGCTTCTTCCAGGCTGCGCATGACACTCCGCACGCGATCGATCCCGACGCGGATCTTGAATCGGATCTCTACCCAGGCCCGGATCGAGTTGATGGTGCGCTGTCCGGCGCTCATGGCACCCGCGATGGCCTTGCGAGCATCGAGGGCTTGCCCGGACCGGCTGGCACCCAGCAATGGGTCGTCGTCAGCTTGGTAGCTGTCCACCGTAAGGCCATGCTTCCCCAGTCCATGCAGGGGCACCCCGCCGTAAATGGTAATCGTCACTGGGTTCGCTGGGTCGAGGTTGGCGCCGCGGGCGCGCCCGATCGCCTGCACTGTCTCGGCTGTGATCATTTCCAGCAACCAACGGCGGATCTGCGGGTCGTATGGGAGCGGTAGGCGGGACTGGACCTCGTGTGTTCCCTCCGAGATCCACGCGCCGGTCTCCATTTTCATTGAGTCCGGCCATTCGGGCCAATGGGTCGGGTCGGCGCTGGCTGTTAGGGCCGCGACCCGCGCCGCTTGATACTGCTCCCGCCAGAAATCCATCGGTGGAAAAAAGCTGCCGATAATCACGATGCTGCGCCCGGCCCAACGGTCATGCGCGCGATGGTCGGCGCCCCAGTGCCCTAATAGCTCATCCTCGCCGTCTGGGTCGAGGATCGCGCGGGCCTTTTTGCTGACCAGCAAAACTTCATTTGGGTGCAGTTTTCGTAGGGCTTGATAATACCGGCACGCCCGTGCGTGCTGCTCGGGTGTGGCCCGCTTACCGAGGGCCTTCTGTCCCCAAAACCGCGTGGCCTTCCTGATGATTTTGACATGCTGCGCCGCCAGAGCCTGCACGATATGCCCGTCATGATCGCGTACCGCATCCGCTATGATGGAGTCGGGGGTGGCATCAAAGAACGCGATCGGGCGCTTGCCGATCCGCTCAACCAGCGGGCGCACCCCGGATATGTGCAGCTTTCCCTCTTTGACATGCCCGTCCTGGTATTTCAAGGTCTGGCGAATCGCCCAGGCGGCGCGGAGGGGTGTCATCTGCAAGGACCCATTGCGATTGAACTCCAGCCGCTCCCACGCCGCTACGTCCTCATCATCCGTGTCTAACATTTTCTGGACCGCGTCTAGTAATCCGGGCGCGACCTGGATGCGCCCCTCCTGCCCAACCAGCCGCCCCATCTCGGAGGCTAGGATCTGGAAAAGCGCCAGCGCGGCCTTGGCGGCCTCGATGCGCTGCACGCGGTCAGCGGCTTCCTCTTGAATGGCCTGAACGTTGGACGCCCCGGTGACCTTATTTACCTCCTCCACTTTGTGCTGAATGGCTCCCAATGCCCGCAGGGTGTCGGCCGTGCGCTTTGCCCAGAGGTCTATGTCCGGCAGCCCCACGGTCACCGGCATGGCCGCCTGCATGCGCTCATCGACCGTGACCAGGCGGTGGCGCAGGGGCGTGTCGCTCTCCAGTCCGTCTGGCGCCCACGAGGCCAGTGTTTCGCTGTAGGACCCAGAGGGGGCCACCACGAACGGTTGTTCCAAAGTGTCGCGCAAATGCTGTTGCCATACACATTTTTCCAGTTTTGCTAGTTTCTCGCCCACGTACCCCATATGCGCGAGGTCGGCTAAATTTTCGGGTTTGCCAGCCCACTTTAGCCCGTTCGGGCAACGGTGGCAGAACTCGGCTTGAGGGATGTGGTGGGCTTCCACGGCCTCCATCATAGCCTGGTGGTTTGGGCAGTAGCCGGGGTTCGATGGGTCTGAGTTCCGTCCGTGATAGTGCCACCATCCATCAGCCTGATAGGCGTCCGCCTGGGCATGATCGGGGACCAGTGCCAGGACCGAACCGCCGGCGCCCAAAAGCGCCGCATTACGGATCAAGTCTTTAATTTCAGTGGTTTTACCTGTTCCGGTCGTCGGTTTGAAGAGCCATGGCTTTGCCGACGGCAAGCGCCCTTTCTTTTTCTCTTCGCGCCGTTTGTCGAGTTCTGCGAGCCAGCCAATGTAATCCGTGACCATCATCTGCACACCGGTCTTGATAACCACGCGGGCGTCTGTGACGGGTACGGTGGCGGCGGGAAGGACCGGCACGGCGGCCGGGCGCCATGCCTGGATCGACCAAACCGACGCTGTGGGCTTTTTCTCTGGCGCCGGGATCGAGCGTTCGCCAGCGAGCAGCGCGGCGCGCACGGCCTCCTGGCCGTCCCTCTCCAATATGTCAGCCCAGTCAATTTTCTCTGGGGGCACCGTCCATATGATTTTCACTTGTAAGCCCCACGTCTGGATCGTATGCACGCATTCCAGCGCCGCTTTCTCTCCTGGTGCGCCAGAATCCCCGGCTATGACGATCCTTATGGCCCCGTCCCGGATCGCGCGCTCGATGACCTGGCGCGGGGGCTTGCTGATCCCCGAAGTGTCGAAGAGCGCGATCGTCCGCGAGCCTGTAGCGGTCGCGACCGCCGCCGCAGACACCTGCCCTTCGCATATATAGAGGGTGTCGCGCACCCCTGGAAAACGGAGGTAGGCAGAGTGCAAAACATCCGGGCTCGTGGGGTCCACTGGCACCATGTGCCGCCCTATCATTTTTTTGTTCTTGTGTCCGCGTCCCCACTCGCGTTGCACGCCCACGAGATCGCCCGATCGCGGATCGCGCATAGGCCACAAGACGCACGCGGCCCGGGCTCCGGCATCGGGATTCCAGGACGCTTTGTAAGAGTCTGGCAGGAGTCGCGCACCAGCGGCGATCGCGGCGTCCAGGACACCCCGCCCTGCGAGATAGCCGTTTTCTGTGATCGGCTGCGCGGCGTTCCATGCGTTCCGGGCGTCCTCCACGCGCGAGGAAAGCTCTTTATTCCTTGCCTTCCGGCGGCCGGCCTTGGCCGCCTCGATGCGAGCGGCGGCCCCGGGGTCGATGGGCGCGCCCTTCTTCCCTTTCCGTAAGTGTTCGGGATAAAGGTCAGAAAAGTCGAGCCCGACCGCCGCCAGCACGTCGCGGGTCTCGCAGCCCGCGCGGCATTTAATCATGACAGTGCCGTCGTTGGTCTCTTTGATGCCCAGGCTTGGAGAGTGGTCGTCGTGGGCGGGGCACAACGCTTGCCACTCGCCGCCAGACCTGCGGACCTTATCAAGTCTTGAGAGGAGATTTTCGAGGGGGGCGCTCATGCGGCACCCCCGTCACGCCGCGCGGGGAGACTATTATAAGGCGATCGTCGGGGAGGTTCTGGTTCTGGGTCCCCGCCGGAATCGGTGGTCGCCCGGCGCTGGGAGGCTGGAGACCGGCGGGCGCGGGCACCTCGATGGGCTACTCGAGGCGCGGCCGCCGTCCTGACAGCTGGTATTTTGCGCTTCTTAAGATTCTTGATGGCGACGTTCAGGCGCTTTTGGAGGCTCCAATTTTTCATGGTGGCGCGCTCCCCCGCCGAAAAAATGGGTTCATGACCGCCGATCCATTGTTTATCCAGATCGGCCCGCATCGCGGCAAGTCGCTCGGCGAGTGACGGGCTTGTGTTCTGGGGATTTTCTGCTATTATTTCAGTCATGCCAGCGCTCCACTATAGCCTGGTGATTCACGAAAGGCCCCGACCGATTCGGGGCCTTTCTTTTTGTCTGTCGGAAAGCATAGCCCATCCGTAAGACACACGCAAGTTTCCAGAATTATTGTGCAATAACATGCGCATGTTATGCTGCACTAGCACGGGCCAGGAGCCATTGGGCCGTGTCCGGATGACGCCGCGCGATCTCGATATCGCGCTCGATCGCCTCCGGCGTCTCTCCGAGAGACTCTAGCCAGATTCGGATCTGTTTTTCTTCCTTTTCTGTCATGCTGCCTCCTGGAACTCCTGGGACATGTGCGGAAGGTGGCGGCCGGGGCAGAACCCCGGCCGGTTGGTTTACGCGGCGTCGTCTTTCTCTTGTTCCAGCCATTCTGCGATGCGGCCGTGCTCCTCGCTGTCCGTGGAGAACTCCAGTCCCACCCCGAACAAGTCTGAAAGCTCGGCCAAAATTTGCTCCAGATTTGGGTCACGGACCTCTTCTGTGTGGACGACGGTGGCCGTCACCCGCACCCCACCATATTTTCTGTGGAGTTCGATGGTAGTAAATATCTCCTCGCAATCCGGGGAGTAAGAAGACCCCTGCAAAACAAGCTTCTTCTGTTTCATATGTCACCTCTTTTGTTGATGGTTGGGGTTATGCCGCTTGCAAAAAATCGAGCTGCCCTGGATCTACAAAACGCCGGCGCGGCGCACGCGGCCGGTAAGGCCGTGGCGTGCGTAGGGGCGTGGGGGTGTGGGGTACCAGGGCCAGGACCGGCCGAGGCGCCAGCCGGGCTTTACGGCCACGCCGGGATGGGGCGCGGGGCACTACGGCCTCCGTGGTGATGGGCTCGTCCAAGTGGGCGACGATGGCTGCCGGGTCCAGGACGGCCCGCGCTCTGGCCATATGCCGATCCTGAAGCTGGCGAACTCGGCGCGGGCATCGGCCCACGATTTCCCCGATTTCTTCAGCGGTTTCGTACTGGGCGCTGGCGATCAGCACATCCTGGTCCGGCCAATCGCAATCGGTTAGGGCTAGGACCCGGATGGCGTTCCATGTGTTTTTATCTACCCCACGCGCGGCGCCCCCAGGCCGGCGCCGGTCGCTGTCTGACCGAAATGCGGAACCGATCGTGTCGGTGTCGGTGTCTGTTTCGGCTTCGGTTTGTGCGATGCGCCACGCCAGCGCGTCAGCGGACGGCCCCTGCTGGATGACTGAGCGCCAGCTACGGTTACGGATCGTCGAGGCTTTTTTACCCTCGGCCTCGGCCAGAAAGGCCGTGGCGGCCGCCTCCAGGGCAGCAGGCGATAGGCGCGGGGCCGTGTGGTGTTGTTGGATGCGGGAGGTCAACATGCGGCACCCCCGGATTTACGGGGGCGGCCGGGGCAACGCTTGCTGGAAGGTGCGCGCTTGGCCGGCACGTCCACCGCGCGATCGTTCAGCGTTTCAAGAAATTGATCAATTTGGGCTTGAGTCCACCGGCATAAGCGCCCAATGCGGATGGGTGCGGGGAACTCGCCCGCGGCCACCATAAGGTCAAACTTTCTAGGAGAAATCTGAAGAAAATCGGGCCCGTACAAATCGGGCTTTGAATACAACTTTTGCGAGGTTTGTTGTTCCACAGTCCAGTCCTCAATATCTGAGGACAGAACCGAGCTATCGCATACTCATGGTATGGCGCCTAGCCTTTATCCCCCCCGGCAGCGTCTGTCAATGCTGTCGATGGCCGGCGCCTTCAGTCTCAAGAGGGGCATCAGTCAACCCCTCAGGTCGTGCAGTAAAAGGCGCTACCTGCACACGCTATAAGTATAGCTGTGCTCCCTAGTGCTGGCAAGCGCCAATAGAAAAACTTTTAACAGAAAACTTGAAGCGTTCCCATGGGAAAATTTTGGGAAAATCGTACTATGATTCTATGCTGCTTGGTGCTTGTCCGTGCTTAAGAGACGGTTTTATAAACAAGCATTTAGTCGCAGGGCGCAGCATGACTAAGTACAAGTTTCGCCTTCACACGGCAGGGGTCAGTGGTTCGATCCCACTATCGCCCACCAATAAGATCAAGAAGTTACAGCGCTTTTGAGGTCCCCTCCAGGCTTTGGGTACGGGTTCGTGGCATTTTCCCTCACGGGTACGCTCTGGCACAGTGCATTTGTTGCACGAGCCATGAGAGGTTGCGGCGCATGCCGTAGACTGAGCAGGGCGAAGGCGAGCGCCTGACCGGGGGGTTGGCCCGCTATTTAGGGCGTGACGGAATCGAGGGCTGGCTGTGACTCTGCCGGCATTTGCGCGGAAAGTTGGGGCGGCTCAATGTTGTCCAATTGAGGTCGGCGTGCTCCTTGAAACCCGGTTTAATGCCGTGCCCCAACGGCGCAAGAAAGAGCCGCGCCCCTTCGCGGCGCGCAAACTTCATGGCAGGGATTAAGTTGCTGTCGCCTGTCACCAAAACAACAATGTCGACATGGCGCTTCAACGTGAGGGAGGCAATGTCCAATCCGATGCGCATATCGACACCCTTCTGCTGAATATCGGGCTGTAAGTCTGCTGCGCGGACTACAATTGCCGCCGTTGTGGCGCTATTGTCCGATAACCGTCTCTTGGAAAGCCGCCAGCCTCGAAACGCAAGCTCGCCGAGGCGAAGTGATACGAAGGGCGTTTCCCTGGGTCGACCCAGTAGGGCCTTATTTTGACGCGACAAGTCCGTGGTTGCGAGGTTACCCCCTCCTCCTCCCAAGGGTTCGCTCAATAGGTCTTCCAGCGGCGGGGCATCGTAGTAATAAATGCGGTGTAATCGACAGGCCGATAAGGACGCATGCGCTTTCAGGGCCTCAAGGAACGCATCGTAACAAACGCCATCCATGGGCGCCCGCTGTGAGCCCAGCTTCTTTTTGAGAAAGCCCCGTCGATAAGGACGGCGTAACGCCGCATGGGAGTCTGATAAAGGCGGCCGCTTACGCACGCGGAGCCGAAGCCCTCTTGGATTGTAGCGCGCGGGCGGTCTGGTTTTTCTATAACCCAAGGCCGCGCCCTCTGCCCAATGACCAGAGGTCCACAACAAGCCTTGAGCCTGTCGCTCGTCCGGGCTTCCCGGCGTGCTGCTTAGCCGCACCCATCGAAACGCACTAGCCGTACAGGCACCATGGTGGGCGCTGTTGCTTTTTGCGTCAACTTTTTGGGCCTTAAAAATGCGGGCTATTGAAGTGCTCGCCCGCGGTCTCGTTCGGGACGACGTCCGGATGGAGGTCGATGGCCGCGAACTTCTGGACGATGGGAAAAAGGAGGTTCTTGTCCTCGAGCTCCCCGATACGGCCCAGGAACTTGAAGTTCTCGAAGACGCCGCGGGCCTCCGCCGAGAAGTCGCCAAGATAGGCCGTGAGGTTCTGGCGGATGTGTTTTTGGTCCGCGAGCAATGCGGCGAGCGTAAAGGGGCTCACGTCATAGAAGGCCTGCCCGCTCACCCGCGTGAGGCGCACATCGAGCGCGGGCTCCTTCTTGCGCTTCTCGTATTCCGTCAAGACTTTGTGGTCTTGGTGGGTTCGAGCACGCACTCCAGGCGGCGCAGGAGGGTAAACGGGAGGATAATCTTGCCGTAGTCAGCGCGCTTGTAATCGCCGCGCAGGAAGTCCGCCACGGACCAGATAAAGTTGGCGAGTTCGGGGAAGGTCATATGTCTTGTGTCCACTCCCATTGGCTGAATGTCGGCCCCTTACACCGCAATTCCAGCACTGACCGGAAGTTTGAGCCGCTTTCCGGCCTTAAGAAGCCCGCGGTCGAGCGTATACACCGTTTTCGCCCTGTGATTTCTCGCAATGGCGAGATGCAGGGCATCCCCGGCGCGCAGGCCGGTGTCGGGTTTTACGAGCAACGCCACGGCCGCCGCGAAGTCCGCAGTAGCGACGGTCAGCATCGTGAAGGATTCCGCCAACAGGCGGTCGAACACCGCGCGAATGGCTTCCGCCTGGCCCGCATCCAACTCGCCCATGCGGACCCGTCGGGCCACGAGGCTTGCGAGCTCCACCCGCGTCCACTGGGATGTGGCGAGTTCGGCCTTGCGCCTGAGAAGAAACGCCTCGACGGACTCGCTACTCGCCTCGGCAATCGCAAGCGGGGCGATGAAGCTGGTATCGAGGTAGACCATCAGTACCCTTCGTCGCGCAACCTGCGGATAAGTTCGGCGCTGGACTGGCGCACTTGTGGAAACTGCGCGCGGAAGGCGGCAAGCGATTGCAGAGGTTTGCGCGGTCCACGCGCCGGGACGACACGGGCAATCGGGGTACCATGGCGGGTGATGATGACCTCTTCGCCCGCCTCCACATCATTCAGGATTTTGCTCAACCGCGCCTTGGCATCGGCGAGATTCACGGTGCGCATCCAGGCATCCCCCTTTGACCATAAAAATAGTCATGAGACTAGAGGATGCCGCGAGGAAACGCAAGCGAGGCGGGCCTACGGGAATGAGGGCTCCCGTTCGGAAACAATCTAAGGGGCCTTGTGGATCCAGGCAAATTCGTTTAGCAAGAGGCCTAAGCACTTTCGGCGAAGGCGGCGGCTGTCAAGGTACCTGTCGCCTGATCATTTAGGCCGCGTCGCATTGTGAGGTGTCTTGGCACTCCTCGGTCGGGCGATTGAGCCATACTTCGGCAGGCAAGGACCAGTTCCGGATGCTAC
>JAJYRD010000011.1 GCA_021794275.1 Pseudomonadota bacterium | reverse complement strand
AGGTGCCGCCCAAGACCCGCGTCTACTACATCGAGAGCGCCGAAGCGTCTAGCGCGATGCACGCCTGCGCGGATCTCGTGGTCGCGGGCGGCACCTTGGCGCCGGGCGCCAACGGCTCCGCCGAGATTCTGTACCGTGGCGGCGCGCTCCTGGTGGGCCCTTATCGCGCTGACCCCAGGCTCGCGGCGGCGGTCCGCGCCGAGGTGGTCATATCCTGCGAGGAGGTGGCGGACCTGGGGCGCACCTGCGCGGCATGGCTCGCCGATGCGCCTGGGCGCGCCGCCAGGGCGCAGGCCTTGTCCCGATGGCTCGTCTTGCAGGCCGATGCGCGGGTCCGTTTCGTCGCTTGGTTTACCAAGGCTACACGCGGCCGGCCCTGAGGCGCTCTTAGCGAACCTGCGCACTCCCATCGCGCTGGGCGCCGTCAGCGGAGCGCCGGTCTTTCCGCTCATGGCGTCTCTGGCCGTGCCAGGTCGGGGCCGGGCCGAGGGCCCTATTCCTCCATCCCCCCTGGCAGCGGCCGGCCCGTGCCCGCACCAGCTAATGCGCAGCATCACCTGTCGCGCGCGGTGGTCCGTGTCCTCGGTTTCTGGAGCGAGAGACGTGCATTGTCGAGCCCGGGATCGAGGCTTAGGATGCGGATGCCCCGATCGTATGTACTGGTAATGCGCAAGAGGTCACATCGAGGCAGGGGTCGTGATGTTTTGTGACGTTGTCTATGGGTGCTGGGGCGAGAGTCACCGCCGAGGAGCGAAAAGACGCGCAGCAATGGCGACTCTTTAATGCGGATAAGCGCTACGATCTGGCGGGATCAGTTTGGCGGGGACTGGTTACTGCATGGGGTGTCTATTGGACGTTTCGTATCTTCAGAGTTCTCTCTGGCCGTACCATCAATGCGCACTTCGCAGTCTCTTTTCTCGCATGGATAGAGCATGGTAGTGTCGCGCCGTGGTCACTTACGGGCGGTTTTGGGATCTTGGCAGTTGTCGAGAGATCGCTTCGACATCGGATTACCAAGAGGCTAAGCGCGCGAAATCTGGTATTGGAGAGAAAGATCGACCCGAATAGAACGAGTAGCGATTTGGCACCAGATGATGAGCAACATCCTATTTTATTCGATGATCTTACGCGCGCCAGCGCTCTTACTCATGGCGCCATTCATCGCCGCTTTTTATCTGGCAGTTGGCGTCTTCACGAGGAAAGAGCCCAGGACTCAATTTCGTAGGGTGCAATCAAGGGTCAATCAGAATATCCAGGCGGATATCATCATGGAGGCGGATCTTGACCTGGGGCGGAGACGAAAAGCGTACGGATGACGACCATTGGAACGAGGCCTCGGCCCCTGTCCGCATTGACGAAGCCCCCTTACGTGGGGCTTTTTTATCCCCTCGGGGAACGGGTGCCTGATCACCCGTTCCCCGAGACTGCGTCCGTAGCGCCACCCTCCCGTGCCCCACACTGCGCTACGGCTTGGAGGCTTGTACCGCGGGGTGTGCCCGCCCAGATCCAGAGAAGGGTGTCGGCGGGATCTAGGGCCGCGGATAGGGCCCGAGAAACCTTGTACCATCAAAGTGGATGAGGTGACTCGGGTGATCGGCGATCCAGACCTCCGACTCCCATGAGATCGCTTCCTGGTACTTGTTGAAGGTTCGGCGATCCGGGAAGGCCGATACGAATACGAGGCCCGCCCCGGACTCTCCAAAGAGGGCGTCCAGCTCGTGGCGGCGCTTGGCGTCCACGGGCCCGTGCGAGGTCACCGCCTCGGCCAGGATCAGCCAGCGCCGTTGCGGGTCGTAGATCATGACGTCCGGCATTTTACCATGGGCGCCCGCTGCCACTCCGAGGGTGGCCAGCAGAGTCTCGTTGCAGTACCCCCATTTTTTGCCCGTGTCGCCAGCGTAGACGAGCTCGCCGCCCGGAACGAACCGCGGGCCGAATTCTTCGCAGAGTGCCTTTATAAGCGCGCTGTGTTTCCCGGGCGACAGTAAGACCTCGGTCCCAGGTGTCGCGCGTAACGGGACCATGCGCAGTGAGCGTGGCATTGCGTGCCGGGCGGCGAGCGTCCCTTGAATCGCGAGAAAATGGGCCAGTTGGTTGGCGTACAGGTCCGTTCCCATGGTCCGCAGAGTATCCAGGCATGCGGGCTCTATCTGATAGACGGCATAGGGACTATTCACCGGTCGGTCGGGCTGGTCGGGATTGTAGGCGGCGATCCCCGCTTGGACGAATTGATGCATCGTCTGACGTCGGAAGGTCTCACGCGTGTTGGGCGCGTAGGGTTTCTCGTAATGGCGGCGCGCCCAATCCATGATCGGCGTAATACCCATCAAGGGATCGGTCGCGGCGGCCCAGGGTTTGTCGGGGGTCAGGTCCAGCAGGGCCAGGAGACACAGGGCTGAGCGCTCGTTGCGCTGCGCCCGCGGCATGCCGAGATCGCCCAACACCCGAAGGGCCTCCTGAATGTGTCGGGCGGCGCGCGCCTCATCGACCACGGGGTCGCTCCACGAGCGCGTCTATGGCCTCTTGGGTCAAGGGAAGCTTGGAGCCCCTGACCCACCGCCCGTAGGCTGCGAGCGTTGCGCGGTCGGGGTAGCGCAAGGCCCGCAGGTCGCCGGCGTTGACCTGGGTGTGGCCGCTGAAGGCCCGAAAGGCCCGGTCGGCGACGCTTGAGTTCAGGTAGACGGCGAGCCCGCGGGCCAGGTCTTCGGGTAGACCCGCCTTGTCCGCATGGAAGACGTTTAGGTGATTCTCGAATCCATATAGGGGGTGAGGCAGCTCTGTCGGGTCGACGACGAAGGCCACGAGGCGCCGCCGCTCCTCTTTTGAGGAAAAGCGTCGGGTCAGCGTATAGAAGCCGCACGGCAGAAGCGCTTTACGTGTTTCTGGAGTCAGCGCCAAGGCGTTCGGCTTCTTGTGGGTGACTGGCCATACGAGATGACCGTCCCGGAAGTGGTGGGCGTAGAGGAGCGGGGCCGCACCCTCCATTGGGTTTGGCAGGGTGTGTGCGCGCACGCGAAAATCCACGACCGGTCCTGTCGAGACTGTAAGACCCAATTCCGCAAGTGTGTGCTGGAACGCCTCGGTTCCGGGAACTTCCGGAGCCCCTGGCGGGATGCGGATGAACGCTCGGGCATCGTCGGGGTGGACGACCTCAGTGAATGGCACCTCGCGGGTCACGAGATCGTGGAGGCTTGCGTCCCGGGAAAAGGACAGGGTCACGGGCCCGGGGCGTGCGCCGCGCACGAGGCGCAGGATGATGTTTTCTTGCAATACGGCATCATCGCGAAAGGCGCTCGTGCGACTATCGAAGACATGGATATGGCGTATGGCCGCCCGCTCCGAAAGATAGCGGCGGAACGGCTCGAAATAGACGCCATTGCAAAAGCTGCGCGGGACGATCGCCACTACCTCGCCACCTTCGGCCATGAGCGCGATGGTGAGTCCAAGAAAGGCGCTGTAGAGGTTGACGGTCTCGAGGCCTGCGGCGCGCGCCAAGCGGCGATGCGCGGATGTCGTCGCGATTTTCTTGTAGGGCGGATTGAGGATGGCGTGGGTGAAGCGCGGTGCGCTCATGCCGCTTAGAAAGGGCGCCTCGGCCACGAAGTCCCGGTCGTGCACAAAGCCCTCGAAACCGAGACCTTGGCCGATGACGGGCGTGGCTAAGTCGCTCATGTGCCGGCGCAGGTAGGCCAGCAAGATCGGGTCGATCTCGTAGGCGTGCGCCTCGAGAGTCGCTCCGCGGGGGGCCCGCTTCCGGAACTCCTCGGCAAAGGCCTCGGTCAGCGATCCAATGCCGGCGCCGGGATCGAGGAGTACGGTGCGCCGCGGCCAGTGGGTGAAAAGCGCCGCCATGAAGTCCGCGATCGCGGTCGGAGTCATGAATTGTCCGAGGCGTGACCGTTCGCGAGGGTCGAGGCGGGACGCCGCTTCGGCGCGCCGCGCGTCGATCGTCGCGCCTAGGCGGTCCGCGGAACTCCGAACCAGGCCGTTACTCATGCAGCGTCTCCCTTGGAACCCGAATAGTCTAGTCGATAACGACAACGCGGAACGAGTCAGGGCTCCTGCATCTTTATCGGAGGTCGTGAGCCGTGGCGTCCATAGGTTTTCGCGAATACGCAGCCATGGGCCCGGCCGGGCTATCAGGGCTTGGATCGCTCGTAGGCGATGCGGCCGCCCTGGATCGTCGCCACGACCTGGCCGCGCATCGGGGTTCCGTAGAAGGGGCTATTGCAGCCACGGGTCCGGACCGAGTCTGCAGTCGGCGTCCACTCGGCCTCTGGATCGTAAATGCAGATGTCGGCGGCCCGACCGGTGGCAAGCGTGCCCGCTGCGAGCCCAAGGAGTGTTGCCGGGCGGGAGGTGACCGCAGCGACGGCGTCCTTGAGGGTGAGTACGCTTAACTCCGCGAGACGCAAGGTCAGAGGCAGGAGCGTTTCGAGGCCGGCGATGCCGGGCTCCGCGTCGCTGAAGGGCCGCTCCTTGGCGTCTACCTCGTGCGGGAGGTGGTCTGAGCAGAGCGCGTCGATCACGCCTTCGGCCACGGCCTCGCGGAGGGCGTCGCGGTCGGCGGCCGTGCGCGCCGGCGGTCGCAGGCGATAATTGGTGTCGAAGATGCCAACGTCGTCTTCCGTGAAGTACAGCTGGTGGACGGGTGTATCGGCGCTCACGGCAAGCCCTCGCCTTTTCGCCTCCGCGATGAGCGCTACACCCCGCGCCGTCGATATCCCGCAAAAATGCGCGCGCGCCCCGGTCTCCTCGATCAGCATGAGGGTCCGCGAGATCTCTATGGTCTCGGCGCTTTCCGGTATGCCGGCAAGCCCGAGACGGGTCGACACCCGGCCCTCGTGCACGACGCCTGCCCCCGAAAGCCAGGGATCCTCGGGTGTCAGGAAGACGAGCAGCCCGAGCCCCGAGGCATACTCCAGGGCGTGGCGCAGGACCCCGGTATCTTTTATCGGCAGGGCGGCGTTACCGACGCCCACGCAGCCGGCCCTACGAAGCGCATGCATGTCGGCGAGATGGGTCCCGTTCAAGCCGCGGGTCAGGGCGCCGATCGGCAGGATCTCGGCGCCTCCAAATTGCCGGGCCCGGTCGATCAGCCATTGGGCGGTGACCGGGGTGTCGATGACGGGATCCGTGTCCGGCGGGCAGCATGCGCGCGTGATCCCCCCGGCGAGCGCTGCGCGCGCCTCACTCTCGATTGTGCCTTTGTGCTCGAGGCCCGGTTCACGCAAGCGCGCCCGCAGGTCGATGAGCCCCGGGCAAACGACGAGCCCATGCGCCTCTATCGTGCGGTCTGTCTCGAAGCCGGAGGGTGGGTCGCCGAATCCTGCGATCACCCCGTTTTGTACAAATACCGAACACACCGCGTCGAGGTTTTGCGCAGGATCGATCACGCGTCCACCAAGTATGGCTATATTCACGGTGTTTTACTCTCCAAGGCGGAGGCGCCCGCCAGGCGCGCGAGTATGGCCATGCGCACCGCGATGCCGTTTGTGACTTGCGGGAGGATGACCGACTGTGGACCATCGGCCACCTCCGACGCGATCTCGAGCCCGCGATTCATGGGCCCGGGGTGCATCACGATGGCGTCCGGGTGCGCCAGCGTCAGGCGCTCGCGCGTGAGCCCGTAGAGGTCGAAGTATTCGCGTGCGCTCGGGATCAGCGCCCCGCTCATGCGCTCGAACTGAAGCCGCAACATGATGATGACATCCGCGTCTTTGAGGCCCTGGGCCATGTCCGTGTAAGCCGTGACGCCCAGGGTTTCGACCGCAGCCGGCAGGAGCGACCGGGGGGCGACCACACGTACCTCTTTCGCGCCTAAGGCCGTCAGGGCGTGTATTTGGGAGCGGGCGACGCGCGAGTGCAGCACATCGCCTACGATCGCCACCGTAAGGCGCCGGAAATCCCCCTTGTAGCGGCGGATCGTGAACATGTCGAGCAGGCCCTGGGTGGGGTGCGCATGGCGCCCATCCCCCGCGTTGACGACATGCACGTGGCTCGGTACCGACCGGGCGACGAGGTCCGCTGCGCCGCTTGCCGGGTGGCGAATCACGAAAAGATCCGTGTGCATGGCCTCAAGATTGCGGACCGTATCAAGCAGGCTTTCGCCTTTCTGAGTCGCCGACACACTCGTATTGATGTTGATGATGTCGGCCGAAAGGCGTTTGCCTGCGATCTCGAACGTCGTGCGCGTACGCGTGCTGGCCTCAAAGAACAGGTTGACGATGGTCTTGCCGCGCAAAAGCGGGACTTTCTTGATCTCGCGCTCGCCTACACTTATGAACGATTCGGCCGTATCGAGTATTTCGATCATCGCCCGGCCGCTCAGGTCGTCGGTCGTGAGGAAGTGTCTGAGCCTATGCCCATTACCGGGTCGCGCGGAGGTCACTCGGTCTTCTCCAGTATCTTGATGCCGAGAGGATTGGGGCCAGTTAGTTTGATGTGTTGTCGCGGTTTGAGCGCCACTGTCGCGCCTATGATATCGGGTTGCACCGGCAGCTCGCGCCCATCCCGTACGATCAGTACCGCGAGCGCGATCGATGCCGGGCGCGCGAAATCAAAGATCTCATTCATCGCCGCTCGTATCGTCCGCCCCGTGTGCAGGACGTCGTCCACGAGGATGATGTGACGGCCATCCAGAGAGATCGGAAGATGTGAGGTCTTGACCTGCGGGTGTATGCCGATTTGGCTGAAATCGTCCCGGTAAAACGAGATATCGAGCGTTCCGAGCGGCTCTTCAAGGTCGAGTCGCTCATGGAGGCGTTCTGCCACCCATACGCCGCCCGTGTGGATTCCGATCAAGACCGGACGGCGCTCCATGAAGGTCTGGGCGCCATCGGCCATGCGCGCAAGTGCTCCTTCCACGTCGATCACGGGTGCCCTATTCCTTTGCCGAGTTCATGCGAGCGCGCCCTGAAGCGCGGCTCATCGAAGAACGCCTGCAGTATGGCAACGGCGGCCAACGTGTCGAGCATGGCCTTGCGCCGGGTCTTGCGTGCGCCGGTATCCTTGACGTGTTCGCGCACCGAGACCGTGGTCAGCCGTTCATCGACCCAGTATACCGGCAGATGATGGCGGCCGTCCAAGCGTCGCCCGAAGCGCAGGCTCAACGCGGTCATGGCATTGTCCGTGCCGTCCATGTTGCGGGGCAGGCCCACGACCAGTCCCTCGGGTTGCCAGAGATTTACGAGCCGCGCGATGGCGTCCCAATCAGGCCCGCTCTTCAGGCCCGCGACGCACCCCGCCCCCTCCGCGCGCCCGGTTGGAAGGCGGCCGACGGCGACCCCGATGCTTTTTGTGCCGTAGTCGAAGCCGAGGAAGGTCTGTGCGCTCACGCGTGGCCCGCGTCCCCGCACAGTTGCACCATATCGACGCCAAGCAGATGGGCGGCTGCCGACCAACGCGCCTCCACGGGCGTCTTGAAGAGGATCTCCGAACTCGCCGGGACGCTGAGCCAAGCGTTGTCGGCGATCTCCTTTTCGAGCTGCCCCGGACCCCAGCCCGCGTAACCGAGTGCGAGCAGGAAATGCTCGGGTCCGCT
This sequence comes from Pseudomonadota bacterium, assembly GCA_021794275.1. Classification (GTDB taxonomy): domain Bacteria; phylum Pseudomonadota; class Gammaproteobacteria; order Acidiferrobacterales; family Acidiferrobacteraceae; genus Acidiferrobacter. The sequence goes on along the minus strand of JAJYRD010000011.1, from coordinate 27,054 downwards.
GTCGTGGGCAATGGCGGTGAGGATGTCGCGTGAGGTCGATACGCCGAGCGTCTCGCTGACGGCCAGGGTCGATTCAAAGGCCCCAAGCGGTTCATGGAGCACGAAGCCGCGATTGTTTTGTATGGGCCCCCCCAGGTAGACGACCTGGCTTGTCGCAAGCCCCGCGGGGCCCTCTATATCGAGTTGCCGGAATACGTCGCCGAGCGTGAGGTCGACCGGCCGGTTGATGATGATACCCATCGCCCCCTCGGCGCTGTGTTCGCAGACCAAGGTTACCGTGCGGAAGAAGTTCGGATCACCAAGGCCCGGCATGGCGATCAGGAATTGATTGGCGAGCGGTGTGGTCGTATTCATCCAGTGGCCCTCGCGGCGAAGTGGTGGGTGGCGGGCTCGCCCAAGGCGGCAGCCCGGCGAGCGTCGCGTCTCCGGACGGAACGGTCTTTGAAATGGCCGTCTGTCGAGATCCCCGCACCGAAACGCAGTGTGTGCGACGTGCCTAGTATCCGGCATGGCCGCGGGTGTTTCAAGGGAAGCTGGGATCAGGGAGCCGCGTTTGTCGAGGGTGATCCCCCGATCATATGGCCGCTGCGAAAACGCCATGTCTCGATAATGGGCAAGACCGCGAGCTCGGATCCCCGCACTGATGGGAGGGGCGCGAACGGGGCGGCCCCGCGCACCATGGCGAGGGCGGCGTGATTGAGTGCCGAATAGGGCGATGGGCGTACGATCTTCACGCTCTTTAACTCGCCGTTTCTCAGAATTTCGACTTCCAACACGAGCGAGCCTGTGAGGCCGCGTGCCCCGAACAGGCGACGATACTGCTGGCTTCCGACACGCTCCATCCGCCGGACCCAGCGCGTGATGTAGCTCGCATAGGCGAAACGCCGCGCCGTGATCCCACCACGACCCGCGCCTGCGACGCGTCCGGCGCGCGAATCCCGGCGGATCTCGGCCTTCAGGCGGGCCTCCTCGCCGGCCAGTTGTTTGGCGATACCGAACTCTTCGGCGATCGCCGCGTGCAGCTGCCACGCGGGCTTCGCGAATGTGAGCCTGAGGGGGCCTTGTCGCACGCGCAAAAGCCGCAGGTGATCGACGGCGGATTTCCGTGCGCGCCTCTGGGGCGTGGGTCGAGGCGTACCACCGTTTCTTTGCGTGGCGACGAAGGGCGTATGGGCGGCGCGTTTCTTATGTACCCCGCCGCCACCTAGGACGTTGACCTGCGCGAGCCGACGCGCGGCGCGGGGTCTTACGTGGCTTGCGGTCTGGACGAGCGTTACATCGAGGGCGCGTCCGTGGGCTCCATGAGGGACATTAAAGCGCACGCCCAGGATGAGTACGAGATGCAAAAGCCCCGCCAGGAAGAGCGCGATGCCCAAACGGTCCGCGGCCTTGAGACGGGCTGCCGTCATGCGGGGCGGACACCTGCGGCCATTTTGCGCTCCAGCGCGTCGAAAAGGTCGCCTGCGATGTTCAGGTGAAAGATGCGATCGAGCTCGCGCAGGCCAGTCGGGCTCGTGACGTTGATTTCGGTGAGCGATTCGCCAATGACGTCGAGCCCCACGAACACGAGCCCAAGCTTCCGTAACACCGGACCCACGCGGTCGCAGATGCGCCGGTCCGAGGCGCTTAGTGCCTGTCCGACGCCCGTTCCGCCGGCCGCGAGATTGCCCCGTGTCTCGCCTGGGGCCGGTACGCGCGCCAGGGCAAACGGAACGGGTTCGCCGTCGATCATGAGGATGCGCTTGTCGCCTTCTGTGATCGCCGGCAGGTAGCGCTGCGCCATCGTGTAGCGCCCTTCATTATCGGTCATGGTCTCGAAGATAACGTTTATGTTCGGGCAGTCCCGGGCGATTCGGAAGACCGAGCTTCCGCCCATGCCATCCAAGGGTTTCACGATGATGTCCCCATGCTCTTGCAGGAACGCGCGCAAGGCGCTTTTTCGACTTGTAACGAGCGTAGGCGGCATGCAGTCAGAAAACCAGGTCGCGAATAGTTTTTCGTTCGCATCCCTGATGCTTGCCGGGTTGTTGACCACGAGCGTCCCGGTTCTCTGGGCGTGCTCGAGCAGGTAGGTCGTGTAGATGTAATCCATGTTAAACGGCGGGTCCTTGCGCATCAATATGATGTCGACGTCCGAGAGGCCAATCTCGCGCGTCTCGCCCAATTCGCACCAATCCTCATCGGTTTCCCGCACCACCATGCTGCGGGCCTGTGCCATCAGGCGATCGCCATGCAACGCGAGATCACGGGCCTCAAGGTAGTCTATCCGATAGCCGCGTCGCGCGGCCTCGCGCAGAAGGCCTACGGTCGTGTCCTTGTAGACCTTTATAGAGTCGAACGGGTCCATGATCACGGCAAGCCTATGTGTCATATCTCGTCTCCCGCGTTCCCCTGGAGTTCGCAGGCGGCGGCGAGCAGCGCGAGACGCGCTATGACGCCGTAGGCGTAAAAGCGGTTGGGCCCCGCGTCGGGGGCTTGCGTGCCATCCGGGTTCGAGCAGCTTTCGGCGAACGCGAGCGACTGGAAGTGCATGCCGGGCGCGTTCAGGTTCTCGTCTATGCCGCGCGTACTGTGCACGCGATAAAAGCCGCCCACCACGAACCGGTCCACCATATAAACCACCGGCTCAGCGACCGCCTGTTGAGGCCCAAGGGTCTCGAAGGTATAGACGCCCTCCTGGACCATGACCTCCTGGACCGCCTGACCTTCCTTGATCACCGACATCTTGTTGCGTTGCTTGCGGTTTAGCTGGCGCACCTCGTCGGCGTGACGCACGGTCATGATCCCCATGCCGTAGGTGCCGGCATCCGCCTTGATGATCACAAAGGGGTCCTGGGTGATACCATACTCGCGGTATTTGTCGCGGACCAGCCGCAAGACCTCCTCCACGTTATGGGCCAGACAGTCCTCCCCTTCGCGTTTCTGGAAGTCGATTCGACCGCAACGCCGGAAGATAGGGTCGATAAACCAGGGGTCGATATCGTTGACCTCGCCGAATTCGACCGCGAGTCGCCGATATTCGGTGAAGTGCTCCGATTTCAGGCGATTCCACCAGCCGAGGGATAGCGGGGGCATGACGGGTTGCGCGAGGCCCTTCAGGATCTCCGGGGGGCCCGCGGACAGGTCATTGTTCAGAAGCACGAGGCAAGGGTTGAAGTCCGGTACGGCGACGCGATCCCCGTCGCGGACGATCGTTGTCACCGGGAGTACGCGTCCGTTCGCCAAGGTCATCGATGAGGGCGCCTCGCCATCGGTCAGTAGCGATCCGATCCGGACGTGGTAGCCGGCGCGTTCGAGGAGCGTGACGAGCGCGCCTATGTTTTCCCAGTAGAATGCGTTGCGGGTGTGGTTTTCTGGCACGAGCAGGACCCGGGCGGCCTTGGGACAAAGGCGCTCGACCGCCGCCTGCAAGGCTTGGACGCAGAGGGGGTGAAAGGCTGGGTTCAGATTATTGAATCCGGCCGGGAACAGGTTGGTGTCCACGGGAGCCAGCTTGAACCCCGCATTGCGCAGGTCCACCGACGCATAGAAGGGCGCGGGGGCACCGAGCCACCTCTCGTGAAACCACTGCTCGATCTGTGTTTCGCGCTCCAGAAACCGCTCCTCGAGCGCCAGGAGCGGGCCGGTCAGCGCGGTCGTGAGGTGGGGGACGGCCTGGTGTGTGGGCCCAAAGTCCATGAGCGAACCTCGTGTGGTAAAGAGAAGGCGAATAGTGACACTATGGGTCGACCAAAGGAAAGGCGGCGCGCGAGGTCCAGACGGGCCCGCTTGCGGACCGGCTGACACCCTTACGTCAACCCCTTGGCGGCAGAGTTGGCGATCCGCGCCGTAACGGCCTAGAATTTTTTATGTGCGCGCTAAATGGATTTTGTCCATGGCGTATGCTAGTAAATCACTAGGGTGCACAAAGAAGGGCAGGAGCGGCTCGAAGAGGCCGCCTTCGACACAGCGGCGAGGAACCCCGTGAGTATCAAGGTTATGGTAATCGACGATAGCAACACGATACGGCGTACGGCGGAGGCCCTTTTGAAGAAGGCGGGCTACGACGTCTACACGGCGGGCGATGGCTTCGAGGCGATGTCGGTCATCACCGACCGCAGACCAGACATCATTTTCGTGGACATCATGATGCCCAGGCTAGACGGGTACCAGACGTGCCTCCTGATAAAAAATAACAAGGACTTCAAGAACATACCGGTTATCATGCTATCCAGTAAGGACGGCCTCTTCGACAAGGCGCGCGGACGCATCGCGGGATCCGAGGAGCACGTCAACAAGCCCTTTACTCAGGAAGAGCTGGTAGAAGTCATTGCCCGGTATGTGCATTAGTCGGGCTGCTGTCGTAAGGTCCTGCGGGTTTTTAGGCTTTTGATTAAAGAGGAGAGACGCAATAATGGCGATTAAGAGTATCTTGGTGGTCGACGACTCGCCAACCGAACTACACCTCCTGCAGGAGATGCTGGGTCGCAACGGCTTCACGATCACCACGGCCAGAAGCGGCGAGGAAAGTCTGGAGAAGCTGAAGACGATGCGCCCGGACCTGATCCTCATGGATGTCGTGATGCCGGGGATGAGCGGTTTCGAGGCCACGCGGACCATATCGAAGAGCCCGGCCACGGCCGGCATCCCGATCATCATCTGTACGACAAAGGGGCAGGAGACCGACAAGGCCTGGGGATTGCGCCAAGGGGCCAAGGATTACATCGTGAAGCCCGTGGTGGAAAGCGTGTTGCTCGACAAGATCAGGGCGTTGTGAGCGATCGAGCCCAAGACAGCGCCTTTGCCCTGCTCCTTAAGATGCAGGCCGAGGCGCGCGCTTGCGCCCCGGGTTTGCCGGAACAGGTGGAGGCAACCCCCTTATGGAGCGGGCTTGGGTTTCGTCTTGCTGGACTATCACTTCTTGTGTCTCTCGACCAGATAGCCGAGGTCCTGGTTCGGCCGGAGGTCACCCGTGTCCCGGGCACGAAACGATGGGTGAAGGGCGTCGCCAATGTGCGCGGCTCCCTGCTCACGATCATCGATCTTGCCGAGTACTTCGGTAAAGCGCCCGTCCCCATGGACGACAAGGCGCGCCTGCTCGTCATGCATGTCGGCGATTTCAGCACGGCGCTCGTGGTAAACGAGGTTTTGGGTTTAAAGCATTTCGATGCCGAGCGGGATCGGCGCGACATCGCGGGGCTCGACAACGCCGTCCTTATGCATGTGCAGACCGCATATGCCCAAGACAAAACGTTGTGGGGCGTCTTTGATCTGCGTTCGCTGACGGAAAGCCTGACTTTCAAGCATGTGGCGGCCTGACAACGGTACGGGAAGCCGTTGAACGCGCAAGAACAACTACGAGGAATACAGAATATGGTGGCGAGACTGTCCAAAAAGAAGGGGGTCGTTTTGGATCAGCCGACCGAAGAACTGGCATCGTTGGGCGGCGGGCAGGGCGAGCAGTTTGTCGACGTGCGGCCGACATCCAAGAAAAAGGGTGCCAAGGCCGAGCGCGGCAAGAAGGAGGCCCGGTTCGGACGCGGCATGACGGGAGTCTCGGTCCTCCTTTTCCTGATGGTGATTTCGCTAGTCGGGGTGGCCTTCCTGTTCGGTTCGGAGGCGCAACAAGCCAGCCGGGACTCCAAGTACATTGAGCAGTCGGACCAGTTGCTTATGTTGTCGCAGCGGATCGCGAAGGACGCGGCGGCGGCGACTCTCGGCGAGGAAAGTGCGTTTAGCGACCTGAAGCGTTCGCGCCTTGATTACCAGCGCATCATCGATACCCTGAAGAACGGCAATCCGGCCGAAGGCGTACCGCCGAGCCCGGCGTCGGTGCGACCGGCGCTCCTCGCCCTGAATACGACCTGGGCCGGTGTGCGTCGTCACGTCGATGAGATCGTGAAGCAGGAAGAGCCGGCCCTCATGATGCACGACTATGTGGCGACCGTGGATCAGACTTCGCCCATGCTGCTTGCCTTGTGGGATGAGATCGTGACGCGGGGCATACGCGCCCACATGTCGCGCCAGCTCATCTATCTCGCCGCCCGTCAAGGCATGCTGAGCCAGCGCATCCCGATGGAGGTGAACTTGTTCGCTCAGGGCGGCGGTTCCGCGGCAGTCGCCGCCGCCGAGTTCGGCGAGGATACCAAGCTCTTCAAGGAGACCGAGGCGCAGTTGGGGCCGAAGCTCCCGGCCTCCACGCGCACCAAGTTCGCGCGCGCCGCGCAGACGTTCACAGCCATGGATCAGAGCGTGCAGGGTATCCTGGCGAACGCCGCCCCTTTGTTCGTGGCCCAGCGGGCGGGCACCATCATCTTCCATAAGAGTAACAAGCTGCTCTCGCAAAGCCGCGCGCTCGTGAAGGGTTACGTGGCCCTTTCGCATAAGCGTCGATTCGAGAAGTATGTGGGCTACGGCATGGCGGGCCTGTCCCTTGTGTTCCTGCTCTTGCTCGGTCGCAAGCTTGTCGGCGACGAGCGCGTTCGCGCACGGCAAAGCGCGAATCAGAACCGCGAGACACAAGACGCCATCTTGAAATTGCTGGACGAGATGGGTGACCTCGCGGACGGTGATTTGACCATTCAGCCGCAGGTCACCGAGCAGATCACGGGCGCGATCGCGGACTCAATCAACTACGCCGTGAAAGAGATGCGCAACGTCGTGTATCGAATCAACACGACGGCGCAGGAAGTGGCGAGCGCCTCGAATCGGAGCCGCCGGACCGCCGCGGAACTGAACGAGGCCGCTACGCGCCAGGCCGCGCAGATTCTTGCGACGACCGAACGCATACGCGCCATGGCCAAGTCGATGGACGAGATGTCGCAGAGCGCGGGGAAGTCCGCGGAGGTGGCGCAAGGCTCGGTGCTCACGGCCAAACGCGGCGCGGAGGCTGTGCAGAACACGATCAAGGGTATGGACGAGATGCGCGAGCAGATCCAAGAAACCGCCAAGCGCATCAAGCGTCTGGGCGAGAGCTCGCAGCAGATCGGTGAGATCGTGGAGCTCATCAACGACATCGCCGAGCAGACCAACATCTTGTCCTTGAACGCAGCCATCCAGGCCGCCATGGCCGGGGACGCCGGCCGCGGCTTCGCGGTGGTCGCGGACGAAGTGCAGAGACTTGCGGAACGGTCCGGGGGCGCCACCAAGCAGATTGCCGACCTCGTGAAGACCATTCAGGCCGATACCAACGAGGCCGTGAGCTCCATGGAGAAGGCGACGAACGGCGTGGTCGAGGGAACGCGCCTTGCCGATGCGGCGGGTCAGGCCCTAGGTCAGATCGAATCCGTCTCGGAGCAGTTGTCGTCGCTCATCGTGCGTATTGCCAAGGATGCGCAAGCGCAATCCCAGACGGCGACCACGGTGTCGACCAGCATGACGGAAATTCAGGAGGCAACGGCGACGACGTCTGCGGGCACGCAGCAGACCGCTGAGTCTATCGCCAAATTGTCCGACCTCGTGGGCGAACTGCAGGCGTCGGTTGCCGGCTTCAAGCTGCCGGCTTAAGAATCGGCGCGCCGGCCGGGGGTAAGATGGTCACCGAAAGCACTGTAGACCTCGGGACGTTGGGGTGGGTAAAAGACGAGATCGATGAAACCTTAAGGCAAGCGCGACTTGCGCTTGAGGCCTTCATCGAACACCGGGGTGACGAGACGAAGCTCAGGCTCTGCGCGACCTATCTACATCAGGTGAGCGGGACCTTGAAGATGGTCGAGCTCGATGCGCTTGCGGATCTCGTAGCCGAGGCGGAGGCCGCTGTCCAGGCCTTGCTCGCGACCACCGAGGCGCCTCGTGAGGACGCGCTCGAGCCCCTTGCCCGGACCTTGCTTCTGCTCCCCGACATTCTAGACCGGGTCCAGACACGGGGCCTGGGAGACGGCTCGAGCCTGCTTGCGCTCGCAAACGAGCTGCGCGGAAGTCGCGGCGCCGAGGCGCTGCCGCCGCAAGCCTTTTTCCGTGTGGATCTTGCGGTGCGTCCGCCCGGCGCGCCCGCGAGCAACGACAAAGGCTTTATAGAGGCATTCCGTCAGCAGCGCCCGCTCTTTCAGGCGGCCTTGTTGAAGTGGTTGAAGGGCGTGAGCCTCGATGTGAGCGGGCCCTCGATGCCGGACCTTTTGCGTCTCTGGCGTCCGCGGGTGGCGTTTGCGCCGATCGCCCAGTGTCTATGGGTGGCGGAGGCCTTTCTTCGATTCCTGGTCGAGCAGGCGTCCCCCCGCAGCGACGACAAGAAGCTCATCTCGCGCCTCGATCAGCTCCTCAAACGCTTCGCTGACGGTCAAGACAAGGGCGGCGTCCGTGGCGCCTGCGAGCGGCTCACGCGGGACATGCTTTTCATCTTGCGGGACGCCCACTCGGACGACGCCACCGTAGGCGCCGTGCGTGATGCTTTCGATCTGGGGAGGGTCCCCGAGGACGGGCCGCGCGAGGCTTCGATCGCCGCCTTGCGGTCGATTGCGAGCGCCCTGAGTCAAGAGATCGCCCAGGCCCAGTCACTCTTGTCGCGCTGTTTCGATCCGCAGGAAGACGGCGCATCCGCCAACGACGAGCTCGTGCGTCTGCTCGACAAGATGGCCAAGACGTTCACGACCCTCGAGGTCGCGCCTTTGAGCGAGCTCGCCATGGCGATCGCCGAGGCCTGCCGGGCACTCGCCGACGGGCGTCTCCAGAAATCGGGCGCGGTCGCCATGGCCTTGGCCCAGGGGCTCTTGCAGATCGAAGCGGCGGCCCGCGAAATCCCCTACGGATCATCGGGTTGGCGCCTTGGGGTGGACGAGCAATGCCGTGCGCTCATGAATCTCTCCTCGGTGCCGGATACGAGTGGCATGGAGGTCTCCGAGGCACCGCTCTCGGCGCAGGATCGCCGCCAGTTGATAGGCGCGGTCGCAGGCGAGATACGCGCCAATCTCGCACGTGTCGAAGAGGCTTTTCTGGCCTTCGTGGCCTCTCCGCGTGATCGCGATGGGCTCGGGGACACCCCGAGTCTTGCCGCGCAGGTCGAGGCCGCCTTCCGCGTTCTAGAAGAAGAGGCGGCCGCTGATCTGGCCCGCAGCCTCTACGGCGTTTTGACCCAGCTAGCGCGGGGCGGCCTTGCCCCAGAAGGTGTCGTGGCCGAGGCCGTGGCGGCGGGTGTCGCGGCCCTCGAGGCCCATGTGAACGGACTGGAGCGCGGGCGCACCCTGCGTCCCATCGAGCTTAGTGACGTCGCGCGGCCGCTGAATGAGGCCCTGGAGGGGTCTATGGCGGTGGGGCTCGGGCACGCGGATGCGGGGCCTGCGCAAGTGACAGTCGGCGCCTCATTGGTCGCCGCCGATCTCGCCATCGATCCGGAGATCCTCCCGGTATTCCTGGAGGATGCGCGCCAGGCCGTGACGCAGCTTGAGCAATCGCTGCCGGTTTGGCAGGCCGATCTCTCCGACGAAAACGCGGTGGGCGTGGCGCGCCGTGCATTCCATACCCTGAAAGGCAGCGGGCGCATGGTAGATGCGGGCGAGATCGCGGAACTCTCCTATGATGCCGAGAATCTTTTGAACAAGATTCGTGCTCGGGACCGCAACTCTGACGCGCAAGTGCTCGCCTGGATCGGGCGGGCCTATGAAGCGGTGCGTGATTGGGTCCAGGCCGTGGAGCAGGGCCAGAGGCTGCCAGAGATGGCCGCAATCCGCGACGCGCTTCAGGCTTTGGCCGCGGGCCGGGAACCCCGACCGCTCGATGTGCCAGTCCTTGCGGCGGATGCCGATCCCGTCTTGCCCGAGAAACGGGCCCTCATTCCCTCTCGCGCGGACCATGCGGGCCACGAACCGCTTGCTGGTGCATCCGCTCCAGGCGACGCGACTCCTTTCCTGGAAGGCGTTGAGCCGGAGCCGCAGGAGGCCTTGGCCGAGGCGCCTCCGAGCCCATCGGGAGGAGTCCCCCCGGTTCTGGCAGACCCCCTGCTGCGCGATATCTTTGTCGCGGAGACGCGTGACCATCTGCGCGTTTTGGGCGCCGCCATATCGGAAGGTTCTGAGCGCCCGGTGTCGGCGCATCTGTTGCGGGCGGCCCATACGATGCAGGGCAGTGCGCGCTCGGTAGCGCTCCTGGCCATGGCCGAATCCTGCGCTGGTATCGAACGTTACCTCCAGGCGCGCGAGATCGAGCAAAAGCCCCTGGGGGCCGAGGGCGTGGATTTACTTGCGAGCCTTGCGACCGCGACCGAAGGTCTGCTCGTGGCGCTCGACCGTAGCGCGGACCCGGCTGCCCCATTTGTGGAGCTCGGCATCCACTTGGCCGAGCTCGCCCGTGAGGACATGCCCGTTTCGGGGCTCACTTGGTGGCAGAAGAATCTGGCCTTGGCCGAAGGGTCCCGTGAGGTCGCGCCAGAAGCAGGTGAGCCTGCCGGTCTGGCGGAGGTTTGGGTGCCGGCTCCCGGCGCCGACCGCTCGATATCCGATGGGCGCGAGGAGATCGTCGTCTCGGCGCACGTGGACGCCCCCGCTGATGAGGTGGCTGATCCGGAGCTGCGCGAGATCTTTCGTGACGAGGCGCGCGATCTTCTGGATGGCTTCGAGGCGGCGCTTGCACAATGGCGCGCCCACCGGGACAGGTCCGATCAACTCGATTCTCTGAAGCGCGTCTTGCACACACTGAAGGGCGGCGCGCGGATGTGTGGGGCGTCGCGCATGGGTGATCTTGCACACGCGACCGAGGATCTGTTGCGGCGGGTGGAAGAGGGCGGCCATCCGTGCAACGATGCCCTGTTTGCTTTACTGGATTCCGTCGCGGAGCACCTGGGAGAGCTTTACAAGACCTTCATATCCGGCCGCGAGACCGTGGATGGATCTCGCGAGCAGACCTTGCTCGCGCAACTCCAAGGGGTGGCGATAGTATCGGAGACCACAGAACCGACGCAGGAGCGGACCTCAGAAGCGATCCCCGAACCGGTCTTTGCGCCGACTGCGGCAAGCGCCGACGTATCGCCGGTCAACGATCCGGCCGAGGACCTTTTCAAGGCCGAGACGGCAAGTCAGGTGCGCGTGCGGACCGCCCTCCTGGATCGGCTGGTGGCCTATGCGGGGGAGGTCAGTATCGCACGCTCGCGCATGGAGCAGCAGGTCTTCAGCCTCAAGGAGCATCTGGCAGAACTGAACGGTAACGTAAAGCGTTTCCGGGAGCAGGTTCGGGAGCTCGAGATCCAGGCCGAGTCGCAGATCGTGTCGCGTGCGCGGATCGACGAAGGCAACGTCGCCCAGGACTTCGACCCCTTGGAGTTTGATCGCTATTCAAGGCTTCAGCAGCTGTCGCGTGGCCTTACCGAGAACTTGCACGACTTGATCACGCTTCACGGCACTCTCGATACGGTGGCAAGCCAAGCTGAGGCGGTGCTCCAACAACAGGCGCGCGTCAATACGGAGCTTCAGGAAGGGCTCATGCGCACCCGTATGGTGAGCTTTGCGACCCAGGCCCACAGGTTGCGTCAGATCGTCCGGCAGACCTCGCGGGAGCTGAATAAGCGCGTCGAGCTGGTCTTGACCGGCACTGACGTGGAGCTCGACCGCCATCTGCTGGAAAGGATGATCGGACCCTTTGAGCACATGATCCGCAATGCCATAGATCACGGTATCGAGCCGCTCGCTGAGAGGGAGCGGATCGGAAAGCGCGCGGTTGGTGCGATCACCATCCAGGCGACGCAGGAGAGCGGCGAGATCGTGATCCGCGTGTCTGACGATGGTGCGGGACTCAATATCGATCGTATACGCGCCAAGGCCATCGAGCGCAGGCTTGTGCCCACGGCAGCGCTCGTGAGCGACGAGCAGGTCATGCAGTTCATTCTGCTCCCGGGCTTCTCGACCGCCACAAAGATAACGCATCTTTCGGGTCGGGGCGTGGGGATGGATGTCGTGCACAGCGAGGTAAAGAAGCTGGGTGGCTCCATCAGCGTCGATACCCACGCCGGGCGCGGGACGTCCTTCGTGATACGGTTGCCGCTCACTTTGTCGATTGCGCAGGCTCTCGTGGTCGGTTGTGGCGACCAGATGTTTGCGGTCCCGCTCGCGGCCATAGTCAATATCGTCGAGGCGCCGGCGGGGGCGGTGACAGAGGCCTTGCAGGCCAGCCGCCCGACCTTGCGCTACGGAGGGAAGGATTATCCGTTCATGGATCTCGGGGTGCGCCTCGGCGTTCCCCGCACGGTCGCCTTGGCGCGCAAGTTGCCTGTCCTCCTCGTGCGCTTGGACGCCCGTGAGGTGGCGGTCGCCGTGGACAGCCTCTCGGGTACCCGTGAGGTGGTGGTCAAATCCCTGGGGCCCCAGTTGACCGAGATACGCGGGCTCTTTGGGGCCACGATCCTCGGTGATGGGCGAGTCCTGCTTATCCTCGACATCCCGGCGTTATGGAGTGAGGACGAGGGTTTGCGTGTCGCGCAGGCGCCGGTGGAGGCGCCCGTGGCGGCCCGGCCCTACGTTCTGGTGGTCGACGATTCCCTGACCGTGCGCAAGGTGACGAGTCGCTTCCTGCAAAAGCAAGGATTCGACGCAGCTACCGCCAAAGATGGAGTGGAAGCCCTGGAGCAGCTTCGCGAAAGGGTTCCGGACGTGATGCTGGTCGATATCGAGATGCCGCGCATGGACGGCTACGAGCTGACCGCGCGCATACGCGACGATGTCCGTCTGCGCCACATCCCCATCATTATGATCACGTCGCGGTCGGGCCATAAGCATCGCGATCGCGCTATGGCGCTCGGGGTTGATGTCTATCTCGGAAAACCGTACCAAGAGGAAGATTTGCGCAAGGAGATCGAGGTCTTGTTGCGGCGAGGCCATGTATGACGGATCTACGACATTACCTGGAATTGCGCTTCGCGGGGCAGGTCTTTCTCATGCCCAATGGCTCGGATATTTCGGTCGAGCCGCGGGAGAACATGCAGCTGGAGCAGAGAGGCCGGGCTGCTGCCCTGCGCACAGTTCAAGGAGAGTCCTGGCTCGCCTATGCCCTGGGACCAGATTGGTCGCCACGCCCCGATGCTCCCTGGACGCGGGCCGTGTTCCTAAATAACGGGGCCTCCCAGCCGGTGGGTGTTTTGGTCGACGATCTCAAGCTCTTGCCGGTCGGCAGCATGCGTATCGAACCTTTCACGCCTCTCGGGCCCGCGCCCGTTCCCGGGCGGCACCTGTTCCCGGCGGCGGCTGTAGGCGGAGGCGCGCCGATCCTGGTCATCTCGCCCGAGGGCCTCGCCACCTATCTACGCTCGTTGGGAGGTGACAGTGGCCTTGGCGAATGATCGTATTCATGCCTTGTTATTGCCTGTCTCTGATCGCTATCTCTTGGTCCCAAGCGCGCTCGTGGCCGAGATCGTGGTCGTCGACACGCTCGCGCCGGTGCCTTTGAGCCCGCCCTGGGTCCTCGGCGCCATGGCCTGGCGCTCGCGGCCGCTCGCGCTCTGTGATCTGGGCCGCTTTTGGGGGCCGTCTGCGACTGTGGGGCCCAAATCGCGCGCGGTGGTGTTCTATCCGCTGCCTGGCCGCTCGCCAACCGAGTTCTTTGCGGTGCTCACGAACGGCGAGCCGCAGTCGCGGACCATCGAGACCCCGTCAGTCCTGCTGACCGACGAAGATGCAGTGCACCCCCATCTTGCGGTGTCGCTCGACATCGACGGAAAGCGTGCCGGTATTCCGGATATAGCGAGCCTGAAGGAGCTCTTTTACGACGCGACCGCCGTGGCTTGATCGATCGCTGCCGCCAATACGGCCACGACCTTGCGTATCTCATCTTCTTGTATCACATAGGGCGGCATGAGGTAGAGGGTGTCGCCGAGCGGCCGCAAGAGGGCTTCGTTATCCAGTCCGTAACGGTAGGCGGCAAGCCCCCGGCGCTCGCTCGCGGGATAGGCTTGGCCGGTCGTCTTGTCGGCCACGAGGTCCAGGGCCGCGATCATGCCGGTCTGTCGGATCGAGGCGACATGCGGGTGGTCGCGCAAGGCGCCTAAGGCCTCTCCCATGATGGCGGCGAGTGCCCGGTTCGAGGCGAGCCAGTCGCCTTGCGCAAAGATCTCGAGAGTGGCGAGGGCGGCCGCGCACGCCAAGGCATTGCCCGTATAACTATGCGAATGCAAGAAGGCCTTGCCCGCGCCATAGTCGGCGAAAAATGCCTCATAGATCGTCTCTGTCGTAAGGCAAACCGAAAGGGGTAAGTAGCCGCCTGTGAGGCCCTTCCCCAGCAAGAGAAAATCGGGGCGGATGGCCGCCTGTTCGCAGGCGAACAGCGTCCCCGTGCGCCCAAAGCCGACCGCTATCTCGTCGGCTATGAGGTGTACGCCGAACTCGTCGCAGAGCGCCCGCAGGCCCTTGATATACGCCGGATCGTGCATGCGCATGCCACCGGCGCATTGCACGAGGGGCTCCACGATGACGGCGCATACGGTCTTACCGTGTTGCGCCAGAATGTCCTTCATGCCCGCTAGGGCGCGCTCAGCGTGCCGGCGGCAATCCATGCCGATCGCGTTTTGCCTGCAGTCCGGCGACGGAGCGACATGGGCCTTGAAGAGCAGCGGCTCGTAGGCGGCCTTGTAGAGCCCGACATCACTCACCGACAGCGCCCCGACTGTTTCGCCATGGTAGGAGTGTGCGACGGTCACAAACTCGGTCCGCTGCGGCTGGCCTACGTTGCGCCAATAATGGAGGCTCATCTTGAGGGCGATCTCCACTGCTGACGAACCGTTGTCCCCAAAGAAGCATCGGCTGAGCCCTGTAGGCGCAAGCGCGACCAGCTTTTCGGAGAGCGCGATGGCGGGCTCATGCGTAAAGCCCGCGAGCAGGACATGCTCGAATTCGCTCAGTTGGCGCCGGACGGCCTCGTTGATGGCTGGGTGCGCATGGCCGAAAAGATTCACCCACCAGGAACTGATCGCGTCGAGATAACGCCGCCCCTCGAAGTCTTCGAGCCAGACGCCGTGCGCGCGGCGGATGGGGATCAGGGGAATGGTGAGATGGTCGTGCATCTGCGTGCACGGATGCCAGAGGACTTTCAGATCGCGCTCGACTAAGGGGCTGTTGGGCATGGTGACAATCGGTCCGAGGTGGGTACATAGATAAATTGGGCGCGGGCTTGGCCCCCGTTCCCTCGCGGGCCCGGGTCCGGGCGCGATGGGGCCGCCCGCGAAGGCAGCCACTTATCATAGCGCGCCCACCATCCTCCACCAAACCGCCATGCGCCGGCTGCGCGAAGGGTTTTGCTCCTCAGCGCCCTCAATAGCCCCAATAGGTCTTCAGAATCCGATCCTGACCGCGGTATTCGGCAGGTTTGGCCACCATGAAGCGCCGCAGGCCGATGGCCTTGAAGAGCGCCGCCGGGGCGCTGACAAGCGCGCGCCTGAGGCGGGCCCTCTGGGCCTGAGACCAGCCGGGGCCCACGGACAGGGCGATGTTGGGGATGGAGGGTGTCGTGACGACGACCGAGAGATTTGCCCCGTGTGCCATGGCCTGGGCGACGAGCGGGGTGGGGATCATCGCGGCGGAGACTTTGCGCGCTGCGAGCAGGCGAAACTCCGCCGCTGCATCGCGGGCGGCCACGATGATGGGGCGCCGGGTCGGGTGCGGAAATATGTGGTTCAAAAGCGCCGCCCCCATGCTCGGTATGCCGAGCGAGGCCACGGGCAGACCCGCGAGCGCGGAGGGTTCAAGCACCATCTCCGAGCCGCGCACCACAAGGGAATAAGAGACCGTCCCCGGCTCCTTGACGAGCAGGTGGTATCCCAGATGCGTGAGCCGATAATCGGTGAAGTGCGCCGCGTCCAGCACAAAGGTGGGTCCGGGCCGCCGACCCATGTCCTGCCAATAGACGAGGAAGTTGGGGCTTGTGACGATATGGCACGGCTGCCGGAGGAGTTCTCCCAGGTAGCGCGCGAGCGGCGCGAAGGCCTTATGCGTCGCTTGCTGCCCCAATACCGGCTGAATGGCGAGCGAAAGCGGCGCTGCCTGGAGGCTTGAGGCCACGGACAATGCCCATACCGCCGATAGAAGGGCAATACGCCCTCGCGTTATCATATACTCCCTCCGTGCTCGCGCCCTGCGACCTATGTCTCGTCTCAAGTATAGACAGCGGCCGATCAAGGTGTGCCATAATGCTCGCCCCATGGTGTGCCAGATGCATGAGGCGGTATGGTCAGCACAGAAACTCCGGTTTGCGATTTCGGGCGCCCCGCCCCCGAATTTGCGCTCCCCGCCACAGACGGCCGGGTCCTGACACTGACCGACGTGCGTGGTGAGCGTGGACTGCTCGTCATGTTCATCTGTAATCACTGTCCGTACGTAAAGGCCATCCGTGACCGCCTTATCCGCGATGTCGCGGCCTTGCGCGCGGAAGGGATCGGCAGCTGCGCCATCATGTCGAACGACCCAAAGGACTATCCGGAGGATTCGTTCGCCAATATGCAGCGCGTGGTGCAGGAATATCGTTTCCCGTTCCCGTACCTGTACGACGAGACGCAGGAGGTGGCGCGCCGCTTCGGGGCCGTGTGTACGCCCGATTTCTTTGGCTACGGGGCCGATCTAACCCTTCAGTATCGCGGCCGGCTTGATGCAAGTCGCAAGGAGCCTGCGCCGGATGCCAGGCGTGATCTGTTCGAGGCCATGGTCCAGATCGCGCGTACCGGCGCAGGTCCGCGCGATCAGATCCCCAGTATCGGCTGCTCGATCAAGTGGAAGGAGGCTTGACAGTTTGATGAGCGACCAGGACCTCGATCCTTGCAGCTATGCCGGTCTCGAGGTCCTGGAAGATCTCGTCCGCACCGTCGCCCATCGTGAAATCATGCCGCGTTTCGGCGCAAGTGGGTCGCAACTCAAGGAAGACGGGAGCCTCGTGACCGCTGCAGATACCGCGGTTCAGGCGTGGCTCACCGAAGAGCTCCGCATGCGCTGGCCGAAATTCGGCATGGTGGGCGAGGAGATGTCGGAGGCCGAGCAGTACACCGCACTTCAGGCGTCGCACGGTGTCTGGTGTCTCGACCCGCTCGACGGGACCACGAATTTCGTCAATGGGCTGCCCTTTTTCGCTGTGTCCTTGGCGCTTTTGCAGGGGGGTGAGGCGGTCCTCGGTCTGGTCTACGATCCGGTGCGCGCGGAGTGCTTCAAGGCGCTGCGCGGCCAGGGCGCTTGGTTGAACGCAGAACGCTTGCCTGAGCCTGGGCGGCCGCCCGCATTGCGCCGTTGTCTCGCGTTCGTGGATTTCAAGCGATTAAAGCCAAGGCTCGCGGGGCGGCTCGGTGTGGACCCGCCCTACGGGTCGCAGCGCAATTGCGGCTCATGCGCCCTTGACTGGTGCTGGCTCGCGGCCGGGCGCGCCCATCTTTATCTGCATGGAGGCCAGAAATTGTGGGATTACGCAGCCGGCAGCCTGATTTTGAGGGAGGTGGGCGGGGCTGCGACCACTCTCGAAGGTGATTCCCTGCCTTATGGTGAGCTGAAGCCCGCCTCCGCAGTGGCTGCGCGGTCCGCCGATTTGTATGAGGCCTGGCGGGCTTGGATCAGCCACAACGCCTGAGGCCGCTTGCCGCGGCTATTGCCGAACAGGGGCAGGTGAGGGAAAATACGCGGCTCTTGACTGCGGTTGGGTTCGTTGCGCCCGACCCAGGTGACGGCAGATCGCGGCCCTTTGGTGGGAGATTGGACCGCCAAGGGGATTTTTGTTGCCAATAGACCGAAAGATTGGATGGCGCGACTAAAGGCATGTTTAATCATGGGTGGGGCGGGCGGTAGGGCATGATCTGCCTAGGCCGTCTAGCCTGATCGAGGAGCAGTGAGATGCAAAAGAGACCGATCCTGTTGGGGATCGTCGGTGATTCGGCGGCCGGAAAGACGACAATTACGAGCGGCATCGCAAAGGTTATCGGGCAGGATAGGTGCACGATCATCTGTACTGACGACTACCACAAGTATAACCGCGTCCAGCGCGCCGAGAAGGGGCTCACGGCCCTGCATCCGGATTGCAACTACATGGACATTATTGAGCAACACCTGCACCTGCTCAAGAACGGCCAGCCGATCCTAAAGCCTCATTATAACCACGCCACTGGCGATTTCGACCCACCGACTTATGTCGAGGCCAAGGATTTCATTGTCGTCGAGGGTCTGCTCGGGTTCTCGACCAAGGCAATGCGAGACGCGTATGATGTCAAACTCTATCTCGCGCCGCCTGAGGAGCTCCGCTTCCTTTGGAAGATGCGACGCGACACGCAAAAGCGCGGGCACACGGCCGAGGCCGTCGCCAAGGAGATGAAGTTGCGTGAGCCCGATTCGGAGGCCTTCATCCGGCCTCAGCGGAAATGGGCGGACATGGTCGTTTGCTTCTGGCCGCCCGAGACCGACAAGGAGGAGACCGGCAGCCATCTGAACGCCTCCCTGGTCTTGCGCCCGACCTTGCCGCATCCGGACCTTTCGGATGTGTTGGAGCAAGGAGGCAACGGCATTCATATGGAACTGGACCGCGACATGGGTCTGCCAGTCGACCGGCTCGAGATCGATGGCAATATTTCAGACGAGAAGGCCAAATGCCTGGAGGATCTGTTGTGGCGCCATATTCCGGGCGAACACCACCACCTCCGGCACGATGGCATAGGCGACATCACCGGAACGACGGGCGAAAAGCTTCGGTCGCACCCGCTTGCGCTGACGCAGTTGCTGGTCGCCTACCACCTGTTGAAGGCCGCATCTGGTCATTACCAGTAAAGATCACTGTTCTTTTTGAGGATTGATCATGTCTGTGAAGCCCGAAAGCCGCTCGAAAGCGGAGGGTCGGTTCGACCCCCGTCGCCGCGAACTCGCTAATGCCGTGCGCGCGCTCAGCATGGATGCCGTGCAAAAAGCAAATTCCGGCCACCCGGGTGCGCCCATGGGTATGGCAGATATCGCGGAGGTGCTCTGGAACGATTACCTGAGGCACAACCCCGCCAATCCGGCATGGGCCGATCGCGACCGCTTCGTGTTGTCGAACGGTCACGGCTCCATGTTGCTTTACAGCCTGCTGCATCTCACGGGCTACGCCCTGCCGATGGACGAGCTGAAGCGGTTCCGCCAGATGGGATCCATGACCCCAGGGCATCCCGAGTACGGCTACGCGCCTGGCGTCGAGACCACCACGGGACCCCTCGGCCAGGGTCTCGCCAATGCGGTGGGGATGGCGATCGCTGAACGGGCGCTCGCCGGTCAGTTCAACAAGCCCGGGCATGCCATCGTCGACCACTATACCTACGTGTTCATGGGCGATGGCTGTTTGATGGAGGGGATTTCCCACGAGGCCTGCTCGCTTGCGGGGCACCTCGGTCTCGGCAAGTTGATCGGGTTCTACGACGACAACGGAATTTCGATCGACGGCGAGGTCCATGGCTGGTTCACGGACGACACACCGAAGCGTTTCGAGGCCTACGGATGGCACGTGATCCCGCGGGTCGACGGTCATGACGCCGAGGCCGTGAAGGCGGCGATAGAGGCTGCGCGCAAGGTCACCGACAAGCCCTCGCTCATCTGCTGCCAGACCGTGATCGGGTTTGGGTCGCCGAACAAGGAGGGCAAGGAGGAGTGCCACGGCGCCGCCTTGGGCGAAAAAGAAATCGCGGCGACGCGCGAACGGCTGGGTTGGACCCATGGGCCGTTCGAGATCCCCGATGCCATCTATCGCGGATGGGACGCGAAGGATCGCGGCGCGAAAGCGGAGACCGAATGGAAGCAGCGTTTCGAGAAGTACAGTAAGGCGCATCCCGACCTCGCCGCCGAGTTCTCGCGCCGTATGCGGGGCGAACTACCCAAGGATTTCGCCGCGCAGGCGGACGCCTTCATAGCCGAGACCAATGCCAAGGGCGCAAGCATTGCTTCGCGCAATGCCTCGCAGAATACGCTGAACGCCCTCGGACCGAAATTACCCGAGATCATGGGTGGATCGGCCGATCTGGCGGGCTCGAACCTCACGTTATGGTCTGGGTGCCGAGGGGTATCAGCGGAGAATCCTGGCGGCAACTACATCTATTACGGCGTGCGGGAGTTCGGCATGTCGGCGATCATGAACGGCATCGCGCTGCACAAGGGTTTCGTCCCCTACGGCGCCACCTTCCTGATGTTCTCCGAATACGCCCGGAACGCGTTGCGCATGGCGGCTCTGATGAAGCAGCGGGTGGTCTTCGTCTACACACATGATTCGATAGGCTTGGGCGAGGATGGTCCTACGCATCAGCCGGTCGAGCAGCTCGCCACCTTGCGTCTGATCCCGAACATGTCGGTGTGGCGCCCGTCGGACGCGGTCGAATCCGCGGTGGCTTGGAAGGAGGCCCTGTATCGGACCGAGGGGCCGAGCTGCCTCGTGTTCTCGCGGCAGAAACTGACGCACCAAGCGCGTTCCGATGAGACCCTGAAGCAGATCCGGCGCGGGGGCTACGTGCTGGCCGATGCGCAGGGGGGTGCGCCCGAGGCCTTGATCATCGCCACGGGCTCCGAGGTCGGTATTGCGATGGAGGCCTATAAAAAGCTTACGGAGATGGGACGGCGCGTACGCCTCGTGTCCATGCCGAATAGCGAGGCGTTCGACGCGCAGGATCATGGCTACCGCGAATCCGTCCTCCCCAAGGCCGTCGGCAAGCGTGTGGCGGTCGAAGCCGGCGTCACGAGCTATTGGCGTAAGTATGTAGGCCTTGATGGTGCCGTGGTCGGTATCGACCGGTTCGGCGAGTCCGCACCCGCGGAGGCCTTGTTCCAGCATTTCGGCTTTACCGCGGCCCGCGTGACCGAGACCGTCTTGTCGCTTTTGAAATAGTTTGAGGGCGGGGCCGCGATGCTGGATGGCGCGCGCCCCGCGCCCTTTCCGATTTTCATTCTATGGGAGATGGTGGTATGGCAATCAGAGTCGCTATCAACGGCTATGGGCGCATCGGCCGCAACGTGTTGCGCGCGCTATACGAGTCGGGACGGAACAAGGAGATCGAGATCGTGGCGATCAACGATCTCGGCAACGCCGAAACCAATGCGCATCTCACCCAGTATGACACCGTCCACGGCCGTTTTCAGGGTAAGGTGTCGGTCGACGGCGACTACATGATCGTGAACGGCGACAAGATCCGCGTGGTGTCGAACCGCGACCCGGCGCAGCTTCCATGGAAGGACCTTGGGGTCGACGTCGTGCATGAGTGCACGGGCTTTTTCACGACCAAGGAGAAGGCCTCTGCGCACCTGAAGGCCGGCGCCAAGAAGGTCATCATCTCCGCCCCCGGCGGCAAGGACGTGGACGCGACGATCGTCTATGGTGTGAACCATGGCGTGCTGAAGGGCTCCGACACCGTGATCTCCAACGCCTCCTGCACCACGAACTGCCTTGCGCCGCTCGTGAAGCCCCTGCATGAGAAGATCGGCATCAAGCATGGCCTCATGACGACCGTGCACTCCTATACGAACGACCAGGTCCTGACAGACGTCTATCACAGCGATCTGCGCCGGGCGCGCTCGGCGACCCAGTCGATGATCCCGACGAAGACCGGGGCCGCGGCTGCCGTGGGTCTCGTCTTGCCCGATCTGAATGGCAAGCTCGATGGCTTTGCGGTGCGGGTGCCAACCATCAATGTCTCGCTCGTCGATCTTACCTTCACTGCCGCGCGTAGCACGACCAAGGAAGAGATCCACGCAATCATGAAGGCGGCCTCTGAGGGTGAGTTGAAGGGCATCCTGAATTATAACGCCAAGCCGCTCGTGTCGATGGATTTCAACCACGATCCCGCTTCGTCGACCTACGAGGAGAGCCTCACGAAGGTCATGGAAGGGAATCTGGTGAAGGTCCTCGCGTGGTATGACAATGAGTGGGGCTTTTCCAACCGGATGTTGGACACGACCGCAGCCTTGATGAAGGCGCGCTAGAGGCGTCGAGGGATCGATATGACAATACGGAAGATGGTCGATCTCGACCTCGCCGGTAAGCGGGTCTTGATCCGGGAGGACTTGAACGTCCCGTTGAAGGATGGAGGGGTGGGCGACGATACGCGTATCCGGGCGAGTCTGCCTACGATCACGGAGGCGAGTCGCAAGGGGGGGCGCGTGATGCTGATGTCGCACCTCGGCCGTCCCGAGGAAGGCGTGCCGGACGAAAAGTACTCGCTTGCGCCTGTCGCTCAACATCTCGGCAAGTTGCTCGGTAAGCCCGTGCGGCTTGTCGCAAACTGGCTGGATGGCGTGTCGGGGATGAAGGACGGGGACGTGGTTCTGTGCGAGAACGTCCGCTTCAACAAAGGCGAGAAGAAGAACAGTGACGATCTCGCGCGCAAGATGGCGGCCCTCTGCGACGTGTTCGTCATGGATGCCTTTGGCACCGCGCATCGCGCTCAGGCCTCGACGCATGGTGTGGCCAAATACGCGCCCATCGCGTGCGCAGGCCCCTTGCTTGCGGCGGAACTCGATGCCTTGGGGCGCGCCCTTCACAACCCCAAGCGCCCTATGGTCGCGATCGTGGGCGGCTCCAAGGTCTCTACCAAGCTCGTGGTTTTGGAGAGCCTGTCGAAGCGCGTCGATCAGCTGATCGTGGGCGGAGGCATCGCCAATACGTTCATGGCGGCCGCGGGCCTGCCCATCGGCAAGTCGCTCTCGGAGCCTGACCTGATCGATACGGCCAAGCGTCTCATAAAGGAGACCAACGCCCGCGGGGCATCGATCCCGATCCCGGTGGACGCGGTCTGCGGCAAGCAGTTTGCGCCCGACGCCGAGGCGACCCTGAAGGGCGCCAAGGATGTGACGGCCGACGATATGATCTTCGACGTTGGGCCAAAGACCGTCGCGCTTTTCGCCGACATCCTGCGCAATGCGGGCACAATAGTCTGGAACGGGCCGGTAGGCGTTTTCGAGTTCGATCAGTTTGGAGATGGTACGCAGGCCCTCGCCCACGCCATCGCGGACAGCGAGGCGTTTTCGATCGCAGGGGGCGGCGATACGTTGGCAGCGGTGGCCAAATACGGGGTCGGCGACAAGATCAGCTATATATCGACGGGCGGGGGTGCCTTCCTCGAGTTTCTGGAGGGTAAGGTGCTTCCGGCCGTGGCGATACTGGAAGAGCGGGGCGCTGATTCTTGAGTCGGCGCCCTGAGTGTGACACGGTCTGCGATAGGCAGGGGAGTAAGCTAGGAGTGATGATGGGTGAGCGTTACAGGGCGGCGACGGTGAACAACGTCGCCGCGTCTTGAGTCATGCAGCGCAGAACGAAGATCGTAGCAACCCTTGGCCCTGCCACGGACGATCCCAAGGTCCTCGATAAACTTATCGAGGCCGGCGTCGACGTCGTGCGTCTCAATTTTTCACACGATCTCCCGGAGGTTCATAAGCAGCGCGCGGAATTCGTCCGTGATCGGGCGCAGGCGCATGGGCGCCAGATCGGGGTGATCGCCGATATGCAGGGCCCGAAGATCCGCATCGGGCGGTTCAAGGGCAAGCGCGTGCGGCTCGAAGAAGGGCAGCGCTTCGTAATCGATGCCGATATGCCGTTGGATGCGGGCGATGCCACACGCGTGGGGCTTACCTACAAGGACCTTCCGAAGGATGTTGCGCGGGGCGCAACCCTCCTTCTGGATGATGGACGTATCGTCCTCTGGGTCGATGAGGTAAGCGGCGCCGAGATCGTCTGTCGGGTCGTGGTCGGCGGTGAGCTTTCCGACAATAAGGGCGTCAATCGCCAGGGCGGTGGTCTGTCGGCGCACGCCTTGACCGACAAAGACCGTGAGGACATCAAATCGGCAGCGCAGATCCAGGCCGATTATGTCGCGATCTCGTTCCCGCGCAACGCCAAGGACATCGAAGAGGCTCGTACACTCCTGCGTGCCGCAGGCGGCATGGGCGGGATCGTCGCCAAGATCGAGCGCGCCGAGGCGGTCGAGGCGGTCGAGGAGATCATCCGCGTGTCCGATGCCATCATGCTTGCGCGCGGTGATCTCGGCGTCGAAATAGGCGACGCGGCCTTGCCGCCCGTTCAAAAACGCATCATCCGCCTGGCGCGCAAGATGAACCGCGTCGTCATTACGGCGACCCAGATGATGGAATCGATGATCGAAAACGCGATTCCGACACGGGCCGAGGTCTCGGATGTGGCTAACGCCGTCCTGGATGGAACCGATGCGGTCATGCTGTCGGCCGAGACCGCCACCGGCAAGCATCCGGTGGCGACGGTGGCGGCCATGGACCGTGTCTGCCGGGAGGCCGAGAAGGAGGATGAGGCGGTGTTTTCCATGCACCGCATGTCCAGCCATTTCGAGCGCGTCGACGAGGCAATCGCGATGGCCGTGATGTACAGCGCGAATCATCTCCCGGTGCGCGCCATCGCCGCCCTCACCGAGTCGGGGTCCACGCCGCTTTGGATGTCCCGCATAAGCTCGGCCGTGCCCATCTACGCCTTGACGCCGCATGTGGAAACCCGTAGAAAGGTGACCCTCTACCGTGGCGTCTATCCTGTCGGATTTTCCCTTACCTCCGCGGATCCAGCGCGTATCATGACCGAAGCAATCGACGAATTGCGCAGGCGCGGGGCCGTCCGAGACGGCGATCTCGTCATCCTGAGCATCGGGGAGCCGCTGGCAAAGCCCGGCGGCACGAATACGCTGAAGATCGTGCGCGTTGGCGATTTCGGCCCTATCGATTGAATTCGTTCCACTAGGAATCTTAAGGAGAAGACAATGTCCCTGGTATCTCTGCGCCAACTTTTGGATCATGCGGCGGAGCACGGTTACGGCGTTCCCGCGTTCAACGTCAACAATATGGAGCAAATCCAGTCCATCATGCAGGCCGCGCACGAGGCGGACAGCCCCGTGATCGTGCAGGCATCGGCAGGGGCACGCAGCTATGCCGGCGAGCCTTTCTTGCGCCATCTGATTCTTGCGGCGATCGAGCAATACCCGCACATTCCGATCGTGATGCACCAGGATCACGGCGCGAGCCCGGCGGTCTGCCAGCGTTCCATACGCTCGGGATTCAGCTCGGTCATGATGGATGGGTCGTTGAAGGAAGACATGAAGACCCCCTCCAGCTACGAATACAACGTCGACGTGACGAGCCGTGTCGTTGACATGGCGCATGCGGTGGGCGTGTCGGTCGAAGGCGAGCTTGGGTGCCTGGGATCGCTCGAATCTGGCATGGCCGGCGAAGAAGATGGTTCGGGGGCCGAGGGCAAGTTGTCGCACGATCAGTTGTTGACCGATCCCGAGCAGGCGGCTGATTTCGTGAAGAAGACCAAGGTGGATGCGCTCGCGATCGCCATCGGGACCAGCCACGGGGCGTATAAGTTCTCGCGGCCGCCCACGGGGGATATTCTTGCCATCGAGCGTGTGAAGGAGATCCACAAGCGGATTCCCGACACGCACCTCGTCATGCACGGCTCCTCGTCCGTTCCCCAGGAATGGCTCAAGATCATCCATGAGTTTGGTGGCGATATCGGAGAGACCTACGGCGTGCCGGTGAAGGAGATCCAGGAAGGCATCAAGCACGGCGTGCGCAAGGTCAATATCGATACCGATCTCAGGCTTGCCATAACGGGTGCCATACGCCGTAATCTGGCGAAGAACCCGAAGAACTTCGATCCACGGAAGTTCATGAAGGATTCGGTCCAGGCCGGCAAGGATATCTGCAAGGCCCGGTATGAGGCCTTCGGCTCGGCCGGTCAGGCGTCCAAGATCCGCGTTGTCGATCTCGAAGAGATGACCAAGCGCTACGCCAAGGGCGAGCTGAACCCGCGCGTGAATTAGACCTCGAATAGATCGTGGTCGAGGAAGGCCCCGTCGGTCATCGGACCGGCGGGGCTTTTTTCTTTGGCCCCGGGAGGGCGAGGCGCCGTGCCTCCGGTCGTTTCGGCGGCCCTGTCGCGCCGCCATTCTTTCGTGGCATACTCGGATATTCAAGGTCAGTTGGGGAGGCGTCATGGCCTTCGATCCGCGAACACGCGTCCCGATCCGGGCCCTGCCAAAGACGATAGACGCGGCATGCTACAACCGAGTGTCGCTCGCGCTTACACGTCTCGGCGAGCCCTTGGATGTGGAGATTGAGCCTTTGCGGATTGCGATTCGGGTAGAGCGCAAGGTGTGGGCCGCGTGGTCGCTCGTAAATGACATCCCGCTCATGGCGTGGGTCGACTTCCATGTCGGCGAGCGCGGTTTGCACGAGCCCGTGCCATGTCAGGTGCGCCTCTATCATTTTCATGCAGGCCTTTTGATGGGGCATGCCCCTCAGCTGCTTGCCAATGCGCTCGATGAGCGTCTCGGACGGCAACGCCGTGGAAGGCCCAGGGCCGTGACGCCGCTCATGAGGCGGGAGGGACCGAGTCCGCGTCGGGGGGCGTGAGCGGAAGCGATAGGCGGAATGACGACAGGAGGAGTGCGCATGTTAGAAGATGGGCAGGTGGCTTACGGGTTCGATGTGGAAATCGCGGGATCTTTCGAGGCCGTCCGTGGGCGGGTCGTCGAGGCGCTCAAAGGGCAGGGCTTCGGGGTGCTCACCGAAATCGACGTGAGTTCGACTCTCAAGGCCAAGCTCGGCAAGGAGATGCCGCGCTACAACATCCTCGGGGCTTGTAATCCGGTGCTTGCGGAAAAGGCGATCTCGGCGGAACCCGACATAGGTCTTCTGCTGCCTTGCAACGTGGTCGTGAGCGAGACGCCCAAGGGCGCGATCAAGGTCTCCTTCATGGACCCGGTGTCGGTCCTCGCCCTTGTGAACAACGCGCGTGTCACCGAACTTGGGTGGCAGGTGCGAGCCAAGCTCGAGGCGGTGCGTGATTCCCTGACGGCGTCCCCTTGATCGTCATGGGCCCAGGCTAGGGCTTGCGGCCCCCCTGGCAGTTCTTGAATTCGGTGCGGGTCACCCGCCCGTCGCGCAAGGTATCGCAGCGACGGAAATGGCGATAGAGGACCGGATCATAGCGTTTCGCCTGCGCGCGGGTGATATAGCGGTGCCCGTGTGCGATTGCTTTGAAGCGGGCCCCGCTCGCGCCACCAGCGCCGCCGATTCCCGAGCGGCTGCTTGTGGGCGCCGGGGCCTCATCCGGGCTCATGGTGCCCGTGCTATTGGGTGTGCCGGAGGGGGCGCCCTGAGGGGATCCGTGGACATT
>JAJYRD010000064.1 GCA_021794275.1 Pseudomonadota bacterium | reverse complement strand
CGCCCGCCTGCACCCTTCTCACCGCCTCGAAACGGATCTCTTCGAGCTTGGCGTGATCGATCTTTCTTCCGTCGACTCGCATGCGGGAATCATATCATATAGTCTCTAAGATATGTACTGCTTAGTATTCCATAAATAAGGCCTTGCGCCCGACGTATTCCGCTCGTTCGGTCTCATCCATTGGGGGCACCTTCAAGACCACTGCAAACTTTTTTGCAGACGACCAAGATCGGCTGTTTGTGTCCGTTTTTGGCATCACGATTCCTGGCCTGGCTCTGAGTTCTTTAGGCCAGCGGCCTCAGTGTACTCTTCCCAATACCCGTACCTTTGGCCACTCGATTAATACAGCATCGGGCCCTACCACCCGGTGACAGACAACTTCTTTTCTTTCTTGTGAATAGGCGGTCATAGAACGTTCTTTGTGCCGCTCCCCTGATAAGAATAGCGTAGCGGTCTTCGTGAAAAGCATGCGACAACTGGGCTGACGCAGGAGGATGCTGAACGGTTTAACCGCACGAACCAGGAATGCTTCGTCGATTACCACGAGGACCCGCTCTTCACCGACGTCGCGAACTTCAATCAAAAACTCACCCAATGACTGACCTTCACCAACACCGAGCGCCCCACCATCGACTTGGACAAAGGACACCCCTATCCTTCCTCATTCAACGCCAACCAAAGCGCCAAAGGTGGTGGACACATACAATTGCTGGCGCCCCCCCGTTTCAGTCGCTATTATAGAGTGATTCAGTAATATGGGGACGCACCTCCTAGACGCACTAAGTTGCATGCCGCGGGTCCACAAGATGATGACTGAGACCATAAGCCCCGAGTCTGTGCCGCAGGACGCGACGGCGGGCATCACCCTTATAACAGCGGCGCCGGATAGGAGGTCGCGCCGGTACGCGGGCGCTCTGACCGCTTTTCTCGCAGTTGCTGCGCTGGTTACAGTCCAGTGGGCAGCGGAGCCGCTCGCTAGGGTGGCCGCTTTTCTGCCGAGCTATGGAACGGTTGTCTTTATCTGCGATTTGCTTACCGCCTATCTGCTTTTCGCCCACGCCCAGCGTTCTCGTAGTGTCAGTCTGAGTGTCCTTGGGAGCGCCTATCTTTATTCCGGTCTCATGGCTCCCCTGCAAATAACGATGTTTCCTGGCCTGACGAGTGCTACAGGAAGCTTCGGTGCGGGGCCGCAGAGCGCGGTGTGGGCCTGGATATTCTGGCACGGAGGTTTTCCTGTCTTCATCCTCTTCTATACGCTCGCCGGCACCTGGGAGCGCCAGGGCTGGAGCGGGACAATGTCGCTACGCTATCAGAAGGTATTGATGGGGAGCACCGTCCTTTTGGTTGTGGCGGCGGGCATCGTTGCCCGTAATGCCGGCGCTTGGCTCCCGCCGATTGTCTCTGGGGATTCGTATCGCGAAGCTTTTAAGGTGGGCGCGGCTCAGGCCGTAATCGGAATCAATGTGGCCGCGCTTTTGGGTCTCACGATCTTTGAGCGACGACGAACCGTCCTCCAGCTGTGGCTGCGGGTCGCCGTTGTCGGTTCCTTACTGAACGCGATCATAACGCTTGCTGGAGGTGCCCGTTACGCTGTGGGGTGGTATGTGGCGCGTGCTGATGACGCGATTGCCTCGGCGGTCATCTTCGGGGCCTTCTTAGGAGAAATGACTCGTCTCTACGATCTCGTGTCAGGACTCAACGTGCAATTAGCCGCATTGGCCGGCGCTGATAGCCTCACAGGCATTGCGAACCGCCGCCGGTTTGATGAAGCCCTGAGCGTGGCGTGGCGGCAGGGTAGGCGTGACGGCGCCCCTCTCTCGTTATTGATTGTGGATATCGATTTTTTTAAGAGCTACAACGATGCGATGGGGCATCCGGCCGGCGACCGCTGCCTGCGCGCCGTGGCTCAGGTCCTGGCGTCCAGTGTTCGAAGGCCCCATGACCTTGTGGCTCGCTACGGTGGCGAGGAGTTTGCGGTACTGCTGCCGGGCACCGACGAGACCGGGGCAGCGCGGGTGGCAGAGCGATGCGGTCGCGCTGTCGCTGATTTGCGGCTATCTCATCCTCAAGGAGTAGGTGGGTTTGTCAGCGTCAGTGTAGGCGGGGCCACATGCGCCGTACGCGACGGAATGCCGGAAGGGCTTGTGGCGGTGGCTGATCGCGCGCTTTATCAGGCCAAAAATAAGGGGCGTGCCCAGTACCAGCGGGAGATCTTTATGGGGCAGGACCTGTCCTCTTAATTCAACGCTATCCCACCACGCACCGGAGCTCCGGCTTCTGCGTCCTTTGCCGATGATAGTCGTAGGCTAAACCCTCGTGGCGTCTTCGGGTCTTGCAAGCCAATGGCTTTTTATGGCGTCGAGTCGCGCGGGTCGTGGGAGCGGGCCGTCGGACGGCGGCCGTGGGCCGGGCAATAGAGGGTAAGGACCCCCGCGTTCCTGCATAGACAAGGGCTTACGTGGCGGCCATAAGGCGTGAAGGCCTTAAGCCGCTTGTTGGTGGTCGTCCCCTCTCGTCGATACGGGTGCAGGATCTAGGAATTTTCAGCGAAGTAGGTGATCGGGCACCGATAGACTCGCACTCGTCCCATTAGAGATCATCCTTTTGGGAATATAATAGCCTCCTACCAACGTCTGTGTCTTGGGTTCGGCGCGCGAGAGCATGCGTCGACTAGCAGAGACATTGCATTGCAGTCCGTCTGGTCCATACTGTCTAAACAAGGGACGATCTTTGGGGCAACGGAGCTGCTCTTAATAGAGGAGCTAAGACCGTATATGAGCTCCGACTCAAAACAGAACACAACACCGTCACGCTCCGATGGGGACGGTGTTCTTCCTCGGGAGATCCGAGGTCAGGAACCACAAGATAGCCGGGATCACGTCGAAAAGCCGCCTCGGTTTTGGCGTTGGGCGCTGGTGGTGAGCACGGCCACTTTATCTGATGGTCCCAGGGGGTGTGGTGGTCAGGTTTCGTGAGGGACGTAAGGGAAGTCCCCCTCAGAGATCTTGATCACTAAGGCCTCCTCGGGGGAGTCTCCGGTTTCGAGACCAAGGAGACCCCAACAGTGTGCCATAGCTTGCTGCAAGACCCTGCGTTTTTTCGTTTGCTCTCGCGTATCGATGCCGAACTGGCCGCCGAAGCCCGTAAAGGTCGTTGCCCCCACTGCGCCGGACCCTTGCATGTCGCGGATTACCCCCGCAAGCCGCGCGGCTGCCCCGAGGCGGTGCGCGCCGAGTATGCCCACCGATCGAGCTTTACCTGTGGGTGGTGTGAGACCCGCACGACCCCGGCCTCGGTGCGGTTCCTGGGGCGCCGGGTGTATGTGGCCCTGGCGCTGATGCTGGTCTCGCCGCAAGGGGGGGTTGCCGCCCGCGCCGTCGCCGATCGGCTCGCGGTCTCCCCGCGGACGCTTTCGCGGTGGCGGACGTGGTGGCGCCGCATCTTTCCGACCACCCCGTTTTGGCGATCGGCACGCGCCCGCTTCCTGTCGCCGGCGGCATCCGAGCGCTTGCCGGAGAGCCTGTGGGCCTGCTTTGGGGCCTCGACTTGCCCCGAGCGCATGGCCCAGATCCTGGTGTTCTTGAGCCCCCTGGGAAGCACCACGATGCGCGCGTAATCCGAGGGACCGCGCGATCCCCGCAGAGGATGCCGCTGGCACGGCCCTCGGCCCTTCTCTACGCTCGACGCTTGAGCCATCTGGGGCTGACATCGGCGGGGAGGAGACGCGAGATGGAAGGCCACGACGGTACGCAAAAGCGTGACCGATGGGCGCGGCTGCGCTTTGCGGTCATAGGGCCCTTGTTGGCGGCACCACCGGCGCCCGGGGAACTGCAGGCGGCTTTGAGCGCGCTCGCCGCTCGCACGTGGCGCCATCCCTTGACCGGACTCGATGTGCGCTTTGGCGCGTCCACGATTGAACGATGGTTTTACAGAGCCCGCAAGGCCCAAGACCCGATGACGGTCTTGCGCAACCAGATCCGGCGCGACATCGGCGCGTTCCCCAGTGTCAGCCTGAACACCGCCGAGATCCTGCGGGCGCAGTACGCCGATCATCCGGGGTGGACCGCCCAGCTGCACAGAGACAATCTCCGTGCAGTCCTCACCACCGCCGATCCGCCCCGCCCCTGTCCCTCCTATGCGAGCGTGCGGCGGTACCTGAAGGCCCAGGGGCTTGCCCGCCAGCGCCCCAAGCGGCGCACCGCCTGGGAGATCCTGGGTCCGTGCGCCCCGATCGCCGAACGCGAGATCCGCAGCTATGAGGTCGCCTACGTCCTGCAGCTCATGCATCTCGACTTCCATCACGGCTCGCGCAAGGTCCTGACGCGCGAAGGCGCGTGGGTCAAGCCCTTGCTGGTGGCCTTCATCGATGACCATTCCCGTTATCTCTGTCACGCGCAGTGGTACACCGCGGAGGGCACCGAGCAGCTCGTGCACGGGTTCTGTCAGGCGCTCGCCAAGGTGGGTCTGCCCCGATCCCTCATGAGCGACCGGGGCTCGGCGATGATGTCCGGGGAGTTTACCGCGGGACTGGAGGCATTGGGCATCCTGCATGTGCCCACACTGCCCCGATCGCCCCACGTCAATGGTAAGCAAGAGAACCTCTGGTCGCGGGTCGAGGGACGCCTTTTGGCGATGCTCGAAGGGGAGGCGAACCTCACCCTCGACAGCTGAACGTCGCCACCTGCGCCTGGACCACCCAGGAGTACCAGCGCACGGTGCATCGCGAGATCGGCGCCACACCACTTGCCCGCTATCTTGAAGCCCCCCACGTGGGGCGCGAGTGTCCGGGAAGCGAAGAGCTGCGCGCGGCCTTCCGCATCGAGGTCAAGCGCCGCCAGCGCCGCTCCGACGGCACGGCAAGCCTCGCGGGCCAGCGCTTCGAGACCCCCACGCGCTATCGCCATTTGCGCGATGTCCATCTGCGCTATGCCCGCTGGGATTTGCGCCGGGTGGATCTCGTCGATCCCCGCACCGGTGCGATCTTGAGCCCCGTGCACCCGATCGACAAGGAGGCCAACGCCTGCCGGCTGCGCGGCACGCTCGAACCGGTCACGAACGCGCCGCGCGCGCCGCAGGGCGGCGTGGCCCCGCTCTTGCAACAGATGATCGCCGACTACGCCGCCACCGGCCTGCCGCCGGCGTACCTGCCCGACTCCCACCCCGAGGATGATCCGCCATGAATCCGAAGCTGCTCGCCCTCTACGGGCTCAAGCTCGACCCGTTCTCCCCCGATGTGCCGACCGAGGCGCTCTACCAGTCCCCGAAGATCGAGAACTTCTGCTGGCGCATCGAACAGGCGCACCTGCGCGAGGGCGGCTTCGCGCTGGTCTCCGGTGACCCCGGCTGCGGCAAGAG
This sequence comes from Pseudomonadota bacterium, assembly GCA_021794275.1. Classification (GTDB taxonomy): domain Bacteria; phylum Pseudomonadota; class Gammaproteobacteria; order Acidiferrobacterales; family Acidiferrobacteraceae; genus Acidiferrobacter. Next base: position 2,943 of record JAJYRD010000064.1, on the reverse strand, counting down.
CGTGGTGCTGCGCCTCCTGGCCGAGCGCCTGGCGCGGCTTGCGGATCTGTCGGTCGGCGTCGTCCATCACCCGCAAAGCCACCTCTCGGACTTCTACCGCGAACTCGGCGACATCTTTGGCGTCGCCATCCGCGTGAGCAATCGCTGGGGCGGCTTCAAGGCGCTACGCGCCCGCTGGCTTGACCACCTGGGCTCCACGACCCGTCGCTCGGTGTTGCTGTGCGACGAGGCCCAGGAGATGAGCCCCGTGGTCTTGAACGAGCTGCGCCTGCTCGCCGCCGCCCGTTTCGACTCACAGTCGCTTTTGTGCGTCGTGCTCGCCGGCGACGGCCGGCTCCTGGAGAAGCTGAGGCGTGAGGAGCTGATCCCGCTCGGTTCACGCATCCGCACGCGGCTGACCGCCGAGGCCGCGCCGCGCGAGGAACTCATGGCCGGCCTCGAGCACCTGCTTCAGGCCGCCGGCAACGCAGGCCTCATGACCCAGGAACTCCGCCACACCCTCGTCGATCACGCCGCCGGCAACTTCCGCATCCTGGTCGCCATGGCCGCCGAACTGCTCATGACCGCCGCACGCCGCGAGATCGTGACCCTCGATGAAAAACTCTATCTGGAGGTCTTCGGCAGACCCCCGGTCCACCCCGCGCGGCGCCTGGCCGCCACCCGCTGAAGGAGCCTCACCATGTGCGACGACGACCCGAGCCTGTTGGCCTTCCCCGACCTGCCCGACGAGGCGGTCATCGCCCTGCACGACCTCCTGGAGAGGGTCACCATCTGCTTCGAGAACCGTTACTTCACCCAGCTGCGCCGTATCTACTACACGCCGCCCTCCACCTACAACCCCGGCCAGCCACCCCCCGCTTGCAACCCCGACCAGCAGATCCTGCCGTTCGACGATCCGCCGTTCTGACCGCAAGCACCCCATCCAGCGGAGCCCAAAACCCCCCATTCTGAAGCGGCACAGACCAGGGGCCTCCCGCGGCGCGCCTGTCTGCGGGTAGGCACCCCACAGGTGGCACGGGCGCGTTCGGACATGGTGATTCTGACACCGTCACCCGACGTTCCGGGCGCTCTGACTTCCCATTGAGAGGTGCCACAAGCCCTCCCTGACTTACACTTCGCATCCCTCACCGACCGTGAAAAACGCTCCATCAAATACCGTGACCGCTCTCAACGTTGTCTGACCCTGTTTTATGACATTTAACATCACGCAGGTCGGCGTCTTTCGACGTCGGGCGAGATTTTGTAACAAACTGGGCCGTTCTTGTAATGGGTAAACGCGAGCGCCGCACGGTTCTTTTTGGCCTGCGGACCCGACGCTATGGCAGCCCTTTTGCCAAGTGCCTCTGTGGCTGCGGCATGGGCGCGCTGGTCAATCAAAAGCCCCGCGACCGGTCACCTGGTACAGCCAACGCGCCGCTATCCGCCGCCCAAAGCGAATGGTCCGAATAACTGCTTCGTCCAGCCAGTCCCTGTACGCTGGCCCGTAGCCACTGTCAGTAACGGATCGGTAGCGGCCGTCTCGAAGACTAAGTGGTCCCGCACCCGGTGATCAGATGCCTTGGGGGTGCGCGGACTGTAGTATCGCCTCTGGCGGGGAAGACGGATTTGTTCCAGGAAACGGCGAAATTGTGGTGTTGCGGGAGGTCGGCCCCCGCAGGGTCTCTTCTTGTCGAAACCAGGGGCCCTGGCGCAGAATACCCTCATAAAGCAAGCGCGGGTCCACACCTACTACGAATTATGCGTCATCCATACCGAGCCCGAGAGGCCTAGCCAATTGAGCGAGACACTTGAGGCAGTAAAGGCGCTCGTTGCCGCCCGGCAAGTGCGGATATCCGAGCATGGGTACGACGAGATCGCGGAGGATGGGATATACGTCCGGGATGTACTGGCAGGCGTGGACAAAGCCACTGTTGCCGAAGATTACCCAACCTTTCCCAAGGGGCGGGCCGTGCTGGTACTACAATTCGACAAAGATTCCCGGCCCATTCACGTCGTCTGGGGGATTCCGAAGGGATTCACTTTCCCGGCGGTGGTTGTAACCGCATACCGGCCCGATCCCGAGCGATGGGACAGGACCTTTACCAAGCGAAGAGGCAAAGATGAGTAAGCGCCACAGAGTCAAATATGTGCACGAGGGCAGGTACGCGGCCGAGGTGGACGTCGAGCTTTTTGAAGACGAAACGGAATGGTCACCGTATTTGTCGGTAGGAGATGCATACAAGCTTGACGATGTGCGTGATGCACTGAGGCGAGGCGATATCACGGCCGCCGCAAAGCTTGCGCGTGTATTTTCTCTCCAACCTATTGCCGTTTCCCGGTGATGCATAACAACTGCTTCGAAAACGACGCGTGCCGCTGACGCGCCGCGCGTCTCAAGCGGACCGTTGGGTGCCCTTCAATATCCTGTTGCTGACTTGCCGGTTATAACGGCTCGGCAGCTCAGTGAAACGGCCAAAGACGGTTCGCTACAGGAGATTTGTCATGGCCACCAAACCTAAGGCTCGAAGCCGAATTTTCGAGGCCGTTCATGAGACGGCAAGTGACCTGCGTCGTCTCGGATTTATCGACAAGCGCGCGATGCAGAAATATGACCTCCTGTGTATGGAGCCTATTCCAGAATACGACGCGGAAAGGATTCAGGGTAAGCGTCTAGCCAATCCACCTATCTCCCCGTAGCCGACTACGACAGACTGGGCTTCCAGTTGAAGGGCAGGATCTCGGATAGGCGCCTATGAGGCCAGGTGGGGAGTTTGTCGAGAACATCGCAGAGATACGCGAAGGGCTCGACATTGTTGAGTTTGCAGGTTTCGACCAAGGCATAAATGGCGGCAGCACGTCGGCCGCCCTCGTCATTGCCGGCGAAGAGAAAATTCTTCCGACCTATAGCCACCCCGCGGAGTGTTCGTTCGACAACGTAATGCCGACTCCCGGATTATGCCGCGT
>JAJYRD010000048.1 GCA_021794275.1 Pseudomonadota bacterium | reverse complement strand
GCAAGGGGCGGCGTAACTCGTCCTATATTCGCGCATCGCGGTCTCCGTGGTGCAGTGGAAAGCTCCGCCCTTTAGGGCGGGGAACAGTTACAGGCCGCGTACTCTTGGCGCTCATCTTCGTCTTCGCTGCCCTCGGCAAGATCGAGGACTACGAAGGGACGCGCCTCTACATGGTGTCCCACGGGCTACCCGGGGGGCTGCTCCCGATCGTGATCGCCATCAAGCTCTTGGGTGGGCTTGCCGTCATGGCCGGCCTCTGGACGCGCGCTGCCGCTACGCTCCTCGCCCTCTTTTCAGCCACCGCCATCGCCATCTTCCACCACAGCTTCACCACCATGAACGACCAGATCGTGATGCTCGCGGAGACGAGCTTCACGGGCGGACTCATCATACTCGCCACCCGCGGCCCCGGGTGCTTGAGCCTGGACGCCTTCCTGCGACGCGCCCGCACAAAATCGTCTGGGGGCCCGGTTGCCGCGGATCCTCTCGACAACCCCCGTTCCTAGCGCGCGGGCCTCAGGAGGGTCTCGCCGCCCATATAGGGGATGAGCGCGCCCGGGATACGCACACTCCCGTCGGCCTCCTGGTAATTCTCGAGCACCGCGACCAAAGTGCGGCCCACGGCAAGCCCTGAACCGTTCAGGGTATGCACGAGTTCAGGCTTCTGGCCCGGGGCGCGGGCGCGGGCATTCAGGCGCCGCGCCTGGAAGTCCCGGAAGTTGCTGCAAGACGAGATCTCCCGATAGCGCCCACCCCCCGGGAGATAGACCTCCAGATCGTAGGTCTTGGCCGAGGCCGCGCCCATGTCGCCCGCGCACAAGGCCATGACCCGATAGGGAAGCTCCAGGCGCTGCAAGACCGTCTCGGCGTGTGCCGTCAGCTCCTCATGCACGCGCGATGAGTCCTCGGCGGCGACGATCTGCACGAGTTCGACCTTCTCGAATTGATGCTGACGGATGAGGCCGCGGGTGTCGCGGCCGGCGGCGCCGGCCTCGCTGCGAAAGCAGGGTGTATGACAGACGTAGCGCAAAGGCAGTTCCTCGCGCGCGAAGACCATGTCGCGGGCCAGGTTCGTGACCGGCACCTCGGCGGTCGGAATCAGAAAGTACGGCAGCCCCCCGATCGGAAAGAGGTCCTCAGCGAACTTGGGCAACTGGCCCGTACCGAACAGGCTCTCGCGATTCGCCATGTAGGGCACGTACACCTCCGTGTAGCCGTGCTCGCGCGTATGCAGATCCAGCATGAACTGGATCAGGGCTCGCTGGAGGCGGGCGAGCGACCCGCGCAGCACGGCGAAGCGGCTGCCGGCGAGCTTGGTGGCCGCGGCCAGATCCAGACCCTTCAGGCCTTCGCCCAAATCCACGTGGTCGCGTGCCGTAAACGCGAAGGCGGGCACCTTACCCCAGCGTCTCACTTCGACATTATCTTTCTCGCTGAGCCCGTCCGGGACATCCTCGGCCGGCACGTTGGGGAGGGCTGACGCCATCTCATCCCATGCCGCTTGAACGGAGGCGAGTTCCGCCTGCGCGGCGGCAAGTGCCTGCGCGTCCTCTTCCTGACCGTCCATGAGTGCCGCGACATCCTCGCCCTGCGCCTTGGCGCGACCTATGGCCTTGGCGCGCGCATTGCGGCTCGCCTGGCGATCCTCAGTCTCCTTCTGCGCCACCTTGCGTCGCGCCTCGAGCGCCTTCAGCGCCTCGATGTCGAGCGTAAAACCGCGGCGCGCCAAAAGCCGCGCGGCCTCCTCGGGCTCGGTGCGTAAGAACTTGGGGTCTATCATGGCCTGTCATTGATCCGGTGGTGGGTTTCGAGTCTAAAGGATTCCAGCAGCGGGGCAAACCGCGCGGGCGCAGCCTCGCCCTGCATCCACGCCCAGAGGTCGGCGTCGTTCTCGGTAAGGAGCTCCGCGAAGAGCGTGCGCTCGCGCGGCGACAGGCGCTCGTAGCCCCCTTCCAGGAAGCGGTCGAGCGCGAGATCGAGCTCAAGGAGCCCGCGCCTGCAGCGCCAACGCAGAGACGGGGGGATCATAGCCTGCGCTTGGCGAGCAAGGCCTTGATGCCGCCTATGGCACGGGCCGGATCGAGCCCCTTGGGGCAGACGTCAGTGCAGTTCATGATCGTATGGCAGCGATACAGGCGGTACGGGTCCTCGAGATCGTCGAGGCGTTCGCCGAGGGCCTGATCGCGGCTGTCGGTCACGAAGCGATAGGCCTGCAGCAAGGCCGCCGGCCCCAGGAAGCGGTCCGGATTCCACCAGAACGACGGGCAACTCGTCGTACAGCAGGCGCAGAGGATGCACTCGTAGAGGCCGTCCAGGCGATCACGCTCCGCGGGCGTCTGGCGCCGTTCGATCTCGGGCTCCGGCCCCTCGTCTATGAGCCACGGACGCACCGCCCGATACTGACGATAGAACCCCGACAGATCCACAACCAGATCGCGGATCACGGGCATCCCCGGCAACGGCCTGAGCGTAATGGGCTCGCGGAGATCCTTGAGGGGCGTGATACAGGCGAGCCCGTTGCGCCCGTTGATGTTCATGGCATCCGACCCACACACGCCCTCGCGACAGGAGCGCCGGAAACTCAAGGTCTCATCCTGCGCCTTCAGGAGCATCAGGGCATCGAGCAGCATCACCGCCCCCTCCAAGGCCCGCGGCTCCAGGACATAATCCTGGAGCACGGGCCCCGTACCCTCCTCCGGCCGATAGCGATAGATACGAAAACGCATGGCGACTCCTAATAAGTCCGGGGTACGGGCGGGAAGGAATCCACGGTCAGGGGCTTCACGCGCACAGGCTTGTAGTCGATGGTCTCGCCATCGCGCAGATAGAGAGTGTGCTTGAGCCAGTGGCGGTCGTCGCGCTCGGGGTAATCGACCCGCGAGTGCGCGCCCCGGCTCTCGCACCGCGCGGCGGCTGAGACCACGGTGGCAAGCGCCACCTCGGCCAGATTCTCGAGCTCCAAGGCCTCGATGCGCGCGGTATTGAACACGCGGCTCTGATCCCGCAGCCCCGCGCGGCCGAGCCGTTCGCGGATATCGCGTACACGTCGCACCCCCTCGTCCAGCACCTCCTGCGTGCGGAACACCCCGCAGTAGCGCTCCATGACGAGCCGCAACTCCGCGCCCAACGCCTCGACCGACTCCTCACCAGGACGCTCCCAACGCCGCACGCGCTCCACGGCCCGCTCCACCGCCTCGCCGGGCAAGGGCCTGTGATAGCGCTGCTCCTTCAGAGCGGCAAGGATGTGGTTGCCGGCGGCGCGGCCGAACACGATGATGTCGAGCAGGGAGTTGCCACCCAGACGATTGGCGCCATGGACCGAGACACAGGCGCACTCGCCCACGGCGTAGAGTCCGGATTGCGGTTCCTCGGGGCCGTGGCGCTCGGGGACCACCACCTGCCCGAAGCGGTTCGTGGGGATGCCGCCCATGATGTAGTGCGCGGTCGGGTACACGGGGATCGGCGTGCGCGCCGGGTCGATATGAGCGAAACGCAGGACCGTGTCGCGTATCCCCGGCAGGCGCTTGCGAATGACCTCGTCACCCAGGTGATCGAGCTTCAGTTCGACGTAATCGCCACGCGGGCCGCATCCGCGCCCCTCCGCCACCTCCATGTGGATCGCGCGGCTCACCACGTCGCGGCTTGCAAGATCCAGGGCGTGGGGCGCGTAGCGCTCCATGAAACGCTCGCCACGGCCGTTCACGAGATAGCCACCCTCACCGCGCGCGCCCTCCGTGATCAAGACCCCGAGGCCGGCGAGCCCGGTTGGATGGAACTGGATGAATTCCATGTCCTGCAAGGGGATGCCGGCGCGCAGCGCGATACCAAGACCGTCGCCGGTATTAATGAGCGCGTTGGTGCTGGTGCGGTACATGCGGCCCGCGCCACCGGTCGCGATCAGAGTTGTCTTGCTCTCAATAACAAGCAGTTCGCCGGTCTCGATCTCAAGGACCACGGCGCCCAGGGTGTGTCCCGAGGCGTCGCGCAAAAGATCGATGGCAAAAAACTCATCGAAAAAATGGGTCTTGGCGCGGATGTTTTGCTGATAGAGCGCATGCAGGATGGCATGCCCCGTCCGGTCGGCCGCCGCGCACGTGCGCGCCGCCTGCTCGCCCCCGAAATTCTGGCTCTGGCCGCCGAATTTACGTTGATAGATACGCCCGTCGTCGATCCGCGAGAACGGCACTCCATAGTGTTCGAGCTCGATTACGAGCCTGCTTGCCGCCCGGCACAGATACTCGATCGCGTCCTGATCGCCGAGGTAATCACCGCCCTTCACGGTGTCGTACATATGCCAATGCCAGGAATCGGGCAGGACATTACCAAGCGCTGCGTTCACGCCCCCTTGGGCGGCAACCGTGTGCGAGCGCGTAGGGAAGACCTTGGATACGACCGCCACATGAGCGTCCCCGTCGGCGAGCTGCAAGGCGGCGCGCAGGCCCGCGCCCCCCGCGCCCAGAACCAAGCAGTCGAACTGGCGACGCGGCAGCCTCGTGCTCATGCCCATACCGCCGCGACCCCATAGACCACCAGAGCCAGCAGCACGCCCGCACTCGCCATGAGGCAGGCGAAGCGCAAAGCTGCGTGATGGACGTAGTCCTTCAGGATCGAATCAAAACCAAGATAGGCATGCACGGCCACCGCTACGAGCCACACGGCAAAACCGATGCGCACAGCAAGACCATGAAAAAGCGCCGCCCACGGCCCGAACCGCCAATGCGGGAGGTCCGCAATCAGGATCACGAGGGCAGCCGCGCCGGCTGCGATCGCCAAGGCGCTTGCCCGCACCAGCAGGAATCCACCGGCGCCGGCGCGGCGGCTGCCGAGATGGCGATCGCTCAGGGCCACGCGAGCGCCGCCCCAAGGGCCGTCACAGCGGCCAGGGTAAGGACCGCGACCGCGCTCGCGCGCTCCCGATCCCGCCCGAAGCCCCACCCGGCATCCAACAGCAGATGACGGACGCCGCCGTAGAGGTGGTAGGCCGCAATCCACAACGCCAAGGGCCCAAGGGCATGCCCCCACGGGCCGCCTAGCCGCTCCGCCACGGCATGGAAGGCGGCCGGCCCCCGCAAGGAAGCGCGCAACAAAACGAGCGCAAGTCCCACGACCCCAACCAAAAGCATGCCTGTGAGGCGATGCAGAATGGAAGCATAGGCCCCGACTGGCAGCCGCAGGGTCAGGAGCCCGAGATCGCGTGGGCGCGTCGCGCTCAATCGCCCTCCCCTAGTCCCGGCAACGGTTTTTGCTATCATCGCGGTGCGGCATACCCATGTCGCACATTATAGGGGGCGAGTCATGCTGAGGGAATGGAAGGCCGAATTGATCGAAGCGGGCGGACACGCCGAAGGTGAGCTGATTGCAGATTACGGTGACCGTCAGGCCGAGGCACGCGCCGCCGCTTCTGACACGGTGTGGAGCGCGCTCACCCATATGGGCCTCATCCGCGCCTCGGGACCCGATGCCGCCACCTTCCTGCACGGTCAATTGAGCAATGACATCAAGGGCCTGGGCGCGGGCAGTCAATTGGACGCCTATTGCACGGCCCAGGGCCGCATGATCGCGCTCTTGCGCGTGGCGCGCCGGGGCGACGACTACTACTTCATGCTCCCAAAGACCATCCAGGCATCCGTCCAGAAGCGCCTCGCCATGTATGTGCTGCGCGCCAAGGTGCAGCTGGCTTCCGTCCCCGAATGGGCGATCCTGGGTCTTTCAGGGCCGGCCGCGGCGGAGTGTCTCGGTGCAGCGGATCTCCCCGCGCCGGCGCTACCGGCCGCGGCTACGAAGAATGACGTCACCGTCATGGCGATCTCGGGGCGCACGCCCCGCTATCTGCTCATGGGGCCCGAAACGGTGATACGGGGGCTAGCCGAACGGATGCCCAAAGCGGCGCGCGTGGGCGCCCGGGCGTGGGCTTGGCTCGATATCCAGGCGGGGCTCCCGACCATAGGGGCCGAGACCAGCGAGGCCTTCGTGCCACAGATGGCCAACCTCGACCTCTTGGAGGGGATCCATTTCCGTAAAGGCTGTTATCCCGGACAGGAGATCGTGGCGCGCACCCATTATCTCGGGCGCCTGAAACAACGCATGTATCTCGCATCGCTGCCGGCCGGCACGCCACTCCCCCCGCCCGGGGCTGTACTCGCGGCCCCTAACCTGCCGGGACAGCCAGCCGGCACCGTGGTCGATGCCCAGGTCGGTCCCGAAGGCGATATCGACCTCCTGGCCGTCATCCAGATCAGCAGCCACGACGCGGGCACCGTCCTCTGGCAAGACACACCGCTTCACTTTCGCGACCTGCCTTATCCCCTCGCGGCGAGCTGCTGATCCCGGAACACGCGCGCGGTGCGCGTGGCGGGCGGTGCGCCGGGCACGATTTCGTAGAAGGTCTCGCCCTTCTTTACCATGCCGAGACCCGACCGCGCCTGCGCCTCGATGGCGGAGCGCCCATCACGCAGCCCCTTGACCTCGGCGGCCAGCTGCTCGTCCGTCTTCAAAAGCGCGGCGTTCGTGCGCGCGAGCGCGTGAATATGCCGCTCACGGTGTATGAGCTCAAGCACCCCACCCTGCCCGAACCACAAGGCATACTGGGTCAGTACAAAGAGCGCCAGTACAAACGGGCCTATCCATTTCTTCATGGCTCCAACTATAGGCCCATCAGCTCAGCCTTGGGAATAGGCCTGGCGGGGCGCGCGTGCAAATTGGGCGCGCTCGCCCTCGATCTCCTCGATGCGCAGGAGCTGGTTGTACTTGGCCATGCGCTCAGAGCGCGACAGCGACCCCGTCTTGATCTGGCCGGCCCCGGTCGCCACCGCGATATCGGCGATCGCGGTATCCTCGGTCTCGCCGGAACGATGCGAGAGCACGACCCCATAACCTGCAGCCTGTGCACGCTTGATGGTCGCGAGCGTCTCTGTGAGCGACCCGATCTGATTCGGTTTGATCAGGATGGCGTTCGCCACACCCGTGTCGATGCCGCGCGCAAGAATCGCGCTATTGGTCACGAAGAGATCGTCACCCACAAGCTGCACCCGGCCGCCGAGACGCTCCGTGAGACCCTTCCAGCCGGCCCAGTCCTCCTCGCCCATACCGTCTTCGATGCTGACGATCGGATAGCGTGCCATCCAACCTTCATACAGACCGGCCAGGGCATCGGCATCGAGCGTCCGGCCTTCGCCCGCAAGCGTGTAGGCACCCTTCTCATCCATCAATCCCGAAACCGCGGCATCGAGCGCGATCCCTACCTGCTGCCCCGGAACATAGCCCGCGGCCGTGATCGCCTCCTGGATCAGACCCAAGGCCTCCTCGTTCGCACCAAGGTCCGGCGCGAAACCGCCTTCATCGCCGACCGCAGTCGAGAGACCGCGCACCTTCAAGAGCCCCTTCAGGGTATGGAAGATCTCGGCGCCCCAGCGCAGCGCCTCGGAGAAACGCGGCGCGCCGAAGGGCACGATCATGAATTCCTGGAAATCGAGCGTGTTGTCGGCGTGCGCGCCGCCGTTCACGATGTTCATGAGCGGCACCGGCAGGATGAACGGCCCCTCATGACCCAATTGCCGGGCCAAATGCCGGTACAAGGGCACCCCGGCCTCCGCTGCGAGCGCCCGCGAGAGCGCAAGCGACACCGCAAGAATGGCGTTTGCACCGAGCCGTGATTTATCCTCCGTGCCATCTTCTGCGATCATCCGCTCGTCGACCGCCGCCTGCGCCGCGTTCATGCCGACCAGCACCTTTTTGAAGGTGTCGTTCACCGAGGTGCAGGCCCTCAAGACGCCAAGACCTCGGAAACGGCGTTTGTCGCCATCACGCAACTCGAAGGCCTCGCGCGCACCGGTGGAGGCGCCCGACGGGACGGAGGCGCGGCCGACCGCCCCCGAATCCAGCGTGAGGTCCACCTCGACCGTGGGATTACCGCGCGAATCGAGGATCTCACGCGCCCATATATCTGCAATCTTGCTCATTTCATCATCCCAAAAAAGGCCGTAGGTTCTTCTGTCATAAATTGTTCTGCGTCTCGTCCAGACCGCGCGCCTTCACGCAGGCGTCGATCTCCCGCAAGGTCCCGAGCAGCCCTTCGAGCCGCTTGAGTGGCCACGCGTTCGGCCCATCGCTCAAGGCCTTGTCCGGGTCCGGATGGGTCTCCATGAAGATCCCGGCGACGCCTGCCGCCACCGCTGCGCGCGCAAGCACCGGGACGTGCTCCCGTTGACCACCCGAACACGAACCCTGTCCGCCTGGCAATTGCACGGAGTGCGTGGCGTCGAATACCACGGGACAACCCGTGTCGCGCATGATCGCAAGGCTGCGCATGTCCGACACCAAATTATTATACCCGAATGACGCCCCCCGCTCGCACACCATGATGCGTCCCTCGCCACCAGCGGCACGCGCCTTCTCGACCACATTCTTCATGTCGCCCGGCGCCAGAAACTGGCCCTTCTTGATATTCACGGGACGACCAGCGGCCACGACCGCCTGTATGAAGTCCGTCTGTCGGCAAAGGAACGCTGGCGTCTGCAGCACGTCCGCAACCTTCGCTACGTCGGCGATCTCGGGGATGTCATGCACATCGGTGAGCACGGGCACGCCCAAGGTTTCGCGTACCTCGGCCAGGATCGCCAAACCGGCGTCGCGTCCGGGCCCGCGGAACGAGGCGTGTGAACTGCGATTGGCTTTATCGAAAGACGACTTATAGATGAAGGGCACGCCCAGGCGCACCGTCAACTCTTTCAGGGCCTGCGCACTCTCGAGGGCGAGTGACCGCGACTCAATGACGCAAGGCCCCGCGATCAGAAATAGGGGCCGGTCAAGCCCCACCTCAAAGCCGCAGAGCTTCATGACTCACCCACCGTGCACTCAGGCCTGGCCGCGCGTCGCGCCCTGGCCGCCTCTATGAAGCTGCGAAACAGGGGATGCCCGTCACGCGGGGTCGAGGTGAACTCGGGATGAAATTGGACGCCGATGAACCACGGATGGTCGGCAAGCTCGACGATTTCCACGAGTTCACCATCAGGCGAGGTCCCGGAGATGCGCAAACCCTTCTTCGCAAGCGCCTCGCGGTAAGTATTGTTCACCTCATAGCGATGACGGTGACGCTCGATCACGCTCGGTGCGCGGTAGATGGCCGCTGCGCGACTGCCGGGCGCAAGCTCGCAGCGCTGCCCACCGAGCCGCATCGTGCCCCCGAGATCCGCATCCTCCGAACGCACCTCGCGCTTGCCGCCGCTACCCGTCCACTCCGTTATGAGGGCTATGACCGGATACGGGGTCTTGCGATCAAACTCAGTACTGTGCGCCCCGGCAAGCCCCGCTTCGCTGCGCGCGAATTCGATGACCGCGATCTGCATGCCAAGACATATCCCGAGATAGGGTATCGCGTTTTCCCGGGCGTAACGAACTGCCGCAATCTTCCCTTCCGTACCCCGCCCGCCAAACCCTCCGGGCACGAGCACCGCATCGCAGGCCTTCAGCGACTCCGCACCCTCCCGCTCCAGGGTCTCCGAGTCTATGTAATGGATACGCACCTGCAGGCGCGTCTGGATGCCCGCGTGCGCCAAGGCCTCGGACAATGACTTATAGGACTCGGTCAGGTGGACATACTTGCCGACTATAGCGATGTCCACCACACCCTGAGGGTGGTCCAGGGCATCATTCACCGCCCGCCATTGGCTCAAATCGATGCCCCGGGCCTTCAAATGCAACTGCTCCACTACGATGTCGTCAAGATTCTGGTCGTGGAGGATCTCCGGTATGCGGTATATGTTGTCGACATCGATCGCCGAGATCACCGCGCGCGCTGGCACGTTGGTAAAGAGCGCAATCTTCTGCCGCTCGTCTTCTGGCAGCCTGCGGTCCGCACGGCAGAGCAGAATGTCGGGTTGTATGCCTATACTGCGCAGTTCTTTTACCGAATGCTGGGTGGGCTTGGTCTTGATCTCGCCCGCAGCCTTGATGTATGGCACGAGCGTGAGGTGCATGTATACAGCGTGCTGGCGCCCGTACTCTACCCCCATTTGGCGGATCGCCTCGAGAAACGGCAAGGACTCGATGTCGCCGACCGTTCCGCCTATCTCGATCATGGCGACGTCCGCAGATCCCGCGCCCTGCACTATACAGCGCTTGATCTCGTCTGTGATATGCGGAATCACTTGCACCGTGGCCCCAAGGTAATCCCCGCGACGCTCCTTGCGGATCACGTTCTCGTAGATCCGCCCGGTAGTGAAGTTGTTATTGCGAGTCATGGTCGTGCGCACGAACCGCTCGTAATGCCCAAGATCCAGGTCGGTCTCCGCGCCGTCCTCGGTCACAAACACCTCACCATGCTGGTATGGGCTCATGGTCCCCGGATCGACATTGATATAGGGATCGAGCTTCATCAAAGTCACGGTGAGTCCGCGCGCCTCGAGCAAGGCCGCAAGCGACGCGGCTGCTATCCCCTTGCCGAGCGAGGACACGACGCCGCCGGTCACGAATATGAACTTGGTCATCGCCGCCCGCCCGGTGCGTCTTGCGCGTTTTGGTTCGCGCCGCCTTCGCTATCAGTCGGTACCACTTTGCAAAACCTCCTCGATCGGCCGCTCACGGCGCCACATGAAAGGCGAGACCCGCTTCATACGGCCCCGCCCTGAAATCCTTGCACACCCAATGATCGGCCACCGCGATCAACGCATCATCTACGAATATCAAGACGGCGCGCGATCTATCCCAGGGCGCGATACCAAGCTCCTGCAGAAGCTTCTTCAAGGCCCTATGGCCACGGCCCGGGACCAGGACCCGCTGGCCCGGCACGCGGCTTGCTACGACCAACGGCCGGCCGCCGATCCGCGCCGCGGCCGCCCCCCCTCCGAGCACCGGAACGGCGGAAAGGCTTCGGCCGTTCCCCAAGGCCAAGTCCACAAAGGGCGGCGCCCATACGCACTGCAACGCAGGGGCCTCCCCGTCATCCTCATCCTTGCAAAAAACCATGCGCTCCCGGTAACGGCGCAGCACCCCGGCTCGGGCCAAGCGTAACACTTGTCCCCGACTCCGGGGAACCATGGCCAACGCCCCCAGTATTTCCGCGCACTTGGCCTCGCTTAGCGGGGGTCCGCCCCGCCTCGCAAGCCACACCCGCAGGACCTCCGCGCGCGTCTCAGGACTAAGCCCCAGGAACGCCGGCACGATGAGTGCGCCGTCGACCGCCGTGCACGCCTCCACGTCCCGCGCCACATAAGCTGCGAGCAGATCGCGCGTGACGCGGGCGTGGCGGGCGGCGCGATTGATGGCCTCCATCCCCTTGGGCCAACGCGCGCTGATGACAGGGAGCAGGCGATGACGGATGTAGTTGCGCGTGTAGTGTTCGTCGTCATTGCTGGGGTCATGGATGTAAGGCACTTGGCGCCCCGCGACGTAGGCCGCAAGCAGAGCCCCGGGCAAGGTCAAGAGGGGGCGCGCGAGCCTGCCCGGGCCGAATGGCCGTATCCCCGCCATACCCCCGAGACCGGCAACGCCCGCCCCCCGCAGAAGCCTGAAAAGCACGGTCTCAGCCTGATCGTCGGCGTGATGGGCGGTCAACAGCACCTCCCCTGCGCGCATATGCGACGCGAACGCAAGGTAGCGGGCGTCACGCGCATTGGCCTCGGGTCCTGCGCGCCCCCCGCGGCCCACATTCACCCGGACCACCTCGCAGGGCACTCCCAGGGCGCGTGCGGTCGCCAGGGCCTGCGCGGCCCAGGCGTCGGCGCTTGCCTGCAGGCCATGGTTGACATGTACCGCCCTAAGCCGCGGCCAGCCGAGACGGCTTGCGGCGTGCAGGAGCGCGGTCGAGTCCCGGCCGCCGCTGAACGCCACCAAAAGACTGTTCGACACCGAGACGCCCAGCCCTTCGAGGGCCTGTGCCAACCACTCCGAAGAAAAATTAGCGCTCTTCAAACTGTCCGTACTGGCGCAACCTGAGATGTCGACGCGTAAGGAGATCGTTCATCGGTAGCGCCGCAAGATCGCGGGTGGCCTGCGTGAGGGCGGCCTTGAGCGCGGCAGCTGCCGCATCGTAGTCCCGATGTGCGCCGCCTAGCGGCTCGGCCACGACTTCGTCTATGAGCCCCAGACGCTTCAGGCTCTCGGCGGTTATCCCAAGGGCTTCTGCCGCGAGCGCAGCCTTATCGGCGCTCTTCCAGAGGATCGAGGCGCAGCCCTCGGGGCTTATGACCGAGTAGGTCGCGTACTGAAGCATGAGCATGCGATCGCATACACCGATCGCCAAAGCCCCTCCCGATCCTCCTTCGCCGATCACGGCGCTCACGATAGGCGCCTTCAGGGCGGCCATCACGAACAGGTTGCGGGCAATCGCCTCGCTCTGACCACGCTCCTCGGCCCCGACCCCGGGATACGCTCCCATGGTGTCGATCAAGGTGATGAGCGGCATGCGAAACCGCTCCGCAAGGCGCATGATCCTTAATGCCTTGCGGTAGCCCTCAGGCCTTGGCATCCCGAAGTTGCGCCGCACCTTCTCGCGGGTGTCGCGCCCCTTCTGGTGACCTATAACCGCGACGGGCGCGCCGTCTAATCGCGCGACGCCCGTGACGATCGCCGGGTCGTCCGAATAAAGCCTGTCGCCGTGCAATTCCTCGAAGTCCTGAAAGATGCGCCCTACGTAATCCAGGGTGTAGGGCCGCTGGGGATGGCGCGCCAGTTGCGAGACCTGCCAGGCTGTGAGCGACGCAAAGATCGACTGCGTGAGCCTGTGGCTTTTTGCCCGCAGTCGCGCAATCTCCTCGTTGATATTGACGCCGGAGCTCGAGTCCAGAAATCGCAGGGCGTCGATCTTGGCCTCGAGATCAGCGATCGATTGTTCGAAATCGAGGTAGTTCTGATTCATGCCCTATCCATCCTGGTAGATCAAGTGCGCATGGCCGTTCGGCGCGAGCGCGTCCAATTGTCGCATCACGGCCTCATTGGGCGTGACACGCCAGTCATCACCGAATACCAGATCCGCCACGACTTCAGGGCGGTGGTAACGCAGGATAATGGGGCACTTGCCATCTCGCACCGGACCCAGGATCTCGCGCAGCCCGTCTACGAAACGCTCGTCGCAACGGCCGGACTCTATATCCATCACGAGCCGGGTGGCGAAGGCCGCTCGCGCCTCGTCGATATTATAGATGGCCTCGGCCGTCATTTTGAAGCCGCCCGAGTATTCGTCTGTACTCACGCCACCCTTGACGATGACGAGCGCGTCCTTTACGACACGCTCGCGATAACGCTGGTAGAGCTCCCCGAACATGGCGAGGTCGATACGCCCGGTGCGGTCGTCCAGGGTCACGAAGGCCATGCGATCGCCACGCCGCGTGTTAATGACGCGCAACGCCACGACCAGGCCCCCGACCATAATCGAGGCGTTTTCCGTAGGCTTCAGATCGGATATCGTGGTCTTCGTGATCCGCTTTAGCTCTGCGGCGTAGCGATCGATGGGATGCCCTGTCAGGTAGAGCCCGAGGGTGTCCTTTTCGGCCTCGAGCCGCCTCTCCATGGGCCAGGGTTCGACCGCCGCGAATTCCGGCTTGAAGGCGATCGCGTCGCCGAAGAGGTCATCCTGCCCCACCGCCGCATCACGCCCGCGCTGGACGGCGGCAGCCAAGGCCGTGTCCAAGGACGCCATCATAGCCGCCCTATGCGGTCCCAAGGCATCGCAGGCCCCGGCTGCGATCAGGCACTCATAGGCGCGGCGGTTCACCCTCTTGTCCTCCACCCTTCGGCAGAGATCAAAAAGGTCCGCAAACGGAGTTGAGCCCCGGGCCTTCAAAACCGCATCGACGGCGCCTTCACCAAGTCCTTTGATCGCGCCTAGGCCATACAGGATGGTGTGATCATCGACGGGCGCAAACTCGTAATCACAACGGTTAATATCGGGCGGCGACACCGTGATGCCCATCTCGCGGCATTCGGCGATCATTGTCACCACCTTGTCAGTCTTGTCCATATCCGCCGACAGCACGCCGGCCATGAACTCGGCTGGGTGATGGGCCTTCAGCCAGGCGGTCTGATAGGACAAGAGGGCGTAGGCCGCGGAGTGCGAACGGTTGAACCCGTAGCCCGCGAATTTCTCGATCAAATTGAAGATCGCGGTGGCAAGCCTGGGGTCGCAGCCGCGTTCGCGCGCCCCTTCGACAAAGCCTTCGCGCTGCTTGGCCATCTCCTCGGGCTTCTTCTTGCCCATGGCGCGTCGCAACAGATCGGCCTTGCCGAGGCTGTAGCCGGCCAGCACCTGCGCGATCTGCATCACCTGCTCCTGATAGAGGATGACGCCATAGGTAGGCTTCAGGATCGGCGCCAAGGCCTCGTGCGGATACTCGATGCGCGCGCGCCCATGCTTGCGATTGATGAAATCGTCGACCATACCCGATTGCAGGGGGCCTGGCCTAAACAGCGCAACCAAGGCCACGATGTCCTCGAAACGGTCCGGCTGCAGCCGCTGGATGAGATCCTTCATGCCGCGCGATTCGAGCTGGAAGAGCGCCGTGGTACGGCATTGCTTCAGAAGGTCGAAGGCGTCCGCGTCATCTATGGCGAGGTCGCCGACCGACAAGGGCGCGTGCCCCTCCTTCGCTCGGCGGCGATCGATCATGGTCACTGCCTTGGCGATGATCGTGAGCGTCCGCAGACCCAGGAAATCGAACTTGACGAGCCCCAGCGCCTCCACGTCATCCTTGTCGAGCTGGGTCACAAACTGCCCGCTCCCGGCTTCACAATAAAGCGGCATGAAGTCCGTCAAGGCGCTCGGCGCGATCACCACGCCGCCGGCGTGTTTGCCGGCATTGCGGGCCAGGCCCTCGAGCTTGCGCGCAGCGTCGAGCAGGGCGCGCACATCCTCCTCTTGCTCATAGCGCTCCTTCAGGGCCGCCTCCTGGGCGATCGCCTCGTCGAGCGTGATGCCGAGATCGTGCGGGATCAGTTTCGCAAGCTTGTCGACGAACCCGTAGGGGTGGTCGAGGACCCGCCCCACGTCGCGCACGACAGCCTTCGCCGCCATGGTGCCGAAGGTGATGATCTGCGAGACCTTGTCGGAACCGTAGCGCTCCGTGACGTACTCTATGACGCGGTCGCGGCCATCCATGCAGAAGTCGACATCGAAATCCGGCAGCGACACGCGCTCTGGATTCAGGAAGCGCTCGAAGAGCAGGTCGTACTCAATAGGATCGAGCTCGGTGATGCCAAGCGCATAGGCGACGAGCGAACCGGCCCCCGATCCGCGACCCGGACCCACCGGCACGTCGTTGCGGCGCGCCCAGTCTATGAAATCCGCGACGATCAGGAAGTATCCGGAAAAACCCATCTTGATGATGACCGAGAGCTCATGATCCAGGCGCTCGTGATAGGGTCCGTCCTTTGCCGCGCGCTCCTCGGGACCAAAGCGCGCCATGCGACGGGCAAGCCCCGCGCGCGCGTCCGCGCGCACCACATCGTCGACCGAGGCGCCCTCGGGGACCGGGAACTGCGGGAGATAGTAATCCCCAAACCGTAGGGAGACCGTACATCGACGGGCGATCTCCAGGGTATTGTCGATGGCCTCGGGGATGTCAGCAAACAGAGACGCCATCTCCCTAGGATCGGTCAGATATTGGCGGTCGGTATAGTGGCGGGGCCGTCTTGGGTCGGCGAGCGTGCGCCCCTCATGAATGCAGACCCGGATCTCGTGAGCCTCGAAGTCTTCCGCAGCGAGAAAGCGCACGTCATGGGTCGCGACTAAAGGAATCTTAAGCCGCCGCGCAAGACCCACCGCGCGCCCATTGTACTCCTCCTGCCAGGGGCGACCATTGCGTTGTAGTTCCAGATAAAAACGCCCGGGAAATATCTCGGCCCACCGGCGCGCCGCGTCCTGCGCCCGATCCATGTGGCCGCCGATAAGGAACTGACCCACGTCACCATCCAGCCCTCCCGAGAGCGCGATGAGCCCGTCGCCATGACCCGCGAGCCAATCCTTCTCGATACAGGCCCGGCCGCTCTCCTGGCCCTCGCCGTAGGCGCGTGTGAGAAGCCGGCTCAGAGACCGGTATCCTTGCAGGTTTTGGCAAAGCAGCGCGGCGCGACAGGGCCGCTGCGGGTCATCGCTGCGGATGAGCACGTCAGCGCCAATGATGGGCTTGATTCCGGCGGAGACGGCCTTGTTGTAAAACTTCACCATGCCAAACAGGTTGGTGAGATCGGTGAGGGCTACGGCCGGCATGCCCTTTTCATGGCAGGCAGAGACAAGCTCGTCCAGGCGCAGCAGACCATCAGCGAGCGAATACTCTGAATGGACGCGCAAATGGACGAAGCTTTTCATGACGCCGCCCCCCGCAGACTGCTCACGTTGCGTACCGGTGCAAAGCTCTTACGATGCAAGGGGCACGCGCCGAACCGCGCAAGCGCCGCCATATGATGCGCTGTGCCATAACCCTTATGGCCGGCGAACCCGTACTGAGGGTAGACAGCATCCCATTCGCACATCTCAGCGTCTCGAGCCACCTTGGCCACGATCGAGGCCGCCGATATGACAGGCACCCTCGCATCGCCGCGTACGATGGCGCGGCCCGGGCAAGGCAGGGTCGGCAGGTGCACGCCATCGACGAGCACAAACTCCGGTGCCAAGGAAAGATTCTCCACGGCACGGCGCATTGCAAGCCACGCCGCATGCAAGACATTCAGGCGATCTACCTCCTCCACTTCCGCGCGCCCGAGCGCCCACGCCTGGGCGCGCCCCTTGATCTCTTCGGCCAAGTGCGCCCGGCGCCGCTCTGTCAAACGCTTCGAATCCGCGAGGCCTATGAGCCCGTGGCGCGGCCCGAGTACCACCGCTGCCGCCACCACCGGGCCCGCGAGCGGCCCTACGCCCACCTCATCGATGCCAGCTACGACGCGCATGCGGCCTCACGCGCCTTGCTGCGCACGCCCAGAAGATCCAACACCGCTTCCGCCGCCCGCGTATTGGCACCCCGCCCCAGGCGTTCGCGAACCTCGCCAAGCGCTATCATGGTCTCCCGGCATCGCTCGGGGCTTTCCAGGAAGTTCTCGGCCACGCGCACCAGGCGATCAGGATTCGCCTCGGCTTGCAGGAGTTCGGGGACCAGATCCCGCTCGAGTAGCAGATTGGGCAAGGAGACGTAGGGGAGCTTCGAGAGGCTGCGTACCAGGCTGTAGGTGAAAGACGAGAGTCTGTACACCACCACCATGGGACGCCCGATGAGCGCAGCCTCCAAGGCCGCGGTCCCCGAGGCCAAAAGCACCAGGTCGGCGGCTGCCATCGCGATCCGCGCGTGACCGTGGAGGCGCGTGATGGGGAGATCGAAGGCTTTGTGCTCCGTAAGGACGCGATCGAAGATCGCGCGCGTCTCCCGATTGACGAAGGGCGCCACAAATCGGCATCCGGGATATCGCACCGCGAGCCTTTGGGCGGTCTTCACCAAGAGCGATGCATGCGCCCGAAGCTCGGTCACGCGGCTGCCCGGCAAAAGGGCCACCACAGGCCCCTCTGCCTCCAGACGCAGTTCGGCGCGCGCCTGCGCGACCGAAGCACCCGGGGGTATGGCGTCCGCCAAAGGGTGGCCTACGCACACCGCGTCGATACGTCCCTCGTAGTAACGAGGCTCGAACGGAAACAGGGTCAGCAGACGATCAGCGCTCGCCGCCACCGTCCGCACCCGATAGCGTCGCCACGCCCACACGGTGGGGCTTACATAGTGCACGGTGGGGATACCCTCCACCTTCAGCGCGCGCTCAAGCGCAAGCGTGAAATCGGGCGCATCGATACCAATCACGACATCCGGGCGGATCTTGCGGAAATAGGCGATGAGATCCCGGCGGATCCGCAAAAGCTCCGGCAGGCGCCCGGCCACCTCCGCTATCCCCATGACCGACAGGGCCTCCATAGGGACCCGGCTCGAGCCCCCTTCGGCGATCATCAAAGGCCCGCACACACCTTCGAACGTGCAGGGCGTAGCGGCCTGCATCGCCTTCATAAGGCCCGCGCCGAGGGCGTCGCCCGACGCCTCGCCGGCCACGATGCCCACGCGCAAGGCCATTACCGGATGATGCCCCGGCCCTCGACCTTGAGAAAGCGCGCCAAGACGTCGAGTTCCCCGTATTCGGGGACCATTTCATCGATCTTGCCGATCGCCTCCTCCAGCCGCAGGCCCGACTTGTAGATGGTCTTATAGGCCCTCTTCAACATATTGATCCCCTCCGCCGTGAAGCCTCTCCTCTTCAGACCCGTCACGTTGATGCCGTAGGGGCGCGCCGAATTGCCGGCGGCAAGCACATAGGGCGGGATATCCTGAACTGCCACCGTGGCCGCACCCGTCATGCAATGGTCCCCGACCCGGCAGAACTGGTGGATCCCCGTAAACCCCCCCAGCACCGCGTAGCTGCCTACCTGCACATGTCCTGCCAGGCTTGCGCAATTCGCAAAAACCGTGTGATTGCCGATGCGGCAATCGTGGGCGACGTGGACGTAGGCCATGAACAGATTGTCGTGGCCTATGCTCGTAATACCACCGCCCCCGCCCGTGCCGCGGTTGATGGTGCAAAATTCGCGAAAGACGTTTCGATCGCCGATCTCAAGCGTCGTGCGCTCGCCGTGGTACTTCAAGTCCTGCGGCACCTCACCGATCGAGGTGAACTGAAAGATCTTGTTGTCGCGGCCAATGCGCGTAGGGCCCTGGATGACCGCATGCGACCCGATCCAGGTCCCCGCCCCAATCACGACCTCAGGCCCGATGATCGTAAACGCTCCGATCTCGACATCCGCGTCGATCTCCGCTCGCGGATCGACGAGAGCGTGAGAATGAATCATGCGAGCTCCTTGTACGTACACATGAGTTCCGCGGTCGAACACACTGCCTCATCAACCGTGGCCGTCGCCTCGAAACGCCATATGCTCTGCATCTTGCGGGTCAGTTTTACACTCAACCGCAACTGGTCACCGGGACCCACCTGGCGCTTGAAACGGGCTTTATCGATGCCGACGAACAGATAGATCCCGCCGTCTGCAGGCAGCTTACCCAAAGTCTTGAACGAAAGAATCGCGCAGGCCTGGGCCATGGCCTCGATGACCAATACACCAGGCATCACGGGGTACTCGGGGAAGTGCCCCTGGAAAAACGGCTCGTTGATCGTGACGTTTTTGATCGCCACGAGCGACTCGTTGGGGACATAATCCAGTACCCGATCGATCAAGAGAAAGGGGTAGCGGTGTGGGAGGTGCCTCAACACCTCTTGAATGTCCAGCGTATTCAATGGTTTCCCCCTGATAGGATCTGTTTTATTGTTTGTTCGACGCGACGCAGCCGCCGCGCCAATTCATCCAGATGCCGGAAGCGCCCAAGATTGCGTGCCCATACATCCGCATCGGCCGCCGGCAGGCTTGACGAATAACGCCCAGGGCCCGCCACCGACCCCTTCAGAAATGACATCGCCGTCACCTCCACGTCATCGCCTACCGTGATGTGGCCCATGATCCCAGATCCCCCCGCGATCATGCAGCGCTTTCCGATGACCGCGCTGCCCGCAACGCCGACACACCCGGCCATGGCGGTGTCCTCTCCCACCTTCACATTGTGGGCGATCTGAATCAGGTTATCGAGCTTCACGCCGTCTGCGATGACGGTGTCCCCGAGCGCCCCACGGTCGATAGTAGTATTCGCGCCCACATCCACCTCGTTGCCGATCACGACCCGGCCAAGCTGTGGCACCTTGGTCCATCGCCCGTCGGCTTCCCGCACATAACCGAATCCCTCGCCGCCTATCACGGCTCCTGGGGATATCACACAGCGCTCGCCTATCACGCAGTCATGCATGATCACCGCGCGCGCCTCGATGCGCGTGAACGCGCCCACGGTGCAGCGCTCGCCCACCACCGCCCCCGAGCCGACTGCGACATGATCCCCTATATGCGCCCCCGCCTCGATCACGGCCTGCGGGCCAATGCTCGCGCTATCGGCCACGTTCGCACTTTCATGAATGACGGCGCTCGGATGACGGCCCGGCTGGATGGGACCTGGGGGATGAAGAAGGCGCGCGATACGCGCGAAGGCGATCCGCGGATCATCGCACAAAAGCGCGTTCCCCGGGAACACGTCGCTGTCGTCCCGGTGCAAAACGAGCGCCCCTGCCCGACTGGTCGCGATTAGCGCCCGATAGCGCGACGAGGCGCAATAGGCGACCTGCCGCGGCCCAGCCCGATTGAGCGGCGCCACGGCATCGATCTCGACCTCCCCCTGCCCGCGCAACGTGGCCGAAGCCGCGTCCGCCAATTCCCGCAATGTATACGCCATGTCCGTTCGGGTCGCGCCCGCCTCCGCCCGTCTTCTAGTCTCGAAGCCTAGCCACTGGCGCCGATTCCCGCTAGTACATAAAGAGCGTGCCCAAGGTGAACTGGACGGCGCGTGTCTGATCCCCCGGCTGGGCATTCAAGGGCCGGGCGATACTGATACTGAGAGGCGCAATCGGTGAGAACCAGTCAAAAGCGATACCGAACGACGTGCGGATCTGGTTGAGCGCGATGCGCTGGCCGGGCCCATAGACCTGGCCCGCGTCGATGAAGGTGGACAACCGCATGGAGCGATTGTGCGCCGAGGTGCCGGGCACGGGGAAGAAGAACTCCGCGCTCGCCAGCACACGCTTATTGCCGCCGATGGGGTCATAGGGTGGCAGACTATCGCGCGGGCCCAACGACTCGTTCTGGTAACCACGCACCGAGTTCGCGCCACCGGCGTAAAAGTTCTTGAAAAACGGCAGGCTATGCGTGTTTCCGTACCCGTTTCCGTAACTCCACTCATTGCTCAGTTTCAGGCTGTACTGGCGCCCGAACGGGAAAAACACGCTGGCCAGATAGGAGGCCCGATAATACTCGAGGCTGCCACCGGGCAGGCCCACCTCCCCGCTCAACTGCTGATACGTTCCGCTCGTGGGGAAGATCGCATTGTTCAGGGTATTGCGCGACCAGCCGAAGGTGGCCTTGATGATGTCGTTGGTCGACCCATGGCGCGCCACGAAGTTCTGAGCGACCTGGGCGCTCGTCGAGTTGACCGTGATGCCCACGCGCTCGGCGGCAAGACCAATATTGACGGTACGATTGACCCCGATCGGGATGCCATAGAACACTCCCGCCCCGACCGTGCTCTCGTTATACGCGGCGGTGTAGGCCGCGGCCGCATTGAAGGAGCTGTCGTAGACATTGAAGCCGCGACTGATCCCTGAGCTCGTGTAGTACGGGTTCACGTAGGTCAGGTTGATGTCCTTGTAGGCCACCGAGGTGTCGGCTGTCACCGAGACCTCCTTGCCAGTCCCCAACACGTCCTGGTAAGTCACCGAGCCGTTCACGAAGATGCCGTAGAGGTCCGAGTATCCAAGACCGGCGACGATACTCCCAGTCGGGCGTTCCTTAACGTGGACGTCCACATCCACCTCGTTTGGATGTCCGGGCACGGGCGGAGTGGTCACGCGCACGGTCGTGAAGAAGCCGAGCCGCCGAAGCAATGTCACTGATTGCTTGATACGCTTGGCCGAAAACCATGCGCCCTCGTACTGGCGCATCGTCCGGCGCAACACGGCATCCTGTGTCACCGTGTTGCCGAAGAACCGTATCCGGCGCACATAGACGCGCTGGCCGGGCTCAACGTACAACGTAAGGGCGATCGTGTGATTTTTACGATTCACGGCCGGCACCACCCGCACATTGGCGAAGGCATAGCCGCGATTACCGAGCTTTCCGATGATCCTGCGCGTGCCTTTCGTGATGCGTTCACGGGAAAACACCTGGCCGGGCTCGATGCGCATCAATGAAGCGAGCGTCGAAGGTCGCAGAACCTGTCGACCGGCGAATCGGTAATGGGAGATCCGGTAGACGTGCCCTTCGTGCACGTTCTCCGTGACATAAATCCAGTCCTTGCTCGGGGTGATGGCCACCACTGTTGATACAAGACGGAACTGAAGATACCCGCGGTTCAGATAGAAGTTCTGCAGGTTCTCGAGATCGGCCTCGAGCTTCTGACGTGAATAGCGGTCGTTACCGGTAAAGAAACTGAAAAGGTTTGGAGGACCGAGCTTGAATCGACCGAGCAGCCGCCCTTCCTTGTAGCGATGATTACCGACGATGGTGATCTGCTTGATGCGGGCGATCTTACCCTCAGTCACGGCAATCCGCACCGCGACCCGGTCGCGCGGCAGGGGCTTCACCGTGGTGACAACCCGCGCAGCATAATACCCGCGGTTGAAGTATTGGCGTCGCAGGGCCTGCTTGGTCTCGTGGAGAAGCGCATGGTTGAACACGCGCCCCTTGGCAAAGCCCATATCCGCGAGCGACTTCAGAAGCTTCTTTGGTTTTATGACATGCGTGCCTTTGATGGTGATGCGCGCGATGGCCGGCCGCTCGCGCACCGCCACAACCAGCGTACGGCCCGCCTCCTCGAGCTTTACATCACGAAAGAAGCCGGTCTTGAACAAAGCCTGGATGGCCCGCTCGGCACGGGCCGAAGTCAGCCGCTCGCCCACCCGCAACGGGAGATAGGTCATGACCGTGGCCCGCGAGATTCGCTTCAGGCCCGTGACTTTGATATGAGCAATCACGAAGGAGGCGGCCTGGACCGTTCCCGTAAGCGCGCCCGCCAAACAGAGCGCCGTCAACCATTTTTTCATTGCTTGAAGCCCGCCTCGTTGCTTATCCGAGAATGCGCGTAATGTCGTTGTAGAAGGCAAGCATCATGAGACCCAACAGCAAGGTCACGCCGACACGCTGTCCCCATCCGATCGCCTGCTCCGATATCGGTCCTCCCTTGACCCACTCGAGCAGATAGAAGAAGACGTGGCCTCCGTCGAGGACAGGCACGGGCATCAAGTTCAAGACCCCGAGGCTTATACTGACAACCCCGAGAAACATTAAAAAGCTCGAGAAACCCACCTGCACCGAATAACCGGCATACCGCGCGATCGTGATGGGACCGCTGATGCTCTTCGGCGAAACCTGGAGCAGCAACATCTTCCCCAACATCTCGACCGTCAAGCGACTCATGAGCCATGTATCGCTCAAAGACGCCCGGAGCGCCGTCATAGGCCCAAATCGAACCAAGACGCGCATCCCCGGTGGCAAAGTGGGAACACGGATGCCGGCACCGATCTGGCCTATATTTCGGGTTCCCACCTTAACGGCTTTTGGCGTGATGATCAATTGCCGTTTTTGTCCGTGCCTGCGGACGGAAAACCGCAGAGGCTCTCCCGGATGGCGGCGGATAACGTGCGCCACCTGGGCCCAGTCCTTCATCACCTGCCCATTGATACCCATGACAAGATCGCCCACCTTGAGACCGGCCTTGCCCGCAGGATCGTTCGGCATGACCTCCGCGATACGCGGTGTGAGCGTAGGCTGCCAACCGTAGATTCCGAGCACGGAGCTCAAATGTCCTTTGCTTAAGGCGCGCGCGTGGACGCCCTCAAGATTGAGCGTCACGGTCCGCTTGCTACCGTTTTTGGTCACCACCCGCATCCGCACCGGGGCGTGCTCCAAAGCCTCCTGAAAAAGATACAAGCGGTCCTGCCCCAGGCTTTGCACGCGCCGACCGTTTATGCGCGTAATGAGATCACCCGCCTGCAGGCCCGCCGCCTGCGCGGGCGAATGTGCCGCAACCTTGCCGATGATGGGCTTAAGACCGGGGATACCGGTCATGAACACCACCCAATAGGCCACAATCGCGAAGAGAAAGTTGAACCCGGGGCCTGCAAGCACGATGGCGATCCGCTTCCAGATGGGCTGGCGATTGAATGCGCGATGCCGCTCGGCCGCCGGGACCTCGCCCTCATTTTCGTCGAGCATCTTCACGTAACCGCCCAGGGGTACCGCCGCGAGCACATACTCGGTCGCGTCACGCCCTGCCCTTCGCAGAAGGAGCGGCTTTCCAAAACCTATCGAAAACCGAAGGACCTTCACCCCAAGCCCGCGGGCCACGATGTAGTGTCCAAATTCATGTACCGCGATCAGGACGCCGATCGCCAGCACATAGCCGAGCACGCTGTAGCCGATTTCCGTCAACACGCCCACACCCCCTTCGCGCCCTGCGCGATTGCGGCCGCACGCGCGGCCTCGCGCGCCCGCCTGTCTTCCTCGAGTATGGCCTCGAGAGTCTCCACCGCCACCACGGGCCGCGCAGCGAGCGCCGACTCAATCACCGCGGGGATGGCGGCGAACGGAAGCTCGCGCGCGAGAAAAGCCTCCACAGCCACTTCGTTCGCCGCATTCAAAATAGTCGGGGCGCTGCCACCAGCAATCGCCGCGGCTCGCGCGAGCCCGAGACATGGGAAACGTGCCTCGTCGGGCTCCTCGAAATCCAGGCTTCCGATAGAGGCCAGATCGAGACGCGCGACGCCCGCCTCGATGCGATCCGGAAACCCGAGGGCATGAGCGATAGGGGTGCGCATATCGGGATTCCCAAGCTGCGCCAGAACCGACCCGTCGATATATTCGACAAGAGAATGGATCACGCTTTGCGGATGGATCACGATGTCGACCTGCTCGGGCCTGGCCTCAAAAAGACGACAGGCCTCGATCAGCTCAAGCCCTTTGTTCATCAACGTGGCCGAATCGACCGAAATCTTACGCCCCATGCTCCAACGGGGGTGCGCGCAGGCCTGCTCCGGCGTCACGCGCGCGAATTCACTTGCGGGGGTATTGCGAAACGGACCTCCGGAACAGGTGAGCAGGATGCGGCGCACCCCGGACTTGGCAAGGTCAGGACGGGCGTTAGGCAGGCACTGAAAAACAGCGTTGTGTTCACTGTCAAGCGGCAGCAACTCGGCGCCGCTCTCACGCGCGAGCGCCAAGAGCAGGTGGCCCGACATGACAAGCGGCTCCTTGTTGGCAAATAACACGCGCTTGCCGGCCGCCACCGCCGCCCACGCCGATTTGAGGCCGGCCGCCCCGACGATACCGCATACCACCGTTGTGACCCGGGGGTCGCAGACGGCGCGTTCGAGCGCCTCGGGGCCTGACCACACCTCGGTGCCCTCCCCGGCAAGCGACTGGGCGAGTGCCCGCGCCGCTTCCGGGGCATGCGCCACCGCGATCGCCGGCTTCCAGGTCCGACAAAGCGCCCGCAGTTCATCCATGCGCTGGTAGGCGGAGAGAGCCACCACCTCGAAGCGATCCGGATGCAAGGCGACAACCTTCAGGGTACTGACCCCAATCGAACCTGTGGCCCCGAGCACCGCAAGCCCCTGCCGGCCCCCACGCCCGGAATGGTTCACTTCCCGCCTCATCGAAGAACTCCCAGATCACGCATGGTCCATACAAAAAGCGGCACGGCCGCCGTCAAGGCGTCGATGCGATCGAGAACGCCGCCGTGACCGGGCAACCAGCGACCCGAATCCTTGACCTGCGCCAATCGCTTGGCCTTGCTCTCGAGCAGATCGCCCACGATCGACAGCGTCCCGACGGCTAGTCCGAGAAGGACCCCGCCCCCTATGCCGAGCTGTAGCACGCCGAGCCACCAAGCACCCGCGGCACCTACCGCCGCGGAACCCGCCACGCCTGCCAGCGCTCCTTCCACGGTCTTGCCCGGACTTACGAGTGGCGCGAGCTTATGACGACCGAACGCCCGCCCGGCGAAATAGGCCACGCTGTCGGCCACCCACACCATGGCGAGCAGCCAGATCAAGAGGCTGTGATGGGTGGGGTCTTGAGACTTCAGAGCGAAACAACCGCGCCACGCAGGCACAAGGACAAGGAGGCCCGCGAGCCATTTGATGGGCGCCTGCCGCCACAAGGGACTTGCCCTGTCACGAAACACGAACACCTCGCCCACCGCCCATGCCCACCATGCAAGCCCCACTGCCACCACGACGGCAAGTGGCAGGGCAAGGCTTGCGATCCCAAGGATCGCCGTCAAAAGAGTAAAGGCAAGCCCGGTCGCCGAGCCGGGGTGGACCAGTGACGACCACTCGAAGGCCGCCAGGAGCGTCACTGCGCCCAGCAAGACCGCGACCCCTGTGGTATTCAAAAAGATGAGACCCGCAAGCAAAGCGGAACCCGCGACGAGCGCCGTCAGCAGGCGCTCTTTAAGCACGCCACGCCGCCTCGACTTGATCTCCCGTGCGCCCGAAGCGCCGCTGCCGCCCGGCGAAGGACTTTAGGGCGAGATCGAACTCTTTGCGATCGAAGTCAGGCCATAACACGGGGGTGAAATAAAGCTCCGTGTAGGCGAGCTGCCACAAAAGAAAATTGCTGATCCGCTGCTCGCCACCCGTACGGATGAAGAGATCGGGTTCCGGAACGTCCGCCATACTGAGGTAAGGCGCCAGGGTCTCGGGGGTTATGGCGGCAGGCTCAATCCTTCCTGCACGTACTTCCTCGGCGACCCGCGCGCAGGCCTGCGCCACATCCCATCGCCCCCCATAGTTGGCGGCTATGGTGAGACGCAGCCTGCCGTTGTTGCGCGTCATGGCCTCGGCGTCGCGTACACGCTGGACGATATCAGGGCCGAAGGCCCCGATATCGCCGATCGCGCGAAACTGGATATCGTTGTCATGGAGCTTCGTGATCTCACGATCGAGCGCCAGCAGAAACAGCTGACGCAGGAGACGCACCTCAAGCCGCGGCCTCCGCCAGTTCTCGCTGCTGAAGGCGAAAAGCGTGACCGCCCCGATCCCCTTCTCGGCACACGCAGCCACGAGCTCGCGGACCATCTCGACGCCCTTTCGATGGCCCTGAATACGGGCTTGGCCGCGCGCCTTGGCCCAGCGCCCATTGCCATCCATGATCACCGCGACATGTGAGGGAAGACCGCCTGCCATAGAACTCTGATCCGTCGTCGTCATATCGCGAGTATAGGCGCATTGACGCGCCCCAGGTTAGATCTCCAGGATATCCCGTTCCTTCGCGCCGACCAGCTTGTCGATTTCCGCGATGAACTGATCGGTGGTCTTTTGGACCGACTCGACCAAACGCTTCTCCTCGTCTTCGGAGAGCAGCTTTTTCTTGACCTGGTCCTTCAAATGATTGTTCGTGTCACGCCGGATGTTACGCACGGCGATCTTGGCG
Organism: Pseudomonadota bacterium; assembly: GCA_021794275.1. Lineage (GTDB taxonomy): Bacteria > Pseudomonadota > Gammaproteobacteria > Acidiferrobacterales > Acidiferrobacteraceae > Acidiferrobacter. The sequence goes on along the minus strand of JAJYRD010000048.1, from coordinate 8,050 downwards.
TTCTCGCCTTCGCTGCGGGCCAACTTGCCGAGCTCCCGACGCCGCTCCTCGGTCAAAGCAGGCATTGGGATGCGAATCGTCGTGCCAGTCGTCACGGGGTTGAAGCCGAGCCCCGACTCCATGATCGCGCGCTCGATGGCCGCGACCACGCCCTTTTCCCAGGGGTTCACCACGAGGTTACGGGCGTCGGCGACCGTGATGTTGGCCACCTTGGAGAGCGCCGTCTTGGTCCCATAGTAGTCGACCATGATGTGGTCCAAAAGCGCCGTATTGGCACGCCCCGTACGAATGCGGCCCAATTCCGCCTTCAAGGCCTCGAGGGATTTGGCCATGCGCGCCTGAACGTCTTTTTTCAGGTCCTCACTCACACTGCGCTCCTTCTTCCACTAAAGTTCCTTCTTCGGCGCCTGCGAGGATGCGCGCCAGCGCCCCGGGCGACGTCATATCGAAGACGCGCAAGGGGACGCGAAATTCCCGCAAAAGAGCAATGGCCGTAGCGTCCATGACCCCAAGCCTGCGCTGCAAAACGTCATCGTAACTAAGTCTCCGATAGCGCACGGCCGCAGGATCGCGCTTCGGATCCGCCGAATACACGCCGTCGACCTTGGTGGCCTTCAGCATGATGTCGGCCCGCATCTCCAAGGCCCGAAGGCTCGCCGCCGTATCGGTCGTAAAGAAGGGGTTGCCGGTGCCAGCCGCAAATATGACGACCTCACCCCGATCCAGGTACTCCAGCGCGTGACGCCTGTCGAAAGCCGGCACCGCCGTACCCACCGGAAGCGCAGACTGGATATGCGCCACCACGCCGCGGGCCCGCAGGGCCTCGCCCAAGGCCAGCGCGTTCATGACCGTCGCGAGCATACCCATGAGGTCGGCCTCCGCCCGGTCCATATCCCTCGCCGAGCTCGACACCCCGCGGAAGATGTTCCCGCCGCCCACCACAATCGCAAGCCCGGTACCGTCGGAGGCCTCGGCAACGGCATCGGCCATCCCCTTCAGGATCTCTGGGTCGATACCATAGCCCGCCGAGCCCATCAGCGCCTCACCGCTCAACTTTAAGAGCACGCGCCGGTAACGCGCCATAGATCAGCTTCCCTTCACCTGTGACATGACTTCCGAGGCAAAGTTGCTGACCTCGCGTTCGATTCCTTCACCGACCTCGAGACGGAAGAAGCGCTTAACATCCGCACCGGACCGTTTCAGGTGAGCGGCCACCGTGGTCTCCGGGTCCTTGACGAAGGGCTGGCCCACCAGGGTGATATCCTCCAGGTACTTCCGGACTTTGCCCATCACCATCTTCTCTATGATGTCAGCGGGCTTCCCGGACTCGGCGGCTTGCGCGACATAGATCGCCTTTTCCCGAGCCACCACATCCGCCGGGACCTCATCCGGCCGCACGTAGGCGGGCTTGTTCGCGGCGATATGCATCGCGAGATCACGCGCCAGGGCCGGCTCTCCGCCCGTGAGCGCCACGAGCACGCCGATCCGCCGCCCGTGCACATAGTGCCCGAGCACACCACCCTCGGCCTCAAGCCGCGCAAAGCGCCGCACGGTCATGTTTTCCCCGAACTGGGCCACGAGCGCCGCGCGGGCCTCGGCCACCGTACCGCCGCCTGGATACCCCAATGCCAACAAGGCCTCCAGATCGCCGGGGTTCTTTTCGACCACGAGCGCCGCGAGCGCCTGGGCGAAACCCACGAAGCGCTCCTCTTTAGCAACGAAATCAGTCTCGCTATTGACCTCCACGAGCGCACCCACCCGGCTGCCCGTATCAACGTGCGCCGCCACCACCCCTTCCGCCGCCACGCGATGGGCCTTTTTATCCACCTTGGCGCCGGCCTTCTTGCGAAGCAGATCGATCGCCGCTTCCATGTTGCCGTCGGTCTCGGTGAGCGCCGCCTTGCACTCCATCATGCCAAGCCCGGTCCGCTCACGGAGATCCTTCACCTGTGCCGCTGAAATCGCCATATTCCGTCCTCACACGCACGCAAAAGGGGGCTTTGCCCCCCTTTGCCTATCAATATTCGCCAATCCGACTCAAGACCGGCCGCGGCCGCCCCGAGCGGGTTTGGCGCCCGCCCCTTCGCGACCCTTGGGTCGGGCCTTACGCGCATCCGCAGCCCCCGCGCCAGCACCCTCGGCCTCCCCTTCGGTTTCGCCCGCATAACCATCATAGGGGCTCGCGGCCTTCTTGCGGGGGGCCGTACGCGTGCTCGGATCTTCCTTCACTTCAACGAATTCCTCGTCGCCTGAAGGCGCCACGGTGGCCACAGAGGCGCGGCCTTCGAGCACCGCGTCGGCCATGGTGCGCGCATAAAGGGTTATGGCGCGACTCGCATCGTCGTTGCCGGGAATAACGTAGTCCACGCCGTCAGTCTTGCAATTCGAGTCGACCACCGCAACTACCGGGATCTTCAGCTTATTGGCCTCGCCCACCGCGATATACTCGTGGCCTACGTCCACCACGAACAAGGCGTCCGGCAGGCTCGGCATGTCCTTGATGCCGCTCAGACTCCGATCCAGCTTGATGCGCTCGCGCTCCAGATTCAGCGTCTCCTTCTTCGACAGCTTCTCGGCGCCACCGCCTTCGGCGAGCAGCTCCTCGAGCCGCTTCAGACGCTCGATCGAACGGCGCACCGTCTTGTAATTCGTCAACATGCCGCCCAGCCAGCGATGGTCCACGTACGGGCAGCCCGCCCGTATCGCCTCGGCGCGCACGATCTCGGCGGCCTGACGCTTGGTGCCCACAAACAGGATGGTGCCCTTGTTGGACGCGAGCTTGCGCACGAATGTGGCAGCCTCGCTCAGCATGGGTAGCGACTTCTCGAGATTGATGATGTGGATATTGTTGCGCTCGCCAAAGATATAGGGGCGCATTTTCGGGTGCCAGAACCGGGTCTGATGGCCAAAATGGCAGCCGGCCTCTAGCATTTCACGCATTGTGACGTTAGCCATGACATGTCTCCAAACGGGTTTGTCCACCGCAGATCCCGGACGTCGACTCAGAGCCAAGGCCCTGAGCACCCGAACGCCGTGACGACCTGCGTGCGATAATCCCTCAAAAACGAGGGCGCAGGGGGATCCCCGCGTGGCGGCATGCTACCACGGGCGAGGGCTCGGTAACAGTGCGAATCGCCCAGCCCGGCGTCGAGTGCGCAGGGATTCCTCGTACGCAAGGTTGAACGCCGGGGCCGGACCACGGACAATGGGGCTTCGCTCACACGTTTGATCCCGGAACCCAAGAATCCAGATGGCCATAACGATCAAGACCGAACCCGAGATCCAGAAGATGCGCGTAGCGGGCCGCCTGGCCGCCGATGTCCTCGAGATGATTGCACCCCGTGTCGTGCCCGGCGTAACCACGGGCGAACTCGACCGCATCTGCCATGACTACATCGTTAATACCCAAAAGGCGATCCCGGCGCCGCTCAATTATCGCGGATTTCCGCGTTCGATCTGCACCTCGGTCAACCATCAGGTCTGCCATGGCATACCGGGTGACCGCAAACTGAAACACGGCGACATCGTCAATATCGACATCACGGTCATCAAAGACGACTACCACGGCGACACGAGCCGCATGTTCTATATCGGGGAGCCTTCGGTCGCCGCCCGCCGCCTGACCGAAACGACCTACGAATGCATGGTGCGGGGGATACGAATGGTGCGCCCGGGCATACGCTTGGGTGACATAGGGCACGCCATCCAAACCCTGGCCGAAAGCCGACACTATTCCGTCGTACGCGAATACTGCGGCCACGGGATAGGGCGCGCCTTTCACGAAGACCCGCAGGTCCTGCATTATGGTCACCCAGGTACCGGCGTAACCCTGGAGCCGGGCATGATCTTTACGATAGAGCCCATGATCAATCAGCGCGGCGCGGGGGTTAAACTTCTGCCGGACAATTGGACAGTCGTGACCCGGGACCACGGCCTATCCGCCCAATGGGAACACACCGTGCTTGTAACGCCTGCGGGTTACGAGGTCCTGACGCTACGCTCGGACGAGACAATCTAGGAGCATCCTTGACCAACACCATCGTGGCGCCGCCCTCGAGCCCCGACATCGCGCGATTCCGGGAGGCCTTGCGGGTCGGCGACGCCCGCCTGCGCGAGACTCACGAGGCCGAATTGCCCCGTCGACGCCGGGGCCTCGGGGTCCAGGCCCTGCGCATGCGCACCGCACTGATCGACGACATCCTCGCGCAGGCCTATACCGAACACGAGCACAGGCTCCCAAGCCAAGTCTCAGTCGCGCTGGTGGCAGTCGGAGGATATGGGCGCGGTGAACTGCACCCGGCCTCCGACATCGATCTGCTGCTGCTCCAGGACAGTCCCCGCTACGAAAAGATCCAGGCCTTCGCCGAACCCTTCCTGCGCTTCCTCTGGGACATAGGGCTTACCGTAGGCCATAGTGTGCGCTCGGTGCGCGATTGCCTGCGTGTCGCGCGCTCCGACGCGACGGTCATGACCAACCTGATGGAGGCGCGCCTCTTGACCGGCGACGAAGCGCTCCTTGCGCGCCTCGTACACGAGCTGGCCTCCCCACAGCTATGGCCGAGCGTGCGCTTCTACGAGGCCAAGCTTGCCGAACAAAAGGCCCGCTACGCGCGTTACCACGACACAGGCTACAACCTCGAACCGAACGTCAAGGAAGGCCCCGGGGGGCTGCGCGACATCCACATGATCGGCTGGATCGCCCGTCGCCACCTGGGATCTGCCGACCTCCACGACCTCGTCAAGATCGGCTTCCTTGGCGAACGTGAATACCGATCGCTCATCGACGCCCGCAATTTTCTCTGGCAGACCCGCAACGGTCTGCACCTCCTCGCCCGGCGGCGGGAGGATCGCCTGCTGTTCGACCATCAGCGGACGCTGGCCCTCCAGATGGGCTATGCCGACCGCCCAGGACGACTTGCCGTCGAGCAGTTCATGAAGCGCTACTATCGCACAGTCAAACAGGTCCAGCTGCTGAACGAGATCCTTCTCCAGCATTTCGCCGAGAGCCTGCGCGGCCCGAAACGTCCGACCCTGAAAGCCCTCACCCCGAAGTTTCGTGCCCGCAACGGCTTCCTTGAGACCGTCGACGCCCATGTCTTCGCCAAAGACCCGCGCGCTATGCTGGATCTCTTTCGTGTCGTCCAGGACCACCCGGAACTCCAGGGCGTGCGTGCCGCGACCATCCGCCTCTTGCGCGCCCATCTCACCTTGATCGACGGCACCTTCCGCCAGGACCCGGAAGCCCAAAGGACCTTCCTCGCCATTCTGCGCGCGCCGTCGGGGGTCACGAAGGCCTTGCGGCGCATGAACGCCTATGGCGTCCTCGGCGCCTATATCCCGGCCTTCGGAAAGATCGTAGGCCAGATGCAGCACGACCTCTTTCATGTCTACACGGTCGATGAACACAGCCTGTTTGTGCTGCGCAACGTGCGGCGCGTCATGCTGGCCGCGTTCCAGCACGAACTCCCGACGACGAGCGAAGTCGCGCGCTCCCTCGCCAAGCCTGAACGCCTGTATCTCGCCGCCCTCTTCCATGATATCGCCAAGGGGCGTGGCGGCGACCATTCGCGCCTCGGGGAAGCCGAGGCGCGTGCATTCTGCCAACGCCTGGGCCTCAGCGATTACGATACGCAGCTCGTGGCGTGGCTCGTGCGCCATCACCTCGCCATGTCGTGGACCGCGCAGCACACAGACATATCAGACCCGGAGGTCGTCGCCGACTTTGCCCGGTTCGTTGGTGATCGCGAACATCTCGACAACCTCTACGTGCTTACGGTCGCCGACATTCGCGGCACGAGCCCGGCTGTCTGGAACGACTGGAAAGGCAGACTTCTCACAAGCCTCTACCGCGACACGACCCGCGTCCTGCGCCGGGGTATCGGAGAGGCCATCGACATCGACGCCCGTATCGCCGACGCACGACGCAACGCCTTGCAGCTTCTGGGTGATTGCGCGACCCCCGAGGCCGTCGAACGGCACTGGGCGCGCATGGACGCCGACTACTTCCTGCGCCACGATGCCGAGGCACTGGCGTGGCATGCCTGCGCCATTGCCGCAGCAGGCGAAGTGGCGCTGCCTGTCATAGAGGCCCGCGTGCGCCCCGACCAGGCGGCGATCGAATTTCTGGTCTTTAGCCCCTTGAGCGACGAACTATTCGCCGTCCTCACGGGCAGCCTCGATCGCATGAACCTCTCCATCGTCGATGCGCGTATCCACATGGCATCGGGCTATGCCCTCGATTGCTTCGTCGCGCTCACCGCAAACGGCACCCTTCCGGCGAAGCGCGAACTCATGCAGATGCGTGAACAGGTGCGCGCGGACCTGGTCTCCGGATTTCGCGCGTCGGCGGCTCGTCCCTTGTCGCGGGCGCTCAAAAACTTCCCGATCGAGACTGAGATCAATTTCTCGTCGACCGCAAATGGTCAGCTCACGGTCATGGAAGTGATCGCCCAGGACCGCCCGGGGCTTTTGCATCAACTGGCTTTGGCCCTCTACGTGAACCGCACCCGTATCGTGACGGCCAAGGTCGGGACCTTCGGCGAGCGCGCCGAGGACGTGTTCTTCCTCACCGATGAACATGGCAAGCCGTTCGGGAAAAGCTCTTCGCAGCGCCTCACGGACCTCGCCCAAGCCATCCGCGCGCGCATAGATGGCCCGATACCAGAGGCAGCCCCGAGGCTGTCCGGGTAATATCTTCTCAACGGATCCGCAAATATCGGATCTCATAGGGACGCCCGACGACCCTTGAATCTCAAGGCGGAGGCGGGCCCGTGGCTGCGCGAAACCTTGCGCCCAACCGCCCCAGCCGTGCGGGCACCGCGCTTTACGACATCGACCGGTTCTTCGTGGGCCCAGGGCCCATCCAACGGATGGCCGCCGCGTACCCACCGCGCGGAAGGGCGTATAATGCATCCAGGAAAATTGCAACGGCGCGGTGAAACGAGAGTCCCATGACCCGAATCAACCGAGAAATTCTAAAGCCTCTGGCGGGCAAGTACGTCTGGTGGAAAACGCCGGACCAGGCAGTCGACATGCCGGAGCGGGTGATCGCGCAGGTCATGAACATCGGCGACTACGCGGATGTTCAATATCTCGCAGCAAAGGTCGGTGACGCGGTACTGCGCGAGGTCTTGACCCATGCGGAGGCAGGTCAATTTCATGAGCGCTCCTGGGTGTATTGGCACTATCGTCTGGGGCTCGCCTCTGTCGAGGATGACATCCCCGCCTTGCCGACGCGACGATTTGGATGATGCGTATATTCTCCCCGAATCTGGCCATATTGCCACCGGCCCAGCGGTTCCTCTGGCCCAAGCTTCATAAAGCGCTGCATCTTGGGTTTACACTGTATGGCGGCACGGCCGTCGCGTTGAGGCTGGGACATCGGGACTCGATTGATTTCGATTTCTTCTCGGAAAAACCGCTCGATCGGGAGGCCATCAGAGCGGCCCTTCCGTTCATGACCCACGCCACAACGCTCCAGGATCAGGGCGACACTTGGGCGGCGCTCATCCCTGCGGAGGCCGCTGAAACGGGTTATGCCAGGGTGTCCTTTTTCGGTTCGCTGACTTTCGGGCGGGTTGGGGATCCTGACATCACCGAGGATGGCGTACTGGAGGTGGCCTCTTTCGATGACTTGATGGCGACCAAGCTCAAGGTCGTGCTGCAACGGGCCGAGGCCAAAGACTACCGCGACATTGCCGCGATGATTGGTGCCGGAGTGAGCCTATCGCGCGGTTTGTCCTCGGCTCGGCTGCTTTTCGGGCCAAACTTTCAGCCAAGCGAAAGCCTGAAAGCGTTAGTCTATTTCCATGACGGTGACCTGCAGACCTTGTCGGTTTCCGAAAAGAACATCCTTATAAACGCCGTAAAAGCGGTTCGCGATCTGCCCCGCATGACGTTGCGCTCACTGCGCCTAAGCGGGCGCTAGTGTTTAATTGCATTAATCGCCAATAGTATTATGATACCTCCTTCACCTGATGGGCAGGAGGGGGTCCATGGCGCGAGTGGCGGTGAGGTTGTCGTGCACGGCCGAAGTGTGGGCGGAGCTTGA
>JAJYRD010000059.1 GCA_021794275.1 Pseudomonadota bacterium | reverse complement strand
TGAAGGCGCGCACCACGGTCTGTTCATAGGTCGCCACGTCTTCGCGGTAGATGGCGCGCGATACCGCGAGATTACCCATCAGACGGCCCCCCTCGAAGAGCGGTTGGCTGATCGATGTGGCGGCATTTAGCAGCAGCGATCCGGGCGAGAGCAGGGTGTCGAGCGCCGCGCTGCTCGTGGTTGCCGATCCGGTCAGCGTAATGGACGGAAAGAAGCTTGCGATCGCCGCCCGGACGTTGGCGTTGGCGGCTATGAGCGTGGCCTCGGCCTGTGCCACGTCGGGACGCCGGCGCAGGAGGCGCGAGGGCAGTCCCGGCATGACCGGCGGCACCCGCAGCGTGCCGATGTGTTCACGGGGTATGGCAAGCTGCTCGGGGGGTTTACCGACCAGGATGCCAAGCCCAAGGGTCTCCTGCCGCAGCTGCGAACGCAGGACGGGGATGTTGGCGCGCTCGGAGGCCACGAGCGCGGCCTGCTGGGCGACCGTGACGGCATCGACCGTGCCGGCCGCGAACTCGGCCTGGAGCTGTTTCAACAGGCGGTCGGCGGCACCGAGATTGCGCAGGCCTATGGTGAGCGCCGCGCGATCAGCGAGAATCTGAAACCAGGTGGTGGCGACCGCGGTGACCTCGGTCAAGGCCACTGTGTCGCGATTGAAGCGTGAGGCCGCGGCATCCGCCAGCGCCGCGCGGAGGGCATCGCGATTTTCGCCCCACAGATCGACGAGATAAGAGGCTTGTACCGAGGCACCATAGAAGGGGCTCGGGTTATGCGCGCCGAGGGATGCGATCCTGGTGTGGGGCGCGCGCTGCCATTGGGCATTGCCGCTTGCGCTCACGCTCGGCAAAAGCGGTGCCCCCGCGATCTCGACCTGCGCATTGGCGGCCTCGAGCTGGGCGGCGGCTATGCGGATACTGAAGTTGTGGTGCTCCGCCGCTTGTATGAAGCGATCGAGCGCTGGGGAATGGAAGCCGCGCCACCAGGTCTTGCTGGGCCACCGTGGCTTGGCATCCTGCGGGGCGCTTGTAAAGCGTGTCGGCATCGCCGACTGCGGCGCATGGAAGCGTGGCCCCACGGCGCAGCCTGAGAGCAGCAGTCCGAGTGTCAGGAACGATATTCGCCACGAGGCCTTGAGCCCGCCATGAATCGTGCGGATGGCCATCTTAGTGTATTGCGAAGGGCATAATGACGGCCATGTCCCGATGGTGGCGTTGCGAGGGCATGGCCCCTTGATCCGAGATGTCTTCACCGGGACGTCACTTTACAGGGTGTAGCGTCTTTTGCTAAGCCCTATTTTCGTGAGGAATCGTTATCCGTTATGCCCTTGGCGCCCGACCGGGTCGGGGGTTCCGGGGCATGCGCCGCAGCTCCCGCATGACCCATCCCGCCTCTTCCAGGAGTTTCGGCATACAGTCCGTGTGACGGGCCGATGCAAGGCGCGCGCGGGCGCCTCGCGGTGACCGATACGGGCGCGCACGCGCAAGCGATGTCGTCGGCTACGGCAAGGGGTCTGGATGGGGCGAGGCGGAGGCGGTGGAGGGGCGGCTTAAAGGGGGGGCAATCCTGGCAGGCGCCACGATAAGCGATAGTCTCTGAGTTCATGCCGGCCGTTCATGTGGTATCCCGCTCGATGAGAGGCGATAGGCGTCATGGCGGAACGCGAACGTGTGGGGTCGCGATGAAGGGCCAAGGTTTGGCGCGATCGCAGCGCGATCCATCATGGTGTACGACGCCTAAGCACGCAAATTCACAAATACGCCAACGTATTATTGTTGATAAGCGCAGGCCCGCATGGCTTCTTGGCGGTAAGCCATCGGGAGAGCTTATGCATGCCGGGAAGAAGCCCATTCGTGATTCATTTGTCGGCCGAGCAAACACGGGAACTGAATCATGGGGCGGCCAAATAGACGTTGCCTTATTGCAAGGTGCAACGGGCCAGGATGATTCTCATGGCGGTGCATGGGATGAGCAACGATGAGGTCGCGGCCCGACTGGGTACCCGACGTGAGGGGGTCAGGGCTGTGGCCAAAACGTTTATTCAGGGAGCGATTGACGGGGCGGGAGGAGCGCGCCCGCCCAGGGCTTCCCCGCCCCAGGGCTCACCGTTGAGATCAAGGCGCCGGCCTGGGAGTTGCCGGCCACCCCGGGTCTATCCCTGTCGCGGCTGAGCGTGACGGACGTGGCACGCTCAGCCGAGCATTCGCGGTTGGTGGCCCGCATCAGGCAGAGTACCGTGTGGCGCTGGCGGCACGAAGACGCCATTCGCCCCTGGCAACACCGCCCTGGATCTCTCCGCGCAATCCGCACTTCGGGGCGCCCGGGCGGATCCTGGGTCTGTATGCCTGTACCCGGTAGGGGCAAGCGCTGCGCGAGGGCGAATTCGTCCTCTCCACCGACGAGAAGATGAGCATCCAGGCCCGGATACGCATCCATCCGAGTCTTCCCGCAGCCCCGGCACACCCATGCAGGTGGGGCACGGGGATAGGCGTGGCGGGCCCCGGGCTTATCTGGTTGCGCTTGATCTCCGCCGGGGGTGAAGGTGTTCGGGTGCCGCGAAGCCACGACGGGCATGGCGCCATTTGGACGGCTCGTCGATCGGGTCATGGGCCAGCCTCCCTATAACGAGGCGCGCCGGGTGTTACGGGTGATGGAGAACGGGTCGTCACACCGTGGCGAGAGTTCTATCCGCTGCCGCCTCACCCGGACCTATCCCCGGCCGGTTCCCGTGCACGGGAGTGGCTTTTATCAGATCGAGCTCTACCAAAAGCCGCAGTGCCCGGCCTGTAGGCAGCGGTTCAGAGGGTGATGAGGGGGCGCGAAACCTCGACCATGAGACCATGCGCCATCGCAAAGTCCCTTATCGTTTCGTGTCCTTCCGGCAGAGATGCGTAAAACGCTCGGCCACCGCGCAGATCGGCTAATCAGGGGGGCTCAGGGTTGGGGTTTTGCAGGGCGAGCGTCGCCTGGTAGTTCCAGGTCCAGGGCATCCAGTCAGCGGGGTTCGCGGCGACCGCGTCGGCATGGCGCTGGAGTGCCACCAGATACTCAAACGGGGTCACGTGGTTCAGTTCGGCGGTGTGGATCAGGCTCATGAACGTATCGCCGACATGGGCGCCGTTGAGGGTACGGGTGAAGAGCGCGTTCTTGCGGTGCAGGATGGCCTTTTTCAGAACCCTTTCGGTCACATTGAACTAAACCGCTGACGCGGTAATTCCCTTCGATGGATATCACCGACGCAGATCGGCCTATCACGGGTCCGGTCAGCTCGCTCTCGCGGTCATTTCCCTCTGACCGGTTTTGGGGAAAGATAGGCTGTTTCTGTCGCATCCCCATTTCCACAAAGAGAAGGAGCCCCACATGACCCCACTGCGTCAACGTATGCTCGAGGATATGCGTATTCGTAACTTAGCCGAGAATACCCAACGGTCGTATCTGTTGCGGGTCGGCTGTTTTGCCAGGCACTTTGGCCGCTCGCCTGAGCAACTGGGACCGGAGGATATCCGGGCCTATCAGATCCATCTGCTAAATGGGCGCAAGCTAGCGCCCAGCAGTATCGGGATCACCTGCGCCGCGCTACGTTTCCTTTATCACGACCTTAAAGCGGGATTGGGCGCTAGAGGAAATCCCGCTCCCGAAGAAGCCACAGACCCTGCCAGTGGTTCTGAGTCGCGAAGAGGTACGCCGCTTCTTGGGCTGTGTGGGGAGCCTTAAGCATCGCACGATTCTCATGGTCGCCTATGGTGCCGGTCTGCGGGTGACCGAAGCCACGCACTTGAAGGTCACCGACATCGATAGTCAGCGCATGATGCTGCGGGTCAACCAAGGCAAGGGACAGAAAGACCGCTACGTGATGCTCTCGACCCACTTGCTGGAGCATTTGCGCGATTACTGGAAACGGACACGCCCGCAGGAGTGGTTCTTCCCAGGTGACGTCTTCGGTCAGCCTGTCACCCGCGACGCGGTGGCTGCCGCCTGCCAAAAGGCCCGACAGCGGGCGGGTATCGCCAAGCCCATCACGCCGCATTCGCTCAGGCATGCCTTTGCCACCCACCTCTTGGAATCGGGCACCGATCTGCGCACGATCCAGCTCTTGCTCGGGCATCGGAGCCTGTCGACGACCTCGCGCTACTTGAAGGTCGCCACCCAGACGGTATGTGCCACGCGCAGCCCCTTGGATCTTTTGCCTCCGGTCCCGCTGCCGGACGAGCGGCCCGCACCGACGTATTTCTGAGTCGGACGCCGTCTGTGGAAGCCCCTCTCGAGGTGGCGGATATCTTCCGCCAGCACGGCGTGGCCTACCAGCGTTCTCACGCGGGTAGGCTTGCACCCATGCATTACCGCGTGATGCGTGCCATCGCGCGCTGCCGCACGATGGCACTGGGCGGCCATGTGGAGCGCTGCGAAGCGAGCCATCATCAGCGGATTTCCTACAATTCCTGCCGCAATCGGCATTGCCCCAAGTGCCAGTCGTTGGCCCGTGCCCAATGGCTGGAAGACCGCCAAGCGGAACTCCTCGAGTGCGAATACTTTCATGTGGTCTTCACCCTGCCGCAGGAAATCGCAGCGATGGCCTACCAGAACAAGGCCGCGCTCTACGATCTGCTGTTTCGAGCGAGCGCTGAGGCCCTCACGACGATTGCCGCCGACCCCAAGCACCTGGGTGCTCACATCGGCTTTCTGGCGATCCTGCATACCTGGGGGCAGAACCTTATGTACCACCCCCATGTGCACTGTGTGGTGCCAGGCGGCGGCTTATCGCTCGATGGGCAACGCTGGATCGCCTGCCGCCCCGGGTTCTTCTTGCCGGTGCGCGTGCTCTCGCGGTTGTTTCGCCGCCTCTATTGCGAGGGGCTCAAAACGCTGTTTGCGAAGGGGCAGCTCACGTTTACGTCCGATCTTGCGCCCCTCCATGAGCGCGCCGCGTTTGAGGCCGCGCTGGCCCCCCTGCAGGACAAGGAGTGGGTGGTGTGTACGCCAAGCGCCCCTTCGGCGGCCCGAAACAGGGGAGGGCCTATGACGTGCGAAGTGGTGGTCATGAACAAACGGGGTATTGCGCTCGCCGCAGATAGCGCCGTCACCTTGAGCGACGGGGATGGCAACGCGAGCAAGGTCTATTACACGGCCGAGAAGCTCTTTTGTCTGTCCCCGGATCTGCCGGTGGCGATCTATATCAGTCTAGACCTCGACAATCTGATATGCCCGTGGCAGCCCTTCCTCTGGATAGCCCCAGGGATTACACAGAATGCGGGTCTTGCCGACCGTATAATCCCATGGATCATGGACATGGCCATGGATCCACACCGCGGGCGTCCATCTCTTGATGTGGGCATCAAGATTTGAACAAAAGCCGCCTGAGATCGGGCTTTTGGCAAAGCGGGGATGTTGACTTCCCAAAGACGGCGCATGATGAGTCACGACCACGGTGTGACCGGCAAAGGGCTCTGTGAATTGGGTTTCTAACCAATCGACCGACTCTTGATAATAGCGGTAGATGGTGTTTGGGCGCAGTTCGGTCATAAGGGCGCCATCGGTAATCACCGCGAAATCCGCCATATAGCGGGCACAGGCCGCGGCGTCCCAACCTTCAGCAAAATCAGTCCACAACGTTGTTCCTAAAAAACGCACCCCCTCGATCACGAGAGACGCGCGCTCCAGCAAAAAGGCCTGGGGGTCCTGCGCAATAGCCGCCCGGTAGGCGGCGGTGTCGTCTGGGAAGGTGCCTTGATAAAACTCATGATTACCCAGCACAAAAAGCACAGGTCCCGCGTACGCTGAACGCAGGGCGTGTAATACTTGTGCCCACTGAGAGGGCTTGGTCTCGATATCTCCGGCCAATATCAGAACATCTGCCGTTGCCAAGCCGCTTAAAACCAAGGGCAGGCGGAACTCGAGGTGCAGATCAGAGGCATAGGCTATACGCATAGGTTTTCGCCTTTACTCCCAGGCGCGCAGACGCAACGGACGGCGGTGATTTTGTTCGTATTCGGCATCAAAGGGTTGCCGGGCGCTCATCATATCGGCGATCTGCACCGGTTTGCCTCCCCAGACATCGCTACTGACCTCCATAGAACCCGGTAGGGGTTGTAGGTTGCCATGCACATGCCCATAAAGATGGAGGGTGCCACGCCACATATGAGGCCATTCCCGTAACGGGTAGTGATATAAATAGAGCGCATGACCATCGACTGTTATCGCGGCGTTATCGCGGATACTGGTCCAGTTGTGCACATCTTTAACCCGATCATGGTTACCGACAATGAGGTGCTTCTTGCCATGGAGCTTACGCAATAACGTATCCACCGCTTCGGGTTTTTTCATCGCAAATCACCCAAATGCCAGACCATATCGGTTTTAGCGACAACCGCATTCCACTGTTGGATCAGGTGGGCATCCATCGATGCCACATCTGCGAGGGGACGTTGGCATAACGAAATAATATGGCTATGACCGAAATGGGTATCACTGGTAAAAAAGGTGCGCATTATTCCCTCCCACCTCTATATAGAGGTCTTTTTATTGAAGAACATCCCTGACTGTATAACTGATCCATATGGGATCGCTTCACGGCCGGTTCCGTCACCGGGTGTCACGGTCGGCGTGTCCCCGCAACCACCGCTACAGGGGGAGCGTCACTACCCACTGCGGATCAAACGCCTTAACCGGTTCGACACCGACATACCCCCGAGGGTTCGAGACCACGCGGGTGTGCCCACCTTGTCCGTTGTCGACGAGATAATCCGCACGGACATGGGTGTGTCCGTGGACCCACAGATCGGCGCGGACAACGAGGTCCTCCAAAGAACTGGCATAGGCCGCATCATCGGCAGGGAAGGGCGGGGCCTTACCAAGGCTTTGTGCCGAGGGCGCATGGTGGGTCACTACCACGGTGCGACGAAAAGACGATGCGGCCACATCGTGGGGCGCCTGATTGTCCAACGCTGACTCTAAAAAGAGACAGCTTTTCTCATGCCAGGCCAGCGTGGTCTGGGGGGTCAGGTACTGCCAAGTGGCCCCAGAGCGCCCCATACGGATACGGGCATAGTCGTTCATACTGTCGGCGGCATGGTGCATCATGGCCTTTTGCTGGGTAAACCCATGCAAGCAAAAATCTGTCCAGAGACTCGCCCCCACAAACCGGACCCCGGCAATGATGACGGCCTCATTCTCCAACAAATGGACATGCGTGCCGGCGACCTTAGCGCGGGCCTTCGCCCACAGTGTACGGGTGGTGCGCTGTCCATAGAGCTCATGGTTACCCATAACATAGATCACTGGGCGCGTGAACGTCTTTAAGGCCCAGTCAAGGCCCATGAGACCCACCCCGATATCGCCGGCCAAGATATGCACATCGCAATCGATGTCGGCCATCGGCACCCGACGTGGCCAGGCCGCAAACTCAAGATGCACATCCGACAGCACGTGAAGCGTAATCGACGTCATAAAATCTCTGTCCCGTATCGGGTGATGGTCATAACGGCCGCTTCAATGGCGCGTCGACCGACGGGATTGGCCGAATGGGTCACTATCACCGCCGGAACGACAGCCCAGTGATCAAGGGCCGCTTCTTGTTCAAGCCACAGCGCTACGGTATGGCCGGTGGCACGATTGGATCCTAAGTCATGATCCAGGAATAAGGCCTCAATCTCCCCACGCTTAAGGGAGGCGATGGCCGCACGTGCTGTGCTGCATGAAGCCAACCCATGAAAGCTTTCCGTCGGTCATCCACAAACAGTTTGTCCGCCATAGAATTTACTTCCTTTCGGCTCGCTCGAGATCGCGTTCACCGGCCCGTATAATGTGCCCCTGACTATCACTGATGCCCCGTAGACCCACCCCATAGGCCCGAAAACCCAATGAGGCATCAAAGGCCCGATAGTCCCGACAGTCATGGTGGTGTCCATGAAAAAGACGGTCGACGCCCAAGGCCTGGGCGAGCATGTCGATGGCCGTAAACCCATAAGGATGACAGCTGGGTGCCTCATGGGTGATGAGGATGTCCGCCTCACTATCAAAAAGCCGCTCATAGACATCCGGAAAAATGGACGAGCGATGCTTGAGCAGTTGACCGGCGGTTTTTTCGGAAATCTCCCCGGTAGCCTGAGCATGAGCGCCTTTTAATCGAGTACGCGCCCCATAGTCTGCATAGCTTGAATAATGGGCATTTTGCGCAGGATCCCATATCTCCCCCCGAAAAATCCCACCTAAGCCTGCGATCCGCACACCGGCGATGGTAGCGACCCGCCCATGGAGATTACGATCGGCGAGACCCTCTAGGTTCTGCCACCGGTCTTGTGAGTCGGTATCATGATTACCTGGGATAAACCACACAGCAGCCCCAAGAGCCTCTAGGGGCTTCATCAGTGTGGCTAGAGACTGGGGTGCCTCAAGGTCACCCAATAGCACCAACGCGTGCGGTCGAATCGCCTTTACCGCTTTGACCAAATAATCGAAGCGGCCATGCACATCGCCTGCGAACAGGATGTCGGTCGGGCCGGTGGTCGCGGTTTTCATCATCCCTCCTTATTCGGTGAACCAGATCCGCTCACGGGATTATTCATGACCGAATACCCAAACAGAGAAAAAGCCCGCGGACCCCCCCTATCAGGGACTCCGCGGACACAACTTACACAAAGCCCATCCGGGGCCGCGCCAAGGCCTCGACCCCTCGAGGGAGATCGGCGACCGAGAGTCTCTTGCGCCGGGCGAGCACCGCCTGCCCCACGGTCTGCGCCAACCGCCGTTGCACCTCGCGCAGATCGATCGGGGCGGCGGCCAGCCGGTCCAAGACCGCCGGATCAAGCGTGGGGCGGTCGGCCGTACGCACGGGCTGCAAAAGCGCCTGGGCCATGCCTTCGGCAATCACTCGGCGCTCGGCCGCAGTCGGCATCGCGAC